>DASVCL010000054.1:0-28309 GCA_036381615.1 Alphaproteobacteria bacterium
CGCCGTGGCCGCCTTCGATGTTTTCGTAGAAGGCGACGTCCTTGCCCATCGCCAGCATCTTCGCCGCCATCTTGCGCGCGTGCGCCGGGCCGACGCGGTCGTCGCGCGTGGAGGTGGTGAACAGCACCGGCGGGTAGGCCACGTCGGCGCGCAGGTTCTGGTAAGGCGAGAACTGCCGCAGGTACGCCCATTCGTCCGGCTTGTCCGGGTCGCCGTACTCGGCGATCCAGGAGGCGCCGGCCGCGAGATGGGTGTAGCGCTTCATGTCCAGCAGCGGCACCTCGCAGACGGCGGCGCCGAACAGTGGCGGATAGTGCGTGAGCATGTTGCCCACCAGCAGGCCGCCGTTGCTGCCGCCCTCGATGCCGAGATGCTCGCGCGAGGTGATGCCGCGGCGCACCAGGTCCGCGGCCACGGCGGCGAAGTCCTCGTAGGCGCGCATGCGGTTCGCCTTCAGCGCGGCCTGGTGCCAGCGCGGGCCGTACTCGCCGCCGCCGCGGATGTTGGCGACCACGTACACGCCGCCGCGCTCCAGCCAGGCGCGGCCGACGCTGCCGCTGTAGGACGGCTGCAGCGCCACCTCGAAGCCGCCGTAACCGTACAGCAGCGTCGGGTTCCGGCCGTTGCGCCGCATGCCCTTGCGGCCGACCACGAAGTAGGGCACGCGCGTGCCGTCGCTGGAAACGGCGAAGTGCTGCCGCACGGTGTAGCGCGAGGCGTCGAAGAATTCCGGCGCGCGCTTGATCGGCTTGGCCTTGCCGTGGTCCAGCGTGCCGTAATACAGCGTGGTCGGCGCGAGGAAGCCGCTGATGGTGAGGAAATAGCTGTCGTCGTTGTCGGGATCGATGCCGCCCGCCTCGATGGTCGTCAGCGCAGGCGTGCCGCCCAGCGGCTGGCGCTGCCACGCATCCGGTCGCGGCGTCAGCACGTCCTGGCGGCTGGCGACGTCGTCCATCACGCTGAGCAGCAGGCGGCGACGGGTCCACGTGTAGCCGGACAGCGACGTGTGATCGTCCGGCGTGAACAGCGCGGTGACCTGGCGGTCGCCCGCCATCCAGTCGTCGAATTTCGCCGCCAGCAGCGAACCGGACGGGTAGCGCGTGCCATTCAACGTCCAGGCCGACCGCGGCTCGACCAGCATCCACTGGCGGTGCACGTCGACGATCGCGTCGCGCGGCAGGTCCACGTGCGCGAGTCGTCCGTCGCCGCCGCGCAGGTACAGCTCGCTGTCGAAGAAGTCGATCGCGCGGCTGACGAAGTCGCGCTCGTAGCCGGGGCTGAGGTCGCGCCAGGCGGTGACCGAGAGGTCGTCGTCGGCGCCCTCGTACACCGTCGCGGCCGACGCCAGCGGCGTGCCGCGCGTCCACAGCTTGACGATGCGCGGATAACCTGAGCGGGTCATCGAGCCCGGGCCGAAATCGGTGCCGACGTAGATGTGGTCGGCGTCGCGCCAGGCCACCTGCGACTTCGCCTCCGGCAGCGCGAAGCCGTCCCCGACGAAGGCCCGGTCGACCAGGTCGAACTCGCGCACGACGTCGGCGTCGGCGCCGCCGCGCGACAGCGACACCAGGCAGCGGCGGTACGCCGGCTTCAGGCACTGCGCGCCGTGCCACACCCAGTTCTCGCGCTCGGCCGCGGCCAGCGCATCGAGGTCGATCACCGTCTCCCAGGCCGGCGCGTCCCTGCGGTACTCGTCCAGCGTGGTGCGCCGCCACAGGCCCTTCGGATGCGCCTTGTCACGCCAGAAGTTGTAGTAGTGGTCGCCGAGCTTCCGCACGAACGGGATGCGTGCCTCGGAGTCGAGCACCTCGAGGATGCGCTTGCGCGTGCGCTCGAACTCGGGCGAAGACGCGTAGGCCTGTACGGTGAAGGCGTTCTGCGCCTTCACCCAGTCCAGCGCCTTCGGATCGGTGCTGCCTTCCAGCCAGAGATAGGGGTCGTCGGCGGCAGGGGCCGTGGCGGCGGCAGTCGCAGGGGTCATGCCGGCCAGTGTGAAGCCGGCGGCGAGCACGATCCAGAGGGCTTTCACGATGAACCTCGTCCCGGCCGGGGCGCGGCCGATGATCGCCGGAAGGCGCCCGCCTAGGATGCCACCGCCGAGCGTGCCGGCGCGGGGCGCAGCGCCGGCACCGCCGGTCGCCGGCCCGCGGGCGCCCGCGCCGGAAGGGATCGAATGCGCGCCAGCGCGCGCGCCATGCGCCGCGCGGCCTCCTCGAGTTCGGCTTCGTCGAGATAGCTGAAGCCGAGGCGCAGGTACGGCTGCGGGCGCTGGTGGAAGTCGAACGCGCGCGCGTCGCGGAAGCCCACGCCTTCGGCGGCGCCGGCGCGCGCCCAGGCGGCGACGTCGATGCCGTCGTCGGCGCGCGTCCACAGTGCCAGCCCGCCTTCGGGCAGGCGGAAGCGCAGCGCGCTGCCGAGGTGGCGCGCGAGCGCGTCGGCCAGCGCGTCGCGGCGGGCCGCGTAGGCGCGCCGCGTGCGCCGCACGTGGCGCAGCAGCTCGCCGTCCTCGAACAGTTCGGCGATCGCGCCCTCCATGGCGACGTCGCCGCGCGCGTCGCTGGCCGCGCGCAGCGCCGCCAGCCGCTCGAACACCGGCGGCGGCGCCGTCACGAAGGCGGTGCTGATGCCGGGTGCCAGCACGCTGGACAACGCGCCGACGTAGACCACGTTGGCGCGGCCCTCTCCGGCGGCGATCGGCAGCACCGGCTTGCCGGCGTAGTGGTACTCGTGGTCGTAGTCGTCCTCGATGATGGCGAAGCGATGCTCGCGCGCCAGTGTGGCCAGCCGCGCGCGCCGCGGCGCCGACATCACGCGCGTGGTCGGGAACTGGTGGTGCGGCGTCAGGAACACCGCGCGCACGCGCTCGCGCGCCAGCAGCGCCTCGAGCGCATCGACGTCGAGGCCGTCGTCGTCGAGCGGCAGCGGCAGCAGGCGCGCGCCGGCCATCTGCAGCACGCTCCACGCCGGCGGATAGCCGAATGCTTCGACGGCGACGACGTCGCCGGGCGCGAGCAGGGCGCGCGCGACCAGGTCGATCGCCTGCTCGATGCTGCGCGTGACCATCACGTGGTCCGGCGTCGCCGGCAACCCGCGCGTGCGTGCCAGCATGCCCGCGAGTTCGCGGCGCAGGCGCGGATGGCCGCACGGGCCGGCGTAGCCGAGCAGGCTGCGGCCGCGTGCGCCGATCGCGCGGCGGAACGCGCGCGCCAGCGCCGCGCTCGGGAACAGGCGCGGGTCGGGCATGCCGGCGGCCAGCGTCAGCGCGCCGGGCGCCAGCGGCGCCGGTGGCGTCGGCAGCGGCGGCGCGGCGGCCAGCGCGTAGGTCGGCGTGTCCGCCAGTGCCGGCGGCGCGGGCGGCGGCAGCGCCGTGGCGGCGACGCACGTGCCGCCGCCGACGCGCGTGTCCACCAGCCCTTCCGCCGCCAGTTCGTCGTAGCCGGCGACCACGGTGTTGCGGCTGACGCCGAGCGATTCCGCCAGCTCGCGCGTGCCCGGCAGCGGATCGCCGGGCCGCAGCCGGCCGCGGTGGATGTCGTCCGCGATCGCGTTGGCCAGCTGCAGGAACAGCGGCAGGCGATCGTCGGCCCCGAGTGCAACGGTCAGTTCCCATCGGCGCATACCGACCGGGGACGGCACCGGACCGCAAACCGTCGCAAAAGTGGCGCTTCCGCGGCGCGCGGATGCGGCACACGCTGCCGGCGCGTTTCCCCAACCTCCGGAGGACCGTATGCGCCAGATGCCCTCGTTCGTCCTCGCCTCCGCCTGCGCTGCCGCCCTGGCGGCCGCGCCCGCCGTCACCGCGACCGCGGCGGAGACGCTCTATCACGTCAGCAACCTCGGCTCGCTGGGCGGCACGTCCAGCGCCGGCAACAGCCTCAACGACTTCGGCCTGATCGCTGGCACCTCCAACCTGTCGGACGACGGCCACGCGCACGCCACCGCCTGGCTGTACGGCGCGATGCGCGACCTCGGCACGCTCGGCGGCCCGAACAGCAACGTGGTGTGGCCGGTGAAGAACGTGTTCGGCCGCATCAGCGGCATCGCGCAGACCTCGAAGCCGCAGCCGCTCGGCGAGAGCTGGAGCTGCGCGGCGTTCTTCATCGGCGCCGACGCTGCCAAGTACACCTGCCTTGGCTTCGCCTGGGAGTTCGGCCGCATGCGCGCGCTGCCCACGCTGGGCGGCGACAACGGCTTCGCCGCCGGCAGCAACAATCTCGGCCAGACCGTCGGCTGGGCGGAGAACACGGTGCGCGATCCGACCTGCACCAACGGCCAGGTGCTGCAGTTCCGGCCGGTGGTGTGGGGGCCGCTTCCGCGGCAGATCCGCGAACTGCCGCTGCCGCCCGGCGACAGCAGCGGCGCCGCCACCGCGCTCAACGACAGCGGGCAGATCGTCGGCATCGCCGGCATCTGCGACCAGGCGGTCGGCCGCTTCTCCGCCGTGCACGCGGTGCTGTGGGACGGCGGCGGCGTCACCGACCTCGGCAACCTCGGCGGCGTGGCCTGGAACACGCCGATGGCGATCAACCGCAACGGCGACGTGGTCGGCTTCGCCAACGTGCCCGGCGGCGCCACGCCCGGTGCGCTGAACGAGCACGCGTTCCTGTGGACGCGCGACGGCGGCATGCAGGACCTCGGCACGCTCGGCCCCGACGACGTGCACAGCCAGGCGCTCGGCATCAACGACCAGCGCCAGGTGGTCGGCGTGTCCTGCACCGCGCATTTCGCCAGTTGCCGGCCGTTCCTGTGGCAGGACGGCACGATGGTCGATCTGAACGCGCGCGTCGCCGCCGGCTACGACGGCGTGCTGGTCGCCGCGCAGGACATCAACGATCTCGGCCAGATCACCGGCCAGGCGTTCGATCCGGCCAGCGGCACGCTGAAGGCGTACTGGGCGGTCCCGGTGGCGGACGGCGACGCCATGGCCGCGGCGGGCACGACCGCGGAGCGCGACGGCGTGCGCCTGTCGGAGCGCGCGCGCCAGGCGCTGCTGCGCCGGCTCGGCTTCGGCACGGCGGCGGCCGAGCGGTAGGGCGGAAGCGCCGCGCCGCGGCACTTCCGCCGCGGCGCGGGCCGTCATCGATGTCGTCGAAGGCGACGCGCGTGGCGAAGAGAAACGGCGGCCGGAAACGACGACGCCCCGCGCGGGGCGGGGCGTCGAAGGACGCAGTGTCGATCAGCCCGTAGGGCGGAAGCGCCGCTGCGCGGCGCTTCCACCGTGCGCGGTGCCGCTCAGAGCAGCGGGATCAGCAGCAGCGCCACGATGTTGATGATCTTGATCAGCGGATTGACCGCCGGGCCGGCGGTGTCCTTGTACGGGTCGCCCACGGTGTCGCCGGTCACCGCCGCCTTGTGCGCGTCGGAGCCCTTGCCGCCGTGGTGGCCGTCCTCGATGTACTTCTTGGCGTTGTCCCAGGCGCCGCCGCCGGTGGTCATCGAGATGGCGACGAACAGGCCGGTGACGATGGTGCCGAGCAGCATGGCGCCGAGCGCGGTGAACCCGGCCGCCTGACCGCCGACGATCGACACGACGATGTAGAGGACAATCGGCGCCAGCACCGGCAGCAGCGACGGCACCACCATTTCCTTGATGGCGGCGCGCGTCAGAAGGTCGACGGCCTTGCCGTAGTCGGGCTTGGCAGTCCCCTCCATGATGCCCCGGATCTCCTTGAACTGCCGCCGAACCTCGATCACCACCGACCCGGCGGCGCGGCCGACCGCAGTCATGCCCAGCGCGCCGAACAGGTAGGGCAGCAGACCGCCGACGAACAGGCCGATGACGACGTACGGATTCTGCAGCTCAAACTGCAGGTTCGCGTATTGCGGGAAGTAATGCCGCATGTCCTCGATGTAGGCGGCGAACAGCACCAGAGCGGCGAGGCCGGCCGAGCCGATCGCATAGCCCTTGGTCACCGCCTTGGTCGTGTTGCCGACGGCATCCAGCGCGTCGGTGTTCTTGCGGATGTCCTTGGGCAGGCCCGACATCTCGGCGATGCCGCCGGCGTTGTCGGTGACCGGGCCGTAAGCGTCGAGCGCGACGATCATGCCCGCGAGTGCGAGCATCGTGGTCGCCGCGATCGAGATGCCGAACAGACCGGCATTGAGGTACGCGACGATGATGCCGGCGCAGATCACCACCACCGGCAGCGCGGTCGCCTCCATCGACACCGCCAGACCCTTGATGATGTTCGTGGCGTGTCCGGTCGTCGATGCCTCCGCGATGCTCTTGACCGGGCGATAATGCGTGCCGGTGTAGTACTCGGTGATCCACACGATCAGGCCGGTCACCGCAAGGCCGGTGAGCGCGCACCACAGCATGTTGGTCCAGGTGAAGCTGATGGTCCCGATCGTGTACGTCTCGGCCCCGAGGAACCAGTAGGACACGATGCCGATCAGCACGGCCGAAGCGATGCCGGTGACGATCAGCCCCTTGTAGAGGGCCTTCATGATGTGATTGTCGGCGCCCAGCTTGACGAAAAACGTGCCGAGCACCGAAGCGGCGATGCAGACGCCGCCGATCAGCAGCGGGTAGACCAGCATCGTCTGCTGCGCCGCGCCCGTGAAGAAGATGGCCGCGAGCAGCATGGTGCCGACGATCGTCACCGCGTAGGTCTCGAACAGGTCCGCGGCCATGCCGGCGCAGTCGCCGACATTGTCGCCGACGTTGTCGGCGATCACGGCGGGATTGCGCGGGTCGTCCTCGGGGATGCCGGCCTCGATCTTGCCGACGAGGTCGGCGCCGACGTCCGCCCCCTTGGTGAAGATGCCGCCGCCGAGACGGGCGAAGATCGAGATCAGCGAGGCGCCGAACGACAGCGCGACGAGGGCCTGGATGATGGTGGTCATCGACCCCTGATCGCCGCCCTTCCAACCCATCAGCACGCCGAAATAGACGGCCACACCGAGCAGGCCGAGGCCGACGACGAGCAGGCCGGTGATCGCCCCGGCGCGGAAGGCGACGTCAAGCGCGGGCTGCAGACCCTGGCGCGCCGCCTCGGCCGTGCGGACGTTGGCCCGCACCGACACATTCATGCCGATGTAGCCGGCCGCACCCGACAGCACCGCGCCGACGATGAAGCCGAGCGAGACGTGAATACCGAGATAGAGAAGAATGATCGCGACCACGACCCCGACGATGGCGATGGTCGTATACTGCCGGTTCAGATAGGCCTTGGCGCCGACCTGAACGGCCCCTGCGATCTCCTGCATGCGGGCATTGCCGGCGGGCGCCGCCATGACCTGACGGTAGGCGTACAGGCCATAGAGCAACGCCAGCACGCCGCAGGCGATCACCAACCAATAAGCTGAAGTCATCTTCCGCCTCTGGATTTTCTTGATTGTGTCTCAATGGCCGACGGTACCCGACGGACCCCGACAGGCCGAAAAAGCGCGCGGAACATGCCAGAACACCCCCCCGATAGCAAGCGGAACGGGCCACCGCCGCGGCGGCCTCGGTCGGCAAAATGCGTGCCGAATCAAGTGGCGGGCGCCGTCCGGCGGCGCTGCGCCAGCCACAAAATGGCCAGCGCCGTCAGGGCGACGAACGGCAGAACGCCATAGTTAAGCGCATCCCAGCCCAGCGCATGGTGGGCCGCCCCGGCGGAGAAGGCCGAGAATGTCACCGTCCCGAAGACGAGGACGTCGTTGACGGCCTGAACCTTCGCCTTTTCCGCCGGCCGGTACGACTCGGTCAGCAGCGTCGTCGCCCCGACGAACAGGAAGTTCCAGCCAAGGCCGAGCAGCGTCAGCGCTAACCAGAAATTGAGCAGATCGATTCCGGCGAGGTTGATGGCCGCGCACAGCGCCATGAGCCCGGCACCGACGAGCATGACATTGAAGAGGCCGAAGCGCCGGATGAGGTCGCCGGTCACGAACGACGGGGCGAACATGGCGAGCACGTGCCACTGGATCACGAAAGCCGCCGAGTCGAAGCTGTGGTCACAGGCCACCATCGCGAGCGGCGTCGCGGTCATGATGAAGCTCATGCCGCCATAGGCGACCATGCCGGCGAGTGCGGCCACGACAAAAGCCGGCTGGCGCATGATCGTGCCCAGCGGGCGCTGCTCCCCCTTCCGCTCCGCGTCATTTGGCCGCGGGATATCGATGAACTGAAGAAGGAGAAGCGCGATTATGGCGACGACGACAAGCGACGCGAACGAGCCGGCAAACGCGACCGGCGCGAAGAGATCCTTGGTGTGCTTGGCAAGCTCCGGGCCGATCAGGGCCGCGAGCACGCCGCCGGCCATCACGTACGAGATCGCCTTGGGCCGCCACGCCTCGCTGGCGCCGTCGACGGCCGCAAAGCGATAGAACATTCCGAATCCGTTATAGACGCCGTTCAGTGCCGCCCCCAGGACGAAGATCCAGAAGGCGCCCTCGAATACCGCGAAGGTGGCGAGCGCCGTGCCGGCGATGCCGAAGAAAGCCCCGAGCGTGAATCCGGCGCGCCGGCCGAGATGCCGCATCATGAGCGACGCCGGGAAAGCCGTCAGCATCACCGCGAGCTGCTGGGCGGCGAGCGGCAGCGTCGCGAGTGCCTTGTCGGCCGCGAGCATGTGTCCGACCAGGGCCGCCTCGGCGATCATCGTCGAGGTACCGACGATCATCAGTCCCTGGGCGAGCGCAAGCAGGACGACATTGCGACGGGCGGAGCCGGCGTGCATCGGGGCTGACTAACATTTGGAGGCAGGCCCAGCAAGCAAGCTTTGCGCTGGGTGTGTCCGCGGACACACCCGGCCCGTGTCGTCGCGTCAGTCGACGCGGCGGCTGCCGATCCGATAGACGAGGACGTCGCGCAGCGCTTCCGGCCCGAGGATGCGGGCGCCGGCGGCCATCAGGTGCCGCTTGGCCACGGCGACGTCGGGACTGTCGGCACCGCCGGCGCGGGAGGCCATGGCGTGCAGGACGCGCACGAAGGCATCGGTAAGACGCGGCGCAAGCGCCTCGGCGCGGTCGAACGCGGGCGCGTCGGCGAGTTCCACCGTCAGGGTGATCGTCCAGTGACGGGTCACCCCGCCCTCTTCGATCACGGGTACGGTGATGCGTGGCAGGCGCAGATAGAAGGGCCCGTTCGCCGTGCCGTGCTCCGCCGAGAGCGCGGCCCCCGGCAACGCAAGCGCCAGACCGATCAAGGCAGCCCCAAGAGATCGAAGAAGAACGGGTCGCATCGAAGGCCGGGCTCGGGTTCCAGGGCGCAGCACCTTAGCCGCGCCTGCGTAAATGGATCGTGAAGCCCCGCGACACCCCCGCCGCTAGAAATGCGACCACCCTCCGGACGGGAGCTCGCGCACCCGGCCGTCCGGCCGCACGATGGCGACGCCGCTGCCGGCCTCGATCGTGCCGATCCGGGTCAGGGTCAGGCCCAGCGCCCGGCCGATCTCCGCCAGCGCGCCCTCTGCCGACGCAGGCGCCGTGAACAGGATTTCGTAGTCATCGCCGCCGGCCAGGATGTCAGTGATCAGTTCCGGATCGTGTGCGAGCGCCGCCGCGGCGGGCGCAGAGAGCGGCAGCGCCGATTCCTTCACGACTGCCGCCACGCCCGACGTCTCGCAGATATGCCCGAGATCGGCGACGAGGCCGTCGGACACGTCGAGCGCAGCACCGGCAAGGCCGATCAGCCGCGGACCAAGGTCGACGCGCGGCATCGGCAGGCGATAGCGCCCTTCGAGGTAGCGACGGGCATCGCCGTCGAGCATCCGGAGGCCGCCGCGGCGGACCCGCAGGCCCAGGGCCGCATCGCCGAGCGTCCCCGACACGTAGATCGCCTCGCCGGGGCGCGCGCCCGAGCGGCGGATCATCTTTCCGACGGGCACCGTGCCGAGGGCCGTGATTGCGAGCGTGAGCGGTCCCGGGGTGGCGGCAGTGTCCCCGCCGGCAAGGCGTATGCCGAATTCCGCCTGGTCGGCGGCGAGGCCGGATGCGAAGGCGGCAAGCCAGGCCTCGGACAACGTCCGCGGCAGGACGGCGTCGAGAAAATACACGCGCGGCACGGCGCCCTTGGCGGCGAGGTCGGACAGGTTCACACGCAATGCCTTGCGCGCGACGAGTTCAGGCGGATCGTCGGGCAGGAAATGAACGCCCTCGACGAGCGCATCGGTCGTCACCACGAACTCGGATCCGGGCTCGGGCGCAAGCCGAGCCGCATCGTCCTTCAGCCCCAGGGCACCGTCCACACCCTGCGCCAGCGGGGAGAAATAACGGGCGATGAGCTCGAACTCACCGGCCCGGGGCGTCTTCGGCGGCACGCGGCTGTCCCTCGAACTCGTCCGGGCGCACGCGACGGGCGAGACGGTCGAGCACGCCGTTGACGACGGCGGGCTCCTTCCCCGCGAAGAAGGCGTGCGCGACCTGAACGTATTCGTCGATGACGACCCGGGCCGGAACGTCGCCCCGCGCGATCAGCTCGAACGCCCCCGCCCGCAGCACGGCGCGCAACACGGTCTCGAGCCGCGCGATCGTCCACCCTTCGGCGAGCAGCGCAGCAAGCATCGAGTCGATTTCCGTGCGGCGGGCGTCGACGCCGGCCACGATCTCGCCGAAATACGCGGCATCCGGCTGGTCGCCGGCCGCGTCCAGCCGATGGCTGCGGAATTCGTCGATGACGGTCTTCGAATCCGACGAGGTCAGGTCGATCTGGTAGAGCGCCTGCACGGCCGCAAGCCGTGCCGCGCTGCGGCGGCTGCGGCGACCGGAGGAAGCGGCATTGCGGGCGGGCGTGTTCATGGAATGAGCTTCAGCCGGCGTTTGATGTCGATCATGGCGAGACAGGCTTCCGCCGCCGCGCCCCCTTTATTACCCAGATCGACCCTGGCGCGTTCCCACGCCTGCTCCTCGTTTTCGACGGTAAGAATGCCGTAGCCGATCGCCAGCGAAAACTTGAGCGCCAGGTCCTGCAGTCCGCGCGCGCTTTCCTGGCACACGTAGTCGTAGTGCGTCGTTTCACCGCGTATCACACAGCCGAGCGCCACGAAGCCGTCGAACCGGCGGCGCCCCGGCGCGGCCCCCATCGCGTCGACGGCGAAGCGGATCGCGGCCGGGACTTCGAACGCGCCCGGAACGGCAAAACGTTCGTGGCTGGCCCCGGCACGTTCCAGCGCGGCGGTGGCCCCGCGAACGAGTTCGTCGGCGATCGGCTCGTAGAACCGCGCCTCCACGATCATGATATGTGGAGCATCCCCCATGCACGTCTCTCGAGTTCTATGTCAGTGTTCGCTGAGCGGCGGTATCGGCCGTGTCTCGACGATGCGCAGGCCATACCCCTCGAGGCCCACGATCGTCCGGCGCGTATTGGACAGCAGGACCATATCGCGGACGCCGAGATCCAGCAAAATCTGCGCGCCGACCCCGTAATCGCGCAGTTCCGGCCCGGGTATCGAACGCGCCGTCTGCCGCCCCTGCTCCGACAGGAAGTCGCTGAGCGCGATCGCAGGCGATGCCGCGTCGCCCAGCCGGGCACGGACACGGTCGGACAGGCTGGTCGCTCGCGGCTCGCGGATGAGGACGACGACACCGCGCCCGGCCTCGCCGATGAGGCGCATCGCGGCGTGGAGCACCTCGCCCCGGCCGACCGAGCGATCGCCGAGCACGTCGTCGAGCACATTGAGCGCGTGCATGCGGACGAGCACCGGCTCCGGCCCCGAGATGTCGCCCTTCACCAGGGCGATGTGCTCGGCATACGCGACCTTGTTCACGTACACGTACATGCGGAAGACGCCGCCGAAGCGGCTGTCGAGCACGGTTTCGATCTCGCGCGAGACGATGCGGTCATGGCGCCGGCGATAGGCGATCAGATCCGCGATCGTCCCCACCTTGAGGCCATGGAACTGCGCGAATTTCACGAGGTCGGGCAGCCGCGCCATCGTGCCGTCGTCGTTCATGATCTCGCAGATCACGCCCGCCGGAATAAGCCCCGCCAGACGCGCGATGTCGACCGCCGCTTCGGTATGGCCGGCGCGGACGAGCACGCCGCCGTCGCGCGCCATCAGCGGAAAGACGTGCCCCGGCGTCACGATCGCGTCGCGTCCCTTGGTCGGGTCGATGGCGACCGCGATGGTACGCGCCCGGTCGGACGCCGAAATACCGGTCGTCACCCCTTCCCGCGCCTCGATCGACACGGTAAAGGCGGTCTGGTGCCGGGTACCGTTCTCGCGCGCCATCAGCGGAAGACCAAGCTGCTCGACGCGCTCGCGCGTCAAGGCGAGGCATATGAGACCGCGGCCATACTTGGCCATGAAGTTGATGGCCTCGGGCGTCGCCATCTGCGCCGGGATATAGAGGTCGCCCTCGTTCTCGCGGTCCTCGTCGTCGACGAGCACGACCATGCGGCCGTTGCGCGCGTCCTCGACGATTTCCTCGATCGACGACAGGAAGGCGCGCGCGTCTTCGCCGTGCCGCAGCACCCGTTTCGGTGGATTCACCAGGGTCATCGTCCGCTCCGCTCCGTCAGGCGGGAAACGTACCGCGCCAGCATATCCACTTCCACATTCACGCGCTGCCCCGGTTCGGCCGCGGCAAAGGTCGTGTGCTGCTGCGTGAAGGGGATGATATTGACGCCGAAACGGGTGACGCCGGAATCCGTATCCTCGACCGTGTTGACCGTGAGGGAGACGCCATCGAGCGCAACCGAGCCCTTGGGCGCGATGAACCGCCCCAGCTGCCGGTCGAGCTCGAAAACCAGGCGGACGCTCCCGGCCTCCGGCACCTGTTCGACGATGCGGGCCACGCCGTCGATGTGGCCGCTGACGATATGCCCGCCGAGCTCATCGCCCATGCGCAGCGCGCGTTCGAGGTTGACGGCGCGGCCGACCCGCCAGTCGCCGAGCGTCGTCCTGCTCAAGGTTTCGCCGGACGCGTCGACGGCGAACCAGCCGGCTCCCTTGTCGACGACCGTCAGGCAGGCGCCCGAGCAGCAGATCGAGGCGCCGAGCTGAATTTCATCGGTTCGATATCGGGTCTCGATCTCGAAACGCGTGTCCCGGCCGGAACTCGCCGGCACGCAGGCGCGCACGCGCCCGATATCCGTAATGATGCCCGTGAACATCGGCAGGCCGCTCGTCGAGCAGTTGGTCGTCCGGCCTCAACCTAGTCGCACCGGGCCCAGCTTTCCACAACATCATCGCCGCACGGCTCCACCGACTCGCGGACGTAGCGCGGCGCATCATCGAGCTGCCTGACGCCGAAGGGTGCCGCGACCGGGATACCGTCGCCCCCGATCACGGCGCCGGCGCGAAACCAGACGATCCGATCGACGAAGCCGGCGCGCAACAGGGCCGCCGTGAGATGGCCGCCGCCTTCGAGCAGGACCCGCGTGAGCCCGCGCCGGCCGAGGGCGGCGAGCGCCGCCCCGAGGTCCGGCCGCTCGGTGTCGTCGCGCGGTACGACGATGACCTCGACCCCGCAATCGACGAATGCCTTGCGACGCGCCTCGTCGACGCCTTCGGCCGTGATGATCCACGTCGGTAGATCCCGCGCCCCGGCGACGAGCCGGTTCGTCAGCGGCAGGCGCAGACGGCCGTCGACGACGATCCGGACCGGTGAACGCGCCTCGAGGCCGGGCAGCCGGCAGGTAAGCTGCGGGTCGTCGGCGATCGCGGTGCCAATCCCGACCATGACGGCATCATGCGTCGCGCGCAGCAGATGGGCCCGTGCCCGCGCGGCCGACCCGGTAATCCATTGGCTTTGGCCGCTCTGCGTTGCGATCCGCCCATCGAGGCTGGTCGCGGTCTTCAACGTGACGAGCGGGCGCCCCTGCGCCTCGCGCATGAAGAAGCCGGCGTTGAGTGCCCTCGCCTCGGCCTCGAGGACGCCGACCTCGACGGGGATCCCGGCCGCACGCAGGGCCGCCACGCCGCGCCCCGACACCCGCGGATCGGGATCCCCGGTCGCCACGACGACACGGCCGATTCCCGCGGCAATGAGCGCATCGGCACAGGGCGGCGTCTTGCCATGATGGCTGCAGGGTTCAAGGCTGACATAGGCGGTGGCACCCCGCGCCGCCGCGCCGGCCCGGGCGAGCGCCTCGGTCTCGGCATGAGGGCGGCCGCCCGGCTGCGTGAAGCCCCGTCCGACCACCACGCCGTCGCGCACGAGAACCGCGCCGACGGCCGGGTTCGGCCATACCCGGCCCAGACCGCGGCGGGCAAGCGCCAGCGCCGCGCGCATGTGGCCGATATCGACCGGATCAGTCCTTGTCGCCGAGCTTGCCGACGAAATCTTCGAAGTCCTTCGCTTCGCGGAAGTTGCGGTAGACGGAGGCGAACCGCACATAGGCGACCGGGTCGAGCCCCGAGAGCGCATCCATGACCATCTCGCCGACGACCGTCGACGGAATCTCGGACTCGCCCAGGCTCTCGAGCCGGCGCACGATGCCGTTGACGATGCGTTCGACCCGGTCGGGTTCGACCGGGCGCTTGCGCACCGCGATCGAGATCGATCGCAAGAGCTTGTCGCGATCGAACGGCTCCTTGGTGCCGTCTTTCTTCACGACCACGAGTTCGCGGAGCTGAACCCGCTCGAACGTCGTGAAACGCGATCCGCAAGCCGGGCAGAAGCGCCGCCGGCGGATCGCGCTGTTGTCGTCAGTCGGCCGCGAGTCCTTCACCTGGGTATCGTCGTGACCACAGAACGGACAGCGCATCCTCCCTAGCCCCCTGACACTCGTTCTCGATTCATTTTCCGCTTCACAGATCGGCGTAGATCGGGAAACGCCGGCACAAGTCGAGCACCTTCGCGCGCACCGCGCGCTCGACCTGCGCATTGTCTTCGGGATTGGCCGCGAGCCCGTCGAGCACTTCCCCGATCAGCTCGCCGATCTGGCGGAACTCGTTCACGCCGAATCCGCGACTTGTCCCGGCCGGGCTGCCGAGGCGGATGCCCGACGTGACGGTCGGCTTTTCCGGATCGAACGGAATCCCGTTCTTGTTGCAGGTGATGCCGGCGCGATCGAGGCTCTGCTCGGCCATCCGCCCGGTGAGGCGCTTCGGCCGCAGGTCGACGAGCATGAGGTGCGTATCGGTGCCGCCGGAGACGATGTCGAGCCCCTGCGCGGCCAGCGTGGAAGCCAGCGTGCGGGCGTTCTCGACGACCGCGCGGGCATAGTTGCGGAACTCGGGGCGCAACGCCTCGCCCAGCGCGACGGCCTTCGCGGCGATCACGTGCATGAGCGGTCCGCCCTGCAGGCCGGGGAACACCGCCGAATTGATCTTCTTACCGAGCTCCGGATCGTTCGACAGGATCAGGCCGCCGCGTGGGCCGCGCAGCGTCTTGTGCGTGGTCGTCGTGACAACATGCGCGTGCGGCAGCGGGCTCGGGTGCACGCCGCCGGCGACGAGGCCGGCGAAATGCGCCATGTCGACCATCAGATAGGCGCCGACGGAGTCGGCGATCGCGCGAAAGCGCGCGAAGTCGATGATGCGCGGATAGGCCGAGCCGCCCGCGATGATCAGCTTCGGCCGATGCTCCTTCGCCAGGCGCTCGAGGTCGTCGTAATCGATGCGGGCGTCGTCGCGGCGGACGCCGTACGACACGGCCTTGAACCACTTGCCGGACATGTTCGGCGGCGCGCCGTGCGTCAGATGGCCGCCCGCAGCAAGCGACATGCCGAGCACGGTGTCGCCGGGCTGCAGCAGTGCCATGAACACGGCCTGGTTCGCCTGCGCGCCCGAATGCGGCTGCACGTTCGCGAACGCGCAGCCGAACAGCTTGCACGCCCGGTCGATCGCGAGCTGCTCGGCCACGTCGACATACTCGCAGCCGCCGTAATAGCGGCGGCCCGGATAGCCCTCGGCGTACTTGTTGGTCAGGACCGAACCCTGCGCCTCCAGCACCGCGCGCGAGACGATGTTCTCGGACGCGATGAGTTCGATCTGGTCCCGCTGGCGGCGGAGCTCGCCGCGAATGGCCTCGAGGAGCTCAGGATCGCACTGTGAGAGCGGCGCGCTGAAAAACGGGTTGTCGACACTGGCCGGCGACGACGCTGACGCGGATTTGGCAAAGGACATGAGGTGTGTGGTTCCGATCGGTTTCTGGAGCGATGTGGTCTGTGGTGAAACCCGCCTCAACCAAGCTTTTCGACCCGGCGGGAATGGCGCCCGCCGCTGAATGGCGTCGCCAGGAAGGTCTTTAGGACGTCTTTGGCCGTTTCCACCCCAGTCGTGCGGGCACCAAGCGCCAACACGTTCGCATCGTTATGCTCGCGCGCGAGCCGCGCGTCGGTCGTGTCCCGACACAGCGCAGCCCGAATACCCTTGTGGCGGTTCGCCGCGATCGAGATTCCGATCCCGGTACCGCAGACCAGAACGCCGCGTTGCGCCTTGCCGCTGCCGATGGCGGCCGCCAAGGCGTTGGCGAAATCCGGATAGTCGACGCTCTCGGTCGAACTGGTGCCGAGGTCGAGGACGACGTAGCCGGCCCGCGTCAGCTCCTCGGCAAGCTGGGTTTTCAGCTCGAATCCGGCGTGGTCGGCGGCGATGGCGATCGTCTCGGCAGGCATTTGAGCGAGTAAAATTTGGGCGTCGCGGACCCTACCATATGTCGCCGGGCATTGCCAATCGGGCACAAAGTCTTGAATTCAGTAGAAAACTTCCGAGTCGTTCCAAGCAAGAAATCCGGTCTGCCCCGCACATTCCGGGCCGCCGGCGAGACATCCCATGGTTTAAATCAGAAATACATCCCGGATCGTCCAACGATATTGCCGGTCCGGCCGGGCCGCTTATTTGCGAGAGGGGCGCGTTCTATTTATCACCTGTGGTTGCGTTTACTAATTTTCGCCTCATTCCGATTGACACCGTGACTGCCCCGTGTCAGTAAACCGAAAGTTGTCACGGGGATGATCAATGACAGAGCTCTCCAGAGAAAAAACGAGTCCCGGCGACCTTCTGCGCATGACAGCCGAAGTCGCGGCGGCCTATGTCGGCAATAATGCGCTGCCCGCGTCGCAACTTCCTGATGTAATCAAGACGATTTATTCGTCGATTTCGGCCCTCGACGGAAATTCGGCCCCGATCACCGGCGGCGCGAAGCCGGTCGTGCCGATCAAGAAATCGGTCACGCCCGACTACATCATCTGCCTCGAGGACGGCAAAAAGCTGAAGATGCTCAAACGGCATCTGCGCACGGCGTACAACATGACCCCCGAGGAATACCGGCTGAAATGGGGACTGCCGCCCGACTACCCGATGGTGGCGCCCAACTACGCGGCACAACGTTCCGCCTTCGCCAAGAAGATCGGGCTCGGCCGCAAGCCCGGCGCGCGCAAGGGCACGCCCAAGGTAAAGAAATAGGCCGCATTCGGCGGCACGAAAAAGGCCCGGCGGATCACCCGCCGGGCCTTCGTCGTTGGAGGCCGGCCGGAGGAGATCCGGCCGGTTCCTACTCACATCTCGGCGTACTGCCCGTTCCGCCAGACGAAGAACACGTACTTCGAGTTCTTCACGTCACCCTTGTTGTCGTACTGCAGGTTGCCGATCACCGTGTCGAACGACTTGCCACGGATCGCCGCGGAAACCTTGTCGACATCGAGCGACTTGGCCTGCTCGACCGCCTTCGACCACACCTGAAGCGCCGCGTAGGTGTAGAGCGTGTAGCCTTCGGGATCGAAGCCCTGCTGCTTGAACCTGGCGACGATGTCCTTGGCTTCCGGCGCCTTACGCGGATCGGGCGCGAACGTCATCATCGTGCCCTCGCCGGCCGCCCCGGTGATCTTCCAGTACTCGTTGTCCACCAGGGCGTCACCGGAAATGAGCGGCGCGTTCAGTCCCTGCTCGCGCGCCTGACGCACCAGGAGGCCAGCTTCGGTGTGATAGCCGCCGTGATAGATCACGTCGATACCCACCTGCTTCATCTTGCTGATGAGCGCCGAGAAGTCCTTGTCGCCCTGCGAGATGGCCTCGTACATCGCTTCCTGAACGCCCTTGGCGTTCATCGCCTTCTTGGTCTCGTCGGCCAGCCCTTTGCCGTAGGTCGACTTGTCGTGGATGATCGCGACGCGCTTGCCCTTGTACTTTTCGGCGAGATACGCGCCGGCGACGGCGCCCTGCTGGTCATCGCGGCCGCAGGTCCGGAACACGTTGTTCCAGCCCTTCGCCGCCGCCCCATCCGTCAGGGCCGGGTTGGTCGAGGCGGGCGAGATCTGAAGAATGCCGGCCTCGGCATAGACCTGGCTCGCCGGGATCGAGGACGACGAGCAGAAATGGCCGGCCACGAAGACCACCTTGCGGCTCGCAAGCTGGTTGGCCACGGCCACGGCCTGGCGCGGGTCGCATGCATCGTCACCGATCTCGAGACGAATCTTGCGGCCCAACACGCCACCCTTGGCGTTGATGTCGTCCACGGCCAGCTGAGCGCCCCGGCGCATCTGCTCGCCGAAGACCGCATACTGACCGGTAATCGGCCCGGCGACCGCAATCACGATCTCCTGGGCCTTGGCGTCGGGGATGCCCTGCCCACCCACCGCCACCGCGGTGGCGGCAAGCAGCCCCAGCATGTATTTCCGCATCGAGGTTACTCCCTGTTTATCAACACTGCGGAAGGGTCGACTGCGTTACCCTCCCTCGCCACCCGGCCCAGCCCGTCGACCGGGGCCGGTATGCCTCGTCAAACTCTAGAACCCCGCCGCGAGCGCGGCAATGTCGATCATTGGCCGCTGCGGACCCGCCACGAGAACAGCCCGGCGCGCTCGTAGAGCCATGGGTACTGGGTTGTCATCCTGTACACCCGCGTCAGTCGATAGGCGACGGACCCGATCACAATGAGGACGATCGCGTCGATCACGAAGCCGCTGAGCGACAGAAGCTCGCCCCCGAACAGGGCCCAGCTGAAGAAACGGTTCGCCGCGGTAAGCAGGAGCCCATAGGGAATCATCTGCCAATACGGCCGCCAAGTTCCGGCCAGCGCCTGTCCGGTCATGAAAGCGGCGGCCCCGAACAACACGACGGTGACCCCGATGAAATCACCGAGCTCGCTTCCGAGGAGATCCGTCATCGCCGCCTGCTCCGTCTCAACGCTTGTGTCCGCCTTCGAGATAGGCCGCGCGCACCTCGCGATCGGCGAGCAGCTCGCGCCCGGTGCCCGACATCGTAATCCGGCCGTTGACCAGCACGTAGCCGCGATGCGCGAGACGCAGCGCGTGATATGCGTTCTGTTCGACGAGAAGCACGGTCATACCCTGCCGTTCGTTGATCTCGCGGATCGTATCGAAGATCTGCTTCACCACCAGCGGCGCGAGCCCCAGCGACGGCTCGTCGAGCAGCAGCAGCCGCGGCCGGCTCATCAAGGCGCGCGCGATGGCAAGCATCTGCTGCTCGCCGCCGGACAGCGTACCGCCGCGCTGGGTGCGACGCTGCGCGAGGATCGGGAACAGCTTGAAGACGCGGGCCAGATCCTCTTCGAAATGGGCCGGATCCGCGGTCACTGCGCCCATCTGGAGGTTCTCGAATACCGTCATGCGCGGAAAGATGCGCCGCCCTTCCGGCGACTGGGCGATACCGAGCCGGGTGATCTCGTGCGTCGGCGTCCGCGTGATGTCGCGGCCCTCGAACACGATCGATCCGCGCGACGCCTGCGGGTTGCCGCAAATGGTCATCAGCAGCGTCGATTTCCCGGCGCCGTTGGCGCCGATGAGCGTGACGATCTCGCCGCGGTTGACCTCGATGTCGACACCTCGCAGGGCTTCGATCGGGCCGTAAAACGTGTGAACGCCCGAGACGCGCAGGATCGTCATCGACGTTCCTCCTCGTCCCGCACCGGCGCCACGGCACCGGGGCCGATCGCGGCCGGCCCGGGCACCGTCAGGTCGGCGACGATCTCCGGCGGCAGTTCCTCACGCTCTTCCTCGCCCAGATAGGCGCGGATGACGGCCGGGTCGTTGCGCACCTCTGCGGGACTGCCTTCGGCGATCTTGCGCCCGTAATCGAGCACAACAATGTGATCGGAAATTTCCATAACCACGCTCATGTCGTGCTCGATCAGCAGCACGGCCGTCTTCATCTCGTCGCGGATATAGCACAAAAGCCCGTTGAGCTCGGCAGACTCACGCGGATTGAGCCCGGCGGCCGGCTCGTCCAAGCACAGCAGCACCGGACGCGTGCACATCGCGCGCGCGATCTCGAGTCGGCGCTGGTCGCCATAGGCCAGGCTGCCGGCGTCCCAATCCGCCTTGTCGATGAGGCCGATGCGATCAAGCCAGAACCGGGCGAAATCCATCGCCTCCCGCTCCGCCGCCCGATATTGGGGAAGCCCCAGGAGGCCCTTGATCGTCCAACCCGAGGCGCGCATGAGCCGGTTGTGCTGCGCCACCATGAGGTTCTCGAGCACGGACATCTTCGGGAACAGGCGGATATTCTGGAACGTACGCGCAACGCCGGCCTGCTGCGCGATACGGAACCCCTCCATACGCTCGAGCAGCCAGGTGCGGCCGTCCTTGTGCAGCGCGAGCCGGCCCACTGTCGGCTTGTAGAAGCCCGTCAAACAGTTGAAGACGGTCGTCTTGCCGGCACCGTTCGGGCCGATGATCGCCGTGATCGCGCGGTCACGTGCGGCGAACGAGACGTCATCGACGGCGACGAGGCCACCGAAGCGCATCGTGAGATGCTCAACCTGCAGGATAAAGTCCGGCGGCAGCGGCCGCAGTGCGGGATCCATCATGCCGCCCTCCTGTCCACAGGCTTGAGCCGGATCGACGGCTCGCGATGCGCGACCAGTCCCTGCGGGCGCCAGATCATGACCAGCACCATCGCGGCGCCGAATACGAGCATGCGGAACTGCGCAAAATCGCGTCCGAACTCCGGCACCAGGATCAGGAAGGCCGCCGCGACCACGATGCCGAGTTGGCTGCCCATGCCGCCCAGCACGACGATGGCGAGGATGATCGCGCTTTCGATGAACGTGAAGCTCTCCGGGCTGATGAAGCCCTGGCGGGTCGCGAAGAACGAGCCGGCGAACCCGCCGAACATGGCGCCGAGCGCGAAAGCGGACAGCTTGGTGTTGGTCGGATTGATGCCGAGCGAGCGGCACGCGACCTCGTCCTCGCGCAGCGCCTCCCACGCGCGGCCCAGGGGCAAACGGCGCACGCGCATCGAGAACAGGTTCGTGATGAGCGCCAACCCCAGGATCACGTAATAGAGGAAATACGTGCGGTGCATGAAGTCGAAGTCGACCCCGAAGAGCTGATGGAAGGCCGTCACACCTTCGGGCGGGGTGCGCGTGAACGGGAAGCCGAAGAAGGACGGGCGCGGGATCTGGCTGATGCCGTTGGGGCCGCCGGTGAAGCTGTGCCAGTTCAGAAGGACCAGACGGATGATCTCACCGAACCCGAGCGTCACGATGGCGAGATAGTCGCCGCGCAGCCGCAGGACCGGAAAGCCGAGCAACACGCCGAAAGCGGCCGCAAACACGCCTGCGAGCGGCAGGGCTTGCCAGAACGAGAAGTCGAAATAGATGGACAGCAGCGCGAAAGAATAAGCCCCGACCGCATAGAACGCGACGTAGCCGAGGTCGAGCAACCCGGCGAGTCCGACGACGATGTTGAGACCCCACCCCAGCATCACGTAGATCAGGACCGAAATCGCGATGTCGATGATGTAGCGGTCGGCGAACGGCAGAAACGGCAGCGACACGGCAAACGCGGCCAGAAGCCAACCGATGACATCGTTGACCGCGAACGGCCCGATCGCGGTGATCTTCGGCGCGCGAAACACCTGGCCGAAGCTTTCGGGCCGCAGCTGGCGCCAAAGCGCGATCAGGAAGCGGCCAATGAAGACGGCGACGGTCGCGATGACGACCCAGTTGAAGCGCGGCGCGACCGTGATACCACCCGGTATGTCGACGAGCGCGAAACCCAGAAGCGGAACGGCCAGCAGGAATGCCATGGCCGCAGCAAGGGCCGCCTCGCGGATGGCCACGGCAAGGAACGTCGGCCTTGCGGCAGGGATGACGGTGGTAGCCACGGCTGAACCTCAGACTTTCTCGATCTCAGGGCGTCCGAGCAGGCCCGTCGGCAGGAAGATCAGCACGATGACGAGGATGGCGAAGGTCGCCACGTCCTTATACTCGATCGAGAAATAGGCCGACCAGAACGCCTCGATCAGGCCGATCAACAAGCCGCCGAGCATCGCCCCCGGCAGCGAACCGATGCCGCCGAGCACGGCCGCGGTGAACGCCTTGATGCCAGCGAGGAAGCCGATGAAGAAATCGACGACCCCGTAGTACATCGTGACCATCACGCCGGCGACGGCGGCCAGCGCCGCGCCCATGACGAAGGTCAGCGAGATCGTCCGGTCGACGTCGACGCCAGCGAGCGAGGCCATTTTCAGGTCCTGCGCACACGCGCGCTGCGCGCGGCCCAGCGGCGTCATCTGGATCATGTAGGTAAAGCCCGCCATGAGCGCGACGGTCAGCAGGATAATGATGATCTGCAGATAGCTTATCGCGACGGTGAAGCCGGCTTCGGACTTGAGCAGGGGAATGGTCCCCTGCACGACCGGGGCGAGCGTCTTGATCTTCGCGCCTTGCGTGAGCTGCACGTAGTTTTGCAGGAAGATCGACATGCCGATCGCGGAGATGAGCGGCGCCAGGCGGAACGACCCGCGCAGAGGCCGGTAGGCGATGCGTTCGATCGTCCAGCCGTAGACCGAGGTGAAGGCCATCGCGACGATCAGAACGATGAGGATCGAAAGCGGCGCCCAGGTGACGCCGCCGAGACCGAGCAGCGTAAACGTGATCACCGCGATGAACGCGCCGATCATGTAAATCTCGCCGTGCGCGAAATTGATCATCCCGATGATGCCGTACACCATCGTGTACCCGATCGCGATCAGACCGTAGATCGCACCGAGCGTCAGCCCGTTGATGAGCTGCTGTACGAAATACTCCATACGGGTCCCTAGTCGCCCCTGTTCAGTTCTTCTCTTATGGCGCTACGCCGTTGGCCGGCACTTGCGCGGGTCGGCGTCGGCGCTTCCGGCCCCGCCCCGTGGCCCGGCAATGTAGCGACTAGCGCCCCGGTTTGCCAATCTTCGATTGACGTTGTGCGAGCACGAACTCCAGCTTCCGCGTCGCCACGCGCTTCAGGGCGGCCTCGTCCCAGGTGGCGGGCCCGACGATCGAGACCTCCACCGTGGTGACCGGGTCGACCGCCGATACCTTGATCGCGTTCCCGACACGGTAGAATTCGAAGATGACGTCGCGCGCCATGGTTCGAGAGTGTCGCCGATGCGGCGCACCGCGCCAAGCGCTTCAGCGCCTGTCACGCTTGCCGCGGAATTATTAGCGCCTGTCACGCTTGCCGCGGAATTATTTTAGGCTTAAAAGATTTTTCTGACGAGAAAAACTTGGCACCGACCGAGAGGACCCCGCGCATGGCCGCATCGGCCTTCAGCGTCGACATGCCGATCCGGTTCTCGCATTCCGATCCGGCCGGCATCGTGTACTACCCGAACTATTTCGACATGTTCAATGCGGTGATCGAGGACTGGTTCACCCAGCGGCTGGGCGTCGACTATGCGCACCAGATCCTCGAGCGCCGAATCGGCCTGCCGACCGTCCATGCCGAGTGCGACTTCTTCATGCCGAGTCGCATGGGTGACCGCCTCACCTTCACCCTGCTCGTCCAGGAACTCGGACGGTCGTCGATCAAGCTGACAATCCACGGACACGTCGGCGCCCGGGAGCGCCTGCGCGCCCAGCTCGTCCTGGTCGTCATCTCGCTCGAGACGCAGCGCTCGATCCCAATTCCCGACGACCTTCGCCAGCGCATGACGGCCTATCAGGCCGACAGCCGCGACTGGCACCTCGCATCGGAGACGGCCATCGCATGAACCGCCTACTGCAACCCAAGGACTGGCTGCCGCCGAAGGGCTATGCCAACGGTATCGCCGCCCGCGGCACGTTCGTCTTCGTGGCCGGACAGATCGGCTGGAACAACGCCACCTGCACCTTCGAAACCGACGATTTCGTCGGGCAGGTCCGGCAGGCCCTGATCAACGTCGTCGCCGTGCTGGCGGAGGCCGGCGCCAAGCCGGAGCACCTGGTCCGGTTCACGTGGTACGTTACCGACAAGCAGGAGTATCTCGCGCGGGCGCGCGAGGTCGGCCGCGTCTATCGCGAGATCGTCGGGCGACATTACCCGGCGATGGCGCTCGTCGAGGTTCGCGCGCTGGTGGAAGACCGGGCGAAGGTGGAGATCGAGGCCACCGCGGTCATTCCCGACGGGGAAGCGCCCGCTCCCCGCGCCGGTGCTGTATAATTCCGATCAATTCGACCATTTCCGAGAGGCACGCCATGTGCGCACAACCCGCCGTATCGACGACCGCCACGAGCAGCTCGAAGCCGCAGTTTGTCTGGGACGACCCGTTCCTGTTCGAGGAGCAGCTCAGCGAGGATGAGCGGATGATCGCATCGGCGGCGCGGGCCTACTGCCAGGACAAGCTGATGCCGCGGGTACTCGAGGCGTTCCGCCACGAGCACTTCGACCGCGAGATCCTGCGCGAGATGGGCGCACTCGGCTTTCTCGGCTCGACCATCCAGGGCTATGGCTGCGCCGGCACCAGCTACGTCGCCTATGGCCTGGTCGCGCGCGAGGTCGAGCGGGTCGACTCCGGCTACCGATCGGCGATGAGCGTGCAATCCTCGCTCGTCATGTACCCGATCCATGCCTATGGCTCAGAGGCCCAGCGCCAGAAATACCTGCCCAAGCTGGCCAGCGGCGAATGGGTGGGCTGTTTCGGTCTGACCGAGCCCGATCACGGCTCGGACCCCGGCAGCATGACCACCCGGGCGCGGAAGGTTGCCGGGGGCTACGTGCTCAAGGGCGCCAAGATGTGGATCACCAACGCGCCGATCGCCGATGTCTGCGTGGTCTGGGCCAAGGACGACGAGAACCAGATCCGCGGCTTCATCCTCGAGCGCGGCATGAAGGGCCTGACCACGCCCAAGATCGAAGGCAAGTTCTCCCTGCGCGCCTCGATCACGGGCGAGATCGTCATGGACGACGTGTTCGTGCCGGACGAGAACCTGCTGCCCAACGTGGTCGGCCTCAAGGGCCCGTTCGGCTGCCTCAACCGCGCCCGCTACGGCATCGCCTGGGGCGCGCTGGGTGCGGCCGAGTTCTGCTGGCAGCGCGCGCGCAACTATGTGCTCGAGCGCAAGCAGTTCGGCCGGCCCCTGGCCGCCAACCAACTGATCCAGAAGAAGCTCGCCGACATGCAGACCGAGATCGCGCTCGGGCTGCAGGCCTGCCTGCGCGTGGGACAGCTCATGGACCAGGGCCGGGCCGCGCCGGAGATGATCTCGCTGATCAAGCGCAATTCATGCGGCAAGGCGCTCGACATCGCCCGCATGGCGCGCGACATGCACGGCGGCAACGGCATCGTCGACGAGTACCACGTCATCCGCCACGTGCTGAACCTGGAAACCGTCAACACCTACGAGGGCACCCACGACATCCATGCCCTCATCCTCGGCCGCGCTCAGACCGGAATCCAGGCGTTCACGGGCTGATGCCGGCCGCTCCGCCGTGTGCGACGGGGCGGCCCATCTCGATGGACCGCGGCTGATACGATGATCGTAGGAAACGGACGCTTGCGGCGCCGCTGCCGGCAAGGCCGCCGACGTGGGGCGCCGCGGATTGGGAGCTCCGGGTCCGAGGCGGAGATCGCCCGCAGCAGCCGTCAGGCTGCCGACGTCAGCGAATAGATACCCGCGCCGAGGCGGTTGTCCCAGAACTGCTCGAGCCGCCGCAGCGTCGCGGCCACGCCCATCAACTCGCCTTCCTTGAGCGACGTATGCTCAAGAAGGCCGGTATGCTGCTGGAACACGACGTCGAGCCGGCCGTGCAGCTCCATTCCCTTCGGGGTCAGGCGGATGCGTACGGAGCGACGGTCGTGCGGCGAGCGCGCCTGCTGAATGTAGCCGTGCTCGATGAGCTTCTTGAGATTGTACGAAACGTTCGAGCCCAGATAGTAGCCGCGCTGCGTCAACTCGCCCACCGTCAGTTCCTCCGCGCCGATGTGATAGAGGATCATTGCCTGGACGTTGTTGACGTCGCGGATTCCCATCCGGTCGATTTCGGTCCTGACGACCTCGAGAAACTGGCGATGCAGCCGCTCGACGAGGGCGACAACTTCCAGATACAGGCGTTTCATCGGGCTGCTCCCTTCCACCTCGGATCAGCCCGTTAAGCTACCGACGGCACGGTTAAGCTTCAGTTACCTCCCCGCCAGCATCCGGATGATCCCGGAGAAGTCGTCGGCGGCGAACCCGTTGCTGCAATAGAGCGAATACAGGGCCTGCGCCGCGGCCCCGAGCGGGGTCGCGGCACCGGTCGCGTGCGCCGCCTCCTGGGCCAGGCGCAAATCCTTGACCATCATCGCGCCCGTGAATCCCGGCTTGTAACCCCGGTTGGCCGGCGAGGTCGGGACCGGTCCCGGTACCGGACAATAGGACGTCATCGACCAGCACTGCCCCGACGACTTCGAGCTGATCTCGAACAGCTTCTGCGCATCGAGGCCCAGCCGCTCGGCCAGCAGGAACCCTTCGCAGACGGCGATCATCGAAATGCCGAGGATCATGTTGTTGCAGATCTTCGCCGCCTGCCCGTTTCCCGCAGGCCCGGCGTGGACGATCGTCTTGCCCATCGCCTTGAGGATCGGTTCGGCCCGCGCGAAGGCCTGGTCGCTGCCGCCGCACATGAAGGTGAGTGTCGCGTTCTCGGCGCCGACGGTACCGCCCGAGACCGGCGCGTCGACCATGTCGTGTCCGGCCGCGGCGGCGACCGCGCTCACCGCGCGCGCCGTCTCGACGTCGATGGTCGAGCAATCGATCAGCAGCGTGCCCCGGGAAGCCGTCGCGATGATCTTGCCGGTCTCGACATAGACGTCGCGGACATGCTCGCCGGCAGGCAGCATGGTAACGACGACCTCGACCCCCTTGGCCGCGTCGGCAGCGCTCGCGACCGCCTCGGCACCCGCGTTGACTGCGGCATCGAGGTTGGCGCGCACGATGTCGAACGCCCGCACCCGGTGTCCGGCCTTCAAAAGGTTCCGCGCCATCGGCCCGCCCATGTTGCCGAGCCCGATAAATCCGATCGTCGCCATGCGTGTCCTCCCGTGTTTTCCGTTCGCTACAGACCGTCAATCCTCGAATGTCAGGTCGCCGGGTTCAACCGGCCCGAAATAGGCCTCGACCATCGCCGGCGTCACCTCCGCGAGGCTTGCCGGCCGCCAGTTCGGCTTGTTGTCCTTGTCGATGAGCACGGCGCGCACGCCTTCGAAGAAGTCGCGATCCGCCATGAAGTGCTGCACCAACCGGTACTCCATCCGCATGCAGTCCTCGAAGCCGAGCGTCCGCGCCGTGCGCAGTTCGCGCAACGTCACCTTCAGGCTGGTCGGCGATTTCTGCAGGATGGTCGCGCGCATCTCGTCCGCCCAGGCACCGCCCTCCCGCTCCAGGGCCGCGAGAATCTCCTCGACCGTATTGCCGGCGAAGCACCGGTCGATCCGGTCGCGGACGGACGCGAGCGGCGCCGGCTCGTCGAAACGTGCCGCAAACCGGTTGATGACATCCTCGGCGGGCGCACTTTCGAGCGCCGCGAGGAGTTCCGGGATCTTCGCCGACGGGACGAAATGGGTGCCGAGGCCGGTATACAGCACGTCGGCCGTCTTGATCCTAGCGCCGGTCAGGCCGAGATAGGTGCCGAGCTCGCCGGGCAGATGCGAGAGGTAATAGCTGGCGCCGACGTCGGGAAAGAGGCCAATTCCCGTCTCGGGCATGGCGAGCAGGGTACGCTCGGTCACGATGCGGTAGCGACCGGGAACCGATACGCCGACGCCGCCGCCCATGGTGATGCCGTCGATGACGGCAACATACGGCTTCGGGAAGCGGAATATGCGGCGGTTCATCCGGTATTCGTCCCAATAGAACTGGCGCGTCAGCCAGCCGCGCGGGCCGGACTGGTGGAGCGCCCGGATGTCGCCACCGGCGCAGAACGCGCGGTCCCCAGCCCCGGTGATCACGACCGTCTCGACCGCCGGGTCCGCGGCCCACGCCTTCAGCGCGGCATCGATCCCGAGGCTCATCTCGTGCGTCAGGGCGTTGAGCGCCTTCGGCCGGTTCAGCGTGATGTGCCCGAGACGCGATCTGCGGGCGAGGAGAATGTCGTCCGTTTTCAGGCTGGTGGTCGTGTCGTTCATCGTTTCGTTCTGCCAGAGCTTGGTCCAGGCACTCGGCCGGCCCTGTGACGTATCAAAATCGTCCGGCACATCAAAGATGATTCGGCGCCGGACCGCCGTTACGGACATCCCGGTCCCGCCGCGACCGG
>DASVCL010000055.1:0-7595 GCA_036381615.1 Alphaproteobacteria bacterium
GCACGTGGCGGGGGCAGGGTGCGACCCGCCCCCGCCGTCGTGCTCATGCGGTCGCTCTCGTGCCGTAGTGCGCGGACCAGCCGCTCCAGGCGGCGAGCAGGGCGATCACGATACCCAGGATCAGGTGAGTCCACATCGCGGCCGCGATCGTGGAGAAACCGAGGATCCAGGGCGAGATCACCAGCCAGGCGCCGAGGACGACATTGATCCACTCTTCCCATTCCGCGAACTGCACGAGCGCCGCAAGGGCCAGGGCCGCAATGATGACGCCGCACACCCAGGCGTTCCACGCCGGCGTCGGTTGATCCGCGAACTGGAAGAGCCACGGCGAGGCGAACAGGACAACCGCCAGGACCAGATTGATCCAGTCCTGGAACCGGTCGACCGTCTTGGTCGTGACCTGATTAGCCATGGCGTTTACCCCTTTCCTGTTGAGACAAACCCATGACGAACGGCCGGCAGGCCTTTCCGCCGGCCTAATCTTGGATCTAGGCAGGAACTCGCCCTTGACAAGGCCCTTGGAAGGGCAGGCGGGGCCGAGGCAAGGGGGCGTCAGTCCTCTGCCGGCCGGCGTGCAAATGCGGTTGCATGCGACACCTCGGCCGGCCACAGTGGCGGCCCTTGATCCGAGCGGAGGTTGCAGATTTCCGATGGTGTCACGGTTTTTCGTCCGGCTCTGTGTCGCGCTAAGCTTGGCTCTTGTCGCTGCGCCCACGGTGGCGTCGGCCCAGCAGGATCCCGAAAACACGCTTTACCTCGATCTCGAGTACGGACGGGTCGTGATCGCGATGCGGCCGGACCTGGCGCCCCGGCATGTTGCCCGGATCAAGGAACTGACGCGCCAGGGCTTCTACGACGGACTGATTTTTCACCGGGTCATCGACGGCTTCATGGCCCAGACGGGGGACCCCAAGGGCAATGGAACCGGAGGGTCCGGCGTGAAGCTTCCGGCCGAGTTCTCGCGCGAGCCGTTCGTGCGGGGCACGGTCGGCATGGCGCGGGCGCGCGACCCCAACAGCGGCGACAGCCAGTTCTTCATCATGTTCGCACCGGCTTCGCACCTGAACGGGCAGTACACGGTGTGGGGCCGCGTCGTTTCGGGAATGGAGTACGTCGACAGAATCAAGCGTGGCGAGCCGCCCCGCAACCCGGACCGCATCGTCCGCATGCGGGTTGCCGCCGACGTCAAATAGGCGCCTGCGGGGGCGATCCCGAACCAATTCACGAAAGGAATGTCGAATGGCCGAAGATCTCGAGAACACGCTCTATCTGGACCTCGAATACGGACGTGTCGTCATCAAGCTGCGGCCCGATCTGGCGCCGAAGCACGTCGCCCGGATCAAGGAGCTGACGCGGGCGGGCTTCTATGACGGGCTCAAGTTCCACCGCGTGATTGAGGGGTTCATGGCCCAGACCGGCGATCCGCGCGGCAATGGCACCGGCGGGTCAGGGCAGAAGATTCCCGCCGAATTCACGAACGAGCCGTTCAAGCGCGGGACGGTCGGCATGGCGCGGGCGGCCGATCCGAATAGCGGCGACAGCCAGTTCTTCATCATGTTCGCGGACGGGGCCTTTCTGAACGGCAAGTACACCGTCTGGGGCGAAGTCACATCCGGCATGGAAAACGTCGACCGGATCAAACGCGGCGAGCCGCCGTCGAATCCGGACAGGATCGTGCGGATGCAGGTCGCCGCGGACGCAGCCTGACGCCCGCAACCGGCCAACCGGCGAAAGATCGGAGCGACGCTCGCCCGATCCGCCATCGCGTTCGGTCGCGGCGGGGGGAGGGCCCGACCGGCACCTTTGCGTGCGCCTATGCGGTTGGACCGGTCGACGCGGTCACGTCGTCCGGACGGTCCGGATACCGACCCAACAAGTGAGCAAGGCTTCCGCCCGGCGCGACGTCAGGACGCCTTCTTTTCCTTCGGCTCGATCAGGTCGTCGAGCTTCTTGCGGAACGTGTCGATTTTGTAGGACGGAAGCTTGTAGGCCCAACTGCCGACGCGGGCGTTGATCGTCTCGACCTCTTTCTTGACCTCGTCGGCAGGCTTCAGCTTCGGCGCGTCGTTCTTGTCCGCCTTGTCTTTGGCCTCGCTTGCGGCGGCTTCATCCTTCTTGTCGGCCGCTTTCTCGGCTTCGGCCTGTTCGGCCGGCTGCGACGGCGGCTCGAAGGCGGCCACGAAGCGGACCCAGGTTCCGTCCTGGTCGGCGAGGTAGGCGGTCAGCTTGAGGCCGTCGAACGTTACAGCCTCCGCGGCCGGCGTTTCCGGGAACTTGATCTCGGCTGCAGGCTTGACCGCGTCCAGCTCCAGGCTCTCGAACGCGCCGCCGATCGCGTTGACGTCCCAGCTCGACTTGACCTTGTGGTCGTCGGGCACGTCGGCGAGCGTGAAGTCGCTTTCGCTCGGCTTGGCGCGGCTGACGGTGACCGTCTTCTCGTTCGTGCGCAGGCTGACCGTACGGACACGGTCGCGTTTCACGTCGACGATCTTGCGGTCCAGCCACTGAACTGCCTCGCGGTTGATGGTAAGGCGACCTTGCGCGAGCCAAGCCTGGGCATCATCGCTCCGGCGGATATAGACGCCGTCGCCCGCGCTCGTGCCGCCGCGGCCGAAGCGCTGCTTTCCGACCAGGACCGACAGCACATCGCCGCCGTTGGCGTCCTTAAGCGTGAGCTTCACGGATTTCGCATTCGGGGCCGATACGTCTTCGACCTGCAGCTCCGGATAGAGGTCGGCGGAGCGGGTCTTCGGCTCCAGCGCACGCAGCTCGGCGAGGCCGACCAGCACGCGCCGCACCTCGTCGATCGACGCGGGGTAGTTCGATTGCTCGGGCACGGTCCAGCGATCGTCCGTGCGCACGATGCTGAAGCTGCCGTCCTTGTGCTGCACCTGGATCATCCGGATGTCTTCGGCACGGGCGGCAAGCTGCGGGAACAGTCTGTTGCCGATCTCGGCGCGCGGCTCCGGCGATTGCTGCATGGTGGCGACGGTGAACGCCGCGCCGACGGCAACGGCGGCTGCGATGCCAAGGGCGATCAACGCTTTCGGTTTCATCGACGTGCCTCCCTCCGCGCGTGGTTCCTATGCTGCCGCGGTCGCAGCGGCCGCCGGGGCCCGCCGCCGCCGGATGCGGGCGAGGCCGACGAAGACCGCCACGATGGCGACGACGATCGGGATCAGCCCGATGTTGATGAACTTCAGCCAGCTCTCGAGGTTTTGGATGTTCTGCCGCAGGTTCTGCTGCACCTCGCGCAGCTCGCGACGGATGTTCAGCATGTCGGCGCGGAACTGGTCGATGGCCGCCTGCTGTTCCGGGGAGAGGATGGCGCGCCCGCCTTGATCCTTGCCCTGGCTTTGCAGTTCGTTGAGCTTCTTCTCCGTTTCCTCGAGTTTGGCCGTCAGCTCGCGTTCCTTCGCGCGGAAGTGCAGTTCGGCATCACGCTGCAGTTCCTGCACGAGCACGAAGGGACGGGACGACTGGCCGCGGCTGCGCAGGCTGATCAACTCGCTGCTGCCGAGCAGGTTGTCGACGGCGTTTACGACGAAGTCGCCGTTGTTCGCGACCGGCACGACCAGCTTCTGGCCGAAGAAGTCCTGCACCTGTGCCCAGAACCGGTCTTCGAGCAGGTCGGTATCCGCCACGACGATGACATTGATCGGCTCGCGCGATTCGCTCAGGTGCTCGGTCTTCTTTTCGGGCGACGCCGCGGCCGGTTTGGTCTCCTCGGATGCGCCGGACTTGGCCTCGTCCTTCCCCTCGGTCTCCTTTTTCGGTTCCGGCGGCGGGCCGTCGGGAAACGCGCTCTTGACCTTTCCGCTGACCCGTGCCGCGAGCGTGAAGGGGTGCCCCTCGGCCTTGAAATTGGCAAGCAGCGACACCGGATCGGGCGCCAGCTTCACCTTGTCGGCCTCGATCGGCATCGCCTCGGCGCTGGTCTGGATCAGCGGCGTCATCGTGGTGGACGCACCGTCCTTGGCCTTGAGGATGCCAGCGCTCGCCATCTGAATCAGCTGCGTCTCGGCCGTCAGGATGTCGGCGCGATTGAAGTTCGGCTCGCGCAGCGCCAGCCACGCGACGTAGTCGACGGCGCGCACGCGCGTATCGGTGCCGGCGTTGACGCGGCGTGCCGCGAGTCGGTCGCCCGCGACCTTGCCTTCGACCATTTCGATGCCCCATGCATCGAACAGCTTCTTGAGGTTCGAGTCCGTCATTCCCGTCTGCGCCGCCATGCCGGGCCGATAAAGCTCGCCCTCCGCATTGGGATCGACGAAGACCAGGGCGCGGCCGCCGCGCAGGATGAACTGGTCGATGGCATAAAGCGTCTTTTCCGGCAGGTCCTTGGGATGCACGATCATCAGGACGCCGATGTCGGCGGGAATCTCCGCCGCATCGCGGTCGACCGTCCGGATGTTGAAGAACTGCGTCAACTGATTGTAGATGAGCCACGGCTCCGGCGCCTGCCGCGGGCCACGGAACTCGCCCGTAAGGGGCAGGGTCGAGAGCAATCCGACGGCCGGTTTCTTTGGCGTCGCCAGGTTGTAGACGAGCTTGGTGAGATCATACTCGAGGAACCGCTCGCGTTCCGGCTGAAGGAACGCGATCACCTCCTCGCGGTCCGCGGTGTTCGTGCCGGCGATGCCGAAATAGACGAGCTCGCCCGCCTGGTTTATCGGAACCCCCTGCAGGCCGAAGGCGACCGCGCGATCTTCCTCGTCCGAGAACGGCTGCGGATCGATTACCTCCACCCGAACCTTGCCGGGGGCGGCGTTCTGGTACTCGCGGAGCATTTCACGCACGCGCGTCGCATAGACGCCGTAGGCGGGGATCTCGCGCCCGAGCCGTTCCGAGTAGTAGAGGCGAAGCGTGATCGGCTCTTCGATCTTCGCCAATACCGAGCGTGTCCCGTCGGAGAGCGTGAAGAGATGGTCCTCGGTGAGATCGAGGCGTGCGGAACTCAGCACCGTGTTGCTGACGACGTTCACCGCCACGAACAGGATGGCGACGAGGACAAGACCGACGGCCGAGATCAGGCCGCGCTTGGTGGTGACTTTCGCTGCCATGGGAGATCAACCCGCCTTCTTCATGTCGACGACGACGGCGTTCGCGAACAGGAACGCGGCCATCAGCGAGCCGAAATAGACCAGATCGCGGAGGTCGATGACGCCCCGACTGATCGCGTTGAAGTGGGTGAGGAAGCTGAATGACGCGATGGTGTCGATGAGCACCTGCGGCGTCCAGCCGGTGAAGAAGTTCAGGACGAGCTGCGAGCCGCTGACCGTGAAGATGAAGCAGATCGCGGCCGTGACGACGAAGGCGATCACCTGGCTCTTGGTGATGGCCGACATGCACGCGCCGATGGCAAGAAAGCCGCCTGCCATCAGCAGGCTCCCGACATAGCCGGCAAGGATCACGCCGTTGTCGGGATTGCCGAGGATATTGACGGTGATCCACAGCGGAAAGGTGAGGGCGAGCGCGATCGCGGTGAACGCCCATGCGGCGAGAAACTTGCCCAGCACGGCCTCAAACATTGCGACCGGCAGCGTCAGGAACAGCTCGATCGTGCCGGTCTTGCGCTCTTCCGACCAGAGCCGCATCGAGATGGCCGGGATCAGGAACAGGTAGAGCCAGGGATGGAACGTGAAGAACGACTGCAGATCGGCCTGGCCGCGCTCGAAGAAATTACCGAGGTAGAACGTGAATGCACCTGAGAGCGCCAGGAAGATGACGAGAAACACGTACGCCACCGGGGTGGCGAAGTAGCCGGCCAGTTCGCGGCGCGTGATGATCAGCGTGTTGCGCATGGGTCATGCCCTCGCCGTCGTGATGTTGCGGAAGACCTCGTCGAGACGGCCGCGCTCGACGCGGACCTCCTCGATGCCGAACTCGGCGTTGCGTGCGATTTCGCTGACCTGGGTGATGATGGGTTGACCGTTGATGGGGAAGGCGACGAGGCAGGCGAGATTGTCCTCGCCCTGGATCTCCTCGATGGATCCGATGCTGCTGATGCGCTGCAGTGCCGCGCGGCAACTTGCAACCTTCGGCGCGCTGAGGACGATCGACACCGCGTTGTGCCAGCGCGAGCGCGCCTCCAGCTCGGCGGGCGTGCCGTCGGCGACGATGCGTCCCCTGGCGATGATTACCGCGCGCGTGCAGACGGCATCGACCTCTTCGAGGATGTGGGTGGAAATGATGATCGCCTTGTCGCGCGCCATGTCGCGGATGAGCGTCCGGACCTCGTGCTTCTGGTTCGGGTCGAGGCCGTCGGTCGGCTCGTCGAGGATCAGAACCTCGGGATCGTGCAGCATCGCCTGTGCAAGCCCGACGCGGCGCTTGAAGCCCTTGGAGAGCGTTTCGATCGGCTGGTGAAGGACGTCCTTGAGTTGGACGCGATCGACCGCGAGGCCGATTCTCTTCGTCTTTTCGGCACCGTGCAGGCCGCGAATGGCGGCGATGAAGTCGAGGAACGCCGCTGGGGTCATGTCGGGATAGGCGGGCGCGCCCTCGGGCAGGTAGCCGATGCAGCGCTTCACCGCGACCGGCTTTTCAAGCACGTCATGGCCGCACACGACCGCCGTTCCGCTGGTCGGCGTCAGATAGCCGGTGATCATCTTCATGGTGGTCGACTTGCCGGCGCCGTTGGGCCCGAGAAAGCCGAGCACTTCGCCGCGCGCGACCGAGAAGGACACGTTGTCGACCGCGCGAATCGGCCCGAAATCCTTGGTCAGATTTCTGATTGCGATCATCTCTGACATGATGCTCACCCCCGCCAGAACGCGCGCTTATCACCACCAGATCTCGCGCTTATCACCACCAAATCTGGGCGAAATAATGGCCGCGCTACGGCGACGCTGATGTAATCGATCGCGGTATTTTTGCAAGTGGATCGAAGGGCTTGGCCGTCGAAGACGGGGGGCGTCGCCCTGTGCGTTCCGGCGCGGGTCTTGATCAGGGACGCAAGGCGACCATATCGGTACGTCTTCACATCCTGTGTCTGGCGCCGTGCCCGCTGCGGTCCGGTTTGCGAAAGTACGGGGTGCGAAACCGTGTTCGAGGTTTCCGTGATCCGTGCGTCGCCAGCCGCTGCAATCACCGAATCCGGGTATCCGGCGACGGACGGCGCAGCTCAATGACGAACCTCGACCAGGGCGCCGAAAAGATCCGGACGTTGGAAGCGGCGGAAAACTTCTGCCGCCCTCTTGGCGGAGGCCGCAAGAATCACCAGATCAGGTCGGCCGGCGATGAACGGCGTAACTGCATGATGCTGTGTCGGCTGGATCTTTGAAACGATTCAGGCCCTCGGAAGTGCCGGTTTTTCGGCCTTCCTCGCGATGCGAAAAAACTTCGCGAAAGGGTTTGACAGTCTGATGACGCCGGTCGTATATAGCCGGCCCTCACGCGGCGGGAACGAGTTGATCGGAACGCCGCACGCTCTTTGAAAAGTGAATCGCAAGAGGAAGGGATGCGCGGGCGGCGGCGCGGGCGGAGAGTCTCGTGTCTGGTCGTCGGCGTGTCCTAGAAGACGCGTAAGGCGTGGCGTCCCTGTAGGGGCCGGCCGAAGGGCCGGGTCTTTGGGGGCGCCGTGCTTGTGACGA
>DASVCL010000056.1:0-46310 GCA_036381615.1 Alphaproteobacteria bacterium
GCCGGCCGGATGGGACAGGCGCCGGCCCCGGCCGCACGTCGGATAAGTCGGTGAAACAGGTTGATTCGGCGGGCGAATTGGCTGCCGCCGGCCGGGCGGTCAGGCGGCCACGCTGTCCCGGCGGGACGATCGAGTGCGGGACGCGCCGGGCGGCGCGGGGGACACGAGATCGCGTCCCACCGGACCGGCGTCGGGTGGGGCGGATAGGGGTTAAACTCGGATTCTTGCTTGCAAATTTGGCCCTCCAGGGCTATCTACGCGCCGGGCTGGCGACGGCCCTGACTACTCACGCGGGATCGCGGCTGTCGGCGTCATAGGCCGATGGTCGTTCCGGTGCCGAATTCGGCCCCCGGCGCAAGGCATGGGGGCTCGGCGCATCTCCCGCGGCGGCTCAACCGGAGAAAGGAGACAGCACGCCCATGGCGATGCCTACGTTTACCATGCGTCAGCTGCTCGAGGCCGGTGCTCATTTCGGGCACCAGACCCGGCGCTGGAACCCCAAGATGCGCCCCTATCTGTTCGGGGTCCGCAACGGCATTCACATCATCGACCTGCAGCAGACGGTCCCGATGCTCTATCGGGCGCTCGAGGCGGTCCGCGCGACGACGTCCGAGGGCGGGCGCATTCTCTTCGTCGGCACCAAGCGGCAGGCGGCGGAGCCGATCGCCGAGGCGGCCAAGCGCTGCGGCCAGTACTACGTTAACCATCGCTGGCTCGGCGGCATGCTGACGAACTGGAAGACCATTTCCAACTCGATCCGCCGGCTGCGCGAGCTTGACGAGCAGTTGTCGCAGGAGAATATCGGCCTGACCAAGAAGGAAACGCTCAACCTGACGCGCGAGCGCGACAAGCTTGAGCGGGCGCTTGGCGGCATCAAGGAAATGGGCGGCCTGCCGGACATGCTGTTCGTGATCGACACGAACAAGGAGGCGATTGCCGTCCAGGAGGCGAACCGGCTGAACATTCCGGTCGTCGCGATCGTCGACTCGAACAGCGATCCGTCCGGGGTCAAGTACCCGATCCCCGGCAACGACGACGCGTTGCGCGCGATTCAGCTCTACTGCGACCTCGTTTCGAGCGCGGTTCTCGAAGGGCTGCAGGCCGAGATGGCGGCCCAGGGCGTTGATGTCGGTGAGATCGAAGCCCCGCTGGTCGAGGAGGTCGAAGCCGCGACGGCCGATGGGGCGGCGGCGCCGGAGCCTGAGAAAGACGCCGCATCGGGCGAGACTCCCCCGGCGGAAGCCGAGGGCGGCGCTCGCGAAGCAACGGCCAAGAAGCCGGGCGGTGGGCGGCGCAAGAAGGCTCCCGCGGCCTGAGTTCGATGAGGAGCGGGCCCGGTCTTCGGGCCCGTTTGGTTCGTAAAGCGATGAGGTGAGACATGGCCGAGGTCACGGCCGCGCTGGTCAAGGAGCTGCGTGAGAAGACCGGCGCCGGAATGATGGATTGCAAACGCGCACTGACCGAGACCCAGGGCAATATGGATGCGGCGGTCGATTGGCTGCGCAAGAAGGGCCTTGCGGCGGCCGCCAAGAAGGCCGGCCGCGTCGCCGCGGAAGGGTTGGTCGGCGTCGCCGCGCAAGGCAATCGCGGCGCCATGGTCGAGGTGAATGCCGAGACGGATTTCGTCGCCCGTAACGACAGCTTCCAGGGTTTCGTCCGCGAGGTCAGCGAGATCGCCCTCGGGGCAGACGGCAATCTCGAGAAGATCCAGGCGGCGCAGATGTCCGGCGGCGGCACCGTCGCCGAGAAGCTTACGCAGCTGGTCGCGACGATCGGCGAGAACATGACGCTGCGCCGTGCCACGGGCCTGTCGGTCGGGCAGGGCGTGGTGGCGAGCTACGTGCACAGCGCGATTTCGCCCGGCCTGGGCAAGATCGGCGTGCTGGTCGCGCTCGAATCGACCGGCGATGCCGAAAAGCTGATGGCGCTCGGACGCCAGCTGGCGATGCACGTGGCGGCGGCAAATCCGCAGGCGCTGACGATCGCGGACGTCGATCCGCAGGCCCTCGAGCGCGAGCGCAACGTCCTGCGCGAGCAGGCCGCCGCGTCGGGCAAGCCGCCGGCCGTGGTCGAGAAGATGGTCGAGGGCCGGTTGCGCAAGTTCTACGAGGACGTAGTGCTCATGGAGCAGATTTACGTCGTCGACGGCGAGAGCCGCGTTTCCCAGGTCGTCGAGCGGGCGGCCAAGGAGGTCGGCGCGCCGGTCAAGCTCGTCGGCTTCCGGCGCTTTGCCTTGGGTGAAGGCATCGAGCGCAAGGAGGCCGATTTCGCGGCGGAGGTCGCTGCCCAGCTCGGGCAGTAACGGTGATTTGATGGGCGGGGCCGGGCGCCGGCTTCCGCCACCAACGGGATGGGGGCGAACGTAAATGGCGGCTCAGACGAACCCGTCCGGTGCTCCCATGTACCGGCGTGTCCTTCTCAAGATCTCGGGCGAGGTTCTGATGGGGACGCGCGAGTACGGGCTCGATCCCGAGACCGTCAAGCGCATCGCCAGCGACGTCAAGCAGGTCGCCGACCTCAAGGTCCAGGTCTGTCTGGTCATCGGCGGCGGCAACATTTTCCGGGGCATATCGGGCGCCGCCGTCGGCATCGAGCGCGCGAGCGCGGACTACATGGGCATGCTCGCGACGGTGATCAACGCGCTGGCGCTGCAGAGCGCGCTCGAACAGTTGGGCGTGTATACGCGCGTCCTGTCGGCGATCCCCATGTCGAGCGTCTGTGAACCCTACATCCGGCGCCGCGCGATACGCCATATGGAGAAGGGGCGCGTCGTCATCTTCGCCGCCGGTACGGGAAACCCGTTCTTCACCACCGATACGGCGGCGGCGCTGCGCGCCTCCGAGATGGGCTGCGACGCCCTGATCAAGGGCACCAAGGTCGACGGCGTGTACAGCGCCGATCCGAAGAAGGAGCCGAACGCGGAGCGCTACGACCGGTTGTCCTATATGGACGTCCTGGCCAAGGACCTGCGCGTGATGGACGCCTCGGCGATCTCGCTGGCCCGCGAAAACCACATTCCGATTTTGGTCTTCTCGATACAGAATAAAGGGGGATTCGCCGACGTTATCCGCGGCGTCGGCAAGTACACGATCATAACGGACAGGGATTGAGACGCCATGTCGACGTCCGATATCAATGAGTTAAGGCGCCGTATGACCGGCGCCTTAGACGTGTTGAAGAAGGAGCTCGCGGGCCTCAGGACCGGGCGCGCTTCGGCCAGCCTGCTGGAACACGTCCAGGTCGAAGCCTATGGCGGCCATATGCCCCTTTCGCAGGTCGGCACGGTCAGCGTGCCGGAACCGCGCATGCTGACCGTCCAGGTCTGGGACCGGTCGCTGGCGAAGGCGGTCGAAAAAGCGATCCGCGACGCCAATCTTGGACTCAATCCGGTCAGCGAAGGACAGCTGATTCGCGTGCCGATCCCGCCGCTGACCGAGGAGCGCCGCAAGGAGCTGATCAAGGTCGCTCACAAATACGCGGAGCAGGCGCGCGTCTCGGTGCGCAACGTGCGTCGTGACGGCATGGATGCGCTGAAACAGCAGGAAAAGAAGGGCGACATCACCGAGGACGAGCACCGCAAGCTCGGGGCGCAGATTCAGCAGTTGACGGACGAGTTCATCAAGAAGATCGACGAGTCGATCGCTGCGAAGGAAAAAGACATCCTGAATGTCTGACCGTACGGACGCGTTGCCGTCGTCCGCCGATGGCGGGCCGATGCCCATCCATGTGGCCATCATCATGGACGGCAATGGCCGTTGGGCGCGGGCGCGCGGCCTGCCCCGGGTCGCCGGTCATCGGCGGGGCGTCGAGGCGGCGCGGCGCGCCGTCATCGGTGCCGCGGAGCTCGGCATCCGTTACCTGACGCTGTTCGGCTTTTCGTCCGAGAACTGGAAGCGGCCCGCGGAGGAAATCGACGACCTGATGGGGCTGCTTCGGCACTATCTGCGTGGTGAGATTGCCGAGCTGCACAAGAACGGCGTTCGGCTGAAGGTCATCGGCGATCGTCGCAAGCTGGCGCCCGACATCGTCACGATGATCGCCAATGCCGAGAACATGACCCGCGACAATTCCGGCATGACGCTGGTGATTGCGCTCAGCTACGGCAGCCGGGCCGAGATCGCGGAAGCCGCGCGCGACCTTGTCCGCGCCGTCCAAGCGGGTGATCTCTCGCTCGATGCGATCGACGAGGCGGTGTTCGAACGCCATCTTTCCACGGCGGGCATTCCCGATCCGGATCTGCTGATCCGGACCAGCGGCGAAAAGCGCTTGAGCAATTTCCTGTTGTGGCAGTCCGCCTACACCGAATTCGTGTTTACCGACACGTTGTGGCCCGATTTCACGAAGCGCGACCTCGAGGATGCGATCCGTGAATTCCAACGTCGCGAACGGCGATACGGCGCGTCCAGTGCGTAGCGATGGCTGGACGGCCGGGCTGAGAACGCGCGTCATTTCAGGCGCCATCATGGCGGTCGTGGCACTGGCCGCGGTCGTCGCGGCGCCGGGCGTTTTCGCGCTTCTGATCGGTGTCGGGGTTGCCGTTCTCGCCTGGGAATGGATCTGCCTCACGAATGCGCGTTTCGGGGTGACCGGTTTCGTCCTCGCCGCCCTCGTGATCGCCGTCGTCGCGCTGGCATTCCTCCGCTGGCCGGGGCCGGCGGTCCTTGTCGCGGTCGTCGGCAGCGGGATCGTCCTCGCGACCGCGCGCCTCGACGGCCGTGAGCGTCCGTTCTGGGCCGCTGTCGGGGCGCTCTATATCGGCATTCCGGCGGCAGCGCTGGTCTGGCTGCGTGGCGCCGATGCGGGCGGGCAACATCTCATGGTCTGGCTGCTTCTGACCGTGTGGGCGACGGATATCGGCGCCTTCTTTGCGGGCCGCCTGATCGGCGGGCCTCGCCTTGCGCCGCGCATCAGTCCGAAGAAGACCTGGGCGGGCCTGGTGGGCGCCGTCGTCTCCACCGGACTGCTCGGATGGGTGGTCGGCGCGGCGGATCCGGGGGCACCCGCCGCCGGCGCACTCGTCGCGGCCGGGGCGGTCCTTGCCGTGATTGCCCAGGCCGGAGATCTCGGGGAATCGTGGGTGAAGCGGCACTTCAACGTCAAGGATTCGAGCCAGCTCATTCCGGGTCATGGCGGCGTATTCGACCGGGTCGACGGCCTGCTGGCGGCGGCCGTTGCGCTCGCGGCCTGGCAGTGGCTGACGGGTGGAGGGCTCGCATGGCGATAGTCAGTCCGTCCCCGGAAGCGCCGCGCCGCGTCACGATTCTCGGCGCGACGGGGTCTATCGGCTGCAACACCGTCGACCTCATCGCGCGCGCGCCGGACTGTTTCATCGTCGAAGCGGTGACGGCCCGCGCCAACGTCGCCAAGCTCGCGGAGCAGGCACGCCGCCTGCGGGCGAAGCGGGCGGTAATTGCCGATGATCGACGTTATGTCGAGCTGCGCGACGCCTTGGCCGGATCAGGAATCGAATGCGCGGCCGGGGAGAGGGCGGTGGTGGAGGCCGCCGAAATGCCGGCCGAATGGGTGATGTCGGCGATCGTCGGCGCGGCCGGGCTCGAGCCGACGCTTGCGGCGGTCCGCCGGGGGGCGATCATCGCCCTCGCCAACAAGGAGTGCCTGGTATCGGCCGGCGCGCTGTTCATGGACGAGGTCCGGCGTCACGGTGCGACCCTCATTCCGGTCGATTCCGAGCACAGCGCGATCTTCCAGGTCTTCGATTTCGTCCAGGCCGAGCGCGTCGAGAAGATTATTCTGACCGCCTCCGGCGGACCGTTCCGGCAGATGTCGCTGGCGGAGATGGCGCATGTCACGCCGGCCGCCGCCGTTGCCCACCCGAACTGGAGCATGGGCGCGAAGATCTCGGTCGACTCTGCGACGATGATGAACAAGGGGCTCGAGCTGATCGAGGCCTTCCACCTGTTCCCGATGCAGCCGGACCAGATCCAGATCGTCGTCCATCCGCAGTCGATCGTGCACAGCCTCGTCTGTTATGCCGACGGCTCGGTTCTGGCCCAGCTTGGCACGCCGGACATGCGTACGCCGATCTCGTTCGCGCTCGGCTGGCCCAGGCGAATGGTCACGCCGGCGGCCCGCCTCGACCTCGTCCAGCTTGGCAAGTTGACCTTCGAAGCACCGGATCCACAAAGATTTCCGGCCCTTCGTTTGGCCCGCGAAGCCTTGCATTGCGGGGGCGGTGCTCCTACTATCCTTAATGCGGCCAACGAGGTGGCGGTGGCGGGCTTCCTCGCGGGAGAGATCGGCTTTCTCGACATCGCACGTTGTGTCGAGCGCGCCTTGGACGTCGTGCCGGCGCCGGCGCCTACTTCGCTCGGCGACGTTCGCCAGCTTGATGGTGAGGCACGACAGGCCGTGAGTACGTTTATGCGAGCGCTGGCCGCGCGCGTCTGACGCGCGTCGTGGCTGGCTGGAAGCGATCAAATGGAAGCTGTAGCCGGTCTCTGGTCCTACGTCGTCTCGTTCCTGGTCGTCCTGACCGTTCTCGTCTTCGTCCACGAGCTTGGTCACTACTGGGTCGCGCGTCGCAACGGTGTTCGCGTGGACGTGTTTTCGATCGGGTTCGGTCCCGAGCTCTTCGGCTGGACCGATCGTGCCGGGACACGCTGGAAGTTAAGCGTCATCCCGCTCGGCGGCTACGTCAAGATGTTCGGGGATGCCGATCCGGCCAGTACGCCCGACAGCAATCTGGCGGAATTGTCCGCGGCGGAGCGCGAGGTCTCCTTCCATCACAAGCGGCTCGGTCAGCGCGCCGCGGTGGTGGCGGCGGGACCGCTCGCGAATTTCCTGTTCGCGATCGTCGTCTTTGCCGGCGTCTTCAGCGTCGTCGGGCAACCGTTCACGCCGCCCGTCATCGGGGGTGTCCTGCCGGGCAGCGCCGCCGAACGTGCCGCGCTGCAGGTCGGCGACCGCGTCCTCAGCATCGACGGCACCGAGATCGAGCGGTTCGAGCAGATCCAGCGGATCGTCCAGCTCAATCTCGACCGGCCGCTCGAACTCACGATCCTGCGCGACGGCCGCGAGGTCCAGCTCGTCGTCACCCCGACCGTGATCGAGGAGACCGACCCGCGCGGCAACACGGTCCGGATGGCGCGGCTCGGCGTCCACAGCCTGCGGGGCAGCGTCGAATATGTCCGCCACGATCCGATCGAGGCCGTCTGGCGCGGCATCGCGGAGACATGGATCCAGACGGCCGGGACACTCCAGGCGCTGGGCCAGATGATCGCCGGCCAGCGCCAGGCCGACGATCTCGGCGGACCGCTGCGTATCGCCCAGATGTCCGGTGAGGTCGCCCAAGGAGGTGCGGCCGCGCTGCTCGTGTTCATGGCCGTGCTGTCGATCAATCTCGGCCTGATCAACCTGTTCCCGGTGCCGATGCTCGATGGCGGCCATCTCCTGTTCTACGTAATTGAGGCGATTCGAGGGCGGCCGCTGGGACCCCGTGCACAGGAATACGGTTTCCGCATTGGGCTGGTTCTGGTATTCAGCCTTATGGTCTTTGCCACTTGGAACGACCTCCGTTATCTGCGCATCGTGCAGTATTTGGTCGATCTGGTGTCCTAGAAGGCGTACCGGCTCACGAGGGGGGCGGAGTTGCGGTTTCTCGACGCGGCCACGGCGCGGTGCATTGTCGCTGCCCTGGCAATGCTCATGTCGCTTACCGGTGTCGTTGGGGCGCAGGATGCGCAGGCGCCGGTCATCCAGCAGATTCAGGTCGACGGCACGCAGCGAATCGACCCGGAGACGGTGCGCTCGTATTTGCTGCTTCGCCCCGGCGACCGTGCCGACGCCGACCGGCTCGACCGCTCGCTCAAGGCCCTGTTCGCCACCGGCCTTTTCGCGGACGTCAGCCTGCGCGAGGAGGGCGGTACGCTCTATGTCCGTGTCGTCGAGAATCCGATCATCAACCGGATCGCCTTCGAGGGAAACCGGCGTATCAACGACGAGACGCTCCAGAACGAAGTGCAGCTTCGTCCGCGCGTCGTCTATACGCGGACCAAGGTTCAGGCCGACGTCAAGCGGATCCTGGACCTGTATCGACGCACCGGTCGTTTCGCCGCCACGGTCGAGCCCAAGGTCATCCAGCTGCCGCAGAACCGCGTCGACCTCGTCTTCGAAATCAACGAAGGACAGGTTACCAGCGTTCAGCGCATCAACTTCGTCGGCAACCGGCAGTTCAGCGACGGAACCCTGCGTGACGTCATACAGACGCGGGAGAGCCGCTGGTGGCGCATCCTGACCACGGACGACACCTATGATCCGGACCGCCTGTCGTTCGACCGCGAGCTGTTGCGCAAGTTCTATCTTGCCAACGGCTATGCCGATTTCCGCGTCGTGTCGGCCGTCGCGGAGCTGTCGCCGGATCGTGAGGGCTTCTACATCACGTTCACGATCGAGGAGGGGGAACGCTACCGGTTCGGCACGATCGACCTGATATCGCGCATTCGCGAACTCGAGCCCGAGTCGCTCCGCAGCCTGATCACGACCGAGTCCGGCGACTGGTACAACGCCGACGAGGTCGAGTCGTCGATCACGGCGATCACTGATGCGGTCGGCAGCCTGGGATATGCCTTCGTCGACGTCCGGCCGCGCATCAACCGCGACCGCGAGCAGCGTACGATCGACGTCACCTACGAGGTCCAGGAAGGGCCCAAGGTGTATGTCGACCGCATCAACATCGTCGGGAACGTTCGCACGCTCGACAAGGTGATCCGGCGCGAGATGCTGCTCTCCGAAGGCGACGCGTTCAACACCGCGAAGCTGCGGCGCTCGCGCCAGCGGATCCGGAATCTCGGATTCTTCGAGAAGGTCGAAGTCACGAACGTGCCGGGCGAGGCGCCGGATCGTACGGTCATCAACGTGGAAGTCCAGGAGAGAGCGACCGGCGAGCTGTCGTTCGGCGTCGGATACTCGACTGCGGACGGTGCACTCGGCGACGTGACGATCCGCGAACGCAACCTGCTCGGGCGTGGTCAGGATCTGCGCCTCGGTTTCCTGCTGTCGCAGCGCCGCCAGGAAATCGACCTCAGCTTTACCGAGCCGTATTTCCTGGACCGTAACATGTCGGCCGGATTCGACCTGTTCCGCATCACGCGCGACTTCCGCCGGGAGTCGAGCTACGATCAGGACTCGGTCGGCGGTACGCTGCGTGTCGGCTATCAGATCACGGAGCCGTTGCGTCAGACCCTCCGCTACACGCTGCGCGAGGACACGATCGAAAACATCGATGTTAATGCGTCGCGCTTCATTCGCGAGCAGGAGGGCACGACGCTCAGCTCGATCATCGGGCAGGAGCTTCTGTACGACCAGCGCGACGACCGCTTCGATCCGACCGACGGCTACTACATCCGGCTCGCCAATGATCTGGCGGGTCTGGGAGGGGACGTCTCGTTCCTGCGGAACCGGCTCGGTGCCGGAACGTACTATCCGCTCGGCGACGACTGGGTGGCGAGCCTCACCGGCGAGATCGGGTACATCGTCGATCTTGGCGATACCATTCCCATCCAGCACCGCTACTTCATCGGCGGCGAGACGCTGCGCGGCTTCCGGACCGCCGGTATCGGTCCGCGCGACATTGTCACCGGCGACGCTCTCGGCGGCCGCGAGTACGCGATCGGATCGGCCGAGCTCACGTTCCCGTCCGGGTTGCCGAAGGAACTTGGCATCCGTGCCAAGGTTTTCACCGACGTCGGTACGCTGCGCGACCCCGATGTGACCGGGCCGGAAGTCGTCGATGAGGACTCGATCCGCATGTCCGTCGGCTTTGGTTTTGTGTGGCGCTCCCCGTTCGGTCCGATCCGCTTGAGCTTCGCGACCCCCGTGCTCAAGGAGGATTTTGACAAGGACGAGGTCTTCCGTTTCAGTTTCGGCTCGAGGTTCTAACCATCCCATGCAGCATCGGCCCGTCATCCTTTTCGGCGCCGCGATCGCCGCCTTTGCGGTTCTCGCAACGTCGATCGTTCCCATGGCTCCTGCCTACGCGCAGCAACAGCAGCAGCGGCAGCAGGGCACCCAGCAACGCAAGCCCACGCAGGGGCAACAGCAGGAGGTGCGTGAGCTGCCGCCGGCGGGCACGACCTTCGTCGTTGCCGACGTGCTGCATATCCTGCGGGAGGCGGCGGCGGTCCAATCAATCCGCCAGCAGATCGAGAAGCAGCGGGCGGCCTACCAGGCCGATCTCCAGAAGCAGGAGAACGAGCTTCGTAATGCCGATCAGGAATTGGCGCGCCAGCGCGCGCTGCTTGCGCCGGAGGTTTTCGCCGAACGGCGCAAGGATCTCGAGCGGCGCGTCGCCGACGCGCAGCAGCTCGTGCAGGAGCGGCGGCGCAGCCTCGATCAGGCATTCAACAACGCGATGCAGCGCGTCGAACAGGCGATGCGCGACGTGATCATCGAGATCGTAAAGGAACGGAACTATCAGGTCGTGCTGGCGAAGACGCAGGTCGTCGTCGTGCAGTCGCAGCTCGATATCACGGGCGAGGTGATGCAGCGACTGAACCGCAAATTGCCGACGGTGACGGTGTCGATCCCGGCGCAGAAATGACGGATGACGGCGGATGGCAGATCCTCGTTTCTTCCGGGTCAGTGGCCCGTTCACGCTTGCGAGGCTCGCCGAAATCGCCGGAGCAACGATCGCGCCGGGGGCGGATCCGACGCGGGTTTTCAAGGACGTCGCGGCGCTCGAGACTGCCGGCGCGGATGACGTAAGCTTTCTCGACAATCGGAAATACATCGCGGCCTTCGCGGCATCGAAGGCCGGGGCATGCGTCGTCCGCGCCGACCTTGCCGGCCGCGCACCGTCGGGCATGGCGCTGCTTCTTTCGGATTCGCCGTACAAGGCCTATGCGCGGATTGCGCGCGCGTTCTATCCGGACGTACCCGGCGCGCCGCAGGTGCATCGGACGGCGCTGATCGATCCCGAGGCACGGCTCGGCGCGGACGTGGCGGTCGGCCCCGGGGCGGTGATCGGTGCCCGGGCGGAGATCGGCGCCCGTTGCCGCATCGGCCCGAACGCGGTGATCGGCGAGGGGGTGGTGCTGGGCGAGGACACGACCGTCGGCGCCAACGCGTCGCTGTCGCACTGCATCATCGGCGCTCGCGTCCTGATCCATCCGGGCGTTCGCATCGGCCAGGACGGATTCGGGTTCGCGCCCGATCCGGGCGGCCATGTGAAGGTGCCGCAACTCGGGCGCGTATTGGTCGGCGATGATTGCGAGATCGGGGCGAACACCTGCATCGATCGGGGCAGCGCCGGCGACACGATCATCGGCCCAGGCTGCATGATTGATAATCTGGTGCAGATCGGGCACAACGTCCGGCTAGGGCGCGGCTGCGTCGTCGTCTCCCAGGTCGGGATTTCCGGCTCCACCAGGCTTGATGATTTCGTCGTGGTCGGCGGTCAGGCGGGGCTGGCCGGACACCTCCATGTCGGGGCCGGGGCGCAGATCGCGGCCAAGAGCGGCGTCCACCGGGACATCGCGCCAGGCGAGATCGTCGGCGGCTACCCGGCCGTACCGATCGCCGAATGGCGACGGCAGGCGGGTGCCCTGAAGCGGCTCGTGAAACGGAAGGTCGAGTAAGGATGGAATTGAAAGTCGCGCAGCATGAAGGGCTGACGATCGGGATCGAGCGCATCACGCAGATGATCCCGCATCGTTATCCGTTCCTGATGATCGATCGCGTGGTCGAAGTAGTTCCCGACGCGACGGCGGTCGGCATCAAGAACGTGTCGATCAACGAGCCATTCTTTCAGGGCCATTTCCCGCAGCGGCCGGTCATGCCGGGGGTTCTGATCATCGAGGCGATGGCCCAGACGGCGGCCGTCCTCGTCGTCCAGACTCTCGGGCCGGCGGCGGAAGGAAAGCTCGTATACTTCATGTCGGTCGAAAATGCGCGCTTCCGCCGTCCCGTGGGGCCTGGCGATCAGCTGCGCATCCATGTCGCCAAGGAGCGCAGCCGCGGCAACGTGTGGAAATTCAGCGCCGAAGCGAAGGTGGATGGCGTCCTTGCCGCCGAGGCGACGTACGCCGCAATGATCATGGATAATTGATGCCGACGATTCACCCGACGGCGATCGTCGAGCGTGGCGCTGAGCTTGCCGAGTCGGTGAAAATCGGGCCGTACTGTGTCGTCGGTCCCGATGTCGTATTGAGCGACGGGGTTGAGCTGATCGCGCACGTCACCGTCGCAGGCCATACCCGGATCGGCCCCAATACGCGCGTTTATCCGTTCGCCTCCCTGGGGCATCCGCCTCAGGATCTCAAGTACAAGGGCGAGAAGACGGTGCTCGAGATCGGCGCCAACAACGTCATCCGCGAGCATGTGACGATGAACCCGGGCACGGCCGGTGGCGGCGGCATCACCAAGGTCGGGAGCCACGGACTGTTCATGGTCGGCGTGCACGTTGCCCATGACTGCGTGGTGGGCGATCATGTCGTCATGGCCAACAATGCCACGCTTGCCGGCCACGTCCACGTCAGCGATTTCGCCATACTCGGCGGTCTCGCCGCGGTGCATCAGTTCGTGCGTATCGGGCGCCTCGCGATGATCGGCGGCATGTCGGGCGTCGAGGGCGACGTGATTCCGTTCGGATCGGTAATGGGGAATCGCGCGCGGCTGTCGGGGCTGAACATCGTCGGCCTGAAGCGGCGAGGGTTCTCGCGCGAAGACATTCACAACCTGCGGACGGCCTATCGCCTGTTGTTCGCGCAGGAAGGCACGATGGCCGAACGTCTCGACGACGTCGCCAATCTGTACCGGAATTCTGCGCCGGTGATGGAGGTCGTCGATTTCATTCGGACCGACTCGACGCGGCCGATCTGCAAGCCGGCGGAGTATGACGGGTAAGCTCGGCATCCTGGCCGGTGGCGGCCAGCTTCCCGTGCGCGTCATCGAGGCGTGCCGATCGACGGGCCGGGATTTCTTCGTCCTCGCGTTCGAAGGGCAGACCGATCCGGACACCGTGGCCGGTACCCCGCATCGATGGGTTCGTCTCGGGGCGGTGGGCGAGGCCTTCAGACATCTTCACGCCGCGGGCGTGTCCGAGGTCGTCATGGCCGGGCCTGTCCGCCGGCCGTCGCTCGAGGAGCTGCGGCCCGACTGGCGTGGCGCGATGTTTCTGGCCAAGGTCGGGGCACGGGCCTTCGGCGACGATGGTTTGCTGTCGGCCATCGTGCGCGAGCTCGAGGCCGAGGGTTTCCGGGTCATCGGCGCCGACGACGTGTTCGAAAGCCTGCGCACGCCGCTGGGGCTCATAGGCAGACTTGCCCCGACCGACGAGGCCCGGGTCGACATCGCGCGCGGCATCGAGGTTCTGCGCGCCATCGGCGCCCTCGATATCGGACAGGCCGTCGTCGTGCAGCAGGGGGTCGTGCTGGGCGTCGAGGCGATCGAAGGAACCGACGCGCTGCTGGAACGCTGCGGTCGCGTGCGGCGCGAAGGACGCGGCGGCGTTCTCGTCAAGATCTCGAAGCCGGGGCAGGAGCGCCGCGTGGACCTTCCGACGATCGGGCCGGATACGGTGGCCGGTGCCGTGTCAGCCGGCCTGTGCGGCATCGCGCTTGAAGCCGGGCGGACGCTCATCATCGACCGTCCGGCGGTGGCCCGGGCCGCCGACGAGGCCGGGTTGTTCGTCGTCGGCGTGAAGGGCGAATAGATGGCTGACGACAATCTGCGCCCGTCGGGCGACGATGCGCCGCTGATCTTCCTGATTGCGGGCGAGCCGTCCGGCGACGTCCTCGGCGCCAAGCTGATGAGGGCGCTCAAGACCGCGACGGGTGGGCGCGTGTGCTTTGCCGGCGTCGGCGGCCAACGCATGACCGCCGAGGGCCTCACGAGCCTGTTCCCGCTGCAGGATATCGCCGTGATGGGGCTGACCGAGGTCCTGCCGCAGCTGCCCCGGATTCTCCGCCGCCTCCGGCAGACGGTGTCGGCGATCCGGCGCATGCCGCCGGCGGTGGTCGTGACCATCGACGCCCCAAGCTTCTGCCTTCGCGTGGCGGACAGGATCCGCGACCTCGGCGTTCCGATCGTCCATTACGTCGCGCCGCAGCTATGGGCCTGGCGTCCGGAGCGGGTCGAAAAACTTGTCGGCCGGATCGACCATCTGCTGCTTCTGTTTCCGTTCGAGGCGCCGTTCTTCGAGGCGGCGGGTATCCCTTCCAGCTATGTCGGCCATCCTGTCCTGGAGGATGCGAGCGCGACCAGCAGCGCGCGGTTCAGGGAACGTCACGGTATCCCGGCGGCGGCGCCGCTGCTCCTGATGCTGCCCGGCAGCCGGCGCGGCCTGGCCCGCCGCATGCTGCCGGTCTTCGGCGCGGCCATCGACGGCCTCCGCGCGCGACATGCCGACCTGCACGTCGCGATTCCGGTCGTCGAGGGGACGGCCGATCTCGTGGCGGCGGCGACGGCCGCGTGGCGGCCGCGTCCGATCCTGATTCAAGATCTCGACGAGAAGCGGGCGGCCGTCGCCGCAGCGGATGCCGCATTGACGACGTCCGGGACGGCGACCTTGGAGCTCGCCGTGGCCGGCCTGCCGATGGTCGTGACCTACAAGGTCAGTCCGATCAGCGGCTGGTTCGCGCGCCGTTTGATCCGCGTGCCGCACGTCGCAATGCCGAACCTGATCGCGCAGCGCCTGGTCTTGCCCGAGCTGCTGCAGGAGAACTGCACGCCGGAACGGATCACCGCCGCCGTCGGCCATCTTCTCGAGAACCTGGAGGCGCGCGCCGAGCAGCGGGCGGCCCTTCGTCAGATCTGCGCATCGCTGGGGCGCGACGGCGCGTCGCCTAGCGCGCGGGCCGCGACCGTGGTGCTCGACATCATCGAGAAGGGGCGGGCCGCTGCCTGAGGCGCCTAGGCCAGACCCGCCATCCTCAGGCTCTCGCGCAGGCTTTGCGTGATCCGCATTGCCGTCTCGAGCGCGCGGCGTCCGTCGGGGCCGGTGACGAGAGGCGTACGGCCGTTTGCGCAGCAGTCGAGGAACGATTCGATCTCGGCCTGCAGGTCGTCGCCATCCGGGAACTGGTGTTCGTCGCGGGCAATCGGCGGCAGGCCGGGAAACCAGCTCGTACCTTTTCCTTTGCGCATGGCCACGAGCTTGCGGTTGTGAAGATCGATCGAGATGTAGGACTCGCGCTGGAAGATCCGCATCTTGCGTTCGGTCTTCAGGCTGACGCGGCTGGCCGTCGCCGTCGCCACGCAGCCATTGGCGAACCTGATGCGCGTGTTGACGATGTCCTCTTCGCTCGACACCACCGGTGCGCCGACCGCATCGACGGCGACGACGTCGGCCTTCACCATGGCGAGGATGAGATCGATGTCGTGGATCATCAAATCCAGCGTCACGCCCACGTCGGTGCCGCGCGGTTTGAACGGCGCAATCCGGGTCGATTCGATATAGAGCGGCCGCTCGATCAGGTGGGCGACATTGATTCGTTCCATGAAGAAGCGCTGCAGGTGGCCGACCTGAAGCACCAGTCCCTGGCGCCGGGCAAGCTCGATGAGCGCGTCGGCCTGCTCCAGGGTTTCGGTGATCGGCTTCTCGACCAGGACATGGATCCCATTGGCAAGACAGTCGCGCGCCACGTCGTAATGGGCGCTCGTCGGCACGACGACGCTGACGGCGTCGACCTCGCCGAACAGGGCACGGTGGTCGTTGACGGCCTGCGCGCCCAACGGGCCGGCAATCGCCGCCGCCCGCGCCGGGTCCTGGTCGGCGACGGCCACGAGCCGCGCCCTCTTGCTGCGGGCGTATTTTTCGGCATGGAACTTGCCGAAATGGCCTGCACCGATGACGGCGGTCCGGAGTACGCGTGTCATGATCCTGCCTGTCCGTGTCGCGGCCGGAATTTAGCCGTTCGGCTCGGTGGGGCCTAGCAATTCGTTCCCCTGGGGCTCTGGCGCCGGGGATGAAAAGGTTGCATTCTCCGTGTCTCCAGGCTTCGGAACGAAGGAGTTTTCAATGGCGACGGTCGAGGCTGAGGCTCAGCGCAAGGCGGGGGAAGCGGCGCCGCGATTCCGGATGTTGCACACGATGCTTCGGGTGAAGGATCTGGATCGCTCGCTGGCGTTCTATACCGGGCCGCTCGGGATGAAGCTTCTGCGCCGCAGCGACTATCCCGATGGCAAGTTCACGCTCGCCTTTGTCGGATATGGCGATGAGAGCACGCACACCGTGCTCGAGCTCACCTACAACTGGGGGCGCGAGGAACCCTACGAAATTGGGACCGGCTTTGGCCACATCGCACTCGGCGTGCCCGACGTCTACGCGACATGCGAGCGGCTGGCGAAAGACGGGGTCAAGATCACGCGTCCACCCGGTCCGATGAAGCACGGCACCACGGTGATCGCCTTCATCGAGGATCCCGATGGCTACAAGATCGAGCTCATCCAGCGGGTCTGATCTTTTCCTGGTCCTTTAGAGTCCCAGCGCGGCGAGCAGGGCGGCGGCCGCGACGGCCGCTGCCGCTGCGGCCAGCCAGACGACACGCGCGGCGCCGCGCCGCGCGTTGTCGTTGGCGGCTCTGAGCAAAATGCGGTGGCCGGCGCCGACGATGCGGATCGACGCCGGCGGGTTGCCGCCGGGCGGATATTTGCGCTGCCTACGCACGCTCCGCCAGCGGCACGAAGCGCCGCTTCGCGTAGCCGGTATACAGCTGCCGCGGCCGCCCGATCTTCTGGGCGGGATCCTCGATCATCTCGTTCCATTGCGCGATCCAGCCCACCGTGCGTGCGACGGCGAACAGGACGGTGAACATCGAGGTCGGGAAGCCCAGCGCCTTGTAGATGATGCCCGAGTAGAAATCGACGTTCGGGAACAGCTTCCGTTCGACGAAGTACTCGTCCTCGAGCGCGATGCGCTCCAGCTCCATGGCGAGGTCGAGCAGCGGCTCGTGCTTGATGCCCAGTTCGTCCAGCACTTCGTGGCAGGACTTGCGCAGGACGGCGGCGCGCGGATCGTAGTTCTTGTAGACCCGGTGCCCGAAGCCCATCAGGCGGAACGGATCGTTCTTGTCCTTGGCGCGCTTGATGAACTCCGGGATGCGATCCTTGCTACCGATTTCCTGCAGCATCTTCAGCACCGCTTCGTTGGCGCCGCCATGGGCGGGCCCCCATAGCGAGGCGATGCCGGCGGCGATGCAGGCGAAGGGATTGGCGCCCGACGAGCCGGCAAGACGCACCGTCGATGTCGACGCATTCTGCTCGTGATCGGCGTGGAGAATGAAGATCCGGTCCATGGCGCGCGAGAGCACCGGATTCACCTTGTACGGCTCGCAGGGCACGCCGAACGTCATGTAGAGGAAGTTTTCCGCGTACTTGAGGTCGTTGCGCGGATACATGAACGGCTGGCCGACAGAATATTTGTATGCCATTGCGGCGATCGTCGGCATCTTGGCGATCATGCGGTACGAGGCGACCATCCGCTGATGCGGATCCGAAATGTCGGTCGAGTCGTGATAGAAGGCGGACAGTGCGCCGACGACGCCGCACATCACCGCCATCGGGTGCGCATCGCGCCGGAAACCCGAATAGAAGCGGCTGATCTGCTCGTGCAGCATCGTGTGGTAGGTGATGTCCCGCTCGAACTTCGCCTTTTCGGCGGGCGTGGGCAGTTCGCCCTTGAGCAGGAGATAGCAGACCTCCATGAAGTCGGCGTGCTCGGCCAGATCCTCGATCGCGTAGCCGCGATGCATGAGGATGCCTTCGTCCCCGTCGATGTAGGTGATCCGGGACTCGCAGCTCGCCGTCGACGTGAAGCCGGGATCGTAGGTGAAATGCCCCGTCTCGCTGTAAAGCTTGCGGATGTCGATGACCTTGGGGCCGACGGTGCCGCTTATGAGCGGCAGATCGATGCGCTTGCCGGTCGAATTGTCGATGAGCGTAACGGATTCGCGGTTTTCGGTTGTCACGGCCTTCGCTGGCTTCTCATTCATGGTCGTAATGTCCCTATCGGCCGAAGCGTCGGCCGTACTTTTTGCACATGCTAAGAAAATAGAGCCCCGTTGGTTCCAAGGCAATTCGGTAGATTTGACGGCGGGTTAAGGAATTAAGGCATCACCGAGACGGGCGAGGGTCTCCTCGCGTCCAAGGATTTCCATCACCTCGAAGATCGGCGGCGACGTGTTGCTGCCGGTCAACGCGGCGCGGAGAGGCTGGGCGATGCTTCCGAGCTTCACGCCTGCCGCTTCGGCGGCACCACGGACCAGTTGCTCCAGCCCGTTCGCCGTCCAGTCGGCGGTCGACTCAAGGGACGGCAGCAGACTGCGCAGGCGTTCGCGGGCCGCCTCGTCGAGGAGCTTGGCGGCCGCCTCCGACATCGGGAGCGGCCGCGACCGCACGTAGAACTGCGCCGACTCGGCGAGTTCGACGAGCGTCTTCGCGCGCTGTTTCAGGCCGTTCATGCCGCGCCGCAGCCGCTCGCGTCCGATCGCGTCGACGGGCGATCCCAGCGCGCTCTCGATGCGCGGAATCGTCAGATCGACAAGGCGCTCGTCGTCGGCCATGCGGATGTAGTGGCCGTTGAGGTTGCCGAGCTTCACGAAATCGAAACGCGACGGCGAGCGCCCGACCGCGTCGAGATCGAACCATTCGATCGCCTTCTCGGTGGAAATGATCTCCTCGTCGCCGTGGCTCCAGCCCAGCCGCATCAGATAGTTGCGCAGCGCCTCCGGCAGATAGCCCATGTCGCGATAGGCCTCCACGCCCAAAGCGCCGTGTCGCTTGGACAGTTTCGCGCCGTCGGGTCCATGGATGAGGGGGATGTGCGCATAGACGGGTACCGGCCAGCCGAGCGCCTGGATGAGCTGCATCTGTCGCGCGGCGTTGTTGAGATGGTCGTCGCCGCGGATCACGTGCGTGACGCCCATGTCGTAGTCGTCGACCACGACGGACAGCATGTAGACCGGCGTGCCGTCGGAGCGCAGCAGCACCATATCGTCGAGCTGCTCGTTGTTGAACACGACATCGCCCTGGACGCGGTCGTGAATGACCGTCTGGCCGGTCTGCGGCGCCTTGAGGCGGATCACGGGCTTGATGCCCGGCGGCGCGTCCTTCGGGTCGCGGTCCCGCCAGCGGCCGTCATAGCGCATCGGGCGGCCTTCGGCCTTCGCCCGGGCGCGCATCTCCTCGAGTTCCTCCGGCGTGCAATAGCAATAATACGCCTTCCCCTCGGCGAGCAGCTTGTGCGCGACCTCGACATGACGTTCGGCACGCTGGAACTGATAGACGATCTCGTCATCCCAGTTGAGACCGAGCCAGCGCAAGCCGTCGATGATCGCAGCCACCGCCTCCGGGGTGGAGCGCGCCCGGTCGGTATCCTCGATGCGCAGCCGGAACTTGCCGCCGTGATGGCGCGCGAAAAGCCAGTTGAACAGCGCGGTCCGCGCCCCGCCGATGTGCAGGAATCCCGTCGGTGACGGGGCGAAACGGCAAACGATCTGGGAACCGGTAGCAGCCATTGGGAAGACGGGCTCGAAAAGGTACAGTTGTCCGGGACGAACCTTCAGGAATCGGAAAGCGGCTACCTAACACATCGGAAGGGGCGGGGGAACCGATGTCGGCCGGAGCGGAGGGGCGAAGGGCCCTGGGGCCCATGTCGCTTGGCGGCCTGCGCCATGCGGCAGAGCGTGTCCGTACCTGCGCCGCGACGGTCTTGGCGGCCGAAGCCGACCGTTGGCCGCTTTGGGGGCCGGTCCTGGTCGGCACCGGCATTGGCGGCTATTTCAGCCTGCTGCGAGAGCCGCCCTTGTGGCTCGGCGGCCTGATCGCGGCGGCGGCCGGCCTCGCCGCCGTCGTGGCGCGGCGCCGGGCGGTGTTGCTGGTCGCGTGCCTTGCGCTCGCGGCGATCGGTGCGGGCTTGGGCATCGCGCAATGGCGCACCCATGCGGTCGCGGCGCCGGTGCTCGAGAAGCGGTGGGGCCCGGCCGGCTTCGCCGGCCGCGTCGTTTCCGTCGAGGCGCGCGACGGCGGCCGGCGGGTCGTTCTCGATCATGTCGAACTTGCCGGCGTGCCGCCGGAACGCGCGCCCGCCCGAATTCGGATTCGCGTTCCCCGCGAATCCGACCTGATACCCGGGGCCTGGATCGCGGGCCGCGCCGTGCTGATGCCGCCGCCGGCACCTGCCGCGCCCGGCGCATATGATTTCCAGCGTCACGCCTGGTTTGAGGGGCTCGGCGCCGTCGGCTATGCGGTCGGTCCGTTCTCGCCGCGTGCCGACGCGCAGCATGAACCCGGCGGCGTCCGCATCGCGCTCAACGCCGCCCGTCAGCGCGTGGTGGAACGCGTGCTGGCCGGCCTGCCCGGGCCTGCGGGAGCCGTCGCTGCGGCTCTCATGACCGGCGAGCAGGGGGCCCTGCCGCCCGAGGTCATGGAATGGATGCGCGATTCAGGTCTTGCGCATCTGTTGTCGGTATCCGGCCTCCATGTCGGCCTCGTCGCCGCCATCGTGTTCGTCGTCGTGCGCCGCAGCCTGGCGCTGATACCGTCGGTTGCCCTGCGCTGGCCGATCAAGAAATGGGCCGCCATCGCCGCCTTCGTCGCGATCACGCTCTACATGCTGTTCGTGACGCCGAGCGTGCCGACGGAGCGCGCCTGGCTCATGACGTCCGTCGTATTGTTCGCGGTGCTCATCGATCGCACCGCGATCTCGATGCGGCTGGTTGCATGGGCCGCGCTCGCCGTGCTCCTCGTCGCGCCGGAAAGCCTGCTGACGCCGAGCTTTCAGATGTCGTTCGCGGCGGTCGTCGCGCTCATCGCCGCCTGGGAGGTCGCGCGCGAACCGATCGCGCACCGCCGGTCGCGCGCGGGCCCTGTCGGGCGATTGCTGCTGGCGCTCGGCGCCGTGGGGCTTACGACGCTCGTGGCGAGCGGTGCGACCGCGCCTTATGCGCTCTATCACTTCAACCGCTTCGCGGTGTTCGGCCTCGCGGCAAACCTCGTCGCCGTGCCGCTCACGAGCCTCTGGATCATGCCATGGGCCGTGCTCGCCTTCGCGCTGATGCCGTTCGGCCTCGAGTCCGTCGCGCTGGCTCCGATGGGATGGGGCATCGATGCGATGCTTGCGGTCGCCCAGGCGGTGGCCGGCGCGGACGGAGCGGCGGCGGCGGTTCCCGCGATGTCGGCCTGGGGGCTTGTCGTCGTGACGTTCGGCGGACTCTGGCTGTGTCTCTGGCGGACGCGCTGGCGACTGCTCGGCCTGCCGCTCATCGCGCTCGGTATCGCGAGCGTCGGCCTGCAGCGCGGTCCCGACATCCTGGTTTCCGGCGATGCGCGACTGCTGGCGGTGCGCGGTGCCGATGGAGAACTGCAGATCTCATCGGCCCGCGGCAGCCGAATCGTCCGCGAATCCTGGCTTCGGCGCGAAGGGCAGGACGACGAGGTACCGCCCGTCTGGCCACGGCGCGGCCGCAGCGCGGACGGTCGGCTCGCGTGCGATCCCTCGGGGTGCCTCTACACGGCCGAGGGGCAGGTGGTCGCATTGGTACGGAAGACGGCCGCGCTCGCGGAGGACTGCGCCCATGCGGGCGTGGTCATCGCGATCGTGCCGGTGCGGGTCCCATGTCCCGCCGCGCACACGGTCATCGACCGGTTCGCGCTGTGGCGCGACGGCGGTCACGCCGTGTGGCTGGAGGCGGACGGGAGCGCGCGCGTCCTGAGCGTGCGCGCCGCGCGCGGCGAGCGACCATGGGTCCCGCCCGTGCCGCGCCCGCGCGACAGGGATCAGGACGAGGATTGAGCGACGAGCCCGCGCCCGCTCGATCAGAACCGGCGGAGGAGGCCGACGACGCGTCCCTGGATGCGGACGCGATCGGGGCCGAAGATGCGGGTCTCGTAGGCCTTGTTGGCAGGTTCGAGTGCGATGGACGCGCCGCGCCGGCGCAGGCGTTTGAGCGTGACCTCGCTGTCGTCGACCAGCGCGACGACGATCGCGCCGTTCTCGGCCGTCTCGCCGCGCTGCACGATAACCGTGTCGCCGTCGAGAATGCCGGCCTCGATCATCGAGTCGCCGGCAACCTCGAGCGCGAAGTGCTCACCGCGGCCGAGCAGTGAAGGCGGGACGTCGATGGAATTCGAGGTATCGCGCACCGCCTCGATCGGCAGGCCGGCGGCGATGCGGCCATAGAGCGGCAGCGACACCGTCTCGTTGCGGCCCGATGCGATCACACCGGAGAGACCGCCGCGGAAGTCGCCGCGAATGACCGTGGGCTGGAAGCCCGTGCCCGAACCGGCCGGCTTGGGTACCGGCGCCAAGCCGGGCTGGTTCTCGGGCAGGCGGACCACCTCGAGCGCCCGTGCGCGGTGAGGCAGGCGGCGAATGAAGCCACGCTCCTCGAGGCCGGTGATCAGGCGGTGGATGCCGGACTTCGAGCGGAGGTTCAGCGCCTCCTTCATCTCGTCGAACGAGGGCGACACGCCGTGCTCGCCGAGATGACGATGAATGAACAGGAGCAGCTCGTATTGCTTGCGCGTCAGCATCGATTCCCCGGCCGGCTGGCGGGCCATCCCGCAGATCGGGAACAAACCCTAAACACCCAGGATGTTCTAGTTTAGTTCCAGTCGCCCGTCAAGCCGACTTAATGCCGGCCGTCACAACCGGATGATGCCGTGTCCGAACGTGAGAATATCGACAATCTCGCCGGCCTTGGCCGCGGGTGCGTGGGGCGGGCGCCGCACCAGGCAATCGGCGCGGGCCAGCGTCGCCAGCATCGAGCTGTCCTGGGCCTCGAACGGGGTCGCGACCAACTGGCCGTCCGCGTCGGTCGTCAACGCGGCGCGCAAATAATCCTCGCGCCGGTCGTTCGCGCCGAGGTCGCGGCCCAGCCGGGCGGTAAGACGGGTCGGGTTCGTGTCGTCGATCCCGAGCAGCCTGGCCAGGACGGGAATGAGAAAAACGGTCGCGCAGACGAGCGACGAGACCGGATTGCCCGGCAGTCCCAGCACCGGCGTGTCGCCCATCCGGCCGAACATCAGCGGCTTCCCCGGCCGCATGGCGATCTTCCAGAAATCGACCTGAAGTCCCTTGGCGCCGAGCGAGGCGCGGACGAGGTCGTGCTCGCCGACCGAAGCGCCGCCCGAGGTCACCAGCAGATCGGCGCCGCGGGCGCCGTCGGCCATGCGCTGCAACGCCTCGACCGAGTCCGGTGCGATGCCAAGCTGAATCGGCTCGCCGCCCGCAGCGGTAATCAGGGCCGCAAGCGCCAGTCCGTTGGACGAGACGATCTGGCCGGGACCAATCGGGTCGCCCGGCATCACCACCTCGTCGCCGGTGGAAATAATCGCGACCCGCGGTCGCCGGCGGACGCTGAGCCACGGCCGGTTCATGGCCGCGGCGAGGCCGACGTCACGCACGGTCAGCACGCGGCCCGCCCGAATGCCGACCTCGCCGGACCTGAAGTCGAGCCCCGCCGGCCGGACGTAACGTCCCTTGGGCGCGCCCTCGCGGATGGTGATGTGGTCACCGTCGGCCGTGACGTCTTCCTGGATGATGACGGTATCGGTGCCGGGGGGAAGCGGCGCTCCGGTGAAGATCCGCACGCACTCGCCGGGGCCGACCGTGCCGGCGTAGGTGCTGCCGGCCGGGACGCGACCGATCTGTTTCAGCGTGACGGGAACGTTCGCGACGTCGGCGGCGCGGACCGCATAGCCGTCCATCGCCGATACGGCGGCCGGCGGCTGGGTGACGCGGGCCGTCAGGTCCTCCGCGAGGACGCGGCCCAGTGCGTCGGCCACGCTCACGGTCTCCGCCGGCAGCGGGGCGAAGCCTGCCAGGATGCGCTGCCTCGCTTCCTCGACCGAGATCATCAGGGGGCCTCGTACGTGCCTGATTTGCCTCCGCTCTTATGCACGAGCCGAATGTCGGTCAGGGTCATGCCACGGTCGATCGCCTTGCACATGTCATAGACGGTGAGCGCCGCGGCCGAAACCGCTGTCAGCGCTTCCATTTCGACGCCCGTTTGACCCGTTACCTTAACTGTGGCGGTGATGTCGATCGCATTGCGTGTCATGTCGGGGACAAGGTCGACCGTCACCGACGACAGGGCGAGCGGATGGCAGAGCGGGATGAGTTCGTGCGTCCGCTTCGCCGCCATGATTCCGGCGATCCGTGCCACGCCCAGCACGTCGCCTTTCTTGACATCGCCCTTGGTGATGCGGGCGAGCGTCTCGGCCTGCATGATCACGCTGCCCCTGGCGACGGCGACGCGACTGGTGACAGCCTTGACCGACACGTCGACCATGACCGCGTTACCTTCCTTGTCGAAATGGGTGAGGTCGCCGCTCATTGGCGCCATCTCATCCGGTCATCGCCGCCGGGGCATCGGGCATGGGCGCGAGCAGGGCACGCGTGGCGGCCGTCACGTCGGCCTGGGCCATCAGCGACTCGCCGACCAGGAAAGCGCCGGCACCGGCGGCGCGCAGACGCGCGATGTCCGCCGCGGTTCGGATTCCGCTCTCGGCGACCAGCAGGCGGTCGCGTGGCACGCGCGGGGCAAGCGTCTCGAACGTGGCGAGATCGACTGTCAGCGTTTTGAGGTTGCGGTTGTTGATCCCGATCAGCGCGTCCCCGATCGCAAGCGCGCGTTCGAGTTCCGCCGCGTCGTGAACCTCGGCCAGCACGTCCATCCCGAGCGCCCGCGCGACCGCCGCAAGCTCACGTGCGCAGCCGTCGTCGATGGCGGCCAGGATCAGGAGGATGCAGTCGGCGCCAATCGCGCGGGCCTCGAAGACCTGATAGGGGTCGAGCATGAAGTCCTTGCGCAGGAGCGGGAGCGTCACAGCGGCGCGCGCCGCCGTCAGGTACGCATCGCATCCCTGGAAATAGGGCTCGTCCGTCAGCACCGACAGGCACGACGCGCCGCCGTCGGCATAGGCGCGGGCGAGTGCCGGCGGATCGAAATCGGCGCGGATGAGCCCGCGCGACGGCGATGCCTTCTTGATCTCGGCGATCAGCGCCGGCTTGCCGGCAGCGGCCGTGCGGCGCAGCGCGGCGGCGAAGCCGCGCGGGGGCGGGGCGATGCGCGCTTCCGCCTCGATCGACGCCAGCGGCTTTGCGCGCCGTCGCCGCGCGATCTCCTGGCGGGTATCGGCACAGATCCTGGCCAGCACGTCGGTCATGCGCGTGCCTCGACCGGCGGCGGCGAATTGGTGATCGCAACCAGCTTCGCCAGCGTCTGCTTGGCGCGGCCGCTGTCGATCGCGTCGGCCGCCATGTCGGCGCCGGCCCTGAGGCTCGTCGCCTTGCCCGCGACGATCAGTGCCGCGCCGGCATTGAGGCGGACGATGTCGCGGAAGGGCCCGCGCGCGCCTTCGAGCACGGCGCGGAGCGCGTCGGCGTTTTCCTGGGGCGTGCCGCCTTTGAGATCGTCGAGCCGCGCGCGCGGCAGGCCTGCCTCCTCGGGCGTGATCTCGAAGCTGCGGATCTGGCCGCCCTTGTACTCGCAGACATACGTGGGGCCGGTGGTCGTGATCTCGTCGAGGCCGTCGGCGCCGTGCACGACCCATGTGTGGACCGAGCCGAGATTGCCGAAGGTACGCGCGAGCGGCTCCAGCCATTTGCGGGCGAACACGCCGACGATCTGGCGCCGCACGCCGGCCGGGTTCGACAGCGGCCCGAGCAGGTTGAAGATGGTGCGGACACCCAGTTCGACGCGTGTACCGGCGACGTGCCGGGTCGCGCTGTGATGGCGCGGCGCCATCATGAAACCGACCTTCGCCTCGGCGATCGCGCGCTCGATCAGGCGGAAATCGCAATCGATGTTGACGCCCAGCGCGGCCAGCACGTCGGCGGCGCCTGACTTGGACGAGAAGGCGCGGTTGCCGTGCTTGGCAACCGGCACGCCGCAGGCGGCGGTGACGATCGCGCTGGCGGTGGAGATGTTGTACGTGCCCACCCCGTCGCCACCGGTGCCGACGAGTTCGATCGCGTCGTCGGGCGCGTGGATGCGCGCGGCGCGGGCGCGCATGGCCTGCGCCGCCCCCGTGATCTCCTCGACGGTCTCGCCGCGCACGCGCAGCGCCATCAGGAAGGCGCCCATCTGCGACGGCGTCGCATTGCCGGCCATCATGATGTCGAAGCCTTCGCGGGCCTCTTCCTCGGTCAGGGTCCGGCCTTCGGCGACGATGCCGAGAAGGGCCTTGAGCTGGGTCATGTCGCCGGACATCGCGAAGTCCCTCGCTTCGAACGCATTTTCCGTGCGTCGGGCCGCGCGGCTCCTCAGGGGGCGCGATCCGCGGCCAAGCACGCGGCCCTTATATCAGCTTTGCCCGGTGGCTGGAACGAGGGCGGCGCCGCAGCAATGGCGGGCGGCACGGCACGGGGCGCCGCCGCGCGGCCGGCCCGAGGCGGAAGTCGCGCCGCAGCGATTGTCGTTTCCCGACGAACCTACGCTCGACTGCAAGGCAAGCCGTCGGCGCGTAGGCTGCTACGCTTTCGTGTCCGCCTTCGGCGCCGCCGGGCCTTTCGGCCGATCCTTCGCGCGACCGACGACAGGTACATGCAAGGAACCCGCAACTGAGCCGTGGGTTAACCCCGTACTTCAACTGCGGAGTTGACGACATGAACACGGATAAGCTGGAGACCTCCCGCCGGATCTCGCGGCGCGGGTTCGGGCGGGCAGCTGGCGTGACGGCGGCCGTCGCCGTGTTGGGCGCATGCGACACGATGCGTTCGGTCGGCGAGTCGCCCGGAGTCAGTCCAAGCGGCAGCGCAGAGCGGGGAACGACGAGCGGACGCGGTGACGCGTTCGAGATGCTCACCAGCGATCACCGGCGCATCGAGCAGATCTTCACGCGCATCGAGGCGACGCCGGCCTCGGCCGTGAACGAGCGCGAACGGCTGCTCGGGGAGCTGAAGACCGAGCTGACGCGCCATGCCGTCGCCGAGGAGAACGTTCTCTATCCGGCCTACATGCAGAATACGTCGGTCGGGCCCGGCGTGACGGAGGAGTTCTACCACGAACATGCGTCGATGAAGCAGCGCCTGTTCCGCCTGGAGCAGATGCCCAAGAACGATCCGAACTGGATGTCCGAGGCAATGGCGTTGCGGCGCGAGATCGCCGCGCATGTGCGGGAAGAGGAAGATCGAATGTTTCCGCAGATGCGCGCGGCGATGAGTCCGCAACAGATCGATCAGCTGACGCAGATGGTCAGCCGCGAGATGCAGATGGTCGGCTGACGGGCCCGGCGCGGCCCGCATCGTTACGCTCCGCTCGTCTCCTCGCGACGGTCGATGACCTCGGTGGAGGACGCCGCCGTCCGGCCCGGCATAAGCGCCCCGAGCACGTCGAGCGGCACCGGGAAGACGATCGTGTTCGTGCGCTCGTTGGCGATGTTCTGAAGCGACGACAGGAAGCGCAGCTGCATGGCCTGCGGATTTTGCGCGAGCACCTGTGCAGCCTGAAACAGGCGTTCTGACGCCTGGAATTCGCCCTCGGCATCGATGACCCGCGCGCGGCGCAGACGTTCGGCTTCCGCCTGTCGCGCGATCGCGCGAATCATGCTCTCGTCGATGTCGACGTGCTTGAGCTCGACGTTCTGCACCTTGATGCCCCAGGCGTCGGTCTGCTCGTCGAGGATGCGCCGGATGTCGTTGTTGAGCTTCTCGCGCTCGGCGAGCATCTCGTCCAATTCGTGCTGGCCCAGCACCGAGCGCAGCGTCGTCTGGGCGAGCTGACTGGTGGCGACGTCGAAGTTCTCGACCTGGATGATCGCCTTCTGCGGATCGATGACCCGGAAATAGATCACCGCGTTGACCTTTACCGATACGTTGTCGCGCGAGATGACGTCCTGGCTCGGCACGTCGAGCACGCGGGTGCGCAGGTCGACGCGCACCATCTGCTGCACGATCGGAATGAGGACGATCAGACCCGGCCCTTTGACCCGCCAGAACCGCCCCAGCATGAACACGACGCCACGCTCGTATTCGCGCAACACCCGGATCGCGTTGACGATGATGAAGAGGATCAGCGCGGCGGGCACGATCAGGAAGGGCAGCGTACCGAAGTCCATGCGTCATCTCCCTGGTTGGTCGAGCGTGTGCTTGGCCGGCTCGACGATCAGCACCAGCCCGTCGAGGGCCCGGATCCGCACGCTGTCGCCGGCGGCAGGGGGTGCCGGCATCGATCCTTCCGCTGCGCGCGCCTGCCATATCTCGCCACGAACGTGGACGAGGCCGCGATCGCCCGTCCATTCGATGACGCGGGCGCGACTGCCGACGAGTTCCTCGATGCCGGTGACCACCGGCCGCTGTCGCGCCTTGAGCGCGAAACCGATCACGAACAGGAAGAATGCGGACGTAATCGCCGTTGCGCCGGCGATCACCGGCCATGCGACGCCGAAGTCGAACGGCACCGCGCCGGGCTCGAACAGGAAGATCGAACCGGTGACGAACGCGACGAGGCCGCCGATGCCCAGCACGCCGACCCCGGGCGTGAAGGCCTCGCCGGCCAAGAGGGCGATGCCGAGCAGGATGAGTGCGAGTCCCGCATAGCTCACCGGCATCACCGACAGCGCGGCCAGCGCGATCAGCAGGCAGATGCCGCCGACCACCCCAGGCAGAATGAAGCCGGGGTTCCACAGCTCGAAGAAAAGTCCGTAGAACCCGAGCAGCAGCAGGAGATAGGCGACGTTCGGATCGGTGACGATGCCGATCGCGCGCTCGCGCCAGTTCGGCGACAGGGTCTCGACCGCCGCGTCCTTCGTTTCAAGTCGACGCGTCGCGCCGGCGATCGAGATGGTGCGGCCGTCGATCGCGGCAAGGAGGGACGGGATGTCGGGGGCAAGGAGATCAACGACGTCGTTCGTCGCCGCCTCGGTCGCGGTCATCGTCGCGGCTTCGCGCACGGCCCGCTCCGCGAAATCCGCATTGCGGCCGCGCAACTCGGCCAGACTGCGCAGATATGCGATCGCGTCGTTCAGCGCTTTGCGCTCCGCCGCCGAACCGGGCTCGTCCGGCGATTTCGGCTTCTCGCCCGTCGGTTCGGGCTGTCGCTCGGGCCCGCCCGGCATTCCCGGCGGCGGCCCCAGGCCGATCGGCGTCGCCGCGCCGAGATGCGTACCGGGCGCCATCGCGGCCAGGTGCGCCGCATAAAGAATGTAGGTGCCGGCGCTGGCAGCGCGTGCCCCGCCCGGCGCCACGTACACGACGACCGGAACCGGTGAGGCAAGGATGTCGGAGATGATGTCCCGCGTCGCGCTGACGAGTCCGCCCGGCGTATCCATCCGGATCACGACGGCGCGCGCATTCATCGCTTGTGCCTGCTCGATGCCGCGGCTGACGAAGGCCGCGGCGGCGACACCGATGACGCCCTGAAGTTCGATGACGAGAAGGTCCGCGCGCTTGGGCGCCGGGACTTGCGCCTGCGTGTGCTGGGGGGCGAACAAGAGGCCCGCGGCGATGGCGGCCAGGATCATCGCGACCGCGACCGTGCACCGGAGCGGGCGCAGGGCGCCAGCGCCGAAGGGGCGGGGCACGTCGCGTGGCGTCATTGCCGATCAACGTCCGCCTGTCGAGGTCGGTCCATTCAAGATGGGACGCCTTGGCGTGACCGTTGTCCAGAGATGATTGGCGCGAAATCCGGTGCGGAGGGGGGGACACGGCCCCCGCCCGAGGCCCGATCCCGCTACCCAAGGGCATCCCAAACCCGTCCGTCGACCCAAGCGGGGCCGTGAAATACCCCTTGAGGCGTCAGCCGGACATTGACCTTCCAAGAACTGGAAGGACTATTTGATCTCGCATGACCCAGACACAAGCCGTTCGCGCACATCCGATTGCCGTCGAAGGCGAGCCGGGCACGGCCGCCGCCGAGCGGCCGGATGAGCGCATCGTCACTTTTCCCGTCGAAGGCATGACCTGCGCGTCATGCGTGTCGCGGCTCGAGCGGGCGCTCGGGCGCGCGCCCGGCGTCCACCGCGCGGACGTGAGCCTCGCGTCCGAGACCGCGATGATCGCCTATGATCCCGCCGTCACCGACCCGGCAAGCCTGGCGGGGGTCATCGGGCGTGCCGGCTATGCCGTGCCCGAGGCGAGCGTCGATCTCAAGATCACGGGGATGACCTGCGCCTCTTGCGTCGCGCGCGTGGAGAACGCGCTGAGGCGCGTGCCGGGAGTCGTCTCGGCCGATGTGAATTTGGCGACCGAGCGGGCGCGGGTACGCGTGCTTGGCGCAGCACCGGCAGCCATGGCCGCGCTGATCGAAGCCGTGGCGCGGACCGGCTTTGGGGCGACCCCATGGTCGGGGGCCGCGGCCCGCGCCGAGGCGGCCGAGGAGGCCGCCCGGCGCCGCAGCCGCGACGATCTGATCCGCGTCGTCATCGGCGCCGTTCTCACCCTGCCGCTTCTCGCCGAGATGGTCGTGCATCTCGCGGGCGGTCATTGGCGCCTGCCGCCGCTCGCGGCGCTGGCGCTGGCGACGCCGGTGCAGTTCTGGATCGGCGGCCGCTTCTATGTCGCCGGCTGGAAGGCGTTGCGGGCAGGTACGGGCAACATGGATCTGCTCGTGGCGCTCGGCACGTCGGCCGCCTACGGCTACAGCGCGGTGCTCGCGCTTGCCGATCCATGGGGGATGCCGCCGCTTTATTTCGAGGCCGCCGCGGTGGTCATCGTCCTCGTCGTTCTCGGCAAGTGGCTGGAAACCCGTGCCAAGCGCGGTGCTGCCGCCGCCATCCGCGCGCTCATGGCGCTGCAGCCGGAATCGGCGCGCGTCGTGCGCAACGGCGCCGAGCAGGACGTGCCGGTCGACAGCGTGCTGCCGGGCGAGACGGTGATCGTGCGCCCCGGCGGGCGTGTTCCGGTGGATGGGATCGTCGTCGCGGGCGAGAGCGACCTCGACGAATCGTTGCTGACGGGCGAGAGCCGGCCGGTCGCGAAGCGTCCCGGCGACCGCGTGATCGGCGGGGCGATCAACGGCGACGGCCTGCTCCGGATCGAGGCGCGCGCCGTCGGCGCCGATGCGACGCTGGCGCGGATCATCGGCCTGGTCGAAGGTGCGCAGGCATCGAAGGCGCCGGTGCAGCGTCTCGTCGACCGTATCAGCGCGCTCTTCGTGCCGGTGGTGTTGGCAGTCGCCGCGGTCACGTTCGTGGCATGGTGGCTGTTGGCAGGGGATCCGCAGGGCGGGTTGATCGCATCGGTATCCGTACTCGTCATCGCCTGTCCGTGCGCCCTCGGCCTTGCGACGCCGACCGCCATCATGGCCGGCACCGGTGCCGCCGCGCGCGCGGGCATCCTGATCAAGGATGCCGAGGCGCTGGAGCGTGCGCACCGGATCACTACGGTCGTCTTCGACAAGACCGGCACGCTCACCGTCGGTCGCCCGGTCGTGGCCGACATCATCGCTGCGCCCGACGTGGACGAGGCGACGGTGCTTGCAAGCGCGGCGACGGCCCAGCAGGGCAGCGAACATCCGCTCGGGCGCGCCGTTCTGGAAGCGGCGAAGGCGCGCGGGCTTGCGCTGCCGCCGCTGGCGGAGTTCCGCGCGCGGCCCGGACGCGGGATCGAGGCGGTGGCCGACGGGCGCCGGCTTCGCGTCGGCAATCGCCGCCTGATGGATGAAAGCGGCATCGCCGTGGGCATGCTTGCGGCGCGCGCCGAGGCCCTGTCGCGCGACGGCAAGACCGTCATGTTCGTCGCCGACGGCCGTCTCCTCGGCCTGATCGCTGCCGGCGATGCGATCAGGCCCGGGGCCCGCCTTGCCGTTCGCGACCTCAAGGCGCTTGGGATCGAGAGCGTCATGCTGACCGGCGACAATCGCGGCGCGGCCGAAGCCGTTGCGGGCGCGCTCGGCATCGATCGGGTGATCGCCGAGGTGCTGCCCGAGGACAAGGCGCGGATCGTCGCGGGACTCCGGGGCGATGGCCGCGTCGTCGCGATGGTCGGCGACGGCGTCAACGATGCGCCCGCGCTTGCGGCGGCCGATATCGGCATCGCCATGGGTACGGGGACGGATGTCGCGATGCAGGCGGCGGGCGTCACGCTGATGCGCGGCGATCCGGCGCTGGTGGCAATGGCGATCGACGCAAGCCGCGCCACCTACGCCAAGATCCGGCAGAATCTGTTCTGGGCGTTCGTCTACAATCTGATCGGTATCCCGATCGCGGCGGTCGGCTGGCTCAGCCCCGTCGTGGCGGGTGCGGCAATGGCGTTCTCGTCGGCGAGCGTCGTGTCGAATTCGCTGCTGCTGCGGCGCTGGAAGGTCAGGTAAACAGCCGGAGGTGGACAATGAACATCGGCATGGCGGCCGAGCGCTCGGGCGTCTCGGCCAAAACCATCCGCTACTACGAGAGTATCGGCCTCATCCGGCCGGCCGACCGACGCGGAAACAACTACCGCGACTACACCGAGACGGATGTCCAAACGCTGCGGTTCATCAGCCGGGCGCGCAGTCTCGGCTTCTCGGTGAAGGAGGTCGGTGCGCTGCTTGCCCTCTGGCGCGACAAGGGGCGTGCCAGCCACAAGGTCAAGTCGCTGGCGATGGCGCACATCGCCGACATCGACCGCAAGATCGCAGAGCTTCAGAGCATGCGCCGGACGCTGATCGAGCTTACTGAACGTTGCCACGGCGATGATCGGCCCGAGTGCCCGATCCTCGACGACCTGGCTGCGCTGCCTGCCGCGCGGACGGTGGATGATCGCCCGTACGCCGCGCCGCGCGCGGACTGATCCACGCCCGACGCACCGGCCACGAATGGCGCACTTCTTCCGATGGCGAGCGTTGCTCCTTGCGCCGCTCGCGTTCATGCTGGGCCTGGCGCTTGGTGCCGTGATGGGGGCGGGCGTCGAGTCGCGCGACGACGCGCAGACCGAGCCGCGCCCGGCTTCCGCTGATCCGCCCGAGGCGCCTCGGCCCGGCATCGCCGTGCGGATTCCAGTCGCCATCCCCGAACCAGCGAGCATCGAACGGGAGGCGCCGACCCGCGCGGTGCCGGACATCGCGGATGGCTGGCGGCGCCATGCGGTGGCGGTGGATCTGCCGCGGGACCGCAAGTTGATTGCGATCGTGATCGACGACCTGGGCGTCGATCGGGCACGCTCCGACCGCGCGTCGCGGCTGCCGGGTCCGCTGACGCTCGCGTTCCTGCCCTATGCGCGCGATTTCGGCGCGCAGGTCGCTGCCGCGCGCTCGCAGGGCCACGAGGTCATCGTGCACATGCCGATGGAGCCGCTGGGTCACCAGGATCCGGGCCCCGAGGCGTTGCGCGTCGACTGGACGGCGGCGCGGATTCGGCAACACGTGGCATCGGCGCTCGACCGCGCCGGCGTCGTGGTTGGGCTCAACAATCACATGGGAAGCCGATTCACTGCCGACAGCGTCGCGATGCGACCCGTCCTCGCCGAGCTCGGCGCGCGCGACCTGATCTTCGTCGACTCGCGCACGACGGCGGACAGCGTCGCGGCCGCATTGGCGCGCGAGATGTCCGTCCCCTATGTCGCGCGCGACGTGTTCCTCGATCACGAGCCGACGGCGGCGGCGGTGCTGGCGCGCCTCGCAGAGACGGAGTTGATTGCACGACGCAACGAGCACGCCGTGGCGATCGGTCATCCGCGCGACGCGACCCTCGACGTGCTCGCGGACTGGCTCAGGCACGCACCGGCGCGCGGCCTCGCGATCGTGCCGGTCAGCGCGATCGTGCGGCACAAGCGCGAGCGCGCGATGGCCGCACGGCCATGACGTCGGCGCGCTTGACCTTCCAACGACGGGAAAGGGCATTCTTGCGCCGCCGTTGAGCGGGAAAGGGGATGTGACGTGACGGAAATGTATCGTGTGAAGGGAATGACCTGCGACGGCTGCGCGCGGGCCGTGACGAATGCCATCAAGCAGCGCGTACCCGAGGCCGAGGTCGCGGTCGACCTGGTCGCCGGCCAGGTGCGCGTCGGGAATGCTTCGCCGGACATCGTGAAGGCGGCGGTCGAGGACGCCGGCTTCGAGTTCGCCGGCCGCGCCTGATCGACGACCCGGCAACGGCGGGAACTCCCTCTGGGGCCGCGGAGTTGTCCTGACGATTGTCGGGTCGACACGGCACAGGAGGAACAAGCGTGAGCGAGTATGAGCGCACGATCGCGATCCAGGCATCACCCGACCGCGTGTTCGAGTTCGTTGCCGACATCCGCAACATGACGCGCTACATGCCGACCGCAACCCGGGTGCAGGGGCTGGGAGACTCCCGCGTCCGCGTCGAAGGCGAGGCGCATGGCCATCGTTACGTATCCGACGGCTGGATGCGCATCGACGGCAGCCGCCGGCGCCTCGAATGGGGCGCCGACGAAGGCGACTATAGCGGCTGGCTGCAGGTCCGTGAGGACGGGAGTCGGTCCGAGGTCACGATCCATCTCACGATGCGCCGCGACCAGACCCGAGCCGATCGGCGGGGCCGGCTGTCCGACAACGAGGTGATGGACGGGCTCATGACGAGCCTCCAGTCGATCCGTAACCATCTCGAAGGGCAGGGCGGCAAGGTCGAGCCCGCCGCCGCGACCTCCGGATCAGGAGATTGAGAATTCCTCGGTCCGTGCGAACGCCAACAGCAGTTTTGAACCGCTAAGGACACCAAGAACCGATCCCGGCGTGCTGCGTGCGCCGGGATCGTCCCTGATGGTTCAAGACCCGGGCGAGATGCCTACATCAGCCGGTCGACGACGTCGCGGTGGACCGTGACGCCATAGCGCGCGCGAAGCGCCGCGCCCAGTTCCTGGACGAGATCGCTACCGATCTGATCGGCGAGCTGTGCCTTCAGGCGTGCCACGCCGTCGGTGTCGGCGGCGGGATCGGCCGGCTTGATATCGGCGAGGCGGACCACATGGAAGCCGTCCGCCGCTGGTGCGACGCCGGCCTCGCCGGCCTTCAGCGCGAAGAGCTGCGCCGTAACCTCCGACGGCACGTTACCCTGATCGGCCTTGCCGTCGCGCCGGACCGGCGCGGTCGTCTGCGGCTTCAGCTTGAATGCGGCCGCCGCCGCCTCGAGCGTCGCGCCCTGGTTCACGCGCGCCGCGATCTCTTCGGCACGCTTGCGCGCGGCCTCGTTGCGCCGCTCCTGCTTCCACAGCTCGGTCAGCTCCGTGCGAACGTCCTCGAACGGCTTCACGCGCGACGCCGTCACCTCGTCAACGCGCACGATGAAATAGGCGCCGTTCTTGGTTTCGATCAGCTGGCTCTCGCGCGTCGGCTCGGTCTGGAAGGCAGCCTGGAGCGCCTCCGGGGCGCCGATCAGCGTCATCACCGGCTTGCCTTCCGGATCGAGGCCGCGCGCATCGACGGCCGCGATACTGATGACTTCGACGCCGACCTTCCCGGCGGCTTCCTCCAAGGTCTGGCCCGCGGCAATCGCTTCTTCCACGGTCACCGACGCGTCGTAGGCGGCATTGGCGGCCAGCCGCTTTGCGACCTCGGCCGCGATCGTCTCGCGAACCTCCTCGAGCGTGGGTTCCTTGCCGGGGTGGATGGCGACGATGCGGAACAGATGCCAGCCCAGCGGACTCTTTACCGGACCGACCACGGCGTCCTGTGCCGCATTGAACACCGTTTCTGCCAGCGGCGGGACGAGCTCATCCCGCACGATCCCGGTGATCGTGGTCTGCTCCGGCGTCTGGTTGGCCATCTCGCGCGCGACGTCGACGAACGGCGTGCCGGCCGCAACCTTCTCGGCGGCCGACTTCGCGGCGCTCTCGTCCTGGAACACCATCTGCTCGACGTCCCGCCGCTCGGGCACGCGAAGTTCGGGCAGCCGCGCCTCATATTCCTCGCGGATCTGCTCGTCGCTGGCCTGCACCGTCTTGACCAAGTCCTCGACGCTCAGGCGCAGGACGGAAAGCTTGCGATACTCGGGCTGCGTGAAGCGCTCGGTATTGTCGTCATAGACCGACTTGAGGGCGGCTTCGTCCGGCTCGCCGACATCCTCCATTGCGCTGGCCGGAACGAGGACCGTTTCGCCGACGCGCCGTTCCTCGCGATGGCGATACAGGCGGTCGACCAGGATATCCGGCGCCCGGCCGCCCATGGCGAGAGATTCGACCAACGCCGTGCGCGCAAGGTCGCGCCGCAACATCTGCGTGTACGTCGCCTCGTTGAGACCGTTGGCAAAGAGTACCTGCTGGAACACCTGGGGGTCGAACTGTCCCATGGCCCCGTGGAAAGACGGATTGCCGGCGATCTGCGTGCGGATCACGTCGTCGCTGACGACGAGGCCGAGACGATTGGTCTCGAGATCGAATACGGTCTCGGTGATCAGGCGGTCGACGACCTGATCCATCAGGCCGAACTGGCGCGCGAGTTCCGGATCGAACCGGCCGAAGGTGCGGCGCAGGCGCTCGACCTCCCGCTGATATTCCTGCGACAGCCGGTCGGCCTTGATCTCGACACTGCCGACCTCGATGGCGACGTCGTTGGTTTGCCGCAGGAACGCATAGTCGCCGATGCCCCAGACCGCGAAGCTGAGGAGGAGGAGGATGAACAGGGCCTTCGCGACGATCCCTGCGGTCTTCGAACGGATGGTCTGCAGCATCGGGGCGGCCGGTTCCTTCGGCGTCGACAAAATTGCGGCGGATCATAGGAGCGCGGCCGGACCGTCGCAACCATTTGCAAGTTCGCCTGATCGGGGACTTTGACTCGCGATTTCCGCGTGTTACGGAATGAAGCTCGACAGCGGAGAGGAATTGATGGCGCGCCGGATCCTGATCGCGGGAAATTGGAAGATGAACGGACTCAAGGCCGACGGGCTCGCGCTCGCGCGCGCGGTCGCGGCGGGGGCGGCAACGCTCGGGAGCCGGGGGCCGGAGCTCCTCGTCTGTCCGCCCGCGACGCTGATCGCGCCGGTCGCCGAGGCGCTTGCCGGTAGCGCCGTCGGGGTCGGCGGGCAGGACTGTCATTCCAAGCCGTCCGGTGCCCACACCGGCGACATCGCCGCGCCCATGCTTGCCGATCTCGGCTGCCGTTACGTCATCGTCGGGCATTCCGAGCGGCGCGCCGATCACGGGGAGTCGAACGACGTCGTACGGGCCAAGGCCGTGGCCGCGATTGCCGCCGGGCTGACCGCCATCATCTGCATCGGCGAGACGCTCGCCGAGCGCGATGCCGGCCGCACGCTCGACGTCATCCGGACCCAGCTTGCCGGTTCGTTGCCCAAGGCGGCCTCGTCCCGCAACGTCGTCATCGCCTACGAGCCGGTGTGGGCGATCGGCACCGGGCGCAATGCGACCACCGCGCAGGTCGCGGAAGTCCACGAGACGATCCGGCGCGAGCTCGCCGCGCGCCTGTCGGATGGCGGCGACGTCCGCATCCTCTACGGCGGCTCGGTGAAGCCGGCCAATGCCGGCGAGCTCCTTGCCGTCGCCGATGTCGACGGCGCGCTCGTCGGGGGCGCCAGCCTCAAGGCCGAGGATTTTCTCGCCATTGCCGCGGCCGCGCCGGCCCGTGCGTGAACCTGGGGCCATTTGAGCCTAGATTCACGGGCACGAAGCGACTAAAAGTTCGCCTTCCCCAACCATCCGAGAGGGCCATCCCGGTCGGGAGCATCGCCATGCAAACCGTTCTTCTCGTCATCCACCTGCTGCTTGCCGTGGCGCTGATTGCCGTCGTGCTCCTGCAGCGCAGCGAGGGTGGTGGCCTCGGCATCGGCTCCTCCGGCGGGATGGGCGGCTTCATGACCGCGCGCGGCACGGCCAACCTCTTGACCCGGACCACGGCCATTCTGGCCGCGCTGTTCATGGTGACGAGCCTGGTGCTGTCGATCTGGGCCAGCTCGCCGCGCGAGCGTCGCTCGATCATGGACAACTTGGCGCCGTCCTCGTCGACGCCGTCGATCCCGGCCGCGCCCGATCAGACGCCGCCGCAATCCGCGCCCGCGCAGCCCGCGGCGCCATCCGCGCCGATCGCGCGCTAGCGCGTCGGTTCGTCGCGCGCCGGCGCGGACGACGCATCGGCCGCCCGAAATTCTTCAGGGATATCGCCTGCGCGTCAGCCGCGCCGCGCGCACACCTTGAATGGTATGGCCGCGGTTCCGGACGGTGCTTCGGCCGGCGGCGCGCGGGTTGCGACGGGCGGGCGGCGATGCGACTCGGAGGTGCTCTCGCGAGATCAGCAAAGCGTCCCGCCGAAAAGCGAAAAATTGCCGCTGAATCAAATGTTTTGCTGCTCTGACCCTTGTGCCGGGGCAGCGGCCTGTGTAAGGTGAAAGCCCATGACGCGGTTCATCTTCATAACCGGCGGCGTGGTCTCCTCACTCGGAAAAGGTCTCGCTTCGGCGGCGCTCGGCGCGCTTCTCCAGGCGCGCGGATTCCGGGTCAGGCTGCGCAAGCTGGACCCCTATCTCAACGTCGATCCTGGGACGATGAGTCCCTACCAGCACGGCGAAGTCTACGTCACCGACGACGGTGCCGAAACCGACCTCGACCTCGGCCATTACGAGCGCTTCACGGGCGTACCCTCGCGCCAGTCGGACAACATCACGACGGGCAGAATCTATTCGAACGTGATCGCGAAGGAGCGGCGGGGCGACTATCTGGGCGGCACCGTGCAGGTCATTCCGCACGTCACCGACGCGATCAAGGAATTCATCCGGGCCGATACGCACGACTGTGACTTCCTGCTGTGCGAGATCGGCGGCACGGTCGGCGATATCGAGAGCCTGCCGTTCCTCGAGGCCATCCGCCAGCTTGGCAACGAGCTGGGCAGGGAACGCGCGCTGTTCATCCACTTGACGCTGCTGCCGTGGATTCCTTCGGCCGGCGAGCTCAAGACCAAGCCGACCCAGCACTCGGTCAAGGAGCTGCAGAGCGTCGGCATCCAGCCCGACATTCTCCTCTGCCGTTGCGATCGCGAGATCCCGCCGAGCGCGCGCAAAAAGATCGCCCTGTTCTGCAATCTGCGCGAGGAAGCCGTCATTCCCGCGCTCGACGCCTCGACCATCTACGAGGTGCCGCTGCAGTATCACGAGGCCGGATTCGATCGCGAGGTCATGCGCCATTTCGGCATCGAATCGTCGGGCAAGCCGGACCTCTCGCGCTGGGTCGAGATCGTGCGCCGGATCAAGGCGCCCGAGGGCGAGGTCCAGATCGCGGTGGTCGGCAAGTACACGAACCTGGTCGACGCCTACAAGTCGCTGGCCGAGGCCCTGACCCATGGCGGCATCGCCAACAACGTGCGCGTGCGCCTCAACTGGGTCGAATCCGAACAGTTCGAAAACGGCGTCGATGCCTTCGAGGCGCTGGCGAGCGCCCACGGCATTCTCGTGCCGGGCGGCTTCGGCGAGCGCGGGGCGGAAGGCAAGATCCGCGCGGTGCGCTATGCGCGCGAGAAGAGGGTGCCGTATTTCGGCATCTGCTTCGGCATGCAGATGGCGGTCATCGAGGCGGCGCGCGACCTCGTCGGCATCAAGGACGCGAGCACGACCGAGTTCGGCCCGACCCCGGAGCCGGTCGTCGGCCTGCTGACCGAATGGATGCGCGGCAACACCATCGAGCGCCGCTCGATCGGCGACAATATCGGCGGCACCATGCGCCTCGGCGCCTATGACTGCCTGCTGAAGGAGGGCAGCCGCGTCGCCGAGATTTACGGGGCGAACCATATCAGGGAGCGTCACCGCCACCGCTACGAGGTGAACATCAACTACAAGGACCGGCTGGAGAGCGCCGGCCTGATATTCTCGGGCATGTCGCCGGACGGCCAGTTGCCGGAGATCGTCGAGATCCCGGACCACCCGTGGTTCATCGGCGTGCAGTTCCACCCGGAACTCAAGTCGAAACCCTTCGACCCGCACCCGCTGTTCACGTCGTTCATCAAGGCGGCGGTGGAGCAGAGCCGGCTGGTGTAAGGCGGCCCTGTTTCGCCGCCCCGTGCGATCCAGGCGAATCCCTCTCTAATCCCGGCCGCGAACAAGGCCGGGAAGAGAGGGCGCAAGCGGCGACCCCGATCGGCATCACCTGACGCCTTGCGTCGCGGCTTGGAACCGTACGAGGTCGACAGTGCCTGCAGCGGTCGGCCGAATCTCGAAGCCGCCTTTGGGTTGCTCGGGCAGCATCGACACGAGCTGAAGGCCGCGGCTGCCTTTGCGGACCTCGCTGAACCCCTTGCCGTTGTCTGTGACCGACAGCTCGCCATTCGCGCCGTCGAATTTCACCTGCACGGCGGTACGTTCAACCTTGTCCGTCGGCAGGGCGACCTTGTCGACGGCATGGTCTCCGTGGCACAAGCTTCGGCCATGACCAGTCCCCGCCACGTCCATGTCGGCAACGTCATCATCGGCAACGATCGCCCAATGGTGCTGATCGCCGGTCCCTGTCAGCTCGAATCCCGCGACCACGCGATGGAGATGAGCCACGCGCTCGTCGAAATCACCGGCAAGCTGGGCATGGGCTTCATCTACAAGACCTCGTTCGACAAGGCGAACCGTACCTCCGTAAGCGCCGCGCGCGGCCTGGGCCTCGCGAAGAGCCTGCCGATCCTCGCCGAGATCCGCGAGAAGTGGGGCTGCCCGGTACTGACCGACGTGCACGAGCCGGATCAGTGCGCCGCCGCGGCCGAAGCCGTGGACGTGCTGCAGATCCCGGCGTTTCTGTGCCGCCAGACCGACCTTCTGCTCGCGGCGGCAAAGACCGGCCGCGCCGTCAACGTGAAGAAGGGCCAATTCCTCGCGCCCTGGGACATGCAGAACGTCGCGGCCAAGATATCGTCGGCGGGCAACGACAGGATCCTGCTGACCGAGCGCGGCGTGTCGTTCGGCTACAATACGCTCGTCACCGACATGCGCGGCCTGCCGATCATGGCCGCGACGGGATATCCCGTCGTCATCGACGCGACCCATTCGGTCCAGCAGCCGGGCGGGCAGGGAACCGCCTCGGGCGGCGACCGCCGCTTCGCGCCGGTCATCGCCCGCGCGGCCGTTGCGGTCGGCGTCGCCGCCGTGTTCATGGAGACGCACCAGGACCCGGACCATGCGCCGTCCGACGGACCAAACATGATCCGGCTCAAGGATATGCCCGACATTCTCGCGACCCTGCAGCAGTTCGACCGGCTGGCGAAGGAAAGGCCGGTGACATTGGGCTGAGCGCGCGAACCTCTTCGCCGTCGAACGACCGTTCAGGATCCGCCGTCCGACCCGTCCGTGACCGCCGGCCTGATACCGGCTTGCGGATGCTCCGAAAGACGCTACCCTTCGGCTGCATGACCTGTGCGGGGAGGGCATGACGATCCGTGCGCTGCTCTTCGACGTGTTCGGGACGTGCGTCGATTGGCGCACGAGCATCATCCGCGAGGTCGAGGCCGTCGCGCGCCGCAAGGGCGTTGCCGTCGATGCGGCGGCTTTCGCCGACGCCTGGCGCGGCAACTATCAGCCGTCGCTGGAGCAGGTCCGGTCCGGCCGCCGACCTTGGGCGGTCCTTGACGTCCTTCATCGCGAGACGCTCGACATGCTGTTGCCGCGCTTCGGTCTCGGCATGCTGGCCGAGGCGGAGCGCGCCGACCTCAATCGCGCGTGGCACCGGCTCGACCCCTGGCCCGATACCGTGACCGGCCTCGCGCGTCTCAAGGCGAAGTACATCATTACGCCGCTGTCGAACGGCAATTTTGCGCTGCTGCTCAACATGGCGAAGCGTGTCGGGTTGCCGTGGGATGCCATTCTGTCGGCCGAGACGAGCCACGCCTACAAACCGTTGCCGGAGAGTTACCTGAACGCGGTCGCGATGCTTGGTCTCGCGCCGGACGAGGTCATGATGGTCGCGGCCCATAACGACGATCTGCGCGCCGCCGCGCGCAACGGGTTGAAGACCGGCTTCGTGCCGCGCCCGGCGGAACATGGGCCTGGACAGACGACGGATCTCGTGCCCGAGGAGGATTGGACCGTCGTCGCTCGCGACTTCGTCGATCTCGCCGAGAAGCTGGGGGCCTGACGAAGCAGGGAAGCTTCCTCCGGACCGTATTCGACGGCGGAATTGCCGTCGAACAGTGGCCCCAAGGTTCAGGTCAGGGGAGCGGACTGTCGGGGCGCACGAAGTTCCATGACGAATGCGCGGCGGCCGGTTGCAATCCCGCCGGCGCCGCTAAGCCCGCGTGCGCGGCCGAAATCGGGCTCTCGAGGATGGGCACCTTGCCCCGATCGCGTTCGGCCGTGACCATCGGCCGGCCCGCGGAGACCGATCCGAACGGCATGTACGAGGCCATCCCGATCAGGATGCCGAGGACTGCGACCGGCACGGTCACGCCGGCCAGCCGCAGTGTGAACATGGCGGGCGATGCGGCACGCAAGGCACCGTGTTCGAGACGTCCCTGCAGGGCCGAGAACGTCATCAGGACATAGGGTATCGGCACGAGCAATAGGCCGCCCAATGTCGAGTTGGAAAGTCCGAACACGAAGCCCGCGGCGGCGGCGCCGAACGCGTGCGCGCGCCACATACGGGGCACCGTGGCGAGCGAGGTCGGCATCGCCTGGGATATGACGAAGTGGGACAGCGTGCCGGACCCGAAGCCGGCCGCAGCGCATGAAATCGCGACGACGATGTTCTCGATGATGCCGAGAATCGCGTCGTTCGGATCCAGCATCGTCAGTGGGAGATAAACAGTCAGAATGACGATGCCGCTGACACCGAGCCCGAGCAGCGTGGTCGCGACCATGGCGATGCCGAGGCCCGGCCCGGCCACGAGGAACAGGCACGCCGCATGGCGGAACGACAGCCGTTCGAGCCGGTGCAGCGCGAACACGTTGAGGAGAAACGCGCCGGCAAGACAGAAGGCGCAGCCGGCGAAGGTAACGAAAGGAAGGGGCGGGAACGACGGCCCCAGAACATGAAAACTGATGGCGAGTGTCCAGAACGGGGCGAGGCCGCCGAGGAGCCAGCGCCGGACGAGGCGCTGGTCGATCATGGTTGCGTGTGCTTCGGTCGTGACGACGACCAACATGCCCCCTAGAGTTGTGACGCCAGTGTAGGGCGGGTGCCGTGACCATTCTGAAGCAAGAAACGGATTTCTGATGGCGACCTACGCCGAAACGCGCATGTCGATACCGCGAACAGGCCATGCGATGTCTATCGCGACGACATTCCGCGCCCGTTTCGGATCGCGCGAACCCTTGCGAAGGACATCCGAGCGGAAGATCAGGCGAGGCTGCGCAGGATCTGCTCCGTCGCCTCGTCGGCCGGCATGAAGCTTTCGATACGCAGATCCTGCAGCGTGACGTCCTGCGGCGTACCGAAGGTGGCGATCATCGTCACCAGGTTCAGCGTCAGGCCATCCTTCGCCACCGTGAACGTCAGGACCGGCCGCGGCTCGCGCTCCCAGTCGAGATTGCGCCACAGCGCGTCGACGTCGGGATAGGCGCGCACTTCGGCGAGCAGCGCGGCCGCCGCAGCATTGTCGTGTGCCTCGCGCTGCAACCGATGCAGCATGGCGGCGGCCGTCTCGCGCCAGTTGACGATGTACGGCCGCGCGCCGTTCGGATGCAGCGGCAGCTTGATCAGATTGACCGGCCGTTCCGGATCGAAGGCGGGACCGAGCAGGAACGCGACCATGCGTCGCGCCGCCTGATTGGCAAGCTGCATCGTCCAGGTCGCGTCCACGACCGCGGCCGGGAAGGGTTCATGCTGTTGCAACAGCAGATCGAGTGCGCGGCGCGCCTCGGCGAGCTGCGGTTCGTCGAGGCGGCTTTCGCGATAGGCGGCGGCGAATCCGGCCGCCTGCAGCAGCCGATTGCGTTCGCGCAAGGGCAGGTCGAGCAATTCGCAGAGATGCAGCACCATCTGCCGGCTCGGCCGCGCCCGACCCGATTCGAGGAAACTGACATGGCGCTGCGACACGCCGCCATTCTCGGCCAGCGCCAGCTGACTAAGGCCCCGTCGCCGGCGCCATTGCCGCATCAATGTGCCGAAGTCGTCGGTTGTCGTGCGCGCCGCGGTGACGCTGCTCATGGCGGTCATCCTTGCCGGTCGTTTTTCCCAGCCACTTTCACCCGCCGGCCGGCGGGCGTCCAGCGTCACCGCGGCGCCATCGTCGACACAGTATCGTCCGTCTGCCGTCAGGCGACGGCGGGCCGCGCGCTGCGGTTCAGGGCGCGCCACTTCAGAACGCCGAGGAGCGCGGTGTCGGCCGCAACCAGAAGCAGCGCGAGGCTGCCCCACAGGCTGAAGGCGCCGCCGGCAGCAAGCAGCAGGACGAGGGTTCCCAGTACCCAAAGCCCGTCGCCCAGCACGGTGATCGCGACGAAGCCGGGGACGATGCGGGCGCGCCCCGCCATTGTCAGCAGCAGGCCGGCATACGCGGCGAGCAGGAGGCCCAGTTCCAGCATCGCCGTCGGCATCGAAACGCCGAACAGGGCCGGCTGTCCCGGCAGCAGGAAGCCGGCGAGCCAGCCGGAGGCCGCAACGCCGGGCAGGCCGCAGGCGAAGCACAAAGCCGCATCGACGCGCAGCAGGGTGCGGATTGATTGAGCGGATGACATGGAAAGCTCCATCCTCTGGTGAGCGATGGGCGGATCGTCATTCTGAAACGCGAGGCGGGCAATTACCTGCGGGGTAATGAGAGCGCCGGCCGCGCCATCCCGAATGCCAAGAGCGCTGATCAAGACGGTTGCCGCAACTGTCGCGGAACGGCGGCTTGAGGTGAACGCCTGCCCTAGGGCGTGCGATCAGCGCGTCCCGATCGGCGTCTGCGGCGCGTCGAGCAGCGATCGCGCGATCTGCTCCCATTCCGCGTCCAGCAGCAGCCGGCAATGCGGCCTGCCGGCCCAGCGATACCAGTAGCCGGCGTTGTCCTGGTCGCCTTCGACACGGTGCAGGTAGGCATGAACCCAAGCGCCGGAGAGGTCGTCTTCCGCCTGCGCGAGCGCATGGGCGGTGCCCCAATCACCCTTTGCCGCGTGCCACAAGGCCGCGAGGGCGCGGCTCATGCCGGCGGGCGGTGCCGCGCCGGCAAGTGACGCCTTGAAAGCTTCGAAATCCATGGCCGACGGAAATCTTGCCGGCGGAATCGCGGCGGCGCAATGCTCCCGGCTGCCGGCGGTCCGGCGCACCAGAGTTATTGATTGATGGCGCCCGGATGCGCGGTGCGTTGCCCGCGCCCGGCGATGCCGCTAATGTCCCGCGCCGTTTATCCTTTTTGGACTGACGGAGCCACCATGACCGCCATCGCCGATATCCGTGCCCGCGAAATCCTGGACAGCCGCGGCAATCCGACCGTCGAGGTCGACGTCACCCTCGAGACGGGGATCGTCGGCCGCGCCGCCGTGCCGTCGGGCGCCTCGACCGGCGCGCACGAGGCGGTCGAGTTGCGCGACGGCGACAAGAAGCGCTACGGCGGCAAGGGCGTCCGCAAGGCGGTCGACGCGGTGAACGGCGAGATCTTCGACGCGCTCTCGGGCCGCGAGGTGGAAGATCAGCTCGCACTCGACCGTGCGATGATCGAGCTCGACGGCACGCCGAACAAGGGGCGGCTCGGCGCCAACGCCATTCTCGGCGTCTCGCTGGCGGCGGCGAAGGCGGCCGCGCAGCAGGCGCGGCTGCCGCTCTATCGCTATGTCGGCGGAACGCGCGCCCATGTCCTGCCGGTGCCGCTGATGAACATCGTCAACGGCGGCGCGCATGCCGACAACCCGATCGACTTCCAGGAATTCATGATCATGCCGGTTGGCGCCGACACGTTCGCCGATGCGCTGCGCATGGGGGCCGAGATCTTCCACGCGCTCAAGAAACGCCTGGCCGATGCCGGCCATGCGACCAATGTCGGCGACGAGGGCGGGTTCGCGCCCAATCTCAAGAGCGCCGACGATGCGCTCGCCTTCATCGTCAAGGCGATCGAGGCCGCCGGCTACAAGCCGGGGGACGACGTCGTGCTCGCGCTCGACTGTGCCTCGACCGAGTTCTTCAAGGACGGCAAGTACGTGATGGAAGGCGAGGGCAAGACGCTCGACGCCGCCGGCATGATCAAGCTCTACGAGGACCTTTGCCGCCGCTATCCCATCGTCTCGATCGAGGACGGCATGGCCGAGGACGATTGGGACGGCTGGGCGGCGCTGACCGCGGCGCTCGGCGCCCGCGTGCAGCTCGTCGGCGACGATCTGTTCGTCACCAACCCGGATCGGCTGGGCCAGGGCATCGCCAAGGGCATCGCCAATTCGATCCTCGTGAAGGTCAACCAGATCGGCACGCTTTCCGAGACGCTCGAGGCGGTCGAGATGGCGCAGCGCGCGCGCTACACGGCCGTCATGTCGCACCGCTCGGGCGAGACGGAGGATGCGACGATCGCCGATCTCGCGGTCGCGACCAACTGCGGGCAGATCAAGACCGGCTCGCTGTCGCGATCGGACCGCCTCGCCAAATACAACCAGCT
>DASVCL010000057.1:0-26126 GCA_036381615.1 Alphaproteobacteria bacterium
GAGGCGCTCGCCGCTTGTGTCGATCGCGAGCGCGTGGCGCCAGACGAGATCATAGGCGTGGCGCTGCGGCAGGCCATTGTGGAGGATTTCGAAGCTCTTGCCGCCGTCGCGCGTGCGGGCGACGACGAGCGCGCCATCGACCGGAATGCGGCGCTCGTCCTTGATCGCGGGGATGAACCAGGCGGTCAACGGATCGCACGGATGCGCGACGACGGTGAAGCCGAACTTCGACGGCCGGATCGCCGCGACGTCGTGCCAATGATGGCCGCCATCCTCGGAGCGGAAGACGGCGTTGTGATGCTGGCACCACACCACCTCGGGCTTGGCGACGCAGCGCGCGAGACGGTGAACGTCTTGCGAGATCGGATCCTCGCGCAGCTCCGGCGGCATGTATTCGGCATACATGCCGCGATTGATGAGCCGCCACGAGGCGCCGGCATCCTCGCTCGCCCAGACGCCGGCGGTGGAGACACCAATGCGGATATCGCTCGGATTGCGCGGATCGATCAGCACCGAATGAATGCCCGGCTGCTCGCCGCCCGCGACACCGTTCCAGCGCCGGCGCTCGGGCATGCGCCACAGCACCTCGTTGAGCGACCAGCTCTCGCCGCCATCGTCGGAGCGGAAGAGCCCACCCGGCATGGTGCCGGCCCAGATACGCCCAGCCACGCCGCCCGGCTCCATCACCCAGATTTTGCCGAGCGACCAGGGATGCGGATCATCGCTCGCCTCCGCTGGCTTGGGCGGAAAGGCCGGTGCCGGCAATTCGCGCCACGCGCCCGCGTCGTCGCGGCGCCACAGCTTGGTGCCGAAATGGCCGAGATCGAGCGCGCAGAGAAGCCCGCCATCGGCTTCGGGCAGGACGGCCGAAACCGGATCGCCGAGAAAACGCGTGTCGCTGATGTCCCAAGCACCGCCGCGCCGCGTGACCTCGAAGAGGCCTTTTCGGGTCGCGACATGAATGCGATCGCTCATTCTCGTCTCCTGATCTCAACCGCCGGTCAATGCCTGGAGCACGTAAACCTGATCGCCCGGACCAAGCCGATCGGCCAAGCGCACACGGTCGCGCACTGGCGCGTCATTGACATAGACAGCGACGTGCCGGCGCAGCGCGCCTTGGTCGTCGAGCACGTAACCGCGCAGCGCCGGATTGGACGCGAAGACGCGGCCGAGCGCTTCGCCAACGGTGGCGGCTTCCACCTCGGCCGAGGGTGCCGCGACAAAGCGCTGCAGCGCCGAGGTGAAGGTGACGGTCGGCATGATCACACGCGCTCGCGACCGATCGGCTCGCCGACGCTAGGCTTCGACCAGCGTCTTGAACCCGCCATAGGCCATGCGCTTGGCATCGAACGGCATGGTCTTCGGGTCGAGCCGGGCGATGCGGGGATCCTTCATCACCTTGGCGTTGACGCGATCGCGATGGGCGCGCGACTTGTACATGATCCAGGCGAAGACCACCGTTTCGCCGGGCTTGAGCTTCATCGCGCGCGGAAACGGCAGCGCCATCTTCACGTCGAGATCGTCGCCGACATATTCCTAGTAATCGAGTGCGCCGTGCTCCCGCCAGATCCGGCCCGCCTTGCGCGCCATGCGGCGATAGGCCTCAAGGTTCTTCTTCGGGACGGGCAGGACAAATCCATCGACAAATCGCATGCGAACCTTCCTCCGTTGAGTCCTTGTCGGCGACAGGCGCCGTCATGCCTGCGCGAATCGCACGACGGCGATCGGCGGCAGACGTGCATCGGGCATGACCCAGGAGTCGCCGCCGTTTTCTGAAATCCACAGACCCCCGCTGGTCGAGCCGAAGGCAAGGCGCTCGCCGCTCTCGTCGACCGCGAGCGCATGACGCCAGACGAGGTCGTAGGCGTGACGCTGCGGCAGGCCCTTGCTCAGCACCTCGAAGCTCTTGCCGCCGTCGCGCGTGCGGGCGACGACGACCTTGCCGTCGACGGGGACGCGCCGCTCGTCCTTGATCGCCGGCACGAACCACGCCGTGTTCGGGTCGCGCGGGTGAGCCGCCACGGCAAACCCGAACTTCGACGGGCGGATCGCCGTCACCTCGCGCCACGTCGCGCCCGCATCCTCGGACCGGAAGACGCCGTTGTGGTGCTGGCACCAGACGACCTCGGGATGCGCGGTACAGCGCGCCAGCTGGTGCACGTCCTGGGCGATCGGATCCTCGCGCCGCTCCGGCGGCATGTACTCGTTGTACATGCCCCGATTGATGATGCGCCACGAGGCGCCGGCATCCGTGCTCGCCCACACGCCCGCGCACGACACGCCGATGCGGATGTCGGCGGGATTGCGCGGGTCGACCAGCACGGAACTGATGCCAGGCTGCTCGCCGCCGGCGACACCCATCCACTGCCGCCGTTCGGGCATGCGCCACAGCGCTTCCATCAGCGACCAGGACGCGCCGCCGTCATCGGAGCGAAAGAGGCCGCCGGGCATCGTGCCCGCCCACAGGCGTCCGGGAACGCCGCCCGGCTCGAGCGCCCAGATCTTGCCCAGCGACCACGGATGCGGATCGTCGCCGGCGTCGTCCGGCTTCGGCGGGAACGCGGGGGCCGGAAGCTCCCGCCACGTGCCCGCCCGATCGCGATGCCACAGCTTCGCGCCGAAATGACCGAGGTCGAGCGCGGCGTAGATCTGATCGCCGTCCGCCAGCACCGCGGAGACCGGGTCGCCCAGGAAATGCACGTCGACGATGTCCCACGCGCCGTTGCGGCGTGCGAGCTCGAACAATCCTTTGCGGGTTCCGACATGAAGCCGATCTGCCATTCCGTCCTCCCTCAGCCGCCGGACAGCGCCTGGAACACGTAGATCTCGTCGTGCGGACCGACCGGATCGGTCAGTCGCACGCGATCACGCGCCGGTTGGCCGTTGACGTAGACGGCGACGTGCCGGCGCAAGGCCCCCTGGTCGTCGAGCACATAGCCGCGCAAAGCCGGCCGCGTCGCGAACACCGCGGCGAGAGCGTCGGCCAGCGTGGCGCCTTCCACCGTGACGGTGGGGGCTGCGACGAGGCGGTTCAGCGCCTGCGTGAAGGACACCGTGGGCATCGATCAATGCGGAGAGAAAATGCGGTTGCGCGACATCGTCCGATCTCCGCCGGCGGATCGGCCCGCGGCCTCTCGTCTTGACATATAGGTTGATATCAACATAATTGAGTCGTGTCAAACCGCAAAGCTGTTCCTTTCGAGGTCGCACCTTATGTCCGCGACACCTGCCTGTGCCTCCATCTGCAGCGGGCGGCGCGGGTCGTGGCGCGGCGCTTCGACGAAGCGCTACGACCGCTGGCACTGACCAGCGGCCAGTTCTCGTTGCTGATGTCGCTCAATCGTCCGGAGGCGCCGCGCATCGGCAGCGTTTCGGAGGTGCTGGCCATGGATCGCACGACGCTTACCGCCAATCTCAAGCCGTTGGAACGTCGCGGCCTGGTCAAGGTGATGGTCGACAAGGCGGACAAGCGCAGTCGCCGCCTGGCGTTGACGCCGGCCGGCCGTGCGCTGCTTGCGGCGGCCTTCCCGGTGTGGGAACGGACCCAAGCGGCGGTCGAGCGCCTCGTCACCGCGTCCGACCCGGAGCGCCTGCGGGCCGATCTGCGCGCGCTTTCGTCGCCGCCCGACCGGGGGTGACGCGGCGACAGGGCCGGCACGCGCCGCCGGTTCGGCTGTCCGGCGATGTCGCGGCTATGCGCGCCACAAGGTGCCTCAATCGTCGATCGCCTGATAGGCCGAGGTCCAGAAATCCTGATGGATCGCCAGGAAGCCGGGATCCCAGAGCCGCTGGGTCATCAGGATCGCGACCATGTCTTCCTTCGGGTCCACGTACCACGACGTGCCATAGCCGCCGTCCCAGCCGAATCGTCCGGGGACTCCCGCTACGTCGTCGCGCCGGGTGATGATGGACACGCCGAAACCCCAGCCGCGGTTGTCCCAGAAGCCGGGGAAAAAGGGCGAGGCCGCTTTCTGTTCGGCGGTGATGTGGTCGGTCGTCATCAACTCGACCGAGAGCCGCGACAGGATGCGCTCGCCCCCGTACTTTCCTTTGTTGAGCATCATGCGGCCGAAGACGAGGAGGTCGTCGACCGTGGAGACCAGTCCGCCGCCGCCCGATTCGAAGACGGGCGGGCGGGCGAAACGGCCGCCGCGGGCCTCGTCAAAGACCTCGAGCCGGCCGCTCGCCGGATCGGCCCGGTAGAAGGTCGCGAGGCGGTCGAGCTTGGTTTCGGGCACGCTGAAACCGGTATCCTTCATGCCGAGCGGCGCGAAGATGCGCTCGCGGAAGAAGCTCTCCAGCGTCTGGCCCGTGACGCGCGCAATCAGCACGCCCAGGATGTCGGCGCCGGTGTGGTACAGCCACCGCTCGCCCGGCTGATGCACCAGCGGCAGGCTGCCGAAGCGCCTCATCATCTCGTCGGGCGCGTGCGACGGCAGCTCCGCCCCGGGGGCGACGCCGGCCTCCTCCATCGCCTTCTGGATGGGGTATCGGCTGGGGAAGACCATCACGGCGCCGAGACCCAGACGAAAAGTCAGGAGATCGCGCAGGGTGATCGGCCGCTGCGCGGGCACCGTGTCATCGAGCGGGCCGTCGATGGCGCGCAGCACCTTGCGGTTCGCCAGTTCCGGCAGCCACCAGTCGACCGGATCGTCCAGCCGCAGCTTGCATTCCTCCACCAGGATCATCGCGGCGACGGCCGTGACCGGCTTGGTCAGCGAGGCGATGCGGAAGATGGTATCGCGCCGCATCGGCGCGCTGCCGCCGACCGCCATCGTGCCGATCGCATCGACATGCACCTCGTCCCGCCGGCAGACCAACGTGACGAGACCGGGGACCATGCCGCGCGCGACATGGCTGGCCATTACCTCGTGCATGCGGTGAAGCCGCGCCTCGGATAATCCGCCCTTGCTCATGGGCCGTAACCTCCGTGCCGTTTCATTCGATGCCGAAGGCCGCGTCGCTGCGGTCTCGTGCGCCTGCGCGACGGCGGATGCGGGCGGGGCGAGCGCCGCGGACGCCGCTGCGGCCTTCAGCAACGTGCGCCGGCCAAGTCGCGATGTACTCTCGATCTGTCGCCTCGAATTCGTATCCACCTCCATCGACCCCTCCGATATCCCGAGGCGAGCCGATCCCGCGCCCATCAACAAAGCCGGGTCCGATGCCGGCCCGCTGGCCCATTTGACGCGCGGATTGGCCCTGCATCCCGCGTGATGCCTAGCCGCAGCAGGACTCGGGCCGTGCTGCGCCCTCGTACTCGTCGTGACGGCGCACCCAGTCCATGATCGTCGTTTCGTTGCGGCCCTTCGGCGTGAGGTCGAGCCAGTTGTACGCGCCGATCAGGATGTCGCCGCCGCGCGCATAGGCGGAATAGGTATGGAAGACGTCGCCGTTCCCGTCCTTCGCGAACACGCTGATTCCGGGCATTTCCTCGCCGGCGTCCTTGCTCGGTGCATAGTTGTAGATGACCCTGCCCGCCGCGATATCGTCCCTGGTCGCCGACACGTGGTAGTCGTAGTTGAAGTCGCTGCCGTAGGACGACACCCACTTGAACTGCCAGCCCATGCGCTTCTTGTAGGCCTGGAACTCCTGCCACGGTGCGCGCGAGACCACCACCAGCGACACGTCATGATGCGCAAGGTGGAGGTTGGCGCCGTCGATATGGTCGGCCAGGAACGAGCAGCCGTCGCAGCCTTCCTTCCATCCCGGACCGAACATGAAGTGATAGACGATCAACTGGCTGCGTCCGGCGAAGAGGTCGGCGAGCGTCTCCCTGCCGTCGGGCCCTTCGAACACATACGTCTTGTCGACCTTGACCCAGGGCAGCTGCCGCCGTTCGGCGCTTACCTGATCGCGCAGCCGGGTGAGTTCCTTTTCCCTCGCCAGAAGCGCCTTGCGCGCAACGAGCCATTCAGAGCGCGATACGACGCGGTGATTCATTTTGCTCTCCACTGGTCTGGGGTGTCGGATTGGTCGTCCTCGTGCCGGCCCCGGCACGAAGGGTTTTCATGACGCGCGCGAAGAGACCGCCTGCCGGCACCGTGCCTGCCACAATCAGGGCCGCGGTCGTCATGCACGCCGGGCACATGGGGGCCTCCTCGCTTGCGGTCTGCCATCTTCAGGCTCTCACCCCAAGGACGAACGGCGCGGCCCCGGTCCGACAGCGCGGTCGATTTTTTTCTGCTGTATTGTCGCGGGTTTAGCGGCGGCCGGTGCGGCCGGGTGCCGGCGTCGGCGCCTCGCCGCGCGTCTCGCTGTCCTTGGCGAGGCGGTCGAGGTGCATCCGGATATGCGCGGCCTCCGCCGGCGTGTTGGCGAGCGTGATGGCGCGATCGAAGGCGACGCGGGCCTCCTCGGCGCGGCCGAGCTGCATGAGCAGCGCGCCCTTCACACCGAAGAAGTGGAAATAGCCGGCAAGCGGCTTCGCCAGCGGCTCGATCATGTCGAGCGCCGCGGCGGGCCCGTGTACCTTGCTGACGGCGACGGCGCGGTTGAGGGTGACGACGGGCGACGGTTGCAGCCGTTGCAGCATCGCGTAGAGCCGGTCGATCTTTGCCCAGTCGGTGTCTTCGGGGCGCGCCGCACGGGCGTGCACGCTCGCGATCGCCGCCTGCACCTGATACGGGCCCGGGCGTCCATGGCGCAGCGCCTTCTCCACCAGCACCAGCCCCTCGGCGATCATGTCGCGGTTCCACAGGCGGCGATCCTGATCCTCCAGGAGGACGATGGCGCCGTCGGCATCGAGCCTGGCGGGCGTGCGCGCATGCTGCAGGAGAAGCAGGGCGGTGAGGCCCATGATCTCGGGCTCGGCCGGGAAGAGCCGCAGCAGCAGCCGGGCCAACCGGATCGCCTCGTCGCACAGCGGGGCGCGAATATGGACCGTGCCGCCGCTCGCCGAATAGCCTTCGTTGAACAGAAGATAGATCATGGCCGCAACGGTCTCCAGCCGCTCGGCCCGTTCCGCCGCACCCGGCGTCTCGAAGGGAATGCCGGCCGCCGCGATGCGGCGCTTCGCGCGCGTGATGCGCTGCTCCATCGCGTCTTCGCTCACCAGGAAGGCCCGCGCCACCTCCTTGACCGTCAGGCCGGACACGACGCGCAGCGCCAGCGCGATCTGCTGGGTTGCCGGCAGCTCGGGATGGCAACAGATGAACAGGAGGCGCAGAACGTCGTCGCGATACTGCGTGCTGTCGAGGCGGTCGGCGAGATCGGCCTCGGCGTCGTCGAGATCCGAGACGAGTTCATCGGCCGGCAGCGGCTCGTGCCGGCTTTGGCGCCGCTGGTGGTCGAGTGCCGCGTTTCGCCCGACGAGGATAAGCCAGGAGGCCGGGTCGCGCGGCGGCCCGTTGACCGGCCAGTGCTTCAGCGCGCGCAGGCAGGCCTCCTGGAAGGCCTCTTCGGCGGTATCGAGATCGCGAAAATAGCGCAGCAGGGCGCCGACCACTTGCGGGCGCGCCCCCGTCAGCGCTTCGTCGATCCAGGTAAGGTCGGTCATTTCACCCCGTTTCCGGGCCAGAACATCTGGACCGGCCGGATTTCGAGCGCGCCCGTTTCCTCCAGCAGGTCACGTGCCGCGGCGATGGTTTCCTCGAGCGAATCGCAGTCGAAGATATAGAAGCCAAGGAGCTGCTCCTTGGTTTCGGCGAAGGGGCCGTCGATGACGACCGGCTCGCGACCCGCCCGGACCGTCGTCGCCGTGGTCGTCGGCATCAGGCGGGCGACCGGGCCGAGCTTGCCGCGTTCGGCAAACTTCTGCATCACGGCGCCATGCCGGGCCATGACGGCGTCGTCCTTCTCCTTCGACCAGGCGCCGACGACGGATTCGAGGTTGTAGCAAAGAACGGCGTAAAGCATCGGGTCTTCCCTCGTCTCATACCCAAGGACGAACGAGCATACCCGATCCCGACAGGGGCGAATGCAGCGGCGATGGGCGGCCGATCTGCCGGGGGTAGGGGAAGAAATGCGTGCTGACGAATCCCCGTCGAAAAAAAGATCATCGGACGTGTCGGTTTCGCGGCACCCCGTTCGTCATATCGTCGAGCAGGGGACGAGACCCGGCGGACATGCTGCCCGGACGCCCGGCTCTGCACCAAGAGGAGAGACAGCGATGCGATTCATGATGATCGTCAAGGCCACCAAGGCCTCCGAGGCGGGCATCTTGCCGGGCGAGGAGCTCATTGCCGCCATGGCCAGATACAATGAAGAGCTGATGAAAGCCGGCGTGTTCGTCGATGCCACGGGGCTTCAACCGAGCTCGAAGGGCGCGCGCGTCAAGTTCTCCGGGGAAAAGCGCATCGTGATCGACGGTCCCTTTCCCGAGACGAAGGACCTGATCGCCGGCTACTGGTTGATCCAGGTGAAGTCGAAGGAAGAGGCGATCGAATGGGCCAAGCGCTGTCCCAATCCGCACCCCGGCGAGGAGAGCGAGATCGAGATCCGCCAGCTGTTCGAGCTGGAGGATTTCGGCACCAGCGCCGCGGTCGAACATCATCGCGAGCTGGCCAAGGAATTCGCGAAGAAGAAATCGTAGCCCTACGGATCCTGTCACCCCCAAGCCCCTGAGATGGAGCTGCCATGTACGTCCAACCCTATCTGTTCTTCGAGGGCCGCTGCGAGGAAGCGGTCGAGTTCTACCGCCGCGCGCTGGGTGCCGAGGTGACCATGCTCATGCGTTTCAAGGAAAGCCCCGAGCCCCCGCAGGCCGGGTGCGTCGCACTCGGGTCCGAGGACAAGGTGATGCACGCGAGCTTCCGCATCGGCGAGACCGCGGTGATGGCATCCGACGGCCGTTGCACGGGGCAGCCGAGTTTTCAGGGATTTTCGCTGTCGATCACGGCGAAAGACGAGGCCGAGGCGGCGCGGCTGTTCACGGCGCTGGCCGAAGGCGGGCAGGTGCAGATGCCGTTGGGCAAAACCTTCTTTTCCCCGTGCTTCGGCATGGTCACGGACCGCTTCGGCGTATCGTGGATGATCGTGACGGCGCCCTGAAGGCCGGCCCCGATCGGACCCGCTGCCGTCCGGGCGCCGTGACCCGGCGCCCGCGACGCCTGTCCGTCAGCGCAACGCTTCGATCTGCGGGCGGCTGAGATACTGCACGACGGCATCGGCGGCGATTTCATGGCCGGGCGTGCCCCAGTGCGTATCGTTCGGCATGTACACGTCCCGCACGCCGCGACGGACGGCGGCGCGCATCTCCTCGAGCAAGCGGATCTGATGCAGCCGTTCATCCCGGTAGAAGAGCTCCAGCCTGCTGAGCCGCCGGTAACGTTCGTCCACGACGTAGTCGTCATAGACCGTCAGCTTGTTGGGCGCGACCAGGAACACGAACGCCGTCCTTCCGTTGCGCTCGACCAGCGCCTGCGCCGCCAGCAGATTGCAGAGCGCGGTGTCGATCTGCGTTCGCGACCACGCGGCCAGCCGGAACTCGTCGTCGTAGACGAGAAGACGATCGCTTACCCGGCTCGAGAACATTCCGCCCGTCACGAGCGGCAGGTTATGGGCGCGCGTGATGTTGATGCCCGCCAAGTTGCGGAAAGCGGCCTTCCAGATGGCGTCGACCGCCTGGCCGAAATCGAACTGGATGGCAGCGTCGCGGTGCCAGGGAACGGGTGCGACCGGAAGCGGCGCGAGCCGTTCGACGATCGGGCCGGGACGGGACGGCGCCGCGCCCGGGCATTCGCCGATGTCGTGCCTGAGATAGGCGCGGGCCATGGTGATGTTGTTGCGCATCAGGTAGCGCTCGACGTGCTGCACGATCACGAGACGCGGCGGCGACGCCTTGAATATCGGATGTTCGACGAGCTTCTGCACCGACACGCGCGGCGTGGAGAGAACGGTCACGGACAGCCCGGTCTTCTGCGCGACGTAGTTGGGCCAGAAGGCGCCGGGATCCGTTTGGGTGTCGCCTTTCGGATTCGACGAGAACGAATCGCCAAGGATGACGATGTCGTATGGACGCTCGTATTCCGTATCGACCAGCGGCGGGACGAAGCGCTTCTGCGGCTGATTCCAGCCAAAGTCGTTTTCGGAGAACCCGCCGACCCGCGTGAGATCGCCCCGGAGCGGTTCCTGGGTAAAGGCATAGGCGAGCATGACTGCGAGCGGCGGCAGGATCAGCGCGAGGAGAAACCGGTTGTAGCGTCGGGCGTCCCGCGTGTTCGGTCTATTGAGGAGCTCGTACATGCGGCTCATCGCGGAATCAGAACTGGAAGTACAGGAACTCGCTGACGCCGGACATCCGCGTCAGGCTGTAGACGAAGGAGACGGCGACGAGCGCGGCCCAGGCGCGCGTCGGCGCCCATCGCAGCCGAAGCGGCGCAACGTTCACGCTCATGATGCGGGCGGCGTCCCGGTTCGGCGGAACGTAGCCGACGATCTGCTGCGAATTCGGCGCGAACAGCGCAATGGCAAAGAGCGTGGCCATCCATGCGGCCTGGGGCGGGCCATAGAACAGCGGCAGTCGTGCAAACTCGATGTCGAGGAAGTCGAGCGGCAGGCGCGCGAGGCGGCCGGCCAGTTCGGGCGGCAACGTCAGACCGTTGAGGCCGATCATGCCGCCGAGGATCAGCCGCGCCGCGTCGAGGGATTCGGCGCGAAACAGGACCCAGCCGACAATCACGGCAAGCAGGGTCGTCGCACGGCCCAGCCATGCGCCGACGGGATGGGGTTCGCCCGGCGGGAATCCGGCCCGGCGGCGGAGCGTGTGCCAGGCATGGTTCGTCACGAGATAGACACCATGGAGCAGGCCCCACAGGGCAAAGGTCCAGCCCGCCCCATGCCAGATGCCGCCGAGTATCATGGTCATCAGGAGGTTCGCGTAGCGCCGGGTGGCGCCGCGCCGATTTCCGCCGAGCGCGATATAGAGATAGTCGCGCAGGAAGCTTGACAGCGTGATGTGCCAGCGCCGCCAGAAGTCGATGATATTGACGGCGCGATACGGCGAGTTGAAGTTGACCGGCAGCCGGATGTTGAACATGAGGCCGAGCCCGACCGCCATGTCGCAGTATCCGGAAAAGTCGAAGTAGAGCTGCAGCGTATAGGCGAGTGCGCCGCCCCAGGCCTCGATCAGGCTCGGCGCCTCGCCTTCGGCCGCGGCCGCGAAGACGGGTCGCGCATACAGGCCGACGGAGTCGGCGAGGGCCACCTTCTTGAACAGGCCGATCGCGAAGAACGTGAGCCCGGCCGCGACGTTGTCGTGGTTCAGCCGGAAAATCCGCGGTTCGGAGAACTGCTGCAGGACGTCGCGGTGATTGACGATGGGGCCGGCGATCAGCTGCGGGAAGAAGGCGACGAAGAGCGCATAGCGGAGGAAGCCGCCGTCATGCGTCTGGCCCCGCGCGGCATCCACCAGATAGGCGATCTGCTGAAACGTGTAGAAGGAAATCCCGAGCGGAAGGATGATCGACTCGATCACAATGTCCGCGCCGGTCGCGGCGTTGACATTGTCGATGAGAAAATTGGTGTACTTGAAGTATCCGAGCGCACCGAGGTTTCCCGCCACGCCGAGCGCCAGAAGCCATCCCCCGCGCGCCGCGCCCGCGGCGGCCCGCGCCGTCAGACTGCGGCCGACGACATAGTTGAACGCGATGCTCGCGACGAGCAGCAGCAGGTAGGGCGGTCGCCAGTAGGCGTAGAAGAACAGCGAGCAGAGAACGGTCCAGCCGATGGCAAGCTGCGGCTGCCGGGACCCGAGCGCGTAGAAGCCGAGCAGTGTCACCGGCAGGAAGACGAGCACGAACTCATACGAGTTGAACAGCATCGGGCGCCGATACCGTGCCCAGCCTCGAGGAAGATGTGCGGAAGCGTAACCCGCTCTCGCACGGGTCGCGCCTCGTGCATCGGAGAGGCCGGAATCATCGGACGGAGTAGCCCGCAAATGCGGCCGGGTGGTCGGGACTACCCGGCCGCACGTCACGGCCGATCCGGGTGCCTCACAGCAGGGTCAGCTGGTCGCCGGGTGCGGGCGGAACGCGGAAACGTGTCGTGTCGAAGGACCAGTCGCGACCGCCGAGGCCAAGCCGCGTGCAGGCGAGACGGAACCGCTTGGCGATGAGTTCCGCATAGGGGCCGTCGCCGCGCATGCGCGTCCCGAAATTCGGATCGTTGAGACGGCCGCCGCGCACGTCGCGGACGAGGCTCAGGACGTGCTTCGCCTTGAGCGGCGCATGCGTCTCCAGCCATTCGGTGAACAGGTCCTTGATCTCGAACGGCAGGCGCAGGAGCACGTAGGCGGCGCTCGTCGCTCCGGCGTCGTGCGCCGCAGCCAGGATCGATTCCATCTCGCGGTCGTTCAGGACCGGAATGATCGGCGCAACCATGACGCCGACCGGCACGCCGGCGGCCGCGAGGGTGCGGATCGCCTCGATCCGCCGCGCCGGCGTCGCCGCCCGCGGCTCCATCTTTCGCGCAAGATCGCGATCGAGCGTCGTCACCGAGATGAAGACACGGGCGAGCCGCTTCTCGGCCATCGGCGCGAGGATGTCGAGATCGCGCAGGACGAGGGCCGACTTGGTGACGATCGAGACGGGATGCTCGAAGGCGGCGAGCACCTCGAGGATCGAACGGGTGATCCGCATGGCGCGCTCGATCGGCTGGTAGGGATCGGTATTGGTGCCGAGCGCGATCGGACTGACGCGGTAGCCGGGCTTGCGCAAGGCGGCTGCGAGCAGCGACGCGGCATTGGGTTTGGCGAAGAGCTGCGTTTCGAAATCGAGGCCCGTCGACAGGCCGAGATAGCCGTGCGACGGGCGCGCATAACAGTAGATGCAGCCGTGCTCGCAGCCGCGATACGGGTTCACGGACTGCTCGAACGGAACGTCGGGCGAGTCGTTGCGGGTGATGATGGTGCGCGCCGCATCGGTCGTCACGGTCGTGCGCAGCGGCGGCAGGTCGTCGTCCGCCGGTGCCCAGCCGTCGTCGATCGCAACCCGGACATGCGGTTCGAACCGGCCGTCAGGGTTGCCGATCGCGCCGCGTCCCTTGCGCGGCTGCGGTGGGCGGATATCCAACATGAAAGAAGTCTACGGCCCATCTTGGAACAAATCAAGAACGAAGCCTGGCCGTGGATGTTTCGCATCGAAACGACCCCGTCATGCGGGACCGAGGCGTATGGGAGCAGCCGGCACGGATGCGATGCGTCCCGTATCCGGGGACGCGGCATGGAACACGCCGTCGAATGTCCTGTTGCCAGTCTGAGGTCGATCGGACACGAGGGGAAGCCATGGCATTCGTGCTGAACAGCGTTGCTTTCGCCAATGGCCAGAAGATTCCGCCCAGGTACACGGGCGACGGCGAGAACATGTCGCCGCCGCTGTCATGGGCCGGCGCGCCGGAAGCGACACAAAGCTACATGCTGGTGGTGGAGGATCCCGACGCGCCGTCCGGCACCTTCAGGCATTGGGTCGCCTACGATATTCCGGCCGCTTGGAACGAACTGCGCGAGGGAATCGGCAGCGACGCACCCGACGCGGGCATACGGCACGGCCGCAATGATTTCGGGCACGATCGCTACGATGGCCCGAGTCCGCCGAGGGGGCACGGCGTCCATCACTACCGGTTCCGGTTGGCTGCCCTGAATACGCCGCACATCGATCTGCCGTCATCGGCCAACGCCGAGAACCTCTGGCGTGCAGCGCAGCCGCACATCATCGCCGAGGCCGAGACCGTCGGCGTGTACGCGCGGTAAACAACCCCTGCGGCGGGAGCTGCGCTGCTTTCCGCCCGAGCGCAGGTTCCATCAGAGCTGCAGCGCATCGGGCCCGAGCCACTCCGCCCGCACGCGCGCGATCGTCGCCGGGTCGAGGGCGTCGTCGATGACCGCATAGACGTGCGCCGCGACGTCCGGTGCCAGCACGGCGGCGGCATTCTCGGCACGAAAGCGGGCGAACACCGTCGTGGTCCTGAGCCAGGTGAGGCGGCGCATCGGCAGCAGCCACGGACGGATCGCGCCTTCGAGCATCGGTCCCACGGCGCGGAAATAGGTACGGACGAAGCGCTCGACATCTTCGCGCGCGAGTACGCATCCGCAATCCGGATCCCACCGCGTCGCCGGGCGCAGCGTCGCGTGCGCGACATCGATCGCCGGCGATCCGTAGGCGGCTTTCTCGAGGTCGACGAACATGGCGAGACCGGTGCCGGTGACGATGAAGTTGCCGGGGTGCGCGTCGCTCACCACGAACGCGTGCGGCGGCGTGCCCAGGCTGCGCGCCCCCTCGTCAAGGAAGCGCCTTGCCCAGGCGATCTCCTCGCTGATCTGGCGGCGCGCATCGGGGGGGGCATTCACCGTCTCGAGGAACTGTGCGTTGCGTTCGACGACGGCGAGCGTCGCCGCGAAGGCGTCGCCGGTGTCGGCGAGCGGGGCGCGATCCTCGGGCGCCGGCACCGGCAGCGCATGGATCGACGCGAGGGCTTCGGCGATCAGCGACAGTTCCGTCGGCAGGCGCGGCGCGCGTCCGACGATGTCGTCGACGACGAGCGCGCCGGCGGGCAATGCCGGGGACGGCGGCAGGACGGCGTGCAACGTCGGCGTGCGGGCACTCGGGGCCGCGCGCCGGAAGCTTTCGGCCTGATAGGCGAGTGCGGCATCCGCGGACCGATCCTTGGGCGGCATGCGCGGGATGCGGACCAGCAATCCCCTGTCGCGCAGGCGCCAGTGCGCATGGGCAAGGCCCTTCTGCGGCAGCGGTTCGAGGTCGGAGGGACCGATGGCGGCGAACGCCGGCAAGGCGGCGAGCGCACGGGCGACGGTCGCGGCGTCGAGCGGCGGAAGCATCATCCGTGTATAAATAGCGCAGGATCCGGAAGAAAACCTGTGCTCAGCATCATCGTTCCGACCCTGAACGCCGAAAGGTTCCTGCCCGGCACGCTTGCCGCGCTGGCCGAGGCCGCGCGTCTGGCACTCCGGCACGAGATCATCGTCAGCGACGGCGATTCGCGCGACCGTACGTGCGACATCGCCCGGCGTTCGGGGGCGCGCGTCGTCGTGGGCAGGCCCGGGCGCGGAATTCAGCTTGCCGCCGGCGCCGCGGTCGCACGCCATGCCTGGCTGCTGTTCCTGCATGCGGATACACGACTTGCGCCGGGTTGGGTGCATGCCGCGCAGACATTCATGTCGGCGGCGTCGAACACGGGCCGGGCGGCATATTTCCGTTTCGCGCTCGACGATGCGACGCCTGCCGCGCGGCGCGTCGAAACCCTGGCCATGCTGCGATGCCGGCTGTTCGCCCTTCCGTATGGCGATCAGGGTCTGCTGATCGCCCGCGCGACGTACGAGGCGCTGGGCGGATTCAATCCGTTGCCGCTGATGGAGGATGTCGACCTCGTCCGCCGCATCGGCCGGCGCCGTCTCACTTGCCTCGACCACGCGGCGGTTACGTCGGCGGACCGCTATCGCCGCGACGGCTGGTGGCGCCGCCCCTTTCGCAACCTGACCTGTCTTTCGCTCTATTTTCTCGGCGTGCCGCCCGCGCGCATCGTCCGATTCTACGGCTGATGCGCAGGCGGCGCTATCTCGTGATCTTCGCCAAGGCGCCGGCGCTCGGTCGGGTCAAGACGCGCCTTGCGCGCGGAATCGGCGTGCTGCCGGCGCTCGCCTTCTATCGCAATACGCTGGCGACGCTGTTGCGGCGGGTCGCGCACGATCCGCGCTGGCACACCGTTCTTGCCGTGGCACCCGACCGCGCGGTGCGTTCGGCGCGACGATGGCCCCGGCGCGTGCCGCGCCACGGACAGGGACCGGGCGGCCTTGGTCGTCGCATGGGGCGCGTGATGCGGCAGTGGCCGAGAGGTGCGGTCGTGATCATCGGCGCCGACATCCCCGACGTCACCGCACGCCACGTTGCGCGGGCGTTCGCGGCACTGGGCCATGCGGATGCCGTGTTCGGGCCCGCGACCGACGGCGGCTACTGGCTGGTCGGTGCGAAGGGATCGGCGCGGAATTCAACGATGTTCGACCGTGTCCGGTGGTCGACCGAACACGCACTCGCCGATACGCTGCGCAACCTCGCTGGACGGCGCGTCGCGCTGATCGATGTCCTGGACGATGTCGATGATGCGGCGGCGCATGCCCGTTGGCACGCACGGACGTGTCTTCGCGGTTAGGCGGCCTCCCTTGCGGTCTGCCGCAGGACCGGAACCGCGAAGATATGAAGCGGCATGGGCGCTGCGCGCCCGTACAAGGAGCCGCCGTTCCCGCTAGACCGTGGCCTTGGGCTTGGCGGTCAGGTGCTCCTGCAGGCGCGGCATGAGCTCGACGAGGTTGCAGGGTCGATGGCGGTTGTCGAGCTGCCAGCGAAGGATTTCCTCCCAGCCGTCACGGCAGGCACTCGGGCTGCCGGGCAGCGCGAACAGATAGGTGCCGCCGGCCACGCCGCCGACCGCGCGGCTCTGCAGGGCCGACGTACCGACCTTCTGGAAGCTGATCATCCGGAACAGCTCGCCGAACCCGTCGATCTCCTTCTCGAAGACATGTTTGAACGCTTCCGGCGTCACGTCGCGCCCGGTGACGCCGGTGCCGCCCGTCGAGATGACGACATCGACATTCGGGTCTGCGATCCACGACCTGAGCTGCGCCACGATCGCGTCACGGTCGTCGCGGACGATCGCGCGCGCGACGACCTTGTGTCCGTCGCGCTCGATCATCTCGGCCAGCGTACGGCCCGACTTGTCGTCGTCGAGGCTGCGCGTGTCCGAGATCGTCAGAACGGCGATGTTGACGGGAAGGAACGGGCGGCTGTCATCGAGTCTGGGCATTGCGGCGCTGACCTCTTGCCTCTGTCTCGAGGGCAATGTAGGTCGGCCACTCCCCGGCGGCAACCGCGTCCAGCGACGGGGTCGGTTGGCCGAGCCGCTCGCTGTACATCCAGTAGCTGTAGAGAACGCGGGTGATGAAATGCCGCGTCTCGGGCGAAGGCAGGCTTTCGATGAAGAGGAGCGCGTCTTCCTCGGGGCCGTCGCCCTGATCCAGGTTGCGCGTCCAACGCATCAGATTGCCGGCGCCGCCGTTATACGCCGCGGCAAGGCGGATCAGGTCGCCTTGCACCGATTCGTGCCGCAGCAGCTGCACGATGTAACGCTGGCCGAGAGAAATGTTGTAGATGGGATCGAGCAGCGCGTCGCGGCCGCGGAATGCCCGCCCCTCGAGCACGGCGGCGGTCTGCGGCATGATCTGCATCAGGCCGCGCGCGCCCGCCGGGCTGATGGCGCGGGCGTTGAAATTCGATTCCTGACGTATGAAGGCGTAGACGAGCGCACGATCGACCTGGAACCCGCCGGGCGGGATCCACGGCGGGATGGGGTAGAGGGCGCCGTCGTAGCGCTGCTCGTCGAGATCGACGAGCTCGCGGCCCAGCCACGTGGCAAGTCCGGACATGTTCGCCCGCATGGCCACGGCAAGGAGCGGGCGCATCTGATCCGGCCCGGCGGAGACGAAGAGGCGCGACAGCTCCGCCTCGGCGCGCTCGGTCTCGCCGATCTGGATCAGCGCGAGCGCACGGGCGCCGTATGCCGAGCGCTGGAGCGTTTCCACGTCGTGAGTCGTCAGCGGCGGCGGTTCCCAGTTGAACGGCGTCGGCACGCCGAGCTGGCGGATCGCGAGCAGGCCGTAGAACGTCCGCGGATGTTCGGCCGCCAGCTCCAGCCATTCATTGACGCGCTCGAAGCGCCGGCCGCGCGCATGGGCGCGGCTGGCCCAGAACGCACCGGCGGCGATGTCCCAAGGCTCGCCGTCCGGCGTGCGCGCCAGCGCCTCGAAATAGCGGGCGGCCTCGGCATAGTTGCCTTGCTTGAACAGAGAGAGGCCGGCGATCCAGTTGGCGCGCGGAACGACGTTGCCGGACCGGGCAGCGGCCGCGCGCGCAAGGGCGAGCGCGGCGCGATCGTCGCCTTGCGCAAAGCGTCCGGCGGCGATCTGCGCCTTGAAGTAGTCGATCTCCCCTTCGCTCAGCAGTCGTGCGCCCTCGGGCCCGTGGACCAGCCGCTCGGCGCTATCGAGGCGACCGCGGCGCATCAACCGCTGGACCTGCCGCTTGAGCGCCTCGGCACGTCCGCGCGCCTCGCCATCCAGGCGCCGGCCCGGCGCCATCGGCGGCTTGAGCGGCGGCCCCAGATCGTCCGGGGTGGCCCAGTACCGGCCCATCGGCCGTCCCGCGGGCCCGGGCAACGGCTTGGCGTCCTTGGGCGCCCGGCGCTGCGCCAGGACATAGATGGCGCCGGCATCCGGATGATCCGCGTACTGGGCCAGCCAGCGCGCAAGCTCGGCGTAGCTTGGCCTCGTATGCGGATGCAGGTAGCGATCGGCCAGCACATGGCCGAGCAGTCGCCGGTCCTTGAGGCCGGCGATCAACTGGTCGGCTTCGCGCCAGGCAGCGCGCGACTGCAGCGCGAAAATCTTCCTGTATGCCGTCGCGTCGGCCGCCGAGAGGACGGCCGGAAGCCCGACCTCGTGTTCACGGACGACGGCGGGCGCCGGACGGGCCGCGATGCTGCGGTCGTCCGCCGCGAGACCGGCGCCCGCGTTCAGGGACGAAGCGAGAAGACCAAGGACGAGCGCCGCCGGCAGGACTCGCGTCCCCCGCGTCGATTCCCCTGATCGACGACCAGTATTTCCATACCCCCAGACTGCCACGCTTCAGTTGATAGGGGGTCGGGTGTGGGCGCGGCAAGCATAAACTGCGCCGCCGCCAGAACTGACTGCGGACAAAAATTCCGGCAATTACCGTCGAAATTATGCGCTGGGACTCTTGAGTCTATTCTTGATCATCAGAAGATCACGCCACGAATCCCTTTTTTGTGCCGGCGATCGCAACAAATACGCCGGGTGGTACGTCGCGATGGCGGCGATCGGGCGCGGCAGACCGGGGCTCTGGTACGTGAACCATTTGCCCCGCGTCTTGACGATCCCCTCGCGGGTCCCGAGCAGCGATTTCGACGCCGTGCCGCCGAGAAGGACGAGAATCTCCGGATCGACCAGCTCGATCTGACGCTCGATGAAGGGCAGGCAGACCGCGATCTCGCTGTCGGTCGGCGACCGGTTGCCCGGCGGCCGCCAGGGCAGGATGTTGGCGATGTACACACTCGTCCGGTCGAGTCCGATGCAGGCGAGCATGCGGTCGAGCAACTGGCCGCTCACGCCGACGAAGGGTCTGCCGAGGCGGTCTTCGTCGGCGCCGGGCGCCTCGCCGACCAGCATGATCCGGGCGCGCGGATTGCCGTCGGCAAATACGAGATTCGTTGCCGTCGCCTTGAGCGGGCAGCCCTCGAACTGCGCCAGTGCGGCGCGCAGCTCTTCAAGTGTCGTCGCGGCTTGAGCCACGGCGCGGGCGCTCTGTGCGGGTGCGCTTTGCGATCGCGGCCGCGGCGCGGCTGCCGCCGCGGCAGGCGCCGCCGACGGAACCGCGTCGGTGGACTTGCGTTCGCGTCGCGGCTCCGGCGCGGGCGGTGCCTCGACAACGGCGAAACGGTCCACCGGTACGTCGCCGATCGCCTCGTCGGCGCCCATGTCGGCGAGCCATTCAAGGGCCGCAGCGGGGTTGACGCGGATCATGGTTGCAAACTAGCACGGGGGGTCGCACGGTTCGAGTATAGGGACCACAACACAAACAGGGGATCGGCGCATGACGCGCGAAACCATGGAATACGACGTCGTGATCGTCGGGGCCGGCCCGTCCGGCCTGTCGGCCGCGATCCGGCTACGGCAGCTGGCGGCCGAAAGCGGGCACGACGTCAGCGTCTGCGTGATCGAAAAGGGCTCGGAGGTCGGCGCCCATATCCTGTCCGGCGCGGTCATCGACCCGATCGCGCTCAACGAGCTGATCCCGGACTGGGCCGCGAAGGGTGCGCCGCTCAAGACGCCGGTCACCAAGGACCGCTTCCTGATCCTGACGGAACACAACCATATCCCGGTGCCGAACTTCCTGTTGCCGCCGCTGATGAACAATCACGGCAACTACATCGTCAGCCTGGGCAATCTGTGCCGTTGGCTCGCACAGCAGGCCGAGGCGCTCGGGGTGGAGATCTATCCGGGCTTTGCAGCGGCGGAGGTGCTTTACCGCGACGACGGCAGCGTCAAGGGTGTTGCGACGGGCGACATGGGCGTGGCGCGCGACGGCACGCGCAAGCCGAGCTACACGCCGGGCATGGAGCTGCATGCCAAGTACACGTTCTTTGCCGAAGGGACGCGCGGGTCACTGACCAAGGAGCTGTTCGAGCGCTATGGGCTGCGCGCCGGCGTCGACCCGCAGAAATTCGGCATCGGCATCAAGGAGCTCTGGCGCGTCGACCCCGCCAAGCATGTGCCGGGTCTCGTCGTTCACACGCAGGGGTGGCCGCTGAGTTCGGACACGGGCGGCGGCTCTTTCATGTACCACCTCGAGGACAATCAGGTGGCGATCGGGTTCGTGGTCCATCTCGACTACGCCAATCCGCACCTGTCGCCCTATGACGAGTTCCAGCGCTTCAAGCTGCACCCGTCGATCCGGCCGTACCTCGAAGGCGGCCAGCGGCTCTCGTACGGGGCGCGGGCGATCAGCGAGGGCGGTCTGCAGTCGATCCCGAAGCTGGTCTTCCCGGGCGGGGCGCTGATCGGCGATGCCGCGGGCTTCGTCAACGTGCCGCGCATCAAGGGTACGCACAACGCCATGAAGACCGGCATGCTGGCGGCCGAAGCGGCGTTCGCCGCGCTTGCGCGCGGCAGCGCCGGCGGCGACGAGCTGACCGCGTATCCCGAGGCGTTTCGCAAGTCGTGGGTCTATACCGACCTCTACAAGGTCCGGAACGTGAAGCCGGGGCTCAAATGGGGCCTGTGGCTCGGCACGCTCCACGGCGGCGTGCACATGTGGCTCAACGACCTCGGCCTCGGCGCGCTCGTGCCGTGGACGCTGCGCCACAGGAAGGCGGATCACGAGACGCTGAAGCGTGCCCAGGAGTGCCCGAAGATCTCCTACCCGAAGCCGGACGGCGTGATCACCTTCGACAAGATGTCGTCGGTGTTCATCTCCAACACCAACCACGAGGAGGATCAGCCGGTCCACCTGCGGCTGCGCGATCCGACCATTCCGGTCAATGTCAACCTGCCGCTCTACGACGCGCCGGAGCAGCGCTACTGCCCGGCCGGCGTGTACGAGATCGTGCGGGACGCCGACGGGACCCATCCGCGCCTGCAGATCAACGCCCAGAACTGCGTCCACTGCAAGACATGCGACATCAAGGATCCTCTGCAGAACATCAACTGGGTGGTACCGGAGGGCGGCGGCGGGCCGAATTATCCGAACATGTAGCCGGAACGAGACCGGTTGCGATTTGCCGTCGGACGGAGTAGGCGCGGACCGCTCGGCGCGCTATCTTGGAACGACGAGGGAAACCGGCTGCCGGGCCGCCGGCGGCGACTTGAGGCGCAAATGGGGATCGTTCGGCACGGCGGATTGCATAAAGGGTGGTTCTGGGCGGGAGCCGCCTTGGCGTTGGGGATGAGCCTGGGCCTCGTCGCCTGCGCCGGCGCCGAGCAGCGCCCGCCCGAACCCCAATCCGACGCCGTCGTCTTCGATTCGCCGTTCGGCTATTATCTCGCCGCACGCCATGCCGAGCGCGAGCGGGATCTGGGCAATGCCGCCCGCTTCGTCGCCAAAGTCCTGGAGCGGGATCCCAACAATTTCGAGATTCTGAACCGCGCCCATCTGCTGATGCTGGGCGACGGCCGTTTCGCCGAAGCCGTCACGCTCGCGCGCCGTATCGACGCGATGAGCCCGACCAACCCGCAGGCGAGCCTGACGCTTGCCGTCGCCGAGGTGCGCAACGGCAACTTCGCTGCCGCGCAGCAGCATCTGGACGGTTTGCCGCTGACCGGCGCCAACCGCGTCGTCCTGCCCCTGATCCGGGCCTGGCTCGAGGTCGCTCAAGGGCGGCCGGCGGCCGGGCTCAACGTCCTGCGTGCGCTGGATGAGATCGACGGGTTCAGGCCGCTCTACGAGTACCACGCTGCGCTCATCAACGACGTGACGGGGCGGCCCAACGCCGCCGAGGAGCACTATCAGCGGGCCCTTGCGGGCGAGGGCGGCTCGTCCATCCGGGTGATCGAGGCGGCAGGCAATTTCTTCGAGCGCCAAGGCCAACCGGCCGTGGCGCGCCAGATATATACGCGCTACGGCGCGCCGTTCTCCGAGTCCGTCATGCTCGCGACCGCGATGGCGCGGCTCGACGGCAAGGGGCCGCCGCCCGCGCCGGTCGTCTCCGACGCGAGAACCGGTATCGCCGAGGCGCTGTTCAACGTGGCCGGCGCCCTGCGCCAGGAGGCCGGCGGTCAACTCGCCCTCGCCTATGGGCGGCTCGCGCTCGCCCTCGTGCCGGACAAGCCGGCCGGTCTGCTGCTGGTTGCGGACGTGCTCGACAGCGCCGGGCGCCACGCCGAATCGAATGCGCTCTTTGCGCGCATCTCCAGGCAGTCGCCGCTGTGGTGGTCGGCCCGGTTGCGCATCGCCGAGAACCTCGACGCGCTCGGCGACGGCGAGGCGGCAATCCGCGAGCTGAAGGCAATGGCGGCGGAGCGGCCGGAGCGGATCGACGCGCTGGTCACGCTCGGGCAGCTGTTGCGCATGAAGCAGCGTTTTGCGGAGGCCGCCAGCGTGTACGACGAGGCGATCGCCCGGCTCGATACCATCGAGTCGCGCCACTGGTCGCTGTTTTATGCGCGCGGCATTTCCTACGAGCGCTCCAAGCAATGGAACAAGGCGGAGGCCGATTTTCTCCGTGCGCTCGAGCTTCAGCCGGAGCAGCCGGACGTCCTGAACTATCTGGCCTATTCGTGGGTCGAGCAGGGCGTGAATTACGACCGCGCGCTACGCATGCTCGAACGCGCGGTCGAACTCAGACCGAACAGCGGACCCATCATCGACAGCCTCGGCTGGGCTCTCTTCCGGCTCGGCAAGTTCGAGGAAGCGGTGCCGCTGCTCGAACGTGCGGCCGAACTCATGCCGGCCGATCCCGTCATTCTCGACCATCTCGGCGACGGCTATTGGCGGGTCGGGCGCCTGTCGGAGGCCAAATTCCAGTGGATGCGCGCGCTCCGCAACAAGCCCGAGCCCGAGCACCGGGCCGAAATCGAGCGCAAGCTCGAACGCGGTCTGGCCGCCAGCTCGAAACCCGGCGGCTGAACGCGTGTCGGGCGACGGCGCGGCGCGCGCGGAACGGGCGCGCGCGAAGGTCAATCTGTACCTGCACGTGATCGGCCGTCGCGATGACGGCTATCACCTGCTCGACAGTCTGGTCGCCTTCGCCGATATCGGCGACGCGGTAACTGTCGCGCCGGCCCCGGACCTCAGCCTCGCCGTCAAAGGGCCGTTTGCCCCGGCGCTCGCCGGCGATGACGGCAATCTCGTGCTGAGAGCGGCCCGGGCGTTGGCGACGGCAACGGGCACCCGGGCCGGCGCCGCATTGCGGCTGGTGAAGAACCTTCCCGTGGCGGCCGGCCTCGGCGGCGGGTCGGCCGATGCGGCCGCGACTCTGCGCGCACTGTGCGCGCTCTGGAAGGTCGCGCCGGATCCGGCCATGCTCGGCAAGGTCGCGCTCGGGCTCGGCGCCGACGTACCGGTCTGTGTCGAGGACCGGCCTGCGTTCATCGGCGGCATCGGCGAGGCGGTCGCACCGGCACCGGCCTTGCCGGCGGCGGGGCTCGTCCTCGTCAATCCGGGCATACCGCTCGCCACACCCGCGGTGTTCAAGGCGCGGACGGGCCCGTTCTCCCGGCCCGCGCGGTTCGATCGCGCGCCGCACGACCCGGCCGACCTCGCACTGATGCTGCGGGAACGCGGCAACGACCTGACCGCGGCGGCGACGGCATTGGTACCGCAGATCGGCGAGGTGCTCGCCGCGCTGGCGCAAAGCCCGGCGTGCCTGCTCGCGCGCATGTCGGGCAGCGGGGCGACATGTTTCGGCCTTTATCCCGACGCGGCGGCTGCTGCCCGCGCGGCGGCGTGGCTGCGCGAGCGAACGCGCGAATGGTGGATCGCGGCGACGCGGCTGAGCGGTTCGTAAGCGGCCAATTTTCGAGATTTTTTAACGGGTTGGCGTAATGCGCCCCCAGCCGGAGGGGCAACCTGACCATGGATCGCGGCGCGTGGCCGGCGGCTCAAATCGCAATTGCCGTTAATGTTGGCCATCCCGGCCGTGGCCCGACCCGGCATCTCGGGCGAGACCGCCTGGGGCTCGGGATGACGGCGGGGGAGCGCTGCGTTGTGCTCGGCCGGAGGGGGTGATAAGTCGTAAGCCCCGTTCGCGGTCCCAATTCACCCGGAGAGCCTTTTCCCCGATGTCATCGCAGCCTGTGGCGCTCATCACCGGCATCACCGGTCAGGACGGCGCCTATCTCGCCGAGTTTCTGCTCGAGAAGGGCTATATCGTCCACGGCGTGAAGCGCCGGTCCTCGTCGTTCAACACCGGACGCGTCGATCACCTCTATACCGACCCGCATGAGCGCGACGTGCGCTTTTTCATGCACTACGGCGACATGACGGATGCGACGAACCTGATCCGCCTAGTGCAGGAGACGCAGCCGACCGAGATCTACAACCTCGCCGCCCAGAGCCATGTCCAGGTCAGTTTCGAGACGCCGGAGTATACGGCGAATGCCGACGGGCTCGGGACCCTGCGGCTTCTCGAGGCGATCCGGATCCTGGGGATCGGCGACCGCGTGCGCTTCTACCAGGCATCCACGTCGGAGCTCTACGGCCTGGTCCAGGAGAAGCCGCAGCGCGAGACGACGCCGTTCCGGCCGCGCAGCCCCTATGCCGCGGCCAAGCTCTATGCCTACTGGATCACGGTCAACTACCGCGAGGCGTATGGCCTGCACGCCTCCAACGGCATCCTGTTCAACCACGAGGGCCCGACGCGGGGCGAAACCTTCGTCACGCGCAAGATCACCCGGGCGGTCGCGGCGATCGAGCTCGGGCTGCAGAAACGCCTCTATCTCGGTAATCTCGACTCGGTGCGCGACTGGGGGCATGCGCGCGACTATGTCGAGGGGATGTGGATGATCCTGCAGCAGGACGAACCCGACGACTACGTGCTCGCCACCGGCGAATGCCACTCGGTCCGGGAGTTCGTCGAGCTCGCCTTCGCCCATGTCGGCCGCCAGATCGTCTGGAAGGGCAGCGGGGTCGACGAGAAGGGGATCGACGCCAAGAGCGGCGAGATCCTGGTCGAGATCGATCCGCGCTATTTCCGCCCGACCGAGGTCGACTTCCTGCTGGGCGATGCCAGCAAGGCGCGCCAGAAGCTGGGCTGGCGGCACAAGATCACGTTCCCCGAGCTCGTGCGCGAGATGGTCGAAGCCGATTTCAAGCAGGTGAAGCGGGAGCATGCCGTCAATGGCCGACGCAATGGCGAATAGGGCGCGGACGCTGGGCCAACCGTTCCCGCTCGCCGGCAGGCGCGTCTGGGTGGCGGGCCATCGCGGCATGGTCGGCTCGGCGCTCGTCCGGCGCCTGGCCTCGACCGGGTGCGAGGTGTTGACCGCCGGGCGCGACGTCGTCGATCTGACGCGCCAGGCGGAGACGGAGGCCTGGCTCGCCGCGAACCGGCCGGACGCGATCTTCCTGGCCGCGGCGCGCGTCGGCGGCATTCACGCCAACAACTCGCGGCCCGCCGAGTTCATCCACGAGAATCTCGCGATCCAGACCAACGTCATTCATGCGGCCTGGCGCGTCGGCGTCAGCAAGCTGCTCTTCCTCGGCTCGTCCTGCATCTATCCGCGGCTCGCGCCGCAGCCCATCACGGAAGACGCACTGCTGACCGGCCCGCTCGAGCCGACCAACCAGTGGTACGCGATCGCCAAGATCGCCGGCCTCAAGATGTGTCAGGCCTATCGCCGGCAGTACGGGTGCGACTTCATTTCGGCGATGCCGACGAATCTCTACGGCCCCGGCGACAACTACGATCTCGAGCAAAGCCATGTCGTCGGCGCGCTGATCGTGAAGACGCATCGCGCCAAGATGACGCATGCGCCCACGCTCGAGGTCTGGGGCACGGGCACGCCGCGGCGCGAGTTCCTGCACGTCGACGACCTGGCCGACGCGCTGGTGTTCCTGATGGAGAACTACAGCGCGGAGGAAACGATCAATGTCGGCACCGGTACCGACATC
>DASVCL010000058.1:0-21694 GCA_036381615.1 Alphaproteobacteria bacterium
TCGGCAAGTGAAAACTTTCCAATTTGGAAAGTTAGGTCTAGAGCTCGTCCGGCCGCTTGCCGCGATGGCGCACGCGGCTGACGACGCCGCCAGCGAACAGCACCGCCCCGATCAGCAGCGAAACCCACGAGGGCCACAGCCACCAGGCGCCCCTTTCGTAACCCAGCAGCAGCCCGACGGCCCCGATGAGCGCGAAGGCGAGGCCGGTCAGGCGCAGGATGCGCGCCACAGACCTCAGTTCGCGGTGATAGGCCCGACGCGCGTCGGTCTTGCTCAGTTCGGTTGGAGGCATGGCATGTCAATCGCTTAGGTGCACTTGAGGTTCCGCCGGCGCGGTGCTTTCGTGGACAGGCCTGTGGGTGGCGGCTACGAAGGCCACGCGCACTTGAGGAACGCCGCCATGCCCCAGACCGCCGAGATTTCCGCCTGGATCGCCTTCTTCCTCGGGCTCTATTCGCTTGCCGCGGGCGCCGGGGAGATGCGCTCCCCTGGCGGCTGGAACGCGATGCTGGCGGAATTCGAGCGCAGCCCGGGCCTGCGCTACCTGGCCGGCTTCGCCTGTCTCGCCGTCGGCGCGGCGATCTACCTCGCCTCGCCGTGGCGCGAGGGCGATTGGCTGGCGATCGTCGTCAACATCCTCGGCGGACTGGCGGTGGCCGAGGGGATGGCGCTGCTCGCTGCCGGCGACCGCTTTCTCAATCTTTCCCGGCGCCTGATCGGCAACGCGTCGACCGCCTGGGCCGGCGTCTCGATCGCTTTCGGCCTCGTCGCCATCGTCGCCGCGTTCTCGCGCATCGGATAGGCGGTTGCAGGCCGGGGCGGAGGCTCCTACTCTCCGACTCATCCCCGGGGAGCCAGCTGGTGGCTGAGAGGTGGGTTTCGCGCCCCACGACCCGTCGAACCTGAACCCGTTAGCACGGGCGGAGGGAGTGGGCGGTCGCAGGTCCGGCACTCTCTCCTCCCGCCGAGGAGCGCAACATGGCCGACGTCAATTCCCACCTCGAGATCGGCGTCACCACCGGCCCGATCCGGGGCAGCCGCAAGATCTACGTGGGCGAGCGCCGGGTGGCGATGCGCGAGATCGACCTCGAGCCGTCGAGCGGCGAGCCGCCGGTGCGAGTCTATGACACCTCCGGCCCCTACACCGACCCCGAGGCGACGATCGACATCGCCGCCGGACTGCCGCAGCTCAGGCGTGAATGGCAGCTCGCGCGGGGCGACGTCGAGGCATACGCCGCGCGCGAAATCCGCCCCGAGGACAACGGTCAGCTCGGCCCCGACCGCTCGGGCGGGGTGCCGGCGTTTCCCAAGGTCGCCCGCCGCGTGCTGCGCGCCAAGCCGGGCGCGAACCTCAGCCAGATGCACTACGCCCGCCGCGGGATCGTCACGCCGGAGATGGAATACGTCGCGATCCGCGAGAACCTCGGCCGCGAAGCGCTCCGCCGCGAACGCGACGGGCAGGATTGGGGCGCCGCAATCCCCGACTATGTCACTCCCGAATTCGTCCGCGACGAAGTGGCACGGGGCCGCGCGATCATTCCCTCCAACGTCAACCACCCGGAAGCTGAGCCGATGGCGATCGGCCGCAACTTTCTCGTCAAGATCAACGCCAACATCGGCAACTCCGCCGTCGCCAGCGACGTCGCGCAGGAAGTCGACAAGATGGTCTGGGCGATCCGCTGGGGCGCCGACACGGTGATGGACCTCAGCACGGGCCGCAACATCCACGACACCCGCGAGTGGATCATCCGCAACAGCCCGGTGCCGATCGGTACCGTGCCGATTTACCAGGCGCTCGAGAAAGTCGGCGGCATTGCCGAGGAGCTCACCTGGGAGATCTTCCGGGATACCCTCATCGAGCAGGCCGAGCAGGGCGTCGATTACTTCACGATCCACGCCGGCGTGCGCCTGCCGTACATCCCGCTCACCGCGAAGCGCGTCACCGGCATCGTCAGCCGCGGCGGCTCGATCATGGCCAAGTGGTGCCTCAGCCACCACAAAGAGAGCTTCCTCTACACGCACTTCGCCGAGATCTGCGAAATCATGCGCGCCTACGACGTCAGCTTCTCACTCGGCGACGGCCTGCGCCCCGGCTCGATCGCCGACGCCAACGACGCCGCGCAGTTCGCCGAGCTGGAGACACTGGGCGAGCTTACCAAGATCGCCTGGGAGCACGACGTCCAGGTCATGATCGAGGGCCCCGGCCACGTGCCGATGCACAAGATCAAGGTCAACGTGGAGAAGCAGCTTGCCGCCTGCGGCGAGGCGCCGTTCTATACGCTGGGCCCGCTTACGACCGACATCGCGCCCGGCTACGACCACATCACCAGCGGCATCGGCGCGGCGATGATCGGCTGGTACGGTACGGCGATGCTCTGCTACGTCACGCCGAAGGAGCACCTGGGTCTGCCCGACCGCGACGACGTCAAGGTCGGCGTGATCACGTACAAGATCGCCGCCCATGCCGCGGACCTTGCCAAGGGACACCCGGCCGCGCGCATTCGCGACGATGCGCTCTCCCGCGCACGGTTCGAGTTCCGCTGGCGCGACCAGTTCAACCTGTCGCTCGATCCGGCCACGGCCGAGCAGTTCCACGACCAGACGCTGCCGGCGGAGGGCGCCAAGGTCGCGCATTTCTGTTCGATGTGCGGACCCAAGTTCTGCTCGATGAAGATCACGCAGGAGATCCGCGAGCAGGCGCAGAAGGGCATGGCCGAGATGTCGGACAAGTTCCGCAAGAGCGGCGGCGAGATCTATCAGCCCGCCAGCGGCTGAAGCTGCAACGCTACCGTGCTTCGCGGGCGGGGGCCACGCTCCCGCCCGCGTCAGCTCAAGGCCCTTATCGATTTTCATCAAAAAGCCCGAACGGCAGCAGCGCCCGGCGCGATGACGCGGTCGCGTCGAACTTGCACGCGGCGCAGCACTACAGGCAAGATCGCGCCCGTCCGCGCAGCAAGAGGGGGATATATCCATGAGAAAATGGCTCGTCGCCGCAATCGCAGCGGCCACCATGTTCGGCGCCGGCAATGCCCAGGCACAGACGCGCGTCACGCTGAAATCGGCGACCACAGGGTCGTCGTACTACCTGATGATGGTGCAGATCGGCGAGGCGCTGAAGGCCGCGAGCGGCGGCAAGCTGACCGCGACCGTGGAGGAGAGCCAGGGCTCGGTCCAGAACGTCAAGGAGGCGGCCCGCCGTCCCGGCAACTTCGTCTTCACCACACCGCCGGGCCTGCTCGACAGCGCACGCGCCGGCAAGAAGCCGTTCGAGGGCGAGCAGGGCTATGATGCGATCCGCGGTCTGTTCCCGATTCCCGGCATCACCATGCACTGGATCGTCCGCGCCGATGCCGGCGTGAACGACCTGACTGATCTTGCCGGCAAGGATTTCATCCCCGGCGGGCGCGGCACGGCCGGGCAGCGACTCACGGTTGCCGCTTTCGAGGCGCTGGGCATCGACGGCAAGGTCAATCTTGTCGATACCGAGCTCGCCTCCGCCCCTGCCGCCGTGCGCAACCGGCAGGTCACGGGTTACGGCACCGCAGCTGCCCATCCCTCGCCTCAGGTCCAGGAACTGGCGGCGTCGACGCCCATCAAGATCCTGTCGCTGTCGCCGCAGCAGCTCGCGCGCGTCCAGCTCATCGACAAGACCGCGATCGGCATCATCATTCCGAAGGGAACCTATCCGGGCCAGGACTATGACGTCACCACGCTGTCGGTTCCCGTCGGCGCCTATGCGACGACCCGCATGAGCAACGACGTCGCCTACGCCGTGACCAAGGCATTCTGGACGCAGCGCGCCAACATGGCGAAGCAGAACCCGTGGTGGGCCGGCGTAACGCCCGACATGGTCGGCGCCTTGAGCGGGAAGCTCCATCCCGGCGCAATCAGATACTACGACGAGGCCAAGATCACCGTGCCGCAATCGGCGCGCTGATCGCCGGCCCTGCTGCTCTCACGCAGGAAAGAGGCCGGCACCGACGGCAGCGGGTGACGGGCGACAGGTCCACGGCACTGGCGCCCCTCGCCCGCCCGCCGCGCCCGCTTTCTCTCCCGGCGGGAGGAAATCACCAAACATCGCGACTGATCCCGAATGACCGCTTCCGCCGAAAACGCCGCACCGGCCGACGCCATCAGGAAGACCGCCATCGTCGGCTGGGCGGTCATCACCGTCGGCTTCCATGTCTGGCTGATCTTCTCGGGCCTCATCCCCAATCTCGTGTCGCGGCCGCTGCACCTGCTGCTCACGTTGCCGTGGATCTTCTTCATCGGCGCGAGGGGCTCCGCGCTCTCCCGCGGCTTCGGCTATGCGATGGGCGCGCTCGGCATCGGCTGCTGTCTCTACATCATCTTCGACCGCGACCGGCTGCTCGACCAATACGGCACGCTCGAGGGCTGGTTCCAGTTCGCGGTCGCCGTCGTGCTGATCGCGGTCGTACTCGATATGGCACGCCGCGCGATCAAGCCGGTCCTGCCGTCGGTCGCGCTCCTCGCACTCGCCTACGGCCTCTTCGGCAATCTCATCCCCGGTGAATACGGCTATGACGGGCTGCCGCTCGACTCGTTCCTCGGTACGCTCGTCATCGCGGAAGGCGGGATTTGGGGCGAGCTCACGTCGATCTCCGCGACGGTCGTTGCCCCGTTCTTGATCCTCGGCGCCGTGATCGCGGCCGGCGACGCCGGCGAAGGCTTCATGGCGATCGCCAAGCGCATCGCCGGCCGTTATCGCGCCGGCTCGGCAAAGGTCGAGGTCGTGGCCTCGGCGCTCTATGGCACGATCTCGGGCTCGGCATCCGCCAACGTCGCCTCGACCGGCACGTTCACGATCCCGACGATGATCCGGCTCGGCTACCCGCGGAAATTCGCGGCGGCGGTCGAAGCGGTCGCGTCGACCGGCGGCCAGATCACGCCGCCGATCATGGGCGCCGGCGCCTTCCTGATGGCGGAGATGCTGCGCGTCACCTACACGGACATCGTGATCGCCGCCGCGATTCCGGCCGCGCTGTTCTTCATCATCACCTGGATCGGCTGTCACTTCTTCGCCTACGTCTACGACCTCAAGGGGCTGCCGCGAAGCGAGCTGCCGTCGTGGTCCCATGTCGCGCGCACCGCGCCGTTCTTTCTGCTGCCGTTCGGCATCCTGGTCGGCATGCTCGCCTTCACCGGCTACACGCCGCAGTACGGCGCCGTCGTCGCCATGGCGGTGACCGCCTTCCTGCTCGTGATCGATCACATGGGACGGGTCGACTTGCGCCGCTGGGGCGCGCGGCTGGCGCGTGCCGCGATCGACGCCTCGGAGCAGATGGCGATGATCGCCGCCGTGATTGTCTGCGCCGGCATCATCGTCGGGGTCCTGCAAATGACCGGGCTCGGCGTCAAGGTGACGTCGGCCATCCTGTCGGTCTCGGGCGGCCAGCTTTGGCTGGCGCTTCTCCTCACTGCCCTCGCCTGCATCGTGCTGGGCATGGAAGTGCCGACCACGGCCGCCTACATCATTTGCGTCTCGGTTGCCGGACCGGCGCTGATCGAGCTCGGCCTCGATCCCCTGCTCGCCCATTTCTTCATCTTCTGGTACGCGCTGCTCTCGACCATCACGCCGCCCGTCTGCGGCACGGTGTACATCGCCGCAGGCATCGCGCAGACGCCGTGGCTGCCCGTGGCCGGCACGGCCATGCGCCTCGGCATCGGTCTGTTCGCGGTACCGCCGGCCTTCATTGCCAATCCGGCGCTGCTGCAGCCGAACCTGTCCGCGATCCTCGCCGTACTGGCTGGCATCAAGGTCGCTGTCGGGATCGCTCTCATCTCCTATGCGGCCATCGGCACGGGCGGCCGTGCCTGGCCGCGGCCCATCGCGCTCGTTCTTGGCCTCGGCCTGCTGTTTCTCTTCCGTCTCTAGTCCAGCGACGGCCTGACGTCGGGCCGAACCACAATCGGTCGTAGCGGCCATTTGATGATGATCGACGTGACGTCTTCGGCGCCCCCGCGACAACCATGGCGCGTTGTCGTCCTGCCTCCGCGTGGGTGTCTCCGGATTGCGGCTGCATTCGCGCCGCATTTCATGTAAGAGCATCTCACATGAGCTGGTCGAGACAAGGGCCGGGCGGCGGTCGCCGCGGCTATCATCATGGCAATCTGCGCGAGGCGTTGATCCGCGCGGCGCTCGATCTGATTGCCCAAAAGGGACCCGCCGGCTTCACATTCGCGGATGCCGCGCGCTGGGTCGGGGTGAGCTCGGCCGCCCCATACCGGCATTTCCGCGACCGCGAAGCCTTGTTGGTCGACGTGGCGCGCCGCGGCTTCGAGCTGTTTGCCGCGCAACTCGATCGCGCCTGGAACGACGGCCGCCCCGACCCGTTTACCGCATTCGAGAACCTGGGACGCGCCTATCTCGCGTTCGCGCGCGAGCAAGCCGCTTATTACTCAGCGATGTTCGAATCCGGAATTGCCCATGACTCCGACAGCGGTCTGCGCGATGCGGCCGATCAAGCATTTGCGGTACTGCGCAAGGCGGCCGAGACCCTTTGTGCGCGACTGCCCGCCGAGAAACGGCCGCCGGCGCTGATGATGAGCCTGCATGTCTGGGCGCTGTCGCACGGCATCGCCTCGATTTTCGCGCGCGGGGATGCCGGGCGCCGCAAGCTGCCGATGGCGCCGGAGGAGCTGCTGGAGGCGGGAATGCTCGTTTATCTGCGCGGTCTCGGTCTCATCAGCGGCCCCTCGCCTTCCGGCCCTTAAACCCGTCGGTTTTTCGCCCCGTCGCTTGACAGCCCGTGGAGAAGGCGCCATATGTAAATGTAAGATACATTTACATGAGGGCGCGGATGGGTCTTGCAGCGAAACTGGACGACATCGGGAAGCCGGCGTGGATCGGCTTGCTGGTGCTGAGCTTCATCATGTTCTGGCCGCTGGGACTCGCGATCCTGGCTTACCTGATATGGAGTGGGCGAATGGCATGTTGGACGCGCGGCCATGGCGGCCGCTGGCAGGAGCGCATGGAACGGATGCAGGAAGCGGCGAAAGGATGGCGTGGCTGGGAGCCGCCGTCGAGCGGCAACAGCGCCTTCGATGAATATCGCGCCGAAACGCTGCGCCGCCTCGAAGAGGAACAGCGCGAGTTCAAGGATTTCCTCGAGCGCCTGCGCCGTGCCAAGGACAAGGCCGAGTTCGACCAGTTCATGGCCGAACGCCGCGGCCGCCGTCCCGATGAAGGCTCGGCATCCGTGCCACAAACCTGAGCGGGCGCGCCTTAAGGCGCGCAGGCTGAATGATGTGACGACAGGCGGCCCGTGGCGACCGAAAGGATCGCCGCGGGCCGTCGACGTTTGGCTGTATCCGACCTCCCGATCGGCCCCATCTTTCGGCAAACGGCACGATCAAGAAGAGCGCGGGACGGATATATGCCGGCGGTATGAATCTGTCGCGGCCGCCGGATCACGTTCGCCGCCGGTTTGACCGGCTTATGCGAAAATTCTAATATTCGCGCCGATGGACAGCCGCGCCCTTGAGCAGAATGCACGCAAGGCCAGCGCCTTGCTCAAGGCGCTGGCCAACGAGCGCCGGTTGCTGATCCTGTGCTATCTCGCGAACGGCGAGAAATCGGTGGGCGAACTCGAACGGCTGATCGGCCTGAGCCAATCGGCGTTGTCCCAGCATCTCGCCCGCCTGCGTCGCGACAATATCGTCGCGACCCGCCGCGCCGCCCAGACGATCTACTATTCGCTCAAGGGACGCGAGGCGAGCGCGGTGATGGAGACGCTCTACAATCTCTTCTGCGAGCCGGTGAAGGCCCCTCTCCCGCCGGACAACCGAAGGTCGGAACGGATCGACGCCTGAGCGCCCGATCGGCCGGGTCTCTGCGTAACGGCCTGCGCCCGGCGCGGCCGACGATCGATACCGATCCCGGGGCGAAGATCAGGCGAAGTTGACCAAGCTTCCGGGCAAACCCATAGCCGGCCTCGGCGCTGCTCCATCCCTTTGCATGGCTTGTCCTAACCTTCCCTTCACCTATGTTGGTTGAACATCGGCCTTGTCCGCGGGCACGGACTGTCGTGGAGGTGACCCATGAAGCGGCTCATCCGGACCTTGTTCGGTATGGCTGTCGGCGCAGCCGTCGCGACATGTGCGGCGGCCGAGGAGGCGGATCCGCATGCACCGGGTCAGGCGAGATCGGTCAGCTTCGCCCCCTTCCCCCCCGAGCTCGGCGTCGCCATTCGGCCGCTCGACGATTCGACCGTGAATCTGCACCTGAAGGATCGCTTCGCGGCGGCACTTGCCGGACGATCCGTTCGCGTTCAGGAAATGCCGGCGCCGCTCGTCCTCAACTTCGAGACGGAAGTGGACCAGACATTCGGCCGGCGCACGCTCGGCCCCGGCGAAGTGCAGATCAGCAACTGGGAATCGCAGGCCCGCCTGAATCTCTGGTCGTCGACGCGCGACAGCGTGCTCGGCGCGCCGCGGGACACCATACGCGGCACGTTGCGCTACGTCCTCATTGCCACATTGGATGACGAGCAGACGGGCCGGCGCCTTTGGCAGGGCGAGGCGAGTTATGCGGGCGCTCCGGCCGACGAGGCCGCAGCACTGGCCGCGATGGTGCCGATCCTCGCGGATCAGTTCGGGCGCACCGTGCGGCAACGAAGCTTCCGGCTCGAATGACCATCGCATCTGTCCGTACGAGGCTTGCCGCCGTCGAGGGTGACATAACCACCTTCGCGGTCGATGCCATCGTCAATGCCGCGAACGAGACGTTGCTCGGCGGCGGCGGCGTCGACGGCGCCATCCATCGGGCTGCCGGTCCGGCCTTGCGCGAAGAATGCCGACGGATCGGCGGGTGCCCGACCGGCGAGGCGCGCCTGACCGGCGGCCATAATCTGCCGGCGCGTTATGTGATCCACACGGTCGGGCCCGTCTGGCGTGGCGGCCTAGCGGGCGAGGATGCGCTGCTCGAGTCGTGCTATCGCAACGTCATGGCCTTCGCGCGCGAGCATGGATTCAGGACGCTGGCCATACCGGCGATCAGCACCGGCGCCTACGGCTTTCCGCTCGATCGCGCGACCGCGATCGCCGTGCGGACGGTCGCCGCGGAACTCGCCACGCTGCCCGAAACGCGCGTGACCTTCGTGTGCTTCGGAAGTGCCGCGCTCACCGCCTATCAGGCGGCCCTCGCCCGGCTTTGAGCGCCGCGAGACGGGGCCAGTCCCATATATGCATGCCGTCGCCTTGTGGCGCGTGGCGCCCGCGCCGGGCGTAGCGCACCAGGAGCGCCGCCACGTAATAATGCGGGTGACCGGGGTAGAGCCTGCCCGGCAGGATCTTTCGTCGGCGCTAGAGCCATATGAAAAAGACGACAATCGCCAAAGCCGCGCAGATTGCGGCATACGGCAGGTTCCAGCGCTGCAGCACGAAGGGCCTTTTCCCGATCAGGCGTGCGACGATGAGAGAGCCGCCGGTGAACGGCGACGTCGCCGACGCGAGTGACCACGCCGTCTGAACGGCCAGCGCGACCGCGAGCGGCGGTATCGGCATCGGCTCCATCTGCGTGACAGTCGTGCCGATGAACGTGGCCGTGATCAGCGGGGTGATGCCGATCTGTGCCAGCAGCACCAGCGACAGGAACGCGGCGCTGGCGATCATTGCCGGCGGCAGATCTGCCCGACCGAGCCATTCGCCGAATCCGATGGCGTTCATAAGGGCGGTCAGCGCGACCCCGAGGAAGCCGGAGCAGGCGAGAACGACCGCTTCGGGTCGGATCAATGGCAGATCCTGCAGCATGTAATTGCGAAAGCGTCGCCCGACCGCGACGAGAGCGAAAGGCAACCCGCGGCGGTGATACTGAAGCCCGATCCACGCAAATGCCATGAACGGTACCGTTCCCATCACCGCCACGAGAAGACTCGCGCCCGTTGCGAGCTTCCCCGCCATGACGCCAAGCAGCAGCAGGCCCGTGATGCCCAGCATCGGCAGCAGCTCCGCGGGCGACGATGTCGGCTGCGGCGGCGCAAAGGCCCGACGCGTCGCTGCCGGCCACTGCAGCCTGTCGAGAATCCACCCGATGACCATCCAGGCCGACGCCATCGCGAACGCCGGCAACGCGACATCGAACCATGTCAGAGACGGCACCAGCGACAGCGTGTAACCGACGCTGACGCTCAACGGAGACCACGCGATCGTCGCCCCGAAGCCGCGCAAGAGCGCCGTAATCATCCGCCGTTCGCGAATTGCGACGATGCCTGAGTCGCCGCCCGCGGTGGCAAGCGTATTGGCGCGCTGGACCATCGCGGTCAGGAGGGGCAGCACCCCCATGTTGAGGATGATCCCGAAGGCGTGTCCGCCCAATGTCAGGGCCACATAGCGCCGCGGCGGCGACTGCGTCACCAGATACAGGCCGCTTCGGCGCACGGCCGATGAACTTCGGGCGGCGTCGCGGAGCACGTTCAAGGTTGCGACGAATGCCAGGAAAAGAGCGCCGCGATCGATCGCCGTACCCAGCACCACGCCGGGCCTGGGAACCATCGCGACGACGGCGATGGCCGCGATACCGGCCGCGCCGGCAAAGAGCAGCTCGACAGCGCGCATTCGCGGCAGGACGAGGGCGAACCATGCCAGGAAGGCTACCCGCGCGACGGTCGCCAACGCGTCGATACCGGTATTCGGGTGCCCGATGACGCCGACCCACGCGGCGACGACCAATGCCGCCGTTATCCGCGCCTGGGCGTTAGAGAGGTCAGCGTGGGCGGACACCTTGGCAGACGGAGACACGTCTTGCATCGCTGGTCTTGTCGGATACGGAGCGACCATGAACAAGCTCGAAAGCGGTATGCGACCTATGCAGCTGGCAAGACTTGGCGTCGCAAAGCCCCACCGGGATATCTATACTTGTCGTATCGAACGGCCTGAACGCGGAGCGGTTGTCGGATGACCTGGTTCCGTTCGGTCACCCTCGCGTGCGTCATCCTGTGCCTGGCATCCGTGGCACGGGCGCAACCGGAGGATGTCGACCTCGCCCTGGTGCTGGCTGTCGACGTGTCGCGCAGCATCGATGACGATGAGTTCACGCTGCAGCGGCAAGGCTATGCGGAGGCGTTCACCCACCCGGCCGTCATTCAGGCGATCCAGGCGAACCCCCATCGTCGTATTGCGGTCACCTTCGTCGAATGGGCCGGCGCCGATTTCCAGAGAGTCGTCGTGCCCTGGACGGTGGTCAGCGATGCGGAAAGCGGCGCCCTGTTCTCGGAGGCGATCATGCGCGAGCCGCGCTCGTTCTGGGGCTGGACTTCGGTCAGCGGCGCGATCGATTTCGGAATGCGCGTCTTGGAGATGAACCCGCATACCCCGACCAGGCGCGTCATCGACATTTCCAGCGACGGGGTCAACAACAGTGGCAGGGCATCCACCGATGCCCGCGACGAGGCGGTCGCCGCGGGCATCACGATCAACGGGCTGGTCATCATGAACGACCGCCCCACCCCCGGCTTCTTTCAGATGCCGCAGCCGCCGCTCGACGAATTCTACCGGGACTACGTCATCGGCGGACCCGGCGCGTTCGTGATCGCTATCGACGACTTTTCCAGTTTCGCGTATGCGATTATCAATAAACTGATCAAGGAGATCGCAGGAACCATACCTGCGCGCGACTTAGCCGAGGCCGAGTGATCAGTACGTTCCCCCATGCCCATGCCGCGGTCAAGGCATGGGCGCCCCGACCGAAAGTTGGAATCTGGGTGCTTCATTTCGAGTCGCGAGATCCGCGCGCGCCGTGGCACGCGAAGTTGTTCGCGGCCGTGATCGTCCCGATCGGAATCGGGGCGGACATCCTCGTCGCCCCTGCAGCCCGCCGTGTCGCCGCCTGAGTCGTCAGATTTCGCCGGCGCCGTGACCGGGTATCTCGCCGCCGAGGGCTTCACGCAGGAGCTCGTGGACGAGCTCGGTCACGTGCGAAGCGTCCATGGCCGGCTGGTCCTCGCCGACGGTCCCCCGCGCCCCGCCGCGTGGGCGGCAAATGTCTGGTTCGATCCGGTCCGCATCCCGATCGCGTCCATCGGCGACGGCGTGCGGGCGCTCCGCGCCATCCAGCGCAACTGGGTGCTCTATTCATTCGCCCATCACCGCCGCGCGGCGCTGATCGAGGCGCAGCTTCCGCCGATCCGCCCCAAACCGTTGCTCTTCCCTTCACCCCTGCCGAAGGCGCCGCTCGGATCCTGGACGCTGCTCGACCCGAATACCATTCTTGCCGCCCCGCACTGCTCGAGCCCGTTTCGGCACGGCGAGGTCGAATTCGCCGAGAACAAGATCGCGCCGCCGAACCGTGCCTATCTGAAGCTGTGGGAGCTGTTCACCGTCCTCCAGGTACGCCCCGGCCCCGGCGAGCGCTGCCTCGATCTCGGCGCGAGCCCGGGCGGTTGGACCTGGGCGATTCAGGAGACCGGGGCGTCAGTGATTGCGGTCGACAAAGCCCCGCTCGCGCCGAACGTCGCGCGGCTGCCGCGTGTCGAATTCCGCCGGATGAGCGCATTTGCCGTGGAGCCCCGGGAAATCGGACCCATCGATTGGCTGTTCTGCGACGTGATTTGCTATCCCAAGCGGCTGCTGCGGCTCGTCGAGCGGTGGCTCGCCGCGGGGACGTGCCGGCGCTTCGTATGCACCATCAAGTTTCAGGGGCCAACGGACCACCTGGCGGCACGGGCCTTCGCCGCCATACCAGGCTCGAGCCTGCGGCACCTGCACCACAACAAGCACGAGCTGACGTGGGTCAGGCTGTGACTGCGGCTGGCTGGCGGCGTCGGCGCCCGAGCTGAACGACGACGACGAAGCCGAGAAGCAGCAGAGCCGGGATGTAGAACAAGTACGGCGATGGCCTGTCGGCCGGCTCCTTTACGGCGACGATCCGCCATCCCATCTCCACGCCGGCCCGATTGGCAAGGCTGCCCAAGCGTACGCCGGTCACCTGCAGATCGTTGCTGCTGCGCAGCAGCGTGAGCCCGGCCCGCGCGAGCCGTTCCTGGCCCGATCCCTCGTCCGGGACCTGCAACGTAATCACCTTCTGCACGGTTTCGCCGTCGAGGTCTTCGCCTTCGATCGTGAAGACCAGACGCTCGCCCCGCCCGATCCGTTCCGCCTTCTCGAAGATCGCGCTCGCCTCGATGTCCTGGTATGCCGGGTAGAAGAAGTCCATCCAGAACCCGGGGCGGAACAGGGTGAACGCGACGAGCAGCAGCACCGCCGACTCCCAAAGCCGACTGCGCGTGAGGAAGAAGTTCATCGTCGCCGCGGCGAACACCAGCATTGCGAGCGTCGCGCCGGCAATGACGATGGCAGCCTCAATCCAGTGCTCCGTTCCTATCAGCAGAAGCTGCGGATTGTAGATGAACAGGAACGGAAGAACACCGGTGCGCAGGCTGTAGACCGCCCCCTGCAGGCCGGTCTTGATCGGATCGGCGCCCGAGATCGCGGCGGCCGCATAGGATGCCAGCCCCACCGGCGGCGTCACATCAGCCATGATCCCGAAGTAGAAGACGAACAGGTGTACGGCAATCAGGGGGATGACCAAGCCCGCCTGCGCGCCGAGTTCGACGATGACCGGCGCCATCAACGTCGCGATAAGAATGTAGTTCGCCGTCGTCGGCACGCCCATGCCCAGCAGCAGGCAGATGAACGCCGTCATGATCAGCATGATCATCACGTTGCCGCCGGACACGAGCTCGACGAATTCGGTCATCATCAGGCCCATGCCGGTCAACGTGACGGTCCCGACGACGATGCCGGCGGTGGCCGTCGCCACGCCGATCGAGATCATGTTGCGCGCACCGAGCGCGAGTCCCTCGGCCAGATCGGCGATACCCTGGCGCGCGGCACGGCCCAGGGCACGCTCGCCCCGGAAGAACGCCATGATGGGCCGTTGCGTCACCAGGATGACCATCATGCTGGCCGTCGCCCAGAACGCCGCGAGGCCGGGCGACATCAGTTCAACCATCAGGCACCACAGCAGGACGACGATCGGCAGCAGGTAATGCAGCCCGGTGCGGACGGTCGGCCACGCCTCGGGCAGATGGATGACGGGCGCATTGGGATCGTCGAGCTCGAGATCCGGAAACCTCGCGGCATAGGCCAGCAGGCCGACATAGGTCCCGATGAACAGCATCGCGATGACCCAGAGCGCCGCGTCGCCGGCAATGACCTTGATCCAGCCGATCCCGTAATAGACGGCGTAGGACAGCAGCACCAGCCCCAGCACGGTGCTGCTCACCCGGAAGAGACGCTGCGCCAGCGTGCGCTGCACCGCCCGCTTCAGCGGCGGTGTCCCGAGCTTCATCGCCTCGAGATGCACGATATAGAACAGCGCGATATAGGATATGACCGCCGGCAGGAAAGCGTGCTTGACGATCTCGTAGTACGGCATCCCGACGTACTCGACCATCAGGAACGCAGCCGCGCCCATGACGGGCGGCATAATCTGCCCGTTGATGGACGACGCGGTTTCGACCGCACCCGCCTTCACAGCGCTGAATCCGGTCCGCCGCATCATCGGGATGGTGAAGATGCCACCCGACACGACGTTCGAGATCGACGAGCCCGAGATGATTCCGTTGAGCGCCGACGACACGACGGCCACCTTGGCGGGCCCACCCCGCAGATGGCCCAGCAGCGCCAGCGATACCTGCATCATGTAGTTGCCGGCGCCCGCCTTCTCGAGCAGCGAGCCGAACAGGACGTAGAGGAAGACGAAGCTGGTCGAAACGCCCAGCGCCACGCCGAATACGCCTTCCGTCGTCAGCCACTGGTGCGACACCACCCGCGGCAGCGAGGCGCCGCGGTGCGAGATCACCTCCGGCATGTACGGGCCGGCAAACGTGTAGAAAAGGAAGACGACCGCGATGATCACAAGCGGCGGTCCGAGCGACCGTCGCGTCGCCTCCAGCAGCAGCAGCACGCCGGCGATCCCGACGGTAAGATCGAGCACGGTCGGCAGGCCGGGGCGTGCGGCGAGTTCACCGTAGAACAGAAACAGATAGCCGCCGCAGAATGCCGCAGCGAGCCCCAGGACCCAGTCCTGCACGGGTACGCGATTGCGTGGCGAGCGCTTCAGCGCGGGATAGGCGGTGAAGGCGAGAAACAACGCCAACGCCAGATGAATGGAACGCGCCTCGGTGTCGTTCAGGATGAAGACGCCGAACGTGAACGGCAGTGGTGATGCGTACCACAGCTGGAACAGCGACCACGCGACGGCGATCGCGAAAAGCAGAACGCCGGCGATACCGACGGGCGAGCGTGCGCCAACGTCGGCCTCCGCGACCATTTCCTGGAGCTTGTCCTGGTCGACGGGCCGATCGGTCACCGGAGCTGTCATGCCGGCACCTGACTTTCTATGACTTCACCCGAACGGCAAATGGCGGGCGGGGATCTTCCCCCGCCCGCCACCGGGCTTACATCATGCCCTTTTCCTTGTAGTACTTCGCGGCCCCGTTATGAAGCGGCGCCGAGTTGCCGTTCTTGATCATGTCCTTGGGGTTGAGATTCGCGAACGCCGGGTGCAGGCGCTTGAACTCGTCGAAGTTCTCGAACACGGCCTTCACGACATTGTAGACGACGTCGTCGGACACGCGGGACGACGCAACCAAAGTCGCGAGCACGCCATAAGTCGGCGTCGGCTCCGGATTCCCGGCATAGAGGCCGCCGGGAATGTTGACCTTGGCGTAGTACGGACGCTCGGCCACGAGCTTGTCGACGGCCGGTCCCGTGATCGACACCAGCTTGGCGCCGCAGACCGTGATCGGGTCCTGGATGTTCGCCGACGGATGGCCGACGCCGTAGAAGAACGCGTCGATCTTGTTGTCGCACAGCGCAGCGCCGTGCTCGTCGGCCTTGAGCTCAGCCGCGAGGCTGAAATCACTCATCTTCCAGCCGAGCGCATTCAGCAGCTCTTCCATTGCCGCGCGGGTGCCCGAGCCGGGGTTGCCGACGTTGACGCGCTTGCCCTTGAGGTCCTGGAACGTCTTCACGTTGGCATCGGCGCGTGCCAGTACCGTGAACGGCTCCGGATGGACCGAGAACACGGCGCGCAGATCGCCATAGGCGCCCTGATCCTTGAACGCCCCCGTTCCCTTGAGGGCGTGATACTGCACGTCCGACTGCGACATGCCGAAGTCGATCTCGCCCGAGCGAATGGCGTTCACGTTGAAGACGGAGCCGCCGGTCGATTCGACCGAGCAGCGAATTCCGTGACTCTTGCGGTCCTTGTTCACAAGGCGGCAGATCGCGCCGCCGGCCGCATAGTAAACGCCCGTCACGCCACCGGTACCGATGGTGACGAATTTCTGCTGGGCAAACGCGGGGGTACCGCCTCCGACCGTAACCACCCCGATCGCGACCACAGCGGCGGCCGCGGCAAGGATTCGTGCCGTCATGACCTCACTCCCTCGTGTAGTTCGTCTTTTGGATCGGCTGAGTCGGCACAAGGTTGGCGCTTCCCCTGGCAAAACGCAACCTTGCACGCCGCCACCCATCCGGCGTGAAACCGCGGGATTGACCCCAATCCCTCCCTTTCTGTCAATGGCGAAGGCAGGGCCAACCTATAACCTAAGGTTATCCCATGTGCCGGCGGCATGTGCATAACGGCGGGTTATGATCCGCCGATGCAACGGAATTGGGCAGCCGGCGGCGCGCCGCCGATAATCCGCGCGCTTGGCCGCAGCTGGCCGCGGCGTGTCCCCTCCTCTCGAGAATTCGGAGTCGACCGTGACGGAAATCGCGAAGCCCTACCTTCTTTTCCTCGGCGATGCCCCGGACGAGCTCGCCGCCAAGACGGCGCGCGGCATCGCGGACTGGCGGCCGCAGGATTGTCTCGGGGAATTGGCGCTCGAAGGCTGCGCGGTCACCCTGGGCCTGCCCAAACTGTCGGTCCGTGACGCGGCGGCCAAAGGCGCGCGTACCCTCGTGATCGGCGTCGCCAATCGTGGCGGCGTGATCCCGTCCCGCTGGCACGCACCACTTGTCGATGCGATCCATGCGGGCCTGGACCTCGCAAGCGGTCTACACCAGAGGTTGTCGGACGTTCCGGCCCTGGCGGCTGCGGCGGCCGAGACCGGCCGTCGGCTGATCGATGTCCGCTATGCCGCCGATCGTGTGTTCGAGGTGGGCACCGGTCTCAAGCGCAGCGGTCTGCGGCTGTTGACGGTCGGGACGGATTGCTCGGTCGGCAAAATGTACACGTCACTGGCGATCGAGCGCGACATGCGTGCGCGGGGGCTTGCCGTCGACTTCCGCGCGACCGGCCAGACCGGCATCCTGATTGCCGGCGCAGGCGTGTCGGTCGACGCCGTCATCGCCGATTTCATGTCGGGCGCGATCGAGGCGCTTGCGCCCGCGAACGCCGCGGATCACTGGGACGTGATCGAAGGTCAGGGTTCGCTGTTTCAGCCCTCCTACGCGGGCGTCAGTCTGGCGCTGCTGCACGGCGCCCAGCCCGACGCGCTGGTAATGTGCCACGAGCCGACGCGCCGCCACATGCGCGGCCTCCCCCATCAGGCGATGCCGGACCTCGGGGATTGTATCGCTGCGAACCTTGCGGCGGCGCGTCTGACCAACCCCAACGCACGATTTGTCGGGATCTCCCTCAATACCAAGCACATGGCGCGCCCCGAGGCCGAGGCGCTCTGCCGACGCCTCGAGGATGCGCACGGGCTTCCGTGCACGGATCCGGTCACCATGGGCGTGGCGCCGATCGTCGAAAATCTGCTGCGTACGGTGCGTCCAGGCATGCCGGCAGGCACGGTTGCCGCATCACGGCCATGACCGCACGGAGGCTTGCCGCCCGCCACGAGCGTTGGCCGTTGAAGACGCCGTTCGCGATCTCGCGCGGCGTCAAGACTGCGGCGGATGTGGTCGTGGTGGAGGTCGCGGCGGCGGGGGCCATCGGCCGCGGCGAATGCGTCCCCTACGCGCGCTATGGCGAAACGATCGAGAGCGTTCTTGACCAGATCGAGACCGCGCGCGCGGCGGTCGAAGCCGGTGCCGATAACGATGCGATCACGCGACTGATGCCGCCGGGTGCGGCGCGCAATGCGGTCGATTGCGCGCTGCTCGACCTCAGATCCAGGCTGGAGCGACGTCCGGTCTGGGCGCTCCTCGGCCTCGAACAGCCGCGTCCTGCCGTCACGGCGGTGACGATCTCGCTCGACACGCCCGAGCGGATGGCCGAGGCGGCCCGGCGCCTCGGCGATCTGCCGCTGCTGAAGGTGAAAGTCGGACGGGAGGACGTGATCGCGCGCGTCGCCGCCGTGCGCCGCAACGCGCCGGCCGCGACGCTGATCGTGGATCCGAACGAGTCGTGGACGCCGGAGCTGCTCGCGGAGCTGGTGGATCCGATGGCAAGCCTCGGCGTCAGCGTCATCGAGCAACCGTGTCCGGCGGGCGCCGACGTACCGGTCGCGCATCCGCCGTCGCTGAAGCTATGCGCGGACGAGTCCTGCCACACCGAGGACGATCTGCCGCGCCTCGCCGGCATGTACGATATGATCAACATAAAGCTCGACAAGGCCGGCGGGCTGACGGCGGCGTGCCGCCTCGCCGATGCCGCGCGCACGCAGGGGTTCGAGATCATGGTCGGCTGCATGGTCGCGACGTCGCTGAGCATGGCGCCGGCGATGATGCTGGCCGGCCGGGCGGTCTTCGTCGATCTCGACGGTCCGTTGTGGCTGGCCAGCGACCGTGACGCGGCGCTGGTCTGCGAGCACGGCCGGCTATTCCCGCCTGCGCCGGAACTATGGGGATGGAGCGCCTGACGATCCGACGATGTCGCGGTGGGCCGCCTTGAGGTGGCCCAGAAACTCGACGGCCACGGCTGGCAAGGGACGCGCCTCCGGATGCAACGCCGTGACCGTGAAGCGCACGGGCGGATCCAGCGGCCGGTAACGCACATTGGTGGCAGCCGATGCCTTGGCGGTGAATTCGTCGACGATGGCGCAGCCGACGCCGCGCTCGACCAGCGCCATCGCCACGTAATAGGTCTGGACGCGAATCGCCGGCACGCGATCGACGCCGGCCTGTTCCAGCGCCTGGCGCAGCAGCATGCCGGCCGGATCATCTTCCTTCAGGCTGATCAACGAGGATTCGTCGATGTCGCGCAGCGCGATCGGTCCATCTGCGGGCATGCCCATTCCAATGTTCCAGGCGTAGACGAGCTGGCCGCCGCCGATCTCGGTCCGGAGGATGCCCGGCATGGGCGGCGGGTCGATCGCGATTGCGATGTCGAGCTCGTGGGCGAGAAGACTCCGCACAAGGGCATCGGTGTGGTGCGTTGCCACCTCGCAGGTGACGTTCGGCGATGCCGCGCGCAGACGGCTGATCGCATGCGGCAGCAGCCCGAGGCCGAGCCCGGGCAGCCCGCCGACGCGAAGATGTCCGGTCGTGCCGAGGCGCAAGTTACGAGCCACGGAGCGGACCGTCTCGAGGTCGCGATAGACCTTTTCGACCTCGGCAAAGAGGATCTCCGCCTCGTGCGTCGGATAGAGCCGGCCCTTGATCCGCTTGAACAGCTTGAAGCCGAGCTGATCCTCGGCGTGGCGCAACACCTTGCTGGCCGCGGGCTGCGAAACGCCGAGGAGCTGCGCCGCGCTGCTGATCGAGCCGGTCCGCTTCACGGCATGGAACACTTCGATATGCCGCAGCCGCATTGGGGTCGTTAACGATTCGCGTGTCACCTCAATGAACGGCACCTTAACAAGGACCGGTCCGGGAGGAAACGCGCAGTCCGTCGTCCCGCGAACATTGGCGCGGGGCACCCCACGGCGATTGCATGGCGGCACGTGACGGGTCAATCTTGCCTGCCATGACCAGCGTCCATGGATTGCCGCCCGCCGACGCGGCCTGGCGCCATCAACGGCCGGACTCGGGCGGGATCGTCGTCGACCATGTCGCGCATTTCGTCCCCGACATGGATGCGGCGGCGACGGCACTAGCCGCCCTCGGCTTCACACTCACGCCGCTTTCGGTCCAGCAGCACCGGATCGAACCCGGCGCGCCGCTCGTTCCCGCCGGCACCGCCAACCGGTGCGTCATGCTGCGCTCGGGTTATCTCGAATTCCTCACGCCGATAGCCGATACGCCGATCGCCGCGCGGATGCGCGCGGCGATCGCGCGCCATGTCGGCCTGCATCTCGTCTGCTTCGGGACGGACAACGCCGCGGCCGTGCATGCCCGGCTCTGCGCGGCCGCCTTCGCGCCGCAACCGCCCGTCGCGCTCGAGCGGTCGATCGCTACGCCCGACGGCGACGGTCTTGCCCACTTCACGGTCATCCGCGTTCCGGCCGAGACGATGCCGGAGGGTCGAGTCCAGTTCGTGGAGCACCACACCCCCGAACTCCTGTGGCAGGCGCGCTGGGTCGATCATCCGAACGGCGCCCTCGGCCTGGCCGCAGCCGTCATCTGCGTCGATCGACCGGACGAGGTCGCCGCACGATACGGACGCTTCACCGGCCTGACGCCTATGCGCGACGGTGCAACGCAACGACTGGATACAACGCGCGGCAGCATCGTGATCGTGGATCGCGCGACGTTCGAACGCCGCTTCGATACCGCGCCGCCCGCCCCGCCGTCGATTGCCGCCACGATCCTTGACTGCGTCGATGCCGGCATGGCGCGCGACCGATTCGCGGCGGCCGGGCTGACGCCGGTTGCCGTCGACCGGTGGCGGGTTGCCGTCGCGCCTTCGCCGGCCGTCGGCGGACTGTTCGTCTTCCAGGTACCCGGCGCGCCGCCGCTACGCTGGACGTAAGCCCGCGCTAGAGACGTCCTTCCTCGAAATCCTCGCAGCTATATCCCATCTGCGAGAGTCCCTCCTCGAGGTAATCACCTACGAGCGGCGTCCCGATCAGATAGTCGGCGCCACGTTCGTCTTCCAGCGCACGCGCTTCGGCGAGGACGTCATTCCATTCGTCGACCGCATAGTCGCCGCGCCCGATCCACATCAGCGCCAAGAGGTTCGCATATTCCTCCTCATCGAGCGATTCGATGAACTGGCGCATCTCGATCACGATGGGATCGTCGTCATAATCTTCGAGAATTTCGCGAAAACCGTCGTCGCTCACGTTCGAGCCGGGGTCCGGTTCCACCGCCTCGACCTTGGCGTGGAACTGACGGGCGCGAACGATCAGGTAACACACCTTGTCGGGGTCGATTCCTAGAGTCGCCATCGCTGCTCCCTCCGCCGCATTTCTGCGGCCTCGCTTGGGGCCTCCTCGGCGTGCCAACGGTCGTCCCCACGGAACGTTCCCGCCCGGCCGCGAGACATCGGGGCCCGGGCGCGCTGTCGGAAGTACTTGCTGCGGGCGTCCAGGTCGAGCAACTATGCCGATGGTTTTCGTCTTCCGGACGGAAAACCTCGCCTGGACCTGTGTTCCATCCATGCTTTTCGCCCCACGCCGCCGCCCGGCGGCGCATCTGGTTATGCGCTATCCCGATGGTCCCGCCACCGACCGGAGCATTCCGGTTGCACCCATGATCGCCGCGGCCGCGCAGGGCTTCCGCGCCGCATGAGCAAATTCATCATGCCCGCATCGTCGCGGGAAGAGATCCAGCGCGGCATCGTCTACGTGCTGCTGGCGGTGTTCACGTTTTCGGCAGTGAATGCCCTGATCAAGTGGTTGAGTGCCGTCTACCCGGTTACCGAGCTCGTCTTCTTCCGATCCTTGTTTGCGCTGGC
>DASVCL010000059.1:0-17128 GCA_036381615.1 Alphaproteobacteria bacterium
CCGCAGTTGATATCCATGTCGTCGGTCATGCGCTGATAGAGCGGGGTGTTGGTGGCGAGCTTGAGCGAGGGCGCCGGCTTGCAGCCGAACACCGAGCCGCGTCCGGTGGTGAAGCAGATCAGGTTGGCCCCGCCGGCGACCTGCCCCGTCGCCGAGACCGGATCGTAGCCGGGCGTGTCCATGAACACGAAGCCCTTGGCCGTCACCGCCTCGGCATAGCGATAGACCTCGACCAGGTTGGTGGTGCCGGCCTTGGCTGCGGCGCCGAGGGACTTTTCGAGGATGGTGGTGATACCACCCGCCTTGTTGCCGGGCGAGGGGTTCTGGTTCAGCTCGCCGGCGTGGCGGCGGGTGTAGTCCTCCCACCAGCCCATCAGCGCTATCAGCTTCTCGCCCACCTCCCGGCTTACGGCGCGGCGGGCCAGCAGGTGCTCGGCGCCGTAGGTTTCCGGTGTCTCCGACAGGATCACCGTGCCGCCGTGCCGCACCACGAGGTCCGCGGCCGCGCCCAGCGCCGGGTTGGCCGAGATGCCCGAATAGCCGTCCGAGCCGCCGCACTGCAGGCCGATGGTGAGATGGGAGGCAGGCACCGGCACGCGTGTCACCCGGTTCACCTCCGGCAGCAGCTCGCGGATCTGGGCGATGCCGCGTGCCACGCTCTTCCGGGTGCCGCCGGTCTCCTGGATGGTGAAGGCGCGGAACCGGTCGCCCTCGACCAGGCCGCCCGCCGTCATCAGGCCGCCAATCTGGTTGACCTCGCAGCCCAGCCCGATCACGAACACGGCGGCGAAATTGGGGTGGCGGGCGTAACCGGCCAGGGTCCGGCGCAGTATCGTGAGCCCGTCGCCATCGTTCATGCCGCAGCCGGTCTTGTGGGTGAGCGCGATCACGCCGTCGACCTGGGGAAAGTCGGCGAGCGGGTCGTGGCCGGTGAAGGGATTGGCCTTGAACGCCTCGGCGATGTAGTTGGCGACCGTGGCCGAGCAGTTCACCGAGGTCAGGATGCCGATGTAGTTACGCGTCGCCACCCGCCCGTCCGGGCGCACGATGCCCTGGAAGGTGGCGGGCGGGTCGATGTATTGCGTCGGCCGGGCGTCGGCGCCGAAGGCGTACTCGCGCGTGAACTCGCCCATGGCGCAGTTGTGGGTGTGGACATGGTCGCCCGGCTGGATGGTCGTAGTGGCGAAGCCGATGATCTGCGCATAGCGCCGCACCGGCTCGCCCGCGGCAATCATGCGGGTGGCGACCTTGTGCCCGGCCGGGATGGCGCCACGCGTCACCACCTCCTCACCCGGCAGCGCCGTCCCCGGCAGAATGTCCGTCCGCGCCACCACCACGTTGTCCGACTCGTGCAGACGGATGGTCAACTTCGCCGCGGCATCAGCCATGATCGTAAGGCTCCTTTGCTCGTGTGGCGGGCATTATACGATGTCTCGGCCGTGACTTGCCAAGGCAGGCTCCTGACCTCTACGATCCGCCGCCCGTTTCGAGTGGCTACCGTCGAGGGTGAGTCTTGGTCGCACGGTTACAATCGGGACTTGGGTCTGCGATCCTCATCCCGGCGGTGTGCCGGGTCCGCGGTGGGGAACCTGGTGGATCGGTCACAATCTCCAGCGTCCATATTTCCGCGGGAAGCGGTGGTTCGCGCTGATCCTGCCGTGCGGGCATCGGCGCGGCGCGCGTCCGCGCCTCGATCGTATGCTCCAAGACTCCCTATGAACTCTCTATAATCTTTGGGGGAATAGCCTATGAAGCTTCTGCGATACGGACCGAAGGGCAAGGAGAAGCCGGGTCTTCTCGACGATGACGGCAAGATCCGGGACCTGTCGCGTCAGATAAAGGACATCACGCCGGCGACGTTCGAGCCGGCGACGCTCAACAAGCTCAAGAAACTCAACGTCGCCCGGCTGCCGGTGGTGAAAGGCCGTCCGCGCCTTGGCGCGCCCATCAACGGCGTGCGCAAGTTCATCGCCATCGGTCTCAATTACGAGGACCATGCGCGCGAGAGCGGAGCGCCGATCCCCAAGGAACCCGTCGTGTTCATGAAGGCGACGAGCTGCATTTCGGGGCCGAACGACCCGATCATGCTGCCGAAGGATTCGCAGAAGACCGACTGGGAGGTCGAGCTCGGCGTCGTGATCGGCCGCACGGCGCGCTACGTGCCCGAGGAAAGGGCGTTGTCGCACGTCGCCGGCTATCTGGTCGTGAACGACGTGTCGGAGCGCGAATACCAGCTCGAGCGCAGCGGCGGCCAGTGGGACAAGGGCAAGGGCTGCGACACCTTCGGTCCGATCGGCCCGTGGCTGGTCACGCGCGACGAGGTCAAGGATCCGCAGAACCTGCGGCTCTGGCTCGAGGTCAACGGCAAGATGGTCCAGAACGGCTCGACGAAGACGATGATCTTCACTGTCGCGCATCTGGTCAGCTATCTCAGCCGCTTCATGACGCTGGAGCCCGGCGACATCATCACGACCGGCACGCCGCCCGGCGTGGGGCTCGGCATGAAGCCGCCGCAATACCTGAAGGCCGGCGACGTCGTGCGTCTTGGCATCGATGGGCTCGGCGAGCAGCAGCAAAAGGTCGTGGCGTTCCGCGGTTAGGGCTTGATCGCCCGCAACCGTTCGGACAAGCTCGCATATGGCACCGGACCGTGCCCCCCGCGATAAGGGGGCACGGCCGGTCAGGGAGGAGGATAAACGTATGACGTTCCGTCACCTTGCGGCCGTCGCCGCAGCATTGACCCTTGCACTGCCGTTCGGCGCAGCCGAAGCGCAGACGAAGCTCAAATTCGCCCACGTCTACGAAACGAGCGAGCCGTACCATACCGAAGCGGTGTGGGCGGCGGGCGAGATCGCGAAGCGCACCAACAACAAATATCAGATCGAGGTATTCCCGGCCTCCGCGCTGGGGAACGAGCAGCAGATCAATCAGGCGCTGCCGCTGGGCACGATCGACATGATCTATACCGGCGTTGCGTTCGCAGGGGCGACGTACAAGCCGATCGCGATCAGCAACGCGCCTTACATGTTCCGTGATTTCGATCATTGGAAGGCCTATTCCGAGAGCGACCTGTTCAAGGAACTCGCCGCCGGTTACGACAAGGCGAGCGGCAACAAGGTCCTGGCGCTGACCTACTACGGCGCGCGACACACGACTGCGAACCGGCCGATCAACACGCCGGCCGATATGAAAGGCATGAAGCTGCGCGTGCCGCAGGCGCCGCTCTACCTCATGTACACCAAGGCGGTTGGCGCGAATGCCACGCCGATCGCCTTTGCGGAAGTGTATCTCGCCCTCCAGCAAGGCACGGTCGACGGGCAGGAGAATCCGCTGCCGACCATTCAGGCGAAAAAGTTTTACGAGGTGCAGTCGCACATCAATCTGACCGGGCATATCATAGAGAGCCTGGTGACCGTCGTCGGCGGGCCGTTGTGGAACAGACTGAATGCCGACGAGCGCAAGATCTTCGACGAGGTCTTTAAGCAGGCGGCGGATCGGGCGAGCAAGGCCATCCGCGAAGCGGAGCTCAAGCTGCCTGAATGGTTCAAGGCGCAGGGCAAGACGATCGTGAACCCGGACCTCAAGGCGTTCCGCGAGGCGGCCCAGAAGCTGCACAACGATCCGTCGGCGGGCGCCGGCTGGACCAAGGAGCACTACGACCGGCTGCAGCAGCTCGCCGCCAAGACGAACTGAGCATCAGCCGTTCTCCGGCGGAAAGGGCGAGCTCAGGCTCGCCCTTTTTGCTTTGACGCGGCCGTGATGCGGATCGCGGGCGGGTACAGCGGACCGGCCGCGGGGTGCCTGTCTAGGGCTGCGGTTCGACGACGACCATTCCGACCATTCCCAGCTCGTGGTGCGGCCTGCATATGTACCGGAAGGTGCCGGGCGACATGAAGGTGTGGCGGAACACTTCGCCCGCCGGGATCCGCCCGGAGTCCACCGATCTCTCACCAGCCGGGGCGGAGACATCGGACGTGACGGCCGGGTCAAAGGTGACCGTGTGGGTGAACAGTGACTTGTTCCGCCACTCGACGGTGTCGCCGACCCGAACCCGCACCGTGGCCGGCGTAAACGAGAAGCCGGACATTTCGACCACCGCCGCGACATCGGCGGATGGCGGCTGGTAAGCCGGGCCGCCGGTTCCGCAGGCGGTCAACATGGACAGGACCAGAATGACGGCTCCGGCCGGGGCCATGTCTCGAAGGTGACGCATGATGCCGCCCGCTCGATGCATCCTCGTGCAGACGCCGATCATGGCGCACATCCGGGGTCGTGGGGCATGATCGTGATGCACGGCGCCCAAATCATGCTGAAGGCCTTCAGATCGGCTGCGTGATGGCGCTTCTGGATCCCGGCGCGCCTGGGTTTGCCCAGGCCTTTGAGGATGCCGTCACCGTCGCAAGCGGCGCGCGCCACGATCTCGCGGACGGATTTGCGGCTCCGATCCGCCACGGCGGCGGCGCGGCAATCGGCGATGAACCGGTCCAGGTCGAACATGATTCCGGACCTCCGGCTGCATTGGGGGGACAAAGCGGTCGCGCCGGCCACGACGATATGCGCATTCGAGATATCCGACCAAGTCCCCCAATGGTGAAGTCGGACCTGCATTGCGGGCCGCCTCCGCCGGCCGGCGTGCGGCAGTCGTGTTTCAGTCGGCCTTACCGCACGACGACCGGCTTGCCCGCGAGCTTCTCGATCGCCGTCCAGTCCCAGGAAATGCCGAGGCCGGGTTCGGCCGATGGGATGGCATGGCCATCCTCGATGCGGATCCGACTGATCGTGATGTCGTCGAGCTGCGGGATGTACTCCACCCAGGCCGCGTTGGGCACCGCGGCGCACAGCGCGACATGCAGCTCCATCAGGAAGTGCGGACAGACCATGACATTGAACGTCTCGGCCAGATGCGCGGTCTTGAGCCAGGGCGTGATGCCGCCGATCCGGGCCACGTCGACCTGGACGATCGAGCAGGCGCCGCGCTGCAGGTATTCGCGGAAATGGCTCGGGTGATAGAGCGACTCGCCGATGGCGATGGGAATCGGCGTAGACTGCGCGAGCCGCACATGGCCGTCGATGTCCTCAGCCGGCAGCGGCTCCTCGAACCAGGCGAGATTGAGTCCGTCATAGGCCCGCGCGCGGCGGATCGCCTCGGACACGGTGAACGCCTGGTTGGCGTCGGTCATGATCTCGAAGTTGGGGCCGACCGCATCGCGCACGGCCGCCAGGCGCTCGACGTCCTCGGCGATGCGCGGCCGGCCGACCTTGATCTTGGTGCCGCCGAAGCCCTGTGCCTTGACCGCTAGCGCGTCGTCGACGATCGCCTGCTTGTCGATATGCAGCCAGCCGCCTTCGGTGCTGTAGATCGGGACGCGGCGCTGCGCGCCCCCGGCCATGACGTGCAGCGGCAGGCCGGCCCGGCGGCAGCGCAGGTCCCACAGCGCGGTATCGATGGCGGCGAGGGCGAGGCTGGTGATGGCGCCGACCGACGTCGCATGGGTCAGGAAGAACAGCCCTTTCCACAGCTCCTCCACCATCGCCGGATCGCGGCCGATCAGCCATGGCGCCATGTGGTCGCGGATCAGGGCGACGACCGACGAGCCGCCTTGGCCGATCGTGTAGGTGTACCCGGTGCCTTCCGCCCCGTCGTCGGTGATGATGCGGACGATCGGCGTTTCCTGGCTGGTGAAGGCCTGGATCGCATCGGTGCGCTTCACCTTGGGCTTGAGATCGACCAGCGAGATGTCGATGCGCGCGATCTTGGACATGGCGGCTTCCCCGTAAGGCGTTAGGTAAGCAGTGCGTTTCGACTATTTTTGCTTGCATTGGCAAAGAACGTCACGTGAAATGTCCGGCATTTTCGCGAGTTCCATCGCGCAAGAACCGAACATACGGGGAGTGCCGTGACCAATATTTCGCCGAACCTGCCCGAGGAGGGGCCTCCGATCACCGGCAGTCCGGACGACGATGTCGACCTGCGCCAGTACGGCCCCGAGGACTGGATCACGTTCGCCTTCTTCTGGGCACTCGCGATCATCGTCTTTCTGCAGTTCTTCACGCGCTATGCCCTGAACGACTCCCTGGCATGGACCGAGGAGATCGCGCGCTATCTGCTCATCTGCGTGACCTTCATCGGCGCGGCCGCGGCGGTTCGCCGCAACACCCATATTCACGTCGAGTTCATTTATCTGTTCCTGCCGCGGCGCCTCGGCGTCGCGCTTTCCACGGCCGTCGATATCTTCCGGATCGTCTTTTTCGGCGTCGGCACCTGGCTCGCCTGGAAGGTCATGAGCGTCATGCAGTTCCAGCGCATGGTGGTTATCGACTGGCCGATGAGCTGCGTCTATGCGGTCGTCGTCCTCGGTTTCGCCGCCATGACGTTGCGCGCCATCCAGGTGGCTGTCCGCCATTGGCGCGACGGATCGAGCGATCTCACCCGCGTCGCCGCGGAGGGGCGGCACCAATGACGGCCGTCCTGCTGATCTCGTTCCTCGTCCTGCTGGTCGTGGGCATTCCCGTCGCAATCGCGCTCGGCGGTTCTTCGCTTCTCTATGTGTGGCTTCAAGGGGATTCGCCGCTGCTGGTCGTGGTCCACCGAATGGTCAGCGGCGTCGACTCGTTTCCGCTGCTTGCCATCCCGTTCTTCATCATGGCCGGAAGCCTGATGAACACGTCGGGCATCACCGAGCGCATCTATGACTTCGCCATGGCGCTCGTGGGCTGGCTCAAGGGCGGCCTCGGACATGTCAACGTAGTGGGATCCGTGATCTTTGCCGGCATGTCGGGAACTGCGGTCGCCGATGCCGGCGGGCTCGGCAATATCGAGATCAAGGCGATGCGCGACCACGGCTACAGCACGGACTTCGCGGTTGGCATCACCGGCGCTTCGGCCACGATCGGCCCGATCATTCCGCCGTCCTTGCCGATGGTGATCTACGGCGTCATGGCGAACACCTCGATCGGGCAGCTCTTCGCGGCCGGCGTCATTCCGGGGTTGTTCATGGCCGGAACGCTCATGGCCATGGTCGCGTATTACGCACATACCCGCGGGTTCCACCGCGACGCCACGTTCCGGCTGTCCATCCTATGCCATGCCTTCAAGCGCGCCTTCCTGCCGCTGATGACCCCGGTATTGTTGATCGGGGGGATGACGACCGGCGCGTTCACGCCGACCGAGGCGGCGATCGCGGCGACGGCCTACGCGCTGATCCTCGGCCTGTTCGTCTACGGCACGCTCACCTGGCGCAGTGTCATCAAGATCAGCATGGAGACGGCAGAGACGACGGCGATCATTCTCCTCATCGTCGCAGGCGCGTCGATCTTCGGCTATCTGATCACGACCACCCGCGTCACCGACGAGATCGCGACGATCGTCCTGTCGATCACAGACGAGCCGTGGGCGGTCCTGCTGCTCGTCAACATCTTCCTGCTGATCGTCGGTTGCTTCATGGAGACGATCGCCGCGATCACCATTCTGGTGCCTGTGCTGCTGCCGATCATGGACCATATCGGGGTCGATCCGGTGCATTTCGGGCTGATCATGGTCCTCAATCTCATGATCGGCCTGCTGACGCCGCCGGTGGGTCTGGTACTGTACGTGCTCGCCCGCGTCGCCAACATCTCGTTCGAGCGGGCAACGAAGGCGGTCCTGCCGTTTCTGATCCCGCTGCTGCTGACGCTCATCATTTGCACCTACTGGCCGGAGATGGTTCTGTGGCTGCCGTCGGTGTTCTATCGTTGAGTCGCATTCCCGCCTCGAGGTCTTCATGAACATCCGGGACGTATTTGCGCAGGCCCGCGTCGTGCCGGTCATGACGGTCGATGATGCCGAGGCGGGCCTCGCCACGGCGCGCGCACTCGTCAGCGGTGGGCTCAACGTCCTCGAGATCACGTTGCGGACGTCCGGCGCGCTCGCCGCCGTCGAGCGGATCGCGCGCGAGCTGCCCGATGCCGTGGTCGGGGTGGGGACCGTGACGAGAGCCGACGAACTGCGCCGGGCGCAGGAGGCGGGGGCCCGGTTTGCGGTGAGCCCCGGGTTCGACCCCGAACTGTGCCAGGCCGCGCAGGCGAGCGGTATTCCGTACATGCCGGCCGTTCAGACCGGATCGGAGATCATGGCGGCCCGCCGTCTTGGCTTCACCGCCCTCAAGTTCTTTCCGGCGAAGGCGGCGGGCGGACGGCAGGCACTGCAGTCCTTCGCGCCGGTGTTCCCGGATGTCATGTTCTGTCCGACAGGCGGCATCACGGCCGCGGATTTCGTCGACTATCTGAAGCTCGGCAACGTGATTGCCGTCGGCGGTACGTTCATGACGCCCGCCGATCTCGTAAAGCGTCGGGATTGGCGCGCGGTCGAGGCGCTGGCCCGCGAGATCGTCGCCGGGATCCGCTGACGGGGCAGGAGGGGCGCGTGGCGACGCTGCTCTGCCTCGGCCACGCGACGCTCGATGCCATCTATCGCGTCGATGCCATCCCGACGGCACCGATCAAGGTGCCGGCCTTCGATTTCGCGCAATCGGTCGGCGGCATGGCGGCCGCTGCCGCCGTTGCCGCAGCTCGGCTCGGCGCGCGGGTCCATTTCTGGGGGCGCGTCGGCGACGACGACGTCGGCGGACGAATCGCGGCCGAGCTGGCGCGCGACGGCGTCGATGTCACGCGCCTGCGCCGGGTTCCCGGCGCCCGATCGCCGATGTCGGCGATCCTGGTCGATCGTGCCGGCGAACGGCTGGTCTGTCCGTTCCTCGATCCCAGGCTCGACGCCGACCCGGGCTGGCTGCCGATTGCCGAACTCGATCGCTTCGACGCGGTGGTCACGGACGTACGCTGGCCGACCGGTGCGGCGCTCGTACTGAAGGCGACCAAGGCGCGGGGAATGACGGCCGTTCTGGATGCCGACCTGGCGGCCCGTGACGTGCTGGCCGCTCTCGTCCCGCACGCGAGCCATGTCGTGTTCGCCGAGCCGGCCCTCCTGTCGTTCACCGGCAAGGACACGATCGAAACGGCGCTCCGCGCCGCGACGACCGTCGCTGCCGCCGTCGTCGGCGTCACCGCCGGCGCCGACGGATTCTATTGGCTCGACGGCACCGCACTCCGGCATGCACCCGCGCCGCGGGTGGAGGCCGTCGATACGCTCTGCGCCGGCGATGTCTTCCACGGCGCCTTCGCGCTGGCGCTTGCCGAGCGGCAATCGATCGAAGCCGGCGCGCGGTTCGCCAATGCCGCTGCGGCGCTCAAATGCACGCGCTTTGGCGGGGCCTCGGGTGCGCCGACCCGCGACGAGGTCGAGAAATTTCTGGCCGGAGTGTGACCGGGCCGTGAAGGCAGCCGCGCCTCAGTAAGTGGCGCGGCCACCGGAGATGTCGAACACTGCGCCGGTCGAGAAGCTGCAATCTTCGGAGCACAGCCAGGCAACCAGCGCCGCAATCTCCTCGACCTTGCCGAAGCGGCCCATCGGGATCTTCGAGAGCATGTACTGGATGTGCTCCTGCGTCATCTGCTTGAAGATTTCGGTTTCGACTGCCGCTGGCGTCACGCAGTTCACGATCACACCGGTTCCGGCCAGTTCCTTGCCGAGCGACTTGGTCAGGCCGATCAGGCCGGCCTTCGCGGCGCTGTAGGCCGGCGCATTGGGATTGCCCTCCTTGCCGGCGATCGAGGCGATATTGACGATACGCCCGTAGCCGTCCTTGATCATGCGCGGCACGATCGCGCGCGTGCAAAGGAAAGGTCCGGTCAGATCGACTTCGAGCACCTTGCGCCAGTCTTCCGGTGTGTATTCCCACGTCTTGCGATTCGGGCCGGTGATCCCCGCGTTGTTGACGAGGATGTCGATCTTTCCGAGCTGGCCGATCGCGGCCTGACACGCGGCATTGACGGAGGAGGCGTCGGCGACGTCCACGGTTGTCGCATAGACGGCACCCTTGCCGACGAGGCGCTTGGTCGCTGCGTCGAGGGCGTGGGCATCCATGTCCCACAGGCTGACCTCTGCGCCCGAGGCGAGCAGACGCTCGGCGATTGCAAGGCCGATGCCGCGCGCTCCGCCGGTGATCACCGCCTTGCGCCCGGCCAAATCGATCTGGTTCATCCCTCTATTCCTCCTGGCGAATCGAGGCGGCATTGTCGGAGATCGGGCCGCCGCTGACAATGCGCATGACGGCCCGCGCATCGCCTGTGTTCGCCAGGCGTAGGGGTGGGCGATACGGCCGATTCCCGCGTATTTTGATTTTTCCGCGATCGATCGCATAGTATTGGAGGACCGAAAAAGGGCATGTCCGCCGCATGGCTGCTGCGCTCGAGATCGATCAGGTCGAAGTCGCCTACGGAGCGGTGTCCGTCCTCCGCGGCGTATCGCTCGATGTTGCACCCGGCGAATTCGTCGCGTTGCTGGGCTCATCGGGTTGCGGCAAGACGACTCTCCTGCGGGCGATTTCCGGCTTCGTTCCGGTTGCACGCGGGGCGATCCGTGTCGGCGGGCGGGACATCACCCATATGCCGCCGGACCGGCGCGACATGGCCATGGTCTTTCAGTCGTATGCGCTGTGGCCGCACATGACGGCGGCGCAAAACATCGCCTATGGACTGCGCATCCGGCACTGGCGGCGCGCCGACATCGCCCGCCGCGTAGACGAGATCCTGCGCATGTTGAAGCTGGACGGTCTCGGCGAGCGGCCGGTTACGCGCCTTTCCGGCGGCCAGCGCCAGCGCGTCGCACTCGGGCGCGCCCTTGCGGTAAGTCCGCAGATTCTGCTTCTGGACGAACCGCTGTCGAACCTCGACGCACGCATCCGCGAGGAGGTGCGGCACGAGATCAAGGCCATTCAGAAATCGCTCGGCATCACCGCCATCCACGTGACGCACGACCGGGAAGAGGCGATGATCATGGCCGACCGTATCGTCATTCTCGATGCGGGACGCATCGCGCAGGTCGGATCGCCCGAGGCGGTCTATAATCGTCCGGCCTCGCCGTTCGTTGCCGCCTTCATGGGGGCTGGCAACATGATCCGTCTCAGGGTTCGGGCCAGCGGGGACGACTTGATGATCGAACCCGGACCGGACAACGGGCCGGCGCGCATCACCACGACGCATCCGGCGAGGGCGCGCCTCGTGCCCGGGCGGGTCACGGCGTATTTCCGCAGCGAGCAGGCGCAGCTGACGGCGCCGGATGACGTGGCGGACGATGCTGGCGATCTCGTGCTCAAGGGACGCATCGTCCAGGCTGCCTATCCGGGCGGATTCTGGCGTTATGGCGTCGATGTGGGCGGACAGCATTTCCTGGTGGACGACGAGCGTCGTCTGGAAGTTGGTGCGCCGGTCGGTGTCCGGCTGCCGGCGCACGCACTGCATCTTTATCCGGACAGCGGGCCCTGACGAGAGCCTGGGGCCCGCCACGAAAATGCAACGGGCGGCGGCGACAGTCTCGCCGCCCATGAGGGAGGTAGTACATGGACCGACGAGTGTTCTTGGCATCGTTTTGCGCCGCGGCGGCAATGGCGTTCGCGCCGCCGGCCATCGCGCAGCAGCGCGTTACGATCAACGTGATGACGGCCGGGGACCAGAACATGGTCGACTACGTCACCGACTATCTCGGACCGGCCTTCGAGAAGCAGAATCCCGGCATTCGCGTGCGCGCGGTCGGCACCGGCCCGGGCGACGCGGGCTCGCAGAAGATCTGGGAGCGCATCGACGCCCAGCGCAGCGCCAATGCCGCCACCTGGGACGTCGACGTCGCGGTGGTGCATCAGCGCATGGCCGGCCAGATGGTGAAGGAGGGCGTCCTCGCGCGCTACCGGAACGACGTCAAGACCGGCGCGCTCGTCACGCGCGACACGGCGAGGAACGCGTTGGGCGCCAACGTCGACGGTTATGTGATGCCGATGTTCCATAGCCAGACGGCGATCGCCTACAACCCGGCGCTTGTCTCGGATCCGCCGAAGACGTTCGACGAGCTCGTCGCCTGGACCAAGGCCAACCCGAAGAAGTTCGGCTACAACGGCATCAAGGGTGGCATGTCAGGGGTTGCGTTCGTGTTCGGCTGGATCTACGCCCATTCGCCGAATCCGCAGCAGCTGATGGAGGGGCCCTATGACCCGAAGGTCAAGGAAGGTTGGGGGCCCGCGCTCGCCAAGCTCAAGGAGTTCAACCAGAACGTCGTCATCACGCCCGGCAATGCCGGCACGCTGGACATGTTGAACCGCGGCGAGATCGCGATGGGGCCGGTATGGGTCGACATGTTCTACACGTGGCAGGCGGACGGCAAGCTGCCGCCCACCATGCGGCTGCAACTCATTTCGCCGGGACTGCCGGGCCAGCCGATGTACTACGTGATCCCGCAGAAGGCGGCGAACATGGAGGCAGCCAAGAAGTTCGTCGAGTTCGCGACCAGCCCCGCGATCCAGGCCGAGGGCATCGTGAAGCGGTTCAACTGGTATCCGGGCATCGACGCACAGCACGTCCAGGCACATCTCGACCGCGCGGTCTGGGAGAAGCTCTTCAACGACATCTCGCCCCAGGATCTCGCCGCCAAGGGCAAGCCGATGCCGATCGGCGAGTACTTCAAGGAGATCCAGGAGGCATACGAGCGCCAGGTCGCGAATTGAAATCGATAGCCGTGGGGTGAAACCCTCATGCTTCACGAAGCCCGGCACGGGGACGTCCGGCATGAGGGCCTCGCCCCGGGTCCGATGAAGGGCGAGGCTCGCCGGCGCGCGGCGGAGTCGATCCGGGCGAATCTCCTCGGCCTTCTCCTCGTGGCGCCGGCGCTCGCCATTGCGCTGGCTCTCTTCGCCTATCCGCTCCTCTTTTCGATCGCGAGCGCCGTCACCGTCGAAGGCACGCTCAGCGTCGCCAACTTCACCAAGGCGTTCGAGTTCTACGATCGCGACATCCTGTTCACGTTCGTCATCATCGGCGTCTCGACGGCATTGATCGGGTTGGTCTCGGTCGCGATTGGCGGCTATCTGGTCCTTGGCGAGAATCGGACGGCCATAGCCGTCCTGGGCTGGCTCTATCGCTGGCCGCTGTTCGTACCGTTCATCGTCGCGGCGCAATGCATGCGCACGTTCCTCGCCAAAAACGGGCTGATGAACAACAGTTTCGTCGCGTTGGGCCTGGTCGACATCGACGCGACGCAAAGCCTGCTCGATTGGCGCGGCATCATCATCACTTTCGTCTGGAAGCAGACACCGTTCGTCGCCCTGATGGTGGCGGGCGCCATGGCGGCGCTCGACCGCGCGACCATCGAGGCCGCACGGAACCTGGGGGCATCACGGCTTCGCATCCTCGTCGAGATCGTCGTGCCGCAGATACGGCCGACCCTCGTCGTCGGCCTGATCCTTTCGTTCGTGACGATGCTGTCGGTCCTGTCCGTGCCGCTGATGGTGAGCGGCGGCACGCCGACCATGCTGACGGTCGACATGGCCTACCGCATCAACGCGTTCGGCGATTACGGCGTCGCCAACGCGCTCGGCCTGATCTCCTATCTGATGACGGGCGCAGTCGCATGGATCTACCTGCGCGAAACCATGCGCGAGAAGGGGCGGAAATGACAGTAGTGCGCGCACTGGGCTGGCTGCCCCGGGGTATCCTCCTCGGCCTGCTTGCCTTTGCAGTCTTCGGGCCGCTCGCCAGCTTGCTGCTGTGGTCATTCGCCGAAGCCTGGTACTTCCCGCACAAGCTGCCCTCGCAATGGGGGTTCCGGTTCTGGGAACACGTATTCAGGCCGACCGGCCGCGCCATGGAGGCGCTCGGCGTGAGCATCTCGATTGCGCTGCTGACGGTCGTCACGTGTCTGGCGATCTCGGTTCCGGCGGGACTCGCGCTCGCCCGCGGACGGCTGCCGTGGCGTCCGCTGATCATGCTCGTCTTCCTGCTGCCCCAGGCCTTCCCGAGCCTGCCGATCTACATCAACATCGCCCGCATCTTCTACGAGTTCGGGCTGAACGGTACGGTTGCCGGCGTCGTGCTCGTCCACACGTTGCACGGCCTGGTCTACGCCGTGTGGATCACGACCGCGGCGTTCGCGGCGGTCGACGCCGAACTCGAGCAGGCGGCCCGCAATCTCGGCGCCTCCGCCTTGCGGACGTTCTTCACGGTGACGCTCCCGCTCGCCGCACCGGGCATCGTCGCCAGCGCGATCTTCGTGTTCCTCGAATCGTTGGACGAGTTCACCGGCTCATATTTCGTTGGCGCGCCGGAGGTGACGACGCTGCCGCTGCTCATGTTCACGGCAAGCATGGCCGGCAACTACCAGATCTCGTCGATTACCGCCCTGATACTGCTGGTGCCGTCGATCGTCTTCATGCTGGTCGTCGAGCGCTTCCTGAAACCTGACGTCCTCGCAAAAGTCGGTGCCTGATCCCGACAGGGCTGCCGAGATTACCGGCCCAGGACGTGGCATCCTTCTCTGGCGCTGCGACGAGAGACCCCGCCGGGTGCGAACCGGGCGGGGGGGTGTCGCGAGCTTGCGCCGCCTCGGTCAGGCGTCCCAGATACGGTCATTTCAGCCGGACTCACGCTGACCACCTTGCCGTCCTTCGACAGCGGCACCCATTCGATGATGTCGCCGTAGAGCGGCATGCGCCCGGCCGCATTCTCGTCTTGACCTTCGATCGCACCCCGCCGGATGTCGATACCGGGCGATCCGACGCCCGCCACATCCGCATTGACCGGTGCCGGCGGCCTCGATAACTTAACCGGCATGCTGACGATGTTGCGGAACAGCCTGCGACTTATGAACCCGGCGCCCTGACGGCGCCGGGCCTGGAGTCCTGCTGTCCCGCAACCTGTTCGTCCGCATTCCATGATTTCCGATCGATCTTTCCGCCCGTCCGGCGGATTCCCGTTCTCAGCAAAGCGTCCCGTCATCGCCGGCCTGCGGCCGCAGTCGGCGAACCTCGAGCGACTTAGCGGCGGTCGTCGCGCGTAAGCCTGCGCCCGACGGCCGTATCGTCCCTGATCCGACCCGCAATCGCGCCGCCCGGAGGCGGCCAATCGAGGAGTTCCGACGATGACCGCAATGCCGATTCACAAGTACCGTCCGTTCCCGCCGATCCAGCTGCCCGATCGTACCTGGCCATCGCGCGTGATCGACCGCGCGCCCATCTGGTGCAGCGTCGATCTGCGCGACGGCAATCAGGCCCTGATCGAACCGATGGGCACCGACCGCAAGCGGCGCATGTACGACCTGCTGCTGAAGCTGGGGTTCAAAGAGATCGAGGTCGGCTTTCCGTCCGCCTCGCAGACCGATTTCGATTTCGTCCGGCTGCTGATCGAGCAGGATCTGATTCCCGACGATGTCACGATCCAGGTACTCACGCAGGCACGGCCCGAACTCATCGCGCGCACCTTCGACGCGATCCGCGGCTGCCGGCGTGCCATCGTCCATCTCTACAATTCCACCTCGACGCTGCAACGGCGCGTCGTCTTCGGTCTCGACGAGCGCGGTATCATCGACATCGCCGTCAACGGGGCGAAGCTCATCCGTGACTACGCGGCGGGGCTGTCCGGAACGGACGTGATTCTCGAGTACTCGCCGGAGAGCTTCACGGGCACCGAGCTGCCGTTCGCGGTCGAGATCTGCGAGGCGGTGATGGACGTCTGGCAGCCGCGTCCGGATCGCAAGATGATCCTGAACCTGCCGTCGACCGTCGAGATGGCGACGCCGAACGTCTTCGCCGACCAGATCGAATGGTTCGGGCGGCATATCCGCGGACGGGACAGGTTCATCCTGAGTGTCCATCCGCATAACGATCGCGGCACCGGCGTCGCTGCCGCGGAGCTGGCGGTCATGGCCGGCGCCGAGCGCGTCGAAGGTACGCTGTTCGGCAACGGCGAGCGGACGGGCAACGTCGATGTGATCACGCTCGCGCTCAACCTGTTCAGCCAGGGCGTCGATCCGGGCCTCGTCATCGACGACATCGGCGAGATCGTCCGTACGGTCGAGTACTGCAACCAGCTCCCGGTCCATCCGCGTCATCCCTATGCTGGGGAACTGGTATTCACGGCGTTCTCCGGCTCGCATCAGGATGCGATCAAGAAGGGCTTCGAGGCGCTCGCCCGCAGCAATTCGGAGGTGTGGGAAGTTCCTTATCTGCCGATCGACCCCAAGGATATCGGCCGGAGCTACGAGGCGGTCATCCGGATCAACAGCCAGTCCGGCAAGGGCGGCATCGCCTATGTGCTCAAGACCGATTACGGGCTCGACCTGCCGCGCGCCCTGCAGATCGAGTTCAGCAAGATCGTGCAGGACGTGACCGACAGGACCGGCAAGGAGCTGAGTCCCGCCGAGATCTGGCAGCTCTTCAGCTCGACCTATATGGCGGCGGACGCGCCGCTCCGGCTCGAGGAATACCAGATCCGCACCGATGCGCACGCGAGCGAGCGACGCACCGTGACCGCCGTCGTGACGCACGGCGGAACCCGGCGCAGCATTTCGGGCGAGGGGAACGGCCCGATCGAGGCATTTGTCAATGCGCTGCAGCACGAATGCGGCATCGCATTCAAGATCGTCGACTATCGCGAACATGCCGTGCGCCCCGGCGCGGACGCCGCCGCAGCCGCCTATGTTCAGGTCGAAACGCCGAATGGGACCAGGCTCTTCGGCGTGGGTCTCGACCGCAATGTCCTGACGGCGTCGCTGAAGGCGGTCGCGAGCGCAGCGAGCCGCGTGGCGGGATAAGGACATACGCGACGTAGTCTGTACGCGTAATTCCGTTCGAGGACGGCCCGGCCCGGCTCCGAGGTGCGAAGGGGCCGGATGCGGATGCATCCGAGGCCTCTTGCATGCAACGAGGGCTGGGCCGCTGCCGCGGTGCTGCACCAGGCGATCCCGTTCCGGACGAACGGCCTGCGGCGGTCCGAGCGGCTTTCCCAACGAGCCCAAGGCGTTCGACCGCGGACGACCGATCCACGGGGCAGGGCGACCCATGACCCGGCAGATCGACAGGGGGCTTGACACATCCGTCGGACCCGGGTGATCGAACCGGTTCTGGCGGAAAATCAAAATGTCTCAGCTGTCTCAGCTGTCTCAGCTGTCTCAGCTGTCTCAGCTGTCTCAGCTGTCTCAGCTGTCTCAGCTGTCTCAGCTGTCTCAGCTGTCTCAGCTGTCTCAGCTGTCTCAGCTGTCTCAGCTGTCTCAGCT
>DASVCL010000060.1:0-9770 GCA_036381615.1 Alphaproteobacteria bacterium
ACGGACTGGATGATCTCGGTGCGCGGACCGAACTGCTCGACGACGCCGTCCTTCAGGACGAGGATCTTGTCGACGACCGAGATGACCGAGGGGCGGTGCGCGATCAGGACGACGGTCGTGCCGGCTTTCTTGGCGGCGACGATCGCGCGAAGGAGCGCCTGTTCGCCGGCATGGTCGAGATTCGAATTGGGTTCGTCGAGCACCAGCAGGCGCGGTTTTCCGAAGAGCGCGCGCGCGAGCGCGAGCCGCTGACGCTGACCGCCACTCAAATTGAAGGCGACATCGCGGATTTCGGTGTCATAGCCGAACGGCAGCCGGCCGATCAGTTCGTGTACGTCGGCGGCGCGGGCGGCCTCGACGATCTCGAGCGGATCGGCGTAGGAGAACCGCGCAATATTGTCCCGCACCGTGCCTTCGACGAGGGCCACGTTCTGGGGCAGATACCCGACATGCCTGCCGAAACTTTCGCGTTCCCACAGGAACACGCTCTGGCCATCCAGATAGATGCCGCCGGATGTCGGCGGCCAGACGCCCATGATCAGCCGGGCCAGAGTCGACTTGCCGGCTCCGGATGGGCCGATGACGCCGACGACCTCGCCAGGTTCCAGCGTGAACGAAACGCCTTTCAGAACGGGGCGGTCGCTTCCGGGCGGGACGAAGACGACCCGGTCGGCGACGAGCCGGCCCTCGGGGACCGGAAGCGGAATGCGCTGGCGCAGATTCGCGTTCTCCGTCAGCAGCGTACGCACGCGGCTGAACGCGCCGGCCGCGAAAACCCACTGACGCCAGCCGTCGATGAGCTGCTCGAACGGGAACAACGCGCGCGCCATGATGATCGAGGCCGCTACGACACTGCCGGGAGACGCCTCGCGCTCGATCACCAGAAACACGCCCACCGCGAGGATGAAGATCTGCACGCTCATGCGTACCGACTTCGATGCCGCGGCCACCGCGCGGGCGCCGCTGTTGCCGCGCCCGAGGAGCGTGATCGCGCGCTGCTGCATCTGCTGCCAACGTTGGGCGAGCGCGTGAAGCATGCCCAGTGCCTCGATGATCTCGGCATTGCGTATGGCCGAGGTCACGATGCCGAGCGCGCGATTGGATGCATCGTTCGCTTGCGCCAAAGCCTTGCGGCTTACGAGTTCCGCGATCACGCCGAGCAGCAGGAGCGCAACGCCGCCGACCAATGCGACGACGCCGTAGGCCGGGTGAATCAGGAACAGCACGACAAGGAATATGGGCGCCCAGAGCGCGTCCAGCGGCACGCCGAACGCGTTGCTGGTCACGAACATGCGCAGATCGTTGACGTCGCGCAATGCCTGCGCCCCTTGCGCCGAATGCTTCTGCAGGGATTCCGTGATCGCGGCCTGAAGAACGGGAACGTTCAGTCGCCGCGACAGGATCTCGCCGAGGATGAGATAGGCGCGGGCGCGTATGTAGTCGAGAATTGCAAATACGATCAGCCCGCCGATCGCGATCACCGTCAGCATCACGAGTGTGTCGATGCTGCGGCTGTTCATCACGCGATCGTAGATCTGCAGCATGTAAAGCGGGACGACGAGCTGCAGAAGGCTCAGGAAGAAACTGACGAAGGCGGTGAACAGAAGCACCGTCCCGCAGCGCCGCGTCACGTTCGAAATCAGCTCCTTGCCGCTGTTTTCCGCCATCGTCGTCGTCTTGTCGTGCACACGGTCGCTCCGGCTCCGCCGCAAAACCAGTGCCGGGATTCTAACGGCTCGTGAAGGAAAAAATCAGCCGGTGATTGACGGATCACGCAATGATCACAACTCAATGCCGTTCATCGCCCGGTATTATGATTGCCCTGCTGCCGAGCAACCCGGTCATTCAATTAAGAATGCGTAAAAGTGACGTACTGTTTGTCCATAAATACTTTCCGGGCCAGTTTCGGCTTCTGTCCACCTATCTGGCGGCGCGACATCGCGTCGTCGCGCTGCGCGACTCGCAATTCGAAGAGGCGGCGCCGGCCGGCGTGCGCTGCCTTTCCTACCATGCCGCACCGGCGTCCAGATCGACGCATCGTTACGTCCGCAGCGTCGAGGGAGCCGTTCGCCGCGGGCAGGCCGTGGCGCGCGCCGCATTGTCGCTGCGCAGCCGGGGTTTCCGTCCCCGGATCATCTTCGCGCATCCGGGCTGGGGCGAGGCGCTCTACCTCAAGGACGTGTTTCCGGACGCGAAGCTCGTCGGACTGTTCGAGTTCTTCTATCGCGCGCAGGGGGCCGATGTCGGCTTCGACCCCGAATTCCCCGCGCGGCTGGACGACCAGCTGCGCCTGCGTACGCGCAATGCGGTCAACCTGATGAGCCTCGAGGCGTGCGACTGGGGGGTGGCGCCGACCGTCTGGCAGCGCAATCTGCATCCCGTCGCATTCTGGCCGCGGCTTTCGGTCATACATGACGGGATCGACACCGACAGGGTCCGACCCGACCTATCGGCGCGCCTTGTCACGCCGGCGGGCGAAACATTGTCACCGGATGACGAGATCGTGACCTATGTGGCACGCGATCTCGAGCCCTATCGCGGTTTTCACAGTTTCATGCGTGCATTGCCGCTGATCCTGTCGCGCCGGCCGCGTGCGCGCGTCGTGATCGTCGGCGGTGACGGCACAAGCTACGGGCCGCCGCCGGCAGCGGCAGCCTGCTGGCGCGAGCACCTGCTCGCGGAGCTCGGGTCGCAGCTCGACCTCTCGCGGGTCATTTTCCTCGGACGCGTTCCGTACGACACGTATCTCCGTGTCCTGCAGATCTCGTCGGTTCACGTCTATCTGACCTATCCGTTCGTGCTCTCCTGGTCGTGTCTCGAGGCCATGGCGGCGGGATGTGCCGTCGTCGGCTCCGCGACCCCTCCCGTCGAGGAGGTCATCGTCGATGGGGTGAACGGCCTGCTCGTCGACTTCTTCTCGCCGCGGGCGATTGCCGATGCGGTCGCGTCGGTGCTCGACCATCCGGACCGCATGGCGGCGATGCGCGCGGCCGCACGGCGGACGATCGTCGACCGCTACGACTTTCGCCACGTCTGCCTGCCAAGATACCTCGCGCTCGTCGATCGGCTTTTGGGTGCGGCGCGAAAGCCGTCGGAACGTCAGCCGGTGGCGCATCCGGTACCGGCGCAAGCTGCGGTGGCGTTCGCGCCATGATCGAGGTCCTCCCGCTTGCCATTCCGGACGTGAAGCTGATCCGGCCGGCGCGGTTCTATGACGAACGCGGCCTGTTTTCCGAGACCTACAACCGGAAGCGCTTCGGGGAAGCCGGAATCACCGTCGACTTCGTCCAGGACAACCATTCGGTTTCGCGCCATCGTGGCACCGTCCGCGGCCTGCATTTCCAACGCGCCCCCTTCGCGCAGGCAAAGCTCGTGCGTGTCGTGCGCGGCGCAGCGTTCGACGTCGCGGTCGATCTCCGACCCGGCTCGCCCAGCTTCGGTCGGCACGTATCCGTCGTCCTCAGTGCCGAGTTGTGGAACCAGATCTTCATTCCCGAAGGCTTCGCACACGGCTTCTGCACGCTCGAACCGGATACCGAGCTCGTCTACAAGGTCAGCCGCTATCGTGTCCCGGAACAGGAGGCCGGAATCCGTTGGAACGACCCCGATCTCGGGATCGAATGGCCGGTCGAGCCGGCGGCGGCCGTGCTCTCCGCGCGGGATCAGGCCTTGCCTTCGTTCGCCGACGAGTGTCTGCGCCGGCCGGCCGGCGCGGTGGCGGGCGCCGCATCATGAAAATTCTGGTCACCGGCGGTGCCGGGTTCATCGGCTCCGCCTTCATCCGGTATCTCCATCGACGGACCGATGCTGCGATCGTCAACGTCGACTGCCTGACTTATGCCGGCAATCCGGCGGCGGTCGAGGAGGTCGCAGGATCGCCCCGCTACGATTTCGAGCAGGCGGATATCGGTGACGCCGCGTCGATGCGCCGCATCTTTGCGACCCATCGCCCCGATGCGGTCGTGCATCTCGCCGCCGAGAGCCACGTCGATCGTTCGATCGACGGTCCGGCGGCATTCGTCGCGACGAATGTGGTCGGCACGTACACGCTGCTGGAGGTCGCGCGCAGCTACTGGTCCGGGCTGGAGGAGGGGCGGCGCGCCGCCTTTCGCTTCCTCCATGTCTCCACCGACGAGGTGTTCGGATCTCTGGGCGACGCCGATCCGGCATTCACGGAGGCGCATCCCTATCGGCCGAACTCGCCATACGCCGCCACCAAGGCGGCGGCGGATCATCTGGTTCGCGCGTGGCATCGGACCTACGGCCTGCCGACGCTCATCTCCAACTGCTCGAACAACTACGGGCCGTGGCAGTTTCCGGAGAAGCTCATACCGGTCATGATCCGAAAGGCGCTGGCCGGCGAGCCGTTGCCCGTCTATGGAACCGGCGCCAATGTCCGGGACTGGCTCCATGTCGACGACCACGCCGAGGCGCTCTGGCTCATCCTGACGCGCGGCCGCGTCGGGGAGAGCTACAATATCGGCGGTGGTGCCGAGCTGACCAACCTCGAGCTGGTCGAACGAATCTGCGATGCGCTCGACGAGCTGTGCCCCGATGGGGCTCGCGGCCCGCGCCGGCGGCTCATCCGCTTCGTGCCGGATCGTCCCGGTCATGACCGGCGCTACGCGGTCGATACCACCAAGATTCGCCGCGAACTCGGGTGGCGGCCGCGCGTGGACATCGCATCGGGCCTGATCCGAACCATCCGCTGGTATGTCGACAACGAGGCGTCGATCCGGAGCTGGATGGCATTCCGGTATGGAGGCGAACGGCTGGGGCTCGGCATCGGCGGGGCGACGCCATGAGGGTCCTCCTCACCGGCGGCAGCGGCCAGATCGGCGCCGCCCTGCTGGAGGCCGCGGGGCGAGATTTCCATATCATCGCCCCGGCGCGCAGCCGGGTGGATCTGGCGCGTCCGGCGACCTTGTCGGCGGCGTTCGAGACGTGTCCGGACGTCGTCGTGAACGCCGGCGCCTATACCGCCGTCGATGCCGCGGAGGATGACCCGCGCACCGCATTCGCCGTCAATTGCGGCGGCCCGGGCCTGCTCGCTTCCGTCTGCGCTTCGCATGGCATCCCGATCATTCAGCTCTCGACGGACTACGTGTTCGACGGCTTCAAGGCCGGCGCGTATCGGGAGGACGACGAGCCGAATCCGCTGAACGTTTACGGCCGCACGAAACTGGAAGGCGAGGCGGCGGTGCGGCGCGAACAGCCGCGGCACATCATTCTGCGGACATCATGGGTCTATAGCGCCCACGGCCGCAATTTCATCAAGGCGATACTGCGCCGTGCGCTGGCGCGCGAACCCCTGCGCGTCGTGGACGATCAACGCGGGTGTCCGACCGCGGCCGTGGACGTTGCCCGTGCGATCCTCGCCATTCTCCGGCGCCTCCGGTCGGACGGCGAGATCCCCTGGGGTACCTATCATTATGCCGGCGCCGGCGAGGCGACCTGGTGCGACGTCGCCAGGACAACGCTCGCGCTCGCCGAGCCCATGCTCGGCGACAGGGTGGATGTCGTGCCGATCTCGAGTCGCGACTTTGCGGCGCGTGCCCGGCGTCCGGCCAATTCCGTCCTCGACTGCCGGCATATCGTCCGCACGTTCGACGTCGATCGGGTGCCGTGGGCGGAAAGCCTGGCGCAGGTCGTCACGACGATAATGGAAGAGATGCGGAGCACGGCAATCCAATGAAGGGAATTATCCTCGCGGGCGGCTCGGGCACGCGTCTTTATCCCGTGACGCGCGCGATCAGCAAGCAGCTGCTGCCCGTCTACGACAAGCCGATGATCTACTATCCGCTCTCCACGCTCATGCTGGCGGGCATTCGCGACGTCCTCGTCATCACGACGCCGGCCGATGCGGCCTCTTTCCGGGCGCTGCTCGGGACGGGCGAGCAATGGGGCATTTCGCTTTCCTATGCTGTTCAGCCGCGGCCCGAGGGGTTGGCTCAGGCGTTCACGATCGGCCGGCGTTTCATCGGTACCGATAATTGTGCCCTGGTGCTCGGCGACAACATCTTCTTCGGGCACGGCCTCAGCACGATCCTGCAGCGGGCCGCGATGCGGAAACACGGGGCGACTGTCTTCGCCTGCCACGTTCAGGATCCGGAGCGTTACGGCGTCGTGGAGTTCGATGCGTCGGGACAGCCGGTCCGCATCGTCGAGAAGCCCGTCGCGCCGAAGTCGCGATGCGCCGTGACGGGCCTCTACTTTTTCGATAACCGCGTCGTCGACTTCGCCGCCGAGGTCAAGCCCTCCTGGCGGGGCGAGTTGGAGATCACCGACATCAACAACCGCTACCTCGCCGAGGGCGAGCTTCGCGTCCAGATCCTCGGCCGCGGCTTTGCGTGGCTCGATGCCGGCACGCCGCGCGCGCTCCTCGACGCCGCCCAGTTCGTTCGGACCGTCGAGGAACGACAGGGCCTGAAGATCGCCTGCCTCGAGGAGGTGGCGTACCGGATGGGCTTCATCGAGGCCGATGCGCTCGAACGGCTGGCGGATCAGTACCGGACCAGCGGCTACGGCGATTACCTGCGCCACGTCCTTGAGGAGACGACCAGCGCCTTCGGCCCGGCGTCGTCACGGCCCATGCTGGTCGAGCAATCCTTCGGCTGAGCGGCGCCGGCGCGCGACCGGCGGCGGAACAGTACCGCCATCATCGGCCCACGGAGCCGTCGGCGGCGCCCTGGGTCGATCCTCCGTACATGCGGGAGCTGGTGCGCCGGGACACAGGACCCGGAAAGTCGGTCAGGTGACAAGGTTCCAGCAGCCGAAGCGGGCCGATCCGCACGCCTGGAGAGACTGCCTCTCCGAGCATGCGCGTTTCGGCCTGTGTCAGGGCGCAAGGGGCGGGCAGTTCATCCCCTCGGTGCAGGTGCTGTGGTTCTCCCACTTGCCCTTCGTGCAGCGCACGGTCGTGCAAGTTTTGTTGAAGCAGGACGTGGTCAGCCGCGCCCCCTCGGAGTATTCGCTTCCCTTCCATTTGCAGATCGAGCACTCGGCCAGCGCGCCGGTATCGGAGGCGCAAGCCGACAGCAGCCCAAGCGCGAGCCCCATATAGAAGAGTCTTCGCATGGCGTTCTCCCCCCGGTTGGAACGCCAAACGATATCCAACCGTAGGTGGCGGCGCCAGCTTCATGCCAGCGGGCCGATGCGAGACCATGCGCCTCAACGCGGGCGGTTTCGGGCGAGAGCCTGGAAAGACTGCGCGTCTCCCGTGCCTCCTCGAAATCACTGACTTCGAGCGGGGCGACACATGGCTCGAACGGCTCGCTGCCGCGGGGTTCGATGCGAAACGACCCGCCGTCGTCTCATCCATGGGCGTAAGCATGTACCGGTCGCGGGACGCCGTCGCGTCCATGCTGCGCGATGTCGCGTCGCTCGCAGCCGGCTCGACGCTCGTCATGTCTTTCATGCTTCCGATCGAACTGGCCGAGCCCGAGATGCGGAAAAGCATCGAATCGGCGGCGCGTGGTGCGCGCGCGAACGGTACGCCATGGGGAGCTTCTTCCGGCCCGATATAATGCTTGGATTGGCTCGCGAGGCAGGCTTTCCCACCGTTCAGCACGTCGCAGCCGACGCGCTCACGGCGCGCTACTTCTCGGGCGGGCCGACGGCTTGCGGCCGCTGCGCAACGCCGAAGAGCTGCTCGTCGCCACGACATAGCCGCCCTTCGAACCGGACGCTTATCGCCAGGTGCAGGCGGCGCTGCGGCAGTGACCGGCCGAAAAAAGGGCACCGATCAGGTGACTTCTTTTCAAGTCAGGATGGCGCGCCCGAGAGGATTCGAACCCCTAACCCTCAGATCCGTAGTCTGATGCTCTATCCAGTTGAGCTACGGGCGCTTGGGTGCCGGCCGCTCTTTATATAGGTGTCGCGGCCCGGCCGGAGAGGGCGGGACACTACTCAAATCGTTATCGCCTTGCAAGGTCGATGCGGCCGTATACGTCCGCTTAACCTCCGGCCACCTAAATTTGATTCCGGCTTGTTCGTCGGCAGACCATCGTTTACCATCCGCGCAAACTAAGCAATTGCCTGCGGACGCCTGACCAAGGCATTGACTTTTGGGGGGTTTTAACTTGACCGAGCCTTCACGCATGGCCTTGTTGACGTCACGGTCACGCGTCCGAATCGCCGTTGCAGTCGTGGCGGCGGCCGCGATCGTTGGCGGCTGCAACACCACCTCCGAATCCCCGTGGCCGTCGCTCTCGGGCGGCGATCCGCGCGGCAGCGATGCCCAGACCGCCGCGTCCGCGCAGCCCGCGTCGCAGCCGGAGGGGCAGGCCCGCGTCGAGATTCCGTCGTCCCCGGCCGACCGCGCGGGGCAGAGCGGACAGGCCGGGACGACGACCACTACGGCCGCAGCGTCGCCGACCACGACGGTGGTGGGACAGCGCGTCGCACGCCTCCGCGAAGACGTCCAGCGCCTGCAGTCGTCGGTCGCCGCCAACAGTCGGGCGCTGCAGCAGCGCCGCGCCGACGCGGTCCAGGCCGCGCAGCGCTACTACACGCTGGTCGGCGGCATCAATGCGCGGCTCCAGGTCGGCACGACGCCGGGCAACCCGGTCCTTCAGGGGCAATGGGCGGAGGCCAATCAGGAACTCGACCGCATCGCCGCCGAGATCGGCCGGATGACGGCCCTGTCGAACGACGTCGCGGGCGATGCGGCGCTGGCGGCCTTCCTGCTCGAGTCGATTCGCGCAGCCTACGCGCTTTCGGGCGCGGTCGAGGAGGACCACCGGCAGCTCGCCGCCCTCGAGGACGAGGTGAACCGCTCGACCGTCACCATCGACCGGCTACTCAACGAACTCAGCGAGGACGTCACCCGCCAGTCCGCCTATGTCAGCCGCGAGCGCAGCAACATGACCACGCTCGCGGTCGCCATCAAGAACGGCGAACTCTATGGCGGCGGCCTCGCCAACCGCACCTTCGGGCCGCTCACCCCGCCCGATTCGGCGCCTGCGGTCCAGTCGAGGGCCAGCACCGGCCAGTCTGCACGCAGCGCCGCGCCGGCACCGGGCGATCGGCCGCTGGTGGTGATTCGGTTCGACCGGCCGAAACCGTCCTACGAGCAGGCACTCTATACCGCGGTCAGCCGCGCGCTCGAGCGGCGGCCGCAGGCGATCTTCGACGTCGTTGCGGTGGCAACCACCAAGGGTAACCAGGCGCAGGCCGCCCTCGCCCAGACGAATTCGAAGCGTCAGGCGGAGCAGGTGGTCCGGTCGCTGACCGACATGGGGTTGCCGCCGAGCCGCGTCCGGCTGTCCTCGACGACGAGCGCGAGCGCGCAAAGCAACGAGGTTCATCTCTACGTCCGCTGACGAACGTCCGGCGGGCTCGAAGCGCGCGGCCGCCCGGTCTCGACCGGGCGGCCTTTTTCTTGGCATCCTGATACCTGCGATGACGCGTAACGACCTCCTGCGGCGACTGCTCGTCGTCGTTCTCGTCCTCGTCTCGATCGGGTTGCCGGCCGCGGCCCAGGACCGGGACTGGCTCGTCTCGTACGAGACGATTCCGCCGGCTTCGGTCGCGCTGCCAAGGCTCGAGCATGCGCCCTATGACGAACGCTACGCCGCCACGAAGGCCGCCGCCGCGCTCGTGCCCGAGATCGCGGCGGCGCTCGGGCTCGGCGGCGACCGGATCCGGACCGAGATCACGCCCGGGGGCGACGGGCTCGAGACGAGGCCGGTCCTCCGCAGCCGGATCGTCGGCTCGTCCGACCTCGCCGACCGGTTCGCGGCCGCGGTCGGATTCGTGTTCCGCCAGTC
>DASVCL010000061.1:0-17819 GCA_036381615.1 Alphaproteobacteria bacterium
TGCGCGCGCGGGCGTGCCGGACGCGTGCCTGCGGCTGCAGGCGCGCCATGGCGTCGACGTCAATCTGCTGTTCTTCTGTCTGTGGGTCGGGTACGCGCACGGCGAGACGCTCGACCGCGCCGCGGTCGAACGCCTGAAGGCGCGCGTGCGCGCGATCCACGAGGACGTCGTCCGACCGTTGCGGGCCGCGCGCACGGCGCTCAAGCCGATGCTCGCAGAGGCAGAGTCCGAGCTCGGCGCGGTACTTGGACGTCTGCGCGCCGAGGTGAAGCGCATCGAGCTCGACGCCGAGTATGTCGAGCAGCTGATGCTGGCCGCCGAACGGCCAAGCTTGCCGGTATCGCGCGCTACGGTTGCACCCCGGGATACCGCCAGGGCCAACGCCGAAACCTATCTTGCCGCGCTCGACGTACGGCCCGACGCGACCGACCACGCCGATCTTGCGATTCTCATCGCCGCGCTCGACGGCATCGAAAGTCGAACGAAGCCATAGGCTTGGCCGTACTTATCCGGATTTGCGGAGACCTTCGCCGCAACCGCCGCTTGGCAACCACGTGGGCGGAGGCGTAGCATCGATCTGCCATGGGTAATCCAACCCATTCCAACAAAGGAGGATGTGGATGACCATCGAAGATCGTGTCGAAACGTTGAAGTCACGGCACGCTCGCCTCGAACACGAGATCGATGAAGAAATCCACCGACCACTTCCCGACTGGGTCCACGTCACCCAACTCAAACGCGAAAAGCTTCGCATCAAGGAAGAGATCGAACGAATGACGATGGCCGCGCGCTGAACACCGGCGCGCGCGTCCATCCGGCCGTTGCCGAGACGGCCGGCGATCTTCAGGAGCCGTCATGTCGACTCCGATGCGCCGTCACCGGCGCGGGGCCGACAGGCGGCTCTTGTCGTTCGGGACCGGCCGATCCGTGACGTCGCGCGCGCGCGACGCCGCATCAGGCGATACGGCGGGCGCCACGCATAATGCGATGCGCGATGCGATGAGGCGCGGGCGGCGCGACGGTCGCCGTCACAGCGCGCGTGCGCGCTCGCGCAGCACGAACTTCTGGATCTTGCCCGTCGAGGTCTTGGGCAGCGGGCCGAACACGACCGTGCGCGGGCACTTGAAGTGCGCGAGATTGTCGCGGCAGAAGGCGATGATCTCTTCGGCCGTGGCACTCGCGCCGTCCTTGAGCGTCACGAACGCGCACGGCGTCTCGCCCCATTTCTCGTCCGGCCGCGCGACGACCGCGGCCTCGAGCACCGCCGGGTGGCGATAGAGCACGCTTTCGACCTCGATCGTCGAGATGTTCTCGCCGCCTGAGATGATGATGTCCTTGGAGCGGTCCTTGAGCTCGATATAGCCGTTGGGATGCATCACGCCGAGGTCGCCGGTGTGGAACCAGCCGCCCTTGAACGCCTTGGCGGTCGCCTTCGGGTTCTTGAGATAGCCCTTCATGACGATGTTGCCGCGCATGAAGACCTCGCCGATCGTCGTGCCGTCGCTCGGCACCGGCTCGAGCGTCTCGGGATCGGCGACCATCAGGCCCTCGAGCACGGGATAGCGCACACCCTGGCGCGCCTTGAGCACCGCCTGCTCGTCGCTCGGCAGGGCGTTCCACTCCTGATGCCATTCGCACACGACCGCGGGGCCGTAGACCTCGGTCAGGCCGTAGACATGGGTGATGTGGAAGCCCATGCGCTCCATCTTCTCGATCACGGCGGCTGGCGGCGCGGAGGCGGCGGTCATGACCTCGACCTTGTGCGTGAAGCCCCGGCGCCATTCCTCAGGCACGTTGATCAGCATGTTGAGCACGATCGGCGCGCCGCAGAAATGGGTGACGCCGTGCTCGCGGATCGCATCGAAGATGGCCTTGGCCTCGACCCGGCGCAGGAAGACGTTGGTGCCGGCCATCGCCGCGATCGTCCACGGGAACGTCCAGCCGTTGCAGTGGAACAGCGGCAGCGTCCACAGATAGACGGGATGGCGCGGCATGGTCCAGACTAGCACGTTGCCGATCGCGTTCAGATAGGCGCCGCGGTGATGGTAGACGACGCCCTTGGGGTCGCCGGTCGTGCCCGAGGTGTAGTTGAGGGCGATCGCGTCCCACTCGTCGCGCGGCCGTACCGGCTCGAAATCCGGATCGCCTTCCATCAGGAAGGCCTCGTAGTCGATCTGGCCCAGCCGTTCGCCGCCCGGCCCCATCGGGTCGTCGATGTCGATGACGATCGGCTTGCGCTTCGCGAGCGACAGCGCCTTGCGGATGACCGGCGCGAACTCGGTGTCGGTCAGGATCGCCTTCGCCTCGCCATGGTCCAGCATGAAGGCGATCGCCTCGGCATCGAGGCGGACGTTGAGCGCATTGAGCACGGCGCCGGCCATCGGCACGCCGAAGGCGGCCTCGTAGGCGGCGGGGATGTTCGGCGCCATCAGGGCGACCGTGTCGCCGCGGCCGATGCCGCGCCGCGCCAGCGCCGAGGCGAGGCGGCGGCAGCGCAGATGCGTCTCGGCCCAGGTGCGGCGGATGGTGCCGTGGATCTGGGCGACATGCCGCGGGAAGATGGCCGCCGCGCGGGCCAGGAACGAGATCGGCGACAGCGGCTCGTAATTGGCGGGGTTCTTGTCGAGGTCGACGTCGTAGGGGTTGACGCGTCCGCGGGCGGCCGCGCCGGTGCGCCGCAGCGCCGCCGCCGGCCTTACTGCCTTCTTCGCGACCTTCTTCGGCCGGGCCGCCGGTTTCGCCGTCTTCTTCGGCCGGGCAGCTCCGGCGCGGCGCGCCGGCTTCCCGATTCCGCCTGTTTTCCTGGTTTTTTTGCTCGTCCGCTTCGCCATGATATCCGCCCCGTCGAAAGGGTCCGTAATCTGCCACGTTCGGGCTTCCCAAGACAGGGGGTTTACAGGCAGACTCGCGCGCAAAACAACATGTTACGAGGGAGGGCCATGTCCAGCCGCTTTGCCGAAATCCATGCCCGCTCGCTCAAGGACCCGGAGGGCTTCTGGGGCGAGGTCGCGGCCGACATCGCGTGGTTCCGCAAATGGGACCGCGTCCTCGACGACTCGAACAAGCCGTTCTACCGCTGGTTCGCCGGCGGCGAACTCAATACCTGCTACAACGCGCTCGATCGCCATATCGACGCCGGCCGCGGCGACGCCCCGGCCCTGATCTACGACAGCCCGGTCACGGGCACGGTCAGGAGCTACAGTTTCCGCGAGTTCCGCGACCTCGTCGCGCGCTTCGCCGGCGCGCTTGCCAATCTCGGCGTCGCCAGGGGCGATCGCGTCATCATCTACATGCCGATGGTGCCCGAGGCGGTGGTCGCCATGCTCGCCTGCGCGCGGATCGGCGCGGTGCATTCGGTGGTGTTCGGCGGCTTCGCGGCGAACGAGCTGGCCGCGCGCATCGACGACTCGGGCGCCAAGGTCGTCGTCTCGGCCTCGTGCGGGATCGAGGTGCAGAAGGTGATCCCGTACAAGCCGCTGCTCGATGCGGCGATCCAGCTCGCGCGCCACAAGCCCGAGCGCTGCGTGATCCTGCAGCGACCGATGGCGAAGGCGGAGCTGGTGCCGGGCCGCGACATCGACTGGAACGACGCGATGGCGGCGGCGAAACCGGTCGACTGCGTGCCCGTGAAGGCGACGGATCCGCTCTACATCCTCTACACCTCGGGCACGACCGGCCAGCCGAAGGGCGTCGTGCGCGACAACGGCGGCCATGCCGTCGCGCTCAAATACTCGATGCACGCCGTCTATGACGTGGCGCCGGGCGACGTCTACTGGGCGGCGTCGGACGTCGGCTGGGTCGTCGGGCATTCCTACATCGTCTATGCGCCGCTGCTGCACGGCTGCACGACGGTTCTCTACGAGGGCAAGCCGGTCGGCACGCCCGATGCCGGCGCGTTCTGGCGCGTCATCGCCCAGCACAAGGTCAAGACGCTGTTCACCGCGCCGACCGCGTTCCGCGCCATCAAGCGCGAAGACCCGAAGGGCGATCTCATCCGCAAATACGACCTGTCGGGGTTCAAGGCGCTGTTCCTCGCCGGCGAGCGCTCCGATCCCGATACGCTCAAATGGGCGGAGACGAACCTCAACGTGCCGGTGATCGATCACTGGTGGCAGACCGAGACCGGCTGGGCGATCGTCGCCAATTGCCTGGGCATCGAGCGCCTGCCCGTGAAGCACGGCTCGGCGACGAAGCCGGCGCCGGGCTGGGACGTGCGCGTGCTCGGCACCGACGGGCACGAGATGAAGCCGGGCGAGATCGGCGCGCTGTGCTGCCGCCTGCCGCTGCCCCCGGGCACGTTCCCGACGCTGTGGAACGCCGACGAACGGTTCCGGCAGTCCTACCTTGCCGAGTATCCCGGCTACTACAAGACCGGGGACGCCGGGTACATCGACGAGGACGGCTACGTGTTCGTCATGACGCGCGTGGACGACGTCATCAACGTCGCCGGCCACCGGCTGTCGACCGGCGCGATGGAGGAGGTGCTCGCCTCGCATCCCGACGTCGCCGAATGCGCGGTGATCGGCGTGGCGGACGAGCTCAAGGGTCAGCTGCCGCTGGGCTTCATCGTGCTCAAGGCCGGCGTCACCCGGCCGCACGGCGAGATCGTGCAGGAAATCGTGCAGATGGTGCGCGACCGCATCGGCCCGGTCGCCGCGTTCAAGCAGGCGATCGTGGTCAAGCGCCTGCCCAAGACGCGCTCGGGCAAGATCCTGCGCGGCACGATGCAGCGCATCGCGGACTCGCAGCCCTTCAAGTCGCCGGCGACGATCGACGATCCGGCGATCCTCGACGAGATCACCGAGGCGCTGCAGGGCGCGGGCTACGCCAAGGCGGGCAAGCTGATGACGGCCGGATGACCGGCCGCCGCCGTTTCGCCGCGCGGGCGGCGGGCCCCCTTGTCCCGCCGCTTGCGCTTGCCGACGGACGCGATTCGCAGCAAATAGAGTGACGCGGCGTCCCGCCGCTCGCGACGACGGAGGCGTCCGGGATTTCTTCACGGGTCTCCGTCTTCCGTCGCCGTCGCCGGCGACGAACGCGACCCGTGTACGGACCCTAACGTGCGGAACATGTGATGCGTCTCAAGGATAAAGTCGCCATCGTGACCGGTGCTGCCGGCGGAATCGGGCTCGCCTGCGCGCAAGCCTTCGTCAGGGAGGGCGCCAAGGTGGTGCTCAGCGATATCGACGCCGCGCGCGGCGAGGCGGAAGCCAAGCGGCTGGGCGACAATGCCCGGTTCATCCGCTGCGACGTCGGCGAAGCCCCGCAGGTCAATGCCCTGGTCGCCGGCACCGTGGACCGTTTCGGACGGGTGGACATCTGCGTCAGCAACGCCGGAATCATCCACACCGCGGACTTCCTGGACATCACCGAGCAGGATTTCGACCGGGTCCTGCGCGTGAATCTGAAGGGCGTGTTCCTGGTCGGCCAGGCGGTGGCGCGCCAGATGGTGAAGCAGGGCCCGCCCACCTCGCGCGGCGGCTACGCGATCATCAACATGTCGTCCTGCAACGCGGTGCTCGCGATTCCGAACCAGGTGCCCTACGTCACCTCAAAGGGCGGCGTGAACCAGCTGACCAAGGTCATGGCGCTGTCGCTGGCGGACAAGGGCATCCGCGTCAACGCGATCGGGCCGGGCACGATCGGGACCGAGCTTGCCAAGCGCGCGGTGATGGAGAGCGACGAGGCGCGTCGCAGGATCATGAGCCGCACGCCCCTCGGGCGCCTGGGCGAGGTCGAGGAGATCGCGTCCGTCGCCGTGTTCCTGGCGAGCGACGATTCATCCTACATGACCGGCCAGACCCTCTATCCGGACGGCGGCCGCCTCGCGCTCAATTACACGGTGCCGGTGAAATAGGCGGTGCCGGTGAAATAGCGGCCCCGCGGCCGGTCGCGTCCGGCCGCGGGGCCGGGGTTTGGGTTCAGTGCGCCGGCTGGTCCTCGTCCGGCTCCGGCGCCGCTTCGGCCGCCGGCGCGGCCTCGGCCGTTTCCGCGGGCGCCGCGGCGGCCTGCTTCGCTTTCTCGGCACGGCGCTTCGCCCGCTCCGCATTCAGCCGGGCGCGTTCGGCCGCGCGATGCGCGCGGGCAATGGCGTCGTCGAGATCCTGCTGGCTGCACAGGCCCAGCACCACCGGGTTCTGCGGCTTGATGTTCTGAATGTCCCAGTGGGTGCGATCCCGCACCTTCTGGATCGTCGCCTTGGTGGTGCCGACGAGGCGCCCGATCTGGGCGTCGTTGAGCTCCGGATGATGGCGGAGGAGCCACGCGATCGCGTTCGGCTTGTCGTGCCGCTTCGACACGGGCGTGTAGCGCGCCCCCTTGTGCTGCGTCACCGTCAACGGCAGGGCGCGCTCGGCCAGCTTGAGGCGCGCCTTCGGATCCTGCTCGCAGCGCTCGATCTCCTCGCGCGTGAGCTGGCCGTTGGCGATCGGATCCAGCCCGACGATGCCCACCGCGACCTCGCCGTCGGCAATACCCTGAACCTCGAGCGCGTGCATGCCGCAGAACTCGGCGATCTGCTCGAACGAAAGGGACGTATTCTCCACCAGCCAGACGGCGGTTGCCTTGGGCATCAGCGGAAGGGGCATCTAAACCTCCAGCACAAGATCGCCTCATACTCCCGCAACGACCAGGAGATCGGACGATCCACGGCAAATTGTCGGATTTGCGCCTTTATATAGCCCGGACCGGGCCGGGTCAAACGACCTGGAGCACGATTTTTCCGATGTGCTGATCGGCGTCCATGACGCGGTGCGCGTCGGCCGCCTGCGCGAGCGGAAAGGTCGCGTGGATCACCGGGCGGATCCGGCCGGCCTCGATCAGCGGCCAGATCTTCTCGCGAAGCGCGGCCGCGATCTGCCCCTTTACCGCGACGGGGCGCGGCCGCAGCGTCGAGCCGGTGAGCGTCAGCCGGCGGCGCATCAGCGCGTTGAGATCGACCTCGACCTTGTGGCCGCGCAGGAAGGCGATCTGGACGATGCGGCCGTCGTCGCGCAGCGCCTGGATGTTGCGCGGCGTGTAGTCGCCGCCGACCATGTCGAGGATCACGTCCACGCCGGCGCCCTGCGTGGCGTCCTTGACGACGGCGACGAAATCCTCGGTCCTGTAGTTGATCGCGCGCTCGGCGCCGAGGTCTTCGCACGCCTTGCACTTCTCCGGCGTGCCGGCCGTCGCGAACACGCGCGCGCCCCAGGCCTTCGCCATCTGGATCGCCGTCACGCCGATGCCGCTGGCGCCGCCATGGACGAGGAAGCTCTCGCCCGGCTGCAGACGCGCGCGATCGAACACGTTGGTCCAGACGGTGAAGAACGTCTCGGGCAGCGAGGCCGCCTCGACCATCGACAGGCCGCGCGGAACGGGCAGGCATTGCGGCGCCGGCGCCACGGCGAACTCCGCATAGCCGCCGCCCGCCACCAGCGCGCAGACGCGCTCCCCGACCTTGGGCCAGGTCACGTCGGGTGCCGCGGCGACGACGGTGCCGGCCACGTCGAGCCCGAGTGTGTCGGGTGCGCCCGGCGGCGGCGGATACTTGCCCTGGCGCTGCAGGACGTCGGGACGGTTGATCGCGGCCGCCTCGACCTTGATCAGCACCTCGCCCGCCTGCGGCTGCGGCACGGGCCGCGTCCCGAGCACGAGATTCTCGGGGCCGCCGGGCGCCTTGAGCACGATCACCTTCATCGTCGCGGGCAGAGCGTTGGCCATGTCGTCACCTGCACGTTTCGGAAATCCTGAGCAAGGGTTGCAGGTCTAAAGGAGCGCGTCCAAACTGACAAGACGAGCAGGAGAACGAAAAGGAATGGACCTCGAAGACCTCGAACCGCGCAAGAAGCCGTCGAAACCCAAGGATCTGACGCCCTATTCGGTGGAGGAGCTGAACGAATACATCGCCCAGCTCCAGGCCGAGATCGAGCGTGCCCGCGCTGCCATCGCCGCCAAGCAGGCGCATCGGGCCGGGGCCGATGCGTTCTTCAAGAAGTAGCGGCCCGCGAACCGTCCGGCCGCGCGGGCGTTCCGCCTAGCCCTGCTTCGGCACGCCCACGGAACGGTCGTCCCCGGCAGGCGATGCCGCCGGCGCGGTCGGCGGCGCCGGCCGCCGCCGGCGCGCGATGAACATCAGCCAGCCGACGGGTCCGAGCATCAGGACCATCACGATCCAGCCGAGGCGCGGCCCCATCGGGCAGCGCGAGCCGGGCGGCGGGCGCAAGCTGCCGGCGCCCGGCGCGAACGCCACGTGCAGCAGCGGCGCCACGTAGAACACCAGCACGACGATCATCGCCTGCGCGCGGTCCATGGGCGCCAGTGTGCGCGATCCGGCCGCCGCTTGGCAAATGCTCAGGCGCCGGCCGTCCCGTCGCGCTTCGCCGACCGTATCGCCGTCCAGATCGCGTGCGGCGTCGCCGGCATGTCGAGATGATCGATGCCGAGCGGCCGGAGCGCGTCGATGACGGCGTTCATCACCGCCGGGATCGAGCCCACCGTTCCGGATTCGCCCGCGCCCTTGGCGCCGAGCAGATTCGTGGTCGAGGGCACCGATTCGTCGAGATTGATCGCGAAGCTCGGCAGGTCGTCGGCGCGCGGCAGCGTGTAGTCCATGTATGACCCGGTGACGAGCTGGCCCGTCCTGCGGTCGTACACCGTGTTTTCATAGAGCGCCTGGCCGACGCCCTGCGCGATCCCGCCATGCAGCTGGCCGGCGACGAGCGTCCGGTTGATGGCGCGCCCGACGTCGTCGCAGGTCGTGTAGCGCACGATCTGCGCCACGCCGGTCTCGGGGTCGATCTCGACCTCGCAGACGTGACAGCCGTTCGGCCAGCTCGGGCCGGTGACGGCATTCTTCGTCCGAACTGCCAGGCGCCGTTCGGCCTGGCGCGCGGCGAGCTCGAACAGGCCGATCGAGCGGTCGGTGCCGGCGATGGTGAAGCGCCCCGCCGCGAACTCGATGTCCGCGGCCGCGGCTTCCAGCGCCTCGGCCGCGAGATTCTTCGCATGCTCGATCAGCCGGTCGGCGCCGGCGACGATGGCCGAGCCGCCGATATAGAGCGAGCGCGAACCCATGCTGCCGAACCCCTGAACGAGGTCGGTATCGCCCTGCACGATGGCGATCCGGTCGGGCGCGATCCCGAGCCGCTCCGCCACGAGCTGCGTATACGCCGTCTCGAGGCCCTGGCCCATGGCCTGGGTCGCGGAATGGACGATGACCCGTCCGTCCGCCTCGACGATCACGTCGACCGTCTCGCTCAGCGCGTTCGCCCCGGTCCATTCGATGTAATAGGAGAGCCCGCGCCCGAGGAGCCGGCCCCGCGCGGCGGCGGCCGCGCGCCGCGCCGGGAAGCCGTTCCAGTCGGCGGCTTCGATCGCCCGATCGAGGAAATGGACGAAGTTGCCCGTGTCGTAGGTCTCGCCGGTCGCGTTTTTGTAGGGCATGGCCGATGCCGGCACCAGGTTGCGCCGGCGTATCTCCGCCGGATCGAGCCCCAGCTTCGCCGCCGCCGCGTCCATCAGCCGTTCGATGAGATAGACCGCTTCCGGCCGGCCCGCGCCGCGATAGGCGGAAACGGTCGCCGTGTTGGTGAGCACGAGCCGCACGCGAATGTCGGCGACCGGAATGGCATAGGCGCCGGTAATGACCTTCGGGCTGAGGGCGAGCGGTATCGGCGCGGTGGGCGGTGCAAGATAGGCACCGGCATTGGCGAGCGTATCGACCCTGAGCGCGAGGATGCGTCCATCCGCATCGAGGGCGAGCTCGGCCCGCGAGAACTGATCGCGGCCCTGCACCGCGCTCTGGAAATCTTCGCTGCGGTCGGCGCGCCAGCGCACCGGGCACCCGAGCTTGACGGCCGCATAGGCGACGACCGCGTCCTCGGGCGTGAGATGGGACCGCATGCCGAAGCCGCCGCCGACGTCGCGGACCACCACGCGGACCTTCTCCGGCGGAAGGTGCAGGATGTTCTGACTCAAGACCTGCTTCAGAGCCGACGGGTTCTGCGCCGAGGCATGGAGCGTGAGCCGGCTGCTCTCGCGGTCGAACACCGCCGCGGTGTTGCGCGGCTCCATCGGGCTTGCCACGAGACGCTGGTTGACGATCTCGAGCCGCACGACATGCGCGGCCGACGCGAAGGCCTGCGACGTTGCCTCGGCGTTGCCGTGACGCGCCTCGGCGGCGACGTTGTCGGGCGCTTCCGGCCACAGGACCGGCGCGCCCGCGGCCGTCGCGTCGCGTACATCGACGACGGCGGGCAGCTCCTCGTAATCGATGACGACCGCCTCGGCGGCGTCGAGGGCCTGTGTCCGGCTCTCCGCCACGACGGCGACGACCGGCTCGCCCACATAGCGGACGCGCTCGAGCGCCAAGGCACGCCGCGGCGCGGTCGCCATCGGCGTGCCGTCCGGGCGCTTGAAGAGCGCGGGAACGGGCAACGGTTCGACGCCGTCGCCGGCGAGATCGGCGCCGGTCCAGACCGCGCGCACGCCCGGCATGGCGCGCGCCGCCTCGACATCGATCCCGCGCAGCCTGGCGTGGGCGTATGTCGAACGCACGAACGCGACGTGAAGCGCCCCGTCGATTTTCAGGTCGTCGACGTAGCGGCCCTGTCCGGTCAGCAGCCGGAGGTCTTCAACGCGCTCGGTAAGTTGCTTGCCGCCGAATCGTTCCATCGTGCGTATCCGTCCTTGCTCGCTTGCCTGATGTGCGGCGCCCCGCCGGCGATTTCGCCGCGACGGCCGCGACGATCGGCGCCCGCGTATCGGCGTTGTGGAAGTCCATGAGCTTCTGGAGACACGCCATGAACGTGCGCCGCTCCCGGGGCCCGAGCGGGGCGAGGAACGCATCATAGGCGCGCCGCACCGCGCGGTCGACGGCGGCGAGCAGGCGCCGGCCCGCGGGCGTGACGGTCAGCCGCTGCTTGCGCCGGTCGTTCGCGTCGGCGCGCCGAGTGAGATAGCCGTTCCGCATGAGCCGCAGCACGACCGTATTCGTCGTCGAACGGTCGAGGCCGATCAGACCCGAGAGCCCGATCTGGGTGACGCCCGGACAGCAGTCGACGATGTAGAGGATCCCGTATTGCGACGGGGTCAGGGCGAACGCCGCGCATTCGCGCAGGAAGATCGACACGGCGAACTGGTGACAGCGCCGGATCATGAACCCGGGACGCCGGTAAAGGCGGTCGAGCTGCGCAAGCACCTGCGGGTCGGCGCCCGTCAGCTTCGGGACATCGAAGTTCCGTTCGAGGCGAACGCGCGTGCTCATGGTCGGATCGGCAGCGGGATCGATACCGGCGGGCAGCGGCCGGCCACCGAACATTGACAGACGTCTGACGGTCTGTAAACTCGGCGCGTAACGCGATACGCGTCGCGAAACGCCGGCGGAAACCCGGCCCCGTGGCCGGCCTTCCGTCTTCTGGTTTTGCGCGAGATCTGGCCTGCATCCGAGCGCGCGCCAGAATTTCCGGGAGCGGCACCGCGATGACGACCACCGACATCGATGTCTCGAACGCCGCCGAGGCGCTGCTCGCCGTCCTCGCCGCGCGCGGCGTCGACTACATCTTCGGCAATGCGGGGACCGACTTCCCGCCGCTGATCGAGGCGCTGGCCAAGGCCTCGCTCGGCGGCGCCCGCGCGCCGAAGCCGGTCACGGTGCCGCACGAAAATCTCGGCATCGCCATGGCGCATGGCTGCTATCTCGCGACCGGCCGGCCGCAGGCCCTCATGCTTCACGTCAACGTCGGCACGGCGAACGCGATCTGCGGACTGTTCAACGCCGCCCGCGAGAACATCCCGATCTTCCTCGCGGCCGGCCGGACGCCGATCAACGAGGACGATGCCCTCGGCGCCCGCAGCGTGTTCATCCATTGGGGCCAGGAGATGTTCGACCAGGCCGGGATGCTGCGCGAGGTCGTGAAATGGGAGTATGAGCTGCGCGACCCGCGGCAGGTCGAGGCGGTGGTCGATCGCGGCCTGTCGCTGGCGATGAGCGAGCCGCGCGGGCCGGTCTATCTGACGCTTCCGCGCGAGGTCCTGGCCGGCGGGGCCGGCCGATTCTCGTTCCGGGCCTCCAGCCGGCGGCAGCCTGCGGCCGCGCCCGCGCCCGACGCGGCCGCGGTGGCGCAGGCGGCCCGATGGCTCGCCGAGGCCGAGCGCCCGCTCATCGTCACGGCGAGCTTCGGACGCGAGGCCGACGCCGTGCCGCTGCTGAGCCGGCTCGCCGAACGGCATGCGCTGCCGGTGGTGGGTTACCGGCCGCGCTACGTGTTCCTGCCGAGCGATCATTCGATGCATCTGGGCTACGAGCCGGGGCCGCTCCTGCCCGATGCGGACGTCATCCTGGTGCTGGATTGCGACGTGCCGTGGATTCCCAAGCTGCACAAGGTGAATCCGGCGGCCAAGGTCATTCACGTCGGCGCCGATCCGCTGTTCAGCCGCTATCCGATGCGGACTTTCCCGTGCGATCTCGCCATCACGGCGGCAAGCCGGCTCGCGCTCGCGGCACTCGACGATGCGCTGGCCACGGTCGCGCGGCCGGATCGCGTCGCCGCGCGGCGCGAGCGGATCATGGCGCAGTGCGCGAAGCAGCAGGAAGCGCGGGCGGCCGCGGTCGCGCGCATGGCCGGAAGCCCGCGGCTCAATCCCGCCCGCCTCGCCGATGCCCTCAATCGCGTCAAGCGGCCGGACGACATCATCGTCAGCGAATCGTCCCTGCCGGTCGGCTTCATGGGATTCACGCAGCCGGGCACGTATTTCGGCACGAGTCCGGCCGGCGGCCTGGGCTGGGGACTGGGGGCGGCGCTCGGCCTCAAGCTCGGCGCGCCGGCGCGGCGCGTGATCGCCGTCGTCGGCGACGGCAGCTACATGTTCGGCAATCCGACGCCGGCGCATTACGTCGCGGCCGCGTACGACCTGCCGGTCCTGACCGTCATCATGAACAACCGCATGTGGGGCGCGGTGCGGCGCGCGACGCTCGCCATGTATCCCGACGGCGCGGCGGCGAAGGTCAACCGCGCGCCGCTCACCTATCTGGAGCCGACGCCGGATTACGAGCGCATCGTCGAGGCGTCGGGCGGATATGGCGAGAAAGTCGCAAGCGCCGACGAGCTGCCGGCGGCACTCGAGCGCGCACTTCACGTCGTCGAACACGAGGGCCGGCAGGCCGTGCTCAACGTGCTGACGGAGTATTCGGACAGCGAGGCGCTCAGCGACGCGCGGCGTTAGCAGGATCAGTCGGTCGGACGGCAGGAACAACCAATGGCGACGAGAAAGCACGGGAGAATTCTGGTCGTGGGCGCAGGGCCGGTCGGGCTGGTGACGGCCCTCGGCCTCGCCCACGAGGGCGTGGACGTGACGGTGATCGAGGCGGAACCGGCGCTGACGCACGACCTGCGGGCCGGCAGCTTCCATCCGCCGACGCTCCAGGCGCTCGAGCCGCTCGGCATCACGCCGCGCATGCTTGCCGCCGGCATCAAGGTGCCGCAGTGGCAGATCCGGGACCGCAAGGAGGGCGTCATCGTCCAGTGGGATCTGGGCCTGCTGAAGGACGAGACGCCGTATTGCTTCCGCCTTCATCTGGAGCAGCACAAGCTGACCCCGATGCTGTTCGACCGCCTGCGCGATTTTCCGAACGCCCAGGTGCGTTTCTCGACGCGCTTCGTGAAGGCGAGCCAGGACGGCGACGGCGTCATCGCCACGGTCGAGGGGCCGGACGGTCCCGAGACGATCGCGTGCGACTATCTCGTCGGCTGCGACGGCGGCCGCAGCGCGGTGCGCAAGGATCTCGGCGTCGAGTTCGAGGGCTACACGTGGCCCGAACGTTTTCTCGTCATCAGCAGCAAGTTCGATCTCGGGCCCCACGGCTATACCGAGAACGCGTACATCGCCGATCCGACGGAATGGGCCGCGATCTTCAAGATGCCGCACGACGGTCCGCCCGGCCTGTGGCGGGTCCTGTTTCCGACCGATGCCTCGGTGCCGGAGGAGGCGGTGCTCGATCTCGGCTTCTGCCGCCGCCTGCTCGACGGGCTCCAGCCGGGGGCCGGGCAGGCCGACATCCCGTACCGGAGCACGTATCGGGTGCACCAGCGCGTCTGCAAGGATTTCCGGTTCGGGCGCGTGATTCTCGCCGGCGACGCGGCGCACCTCAACAATCCGCTGGGGGCGTTCGGCCTCAACAGCGGCATCCACGACGCGGCGAACCTCTATCCCAAGCTGGCGAAAGTCTGGAAGGGCGAGGCGGACGAAAGCCTGCTCGACCTCTATGTCCGCCAGCGCCGCACGGTGACGATCGAGTTCATTCAGGCCCTGTCGATCCGCAACAAGCGGATGCTCGAGGAGCGCGATCCGGCGGTGCGCAAGCAGCGGCTCGACGAGTTGCGGCGCACGGCCGCCGATCCCGTGCAGGCGAAGGCGTTCCTGATGAACTCGTCGATGATCGCAAGCGTGCGCCGCGCCGCCGAGATCGAATGATCGCGGGATCGGCCGTCGCGTTTGCGCGCAATGCCGGTTGCACGTCACGCTCCGTTGTGGTCTACAGCGAATTGCGGTCGCGTGCGGAATTTCCCTGTGCCGTCGCCAGGCCTGACCCGGCGATCCGTGCCGTCGGTGCCGCGCCTGCGGTGCCGGCCCGGATGTGCGGGTGAAGCCCGCGCACGACGCCGGTGCACTGAACGCGATCGTGCGCGGCCCGCGGGGCCGGTCAACGTCACGCAAATCGGGGGCAGCGCATGCTGAACGACAGGGTTGCGATCGTCACCGGATCGACCAGCGGGATCGGTCTCGCCATCGCCCGCGCGCTTGCGCGCGAAAAGGCGAAGATCGTCCTCAACGGCTTCGGCGAGGCGGGCGCGATCGACAAGCTGCGCGACGAGATCGCGCGCGAGCACGGCGTCGAGGTCGTCTATGACGGTGCCGATATGACGAAACCGGCCGAGATCGCGCGCATGGTCGAGGCGACGGTCGCCCGTTTCGGTCGCATCGACGTGCTGGTCAACAACGCCGGCATCCAGCATGTCGCACCCGTCGACGAGTTTCCGCCCGAGAAGTGGGACCAGGTGATCGCGATCAACCTGTCGTCGGTCTTTCATGCCACGCGCGCGGCGCTGCCGCACATGAAGCGGAACAATTGGGGCCGCATCGTCAACATCGCCTCGGCCCACGGCCTCGTCGCGTCGGTCAACAAGGCCGCCTATGTGGCGGCGAAGCACGGCGTCGTCGGCCTGACCAAGGTCGTGGCGCTGGAGACCGCGACGACGGGCATCACATGCAATGCGATCTGCCCCGGCTGGGTGCTGACGCCGCTCGTGCAGAAGCAGATCGACGCGCTGGCCGAGCGCGAGAAGCTGCCGGTCGCGAAGGCGAAGGAGAAGCTCTTGTCCGAGAAGATGCCGTCGGGCGAGGCGGTCACGCCCGAGCAGATCGGCGCCATGGTCGTGTTCCTCTGCTCGGACGCGGCGACGCAGATCCGCGGCGCGGCGCTGTCCATCGACGGCGGCTGGACCGCGCAGTAGGCGGGCCTGTTCGTCCGGGCCGGCGCCCCCGGGCGGCATTAACCATGTCTTAACGGCCCCCTCGTTATCGTTGAAGCCTGTCACGGTTCGTCCGATTCGTTCGGACGGGCTGCGCCGGACCCCGCTGTCCGGTGTCATTGACGCCTCCCTGTTCAACTCCGGGCTGCCCGAATCGGCAGCCCTTTCTTTTTTCACCCGTCGCGACAGCTCCGGCGGCGGGGCAGGTCTTGCGATTTCCCGCCCCGTCCGGGCAGTTCGCTTGACGGACAATGGCCGAGTTTGTAAGAGTCGCGGCCACGCACGGGGTTGAACAGGGAAGTGCGATACAATTGGGCCGCTCAATATGGACGGTTGCGTCGATGTTGAGCGGCCGACAATTTTTGCGTTAACGTCGGCCATCACACTCGATTTCCCGAAATGGCCGATCCCAAATTCCTCCGGTTCGATACGCTCGGGCTGCATGCGGGTCAGCATCCCGACCCGGTTTTCGGCGCGCGGGCCGTGCCGATCTATCAGACGACGTCGTACGTCTTCCAGGACACCGACCACGCCGCCGCGCTGTTCAATCTCGAGCGGGCCGGCCACATCTACAGCCGCATCTCGAACCCGACCGTCGCCGTGCTCGAGGAGCGCATCGCGGCGCTCGAGGGCGGCGTCGGCGCCATCTGCACGGCAAGCGGACAGGCCGCACTCCATCTCGCCATCGCGACGTTGATGGGGCAGGGCGGGCACATCGTCTCGTCGGCCTCGATCTACGGCGGCTCGCACAACATTCTCGCCCATACGCTGCCGCGCTTCGGGATCACGACGACCTTCGTCAATCCCCGCGATCCGAAGGCCTTCAAGGCGGCGCTGCGTCCCGAAACGCGTCTCGTCTTCGGCGAGACGCTCGGGAATCCCGGGCTCGAGGTCATGGACATCGCCGCGATCGCGGAGGTCGCGCACGAGGCCGGGGTGCCCCTGCTGATCGACAACACCTTCGCCACGCCTTACCTGATGCGCCCCATCGAGCACGGCGCCGATCTCGTCATACATTCGGCGACCAAGTGGCTGGGCGGGCACGGCATCGCGATCGGCGGCGTGCTGGTCGACGGCGGCAAGTTCGACTGGGAGCGGTCGGGCAAGTTCCCGACCCTGACCGAACCCTATGCCGGCTATCACGGTCTCGACTTCGCCGAGGAGTTCGGGCCGATGGCGTTCATCATGCGCGCACGCGCCGAAGGCCTGCGCGATTTCGGGGCGTGCATGAGCCCCACCAACGCGTTCTATATCCTGCAGGGCGTCGAGACGCTGTCGATGCGGATGCAGCGCCACGTCGAGAACACGCGGAAGGTCGTCGCATTCCTGAACGCCGCGCAGGAAGTCGAATGGGTCAACTATCCCGAACTGCCGACGCATCCGGACCATGCGCTCGCGGCGCGGCTGATGCCGAACGGCTGCGGGTCGATCGTGAGCTTCGGCATCCGCGGCGGGCGCGCCGCGGGACGCCGCTTCATCGAAAGCTTGCGCATCTTCTCGCATCTCGCCAACGTCGGCGACGCGAAGTCGCTGGTGATTCATCCCGCGTCGACGACGCACTACCGCATGTCCGCCGAGGACCTGCAGCGTGCCGGCATCACGGAGGGGACGATCCGGCTGTCGATCGGGCTCGAGGACGCGTCCGACCTGATCGAGGATCTCTCCCGCGCGCTGTACGCCGCGAGCAAGCGCTGATGCTCTTCGACGTCGACGGTCATCGCGTCTATGCCTACACCGGGTCGCGGCTCTTCGCGGCCGAACGGCCGAGCGTGCTCTTCGTGCACGGCGCGGGAAACGACCATGGCGTGTTCGCGCTGCAATCGCGTTACTTCGCGTGGCATGGCATGAACGCCATCGCCATCGACCTTCCCGGGCACGGCCGCTCGGGTGGGAATGCATTGCCGAGCGTCGAGGCGATCGCCGACTGGCTCGCGCGGGTGCAGGACGCGCTCGGCGTGCGCGCGTGCGCGGTCGTGGGACATTCGATGGGCGCGCTTGCCGCGCTCGAGTGCGCCGCGCGTCATCCTGCGCGCGTGCAACGCCTCGCGCTCCTCGGGCCCGCCGCGCCGATGCCGGTGAGCGAGGACCTCCTCGCGGCCGCGCGGCGCGACGACCACGTGGCCTTCGAGCTCATCAATGCCTGGTCGTTCGCGGCGCCGGCGCAGCTCGGAGCCAATCAGGCGCCGGGGATGTGGATGCTCGGCAATGCCATGCGGCTCCTCGAACGGACGCGCCCGGGCGTGCTGTTCGTCGACTTGGCGGCGTGCAATGCGTACGCAAACGGCGTCGCCGCGGCAGGAAACGTGCGCT
>DASVCL010000062.1:0-12069 GCA_036381615.1 Alphaproteobacteria bacterium
CCACAGCCACTCCGCGGGGATATGGATTGAATTTCGGCGCGACCCGGTATCGAGCGGTCGCAATACGAGTCCCGTGAAAGGCGATCAATGAAAGTGGCCTTCTTGTGCCGGGGCCTCACCGGCGGCGGTGCCGAACGGCAGATGCTGCTGCTTGCCCGCGGCCTGGCACAGCGGGGCATCAAGGTCATCCTTGCTGCGTTCTACGTCCCGCAGGACGCACAAATTCCCCCCGGCGTGCGCGTACTGCCGATTCGAAAAGGCGGACGGTGGGATCTCGTTGCCTTTCCGTTGCGCCTCGCAGCCGCGTTGCGCCGCGAGCGGCCGGACGTGGTACATGCGTATCTCCCCGCCGCCAACTGTCTTGCCGCCGTACTTAAACCGATCGTTGCCCCTGCGCGGATCGTATTTGGCGTCCGTGCCTCTGAAGTGGATCTGTCGCGGTATGATTGGTTGCATCGGCTGACCTACCGGCTGGAACGCGCCCTTGCGTTCCTTGCGGACCTGATCATCGTGAACTCCGAAGCGGGTCGACGCCACTGCGTGACGGTCGGCCTTCCGCAGGAGCGGATGGTGGTCATTCGAAACGGTATTGATCTCGCGGAATTCCGGCGCGATCCGGCCGCGGGGCGGCGGCTCCGGGTTGAATGGGGTGTTCCCCCCGATGCGATGCTCTTGGGAGTCGTCGCACGACTCGACCCAATGAAAGGACATGAAATCTTCCTGCGAGCCTTCGCATCGGTCGCCCTGAAGAATGCCAACCTCCGGACCGTCATTGTCGGAGGCGACCCGACTGGCGTTCGCGCTCGTCTTGCCACGCTCAGTTCGGAACTGGGGGTTGCAGACCGCGTCGTCTGGGCGGGTGCACGTACCGACATGGCGGCCGTCTACAGCGCACTCGACGGCCTGTGCCTACCCTCGATCTACGGTGAAGGAACGCCCAATGTCGTCGGCGAAGCAATGGCATGCGAGGTGCCGTGCATCGTGACAGATGTGGGCGACACCGCCGCAATGGTGGGAGACACAGGATGGATCGCGCCGCCCGGCAACGTTTCTGCGCTTGCCGACGCGATCGACGCCCTGGTCGCCTCAAGCGAGGTTGAGCGGCGGCGCCACGGCACCGCGGCGCGCCAGCGCGTCGCCGTATCGTACTCGCTCGAGCGACTGATCGATGAAACGGCTGCCGCGCTCCACGGTTTGATCAGGCGCGACTAAAAATGCGCCCGCTGGTCGTCAGCGCCGCGATCATACGGACAAGTCCGGAAACCACAGCGACGAGCGCCTTGTCTGTGACATTTGGTGAGGCCGGGCCGCTAATCGGTGATGGGATCTCGGACGCCGAGATTGGTCGAATCCTAACACCGGCTTGTGCGGGGCTTTTCATGTAGGGCGCGCCCCGATCGGTACCGACTTCCCTATCGTCATCACGAGACTGGTGCCACAAGCCAGAACCTTGCCCCAAGGATGCGAAGGTCGTCGGCCTTCCAGAACCGGTACGGCAAGCGGAAACGCCATCTCCGACGCGCCAGAAAATTCGCGAAGTAGCGCGGGTCAACCGTTTGATTGACGTCGACACTCGTGATCTGAAAGCCAGCCGCTTTGAAGACCGCAGTTATCTCCGACGCGCGCCATTGGCAGCCAAACTCGAAGTTTTTGGTTTGTGCCAATTCCAGATACTCGCGCCGCGACATGAGCAGATGTTCGAGCGGCTGGCTGAAGTCGCGGTGGTCGCGAAAATCGACCTGATGGCTATGGATCGCGCCCGGCATGGCTATGGATCGCGCCCGGCTTCGACACGCGGCGCAGCTCCCGCGCGACTGCCCTGATGTCATAGACGTGCTCGAGCACCGCATTGGAAAAGACGATGTCGAAGCTTCCGTCGGCGATGGACGGCATACTTTCCGCCGGCTCCCCGACGGTCGTGATCACGCCATCGTATCCGCCTTGCTCTATGACGCGGTCGAGTGCGGGGGACGCTCCGACCTGCGCGCGGACCTCACGGTACAGCGCCGGATGATAGGCGGGGTCCCATGTTGCCAGAAAGCGGTCGGCAACGGTGACGGTCGCGCCGCGATCGACCATGAGGATCTGGGGCGCGAAGTCACGGCCGGGACCGAGTTCGAGGATGCTGGCGCCAGCCCACGAAATGCCACGCTCGGAGAGGTAGCTGTCGTACACGCCGATGACCTGCAACGCATACGCGGCGGCGGCCGCTATGTCCGGTCGCTCGGACATGTCGTTCGACTAGGTGAACAAGGGGCCTACCTTGAACAACGAGGCTTTCTCATGCCATCACGCGGCATCGCGGCCGCTCCGGTTGCGCTGTTTCCACTGTGCGTCTCGTCGCCCGCCTGGAGTCTCGGCGTCTACCCTGGCCCCGCGAAGTCCCTGCGACGAAATCTTCGTGCCCCGGCGCGCCGGTACGGTGCGCATCCCATCAACTTCCGCCGGCGAGATCGTGCGAGTGACGAGAAATCCAAGCTGAAATTGAAAGTTTTGCTATGTTTATGCAGTGTTACCCCGAATCGGTATGGCAACGAAGACAACCTGCCGGAGCCAGGCAGCGGCAAGTATCTTACCCCGGAGCTCCGCGCCAAATCCGAACGCAAGGGCGAAGAACTCGTGGTCCGCGAGATCTTCCGTTACAGCACGTTCGAGAAACGTCAAGCGGCCGTAGATTGATTGCAGGAGAAGCGCCGGCCACATGAGCGGCGCGAATCCATCCGGTTTTGGGCAATGTTCGTTCCGGCAGTTACAGCCGCGGCGCTGCGGCGCTCAGGACTCGATCAGGCGCGCGCCCCTTGTCTTTTCTTGGTGAGCCCGCTGGGGATCGAACCCAGGACCCTCTGATTAAAAGTCAGATGCTCTACCGCTGAGCTACGGGCTCCCTGACGCGATTGCGGGCGGACCTTAAGGGGTGGTTCCGCAAGGGTCAACCGGAATGGAAGGCTGTCTTGCCTCCGTCGCGGCCGCCGCCCGATCCGCCGCCCCGGTGCGACAGCGCCTGCGCCGCGTCAGATCGGGGTGCGGATGCCGGGCGCCGGCAGGGTCGATGCAGCGCCGGCCTCCGGGGGCGCGCCGTCGGCCTTGGCGTAGATCGCGGCGACGCGCGCGGCAACCCGCGGGCTGACGAACGGCGTGATGTCGCCGCCGAGCTGCGCGATCTCCTTCACGAAGCGCGAGGAGATGAACTGGTTCGTCTCCGACGCCATGAGGAAGACCGTCTCGACCGAGGGGTTCATGCGCCGGTTCATGCCGGCCATCTGGAATTCGTATTCGAAGTCGGAGACGGCGCGCAGGCCGCGCACGATCAGCTTCGCGCCCATCGACTGCGCGAAATGCATGAGGAGCGACTTGAACGGCTTGACCTCGACCCGGTCGCGCAGGGTCGGGTTCATCGCCGCGATCTCGCCGCGCAGGAGATCGACGCGCTCGTCGAGGTTGAACAGCGGCCCCTTCCCCGCATTGACGGCCACGGCGATGATCAGCCGGTCGACGATGCCCGCCGCCCGGATGATGATGTCCATGTGCCCGTTGGTGACGGGATCGAACGTGCCCGGATAAATCGCGATCCGCTCAGCCACGCCCGACCTCCATCTCAGCCTTCGCCGCCACCGAGCACGGGTTCGGTGCCGTTGCCGGGGCCGCTCTCGTCATTCTCGTCGCCGAGCCGCGTCACCGACACGACGCGCTCGCCGTCCTCGACCTTGAACAGGGTGACGCCCTGCGTCTTGCGGCCGGCGATACGGATGTCGTCGACCGGCGTGCGGATGAGCTGCCCGCGGTCGGTGACCAGCATGACATGGTCCTCGTGCCGCACCGGGAACGACGCCACGACGTCGCCATTGCGCTCCGACATCTCGATGTTGGCGATGCCCGAGCCGCCGCGGCTGGTGATGCGGTACTCATAGGCCGATGTGCGCTTGCCGAAGCCCTTTTCGGTGACGGAGAGGATGAACTCCTCCTGCACCGCATAGGCGGCGTAGCGCTCCTCGGACAGGGTCAAGGTCGACGCGGACTCGCCATTGCCGTTTCCATTGCCGTTCCCGTTCGCATCGCCGTTCTCGCCGCGCCGGCGCTTGGCCATGCGCAGATAGGCGTCGCGCTCCTCCATGTCGAACTCGGCATGGCGCAGGATCGACATCGAGATCACCTCGTCGCCCTCGGCGAGCTTGATGCCGCGCACGCCGGTCGAGGTGCGGCCGGAGAAGACGCGAACGTCGCTGACCGGGAAGCGGACGCACTTGCCCTTGCGCGTCGCCAGCAGCACGTCCTCGGCCTCGGTACAGGGCCGCACGGCGATCAGCCGCTCGCCCTCGTCCAGCTTCATGGCGATCTTGCCGTTCGCCTTGATGTTGGTGAAGTCGGAGAGTGCGTTGCGGCGCACGTTGCCCCTGGACGTGGCGAACATGATCTGGAGGTTCGCCCAGCGCGCCTCGTCCTGCGGCAGCGGCATCAGGGTCGAGATCGTCTCGCCCGGCTCGAGCGGCAGCAGCTGCACCATCGGCTTGCCGCGCGCCTGCGGCGTGCCGAGCGGCAGCTTGTAGACCTTGAGCTGATAAGCCATGCCGCGCGAGGAGAAGAACAGCATCGGCGCGTGGGTGTTGGCGACGAACACCTGCGACAGGAAATCCTCGTCGCGGGTCGTCATGCCCGAGCGGCCACGCCCGCCCCGGCGCTGCGCCCGATACGTCGACAGCGGCACGCGCTTGATGTAGCCGCCATGCGTCACCGTCACGACCATGTCCTCGGGCTGGATCAGAGACTCGTCGTCCTGCTCGACCTCGCCCTCCTCGAGCGTGGTGCGGCGCTTGTCCCCGTACTCCTCCTTTATGCGCAGGAGTTCGCCCTTCATGATGTCAAAGATGCGGCGGCGCGAGCCGAGGATGTCGATCAGATCGGTGATCTGGGCCACGAGCTGCTGCAGGTCGGCGGCGAGCTTCTCGCGCTCGAGCCCCGTCAGGCGATGGAGCCGCAGGTCGAGGATGGCCTTCGCCTGTTCCTCCGACAGGTGATAATGCCCGTCGACGACACCGCGGCCCGGCTCGTTGATCAGCTCGATCAGCGGGCCGATGTCGTGCACGGGCCAGGCGCGCTCCATCAGGCGCTGCTTGGCCACCTGCGGATCGGGCGCCTCGCGGATCAGCCTGATGACCGGGTCGAGATTGACCACGGCGAGGACGAGGCCCACCAAAATATGGGCCCGTTCGCGCGCCTTGCGCAGCTCGTATCGCGTGCGCTTGGTGATGACCTCTTCCCGGAAGCGGACGAAGGCTGCGATGATCTCGCGCAGGCCCATCAGCTCCGGCCGGCCGCCGTTGAGCGCCAGCATGTTGAGGCCGAAGCTCGTCTGCAGCGGCGTGTAGCGGTAGAGCTGGTTGAGGACGACGTCGGCATTGGCGTCGCGCTTCAGTTCGACCACGACGCGCACGCCGTCGCGGTCGCTCTCGTCGCGCAGATCGGAAATGCCGTCGATCAGCTTTTCCTGCACGCACTCGGCGATGCGCTCGACCAGGCGCAGCTTGTTCACCTGATACGGGATCTCGGTGATAACGATCGCCTGGCGGTCCTTGCGCAGATCCTCGACATGGGCGCGCCCCCGCACCACCATCGAACCGCGGCCGGTACGGTAGGCCTCGCGCAGGCCGTTCCGGCCCAGCACGATGCCGCCCGTCGGGAAATCGGGCCCGGGCATGATCGCGAGCAGCTCGTCGATCGTTATCTCCGGGTTGTCGATGTAGGCGCAGCAGGCGTCGACGACCTCGGCCAGGTTGTGCGTCGGGATGTTCGTCGCCATGCCGACCGCGATACCGTTGCCGCCGTTCACCAGCAGGTTCGGAAACTGCGCCGGCAGCACGGTCGGTTCGACCGTCTGGTCGTCGTAGGTCGGCTGGAAATCGACCGTTTCCTTGTCGATGTCGGCAAGCAGGGCCGTTGCGGCACGCGCCAGCCGCGCTTCGGTATAGCGCATGGCCGCCGGCGGATCGCCATCCATCGAGCCGAAATTGCCCTGTCCGTCGATCAGCGGCAGGCGCATGGAGAAGTCCTGCGCCATGCGCACGAGGGAGTCGTAGATCGCGCTGTCGCCGTGCGGATGGTACTTACCCATCACGTCGCCGACGACGCGGGCCGACTTGCGGAACGGCCGGTTCCAGTCGTAGCCCCCTTCGTGCATTGCATAGAGGATGCGGCGATGGACCGGCTTGAGCCCGTCGCGGACGTCCGGCAGCGCGCGCGAGACGATCACGCTCATCGCGTAATCAAGGTACGAGCGCCGCATCTCGTCTTCGATGGTGACCGGCGTGATGTCGAGCGGATCGGAAGGCGTGTTTTGGGTCAAATTCGCGTGCTTTTTTAAGAGGAAACGGGCCGCGACCGGCGGCGAATCTGTCGACCTGAAATATAGTATTTTTCGCAGGTGCGAACAATGGGTTCGGGCCCGTCATGGCGGCGGTGCCGCGCCGTCTCACGCAGCCTGAAATTGTAGCGAACCGGTACAACGGCCGGGCCCGCCCATGCCGCGGCCAAGCCCAAAGCAGACGGCCCGCCAGGCTGTCCGGGCGGGCCCTCTGCCGACGCTGCCTGAAGCGGTGCCGCAGCCAATTCCGGCCGCGGCAGACGCGACGCTCAGCGGCGCATTGTCGTCTCGGTCACCGTCTCGGGCGCCGCCACCCAACCGAAATAGGCGGCAATGAGCGCCGACAGGGCGTGTAGCCAGATGTCGTGCCCGAACAGCGGAACGAGCCCGAAAAGCGTGCTCGTCGCGGGAATGAGTCCGATCAGGGTCAGCACGCCGAAAATGATCGCAAGGCCGCGAGCATATCCTCTGGCCCCGCTGTAGCTCCGCCATGCGGCAACACCCCACGCGCCGAGCCCGAGATGCACGAGGGTATGCAGGATATTGACGGGGAACAGCCCAAGGAGCCGCCCGTAAAGACTGTCGACCGCGATGGGCGGAAGGTCCGGCGACCGGACGAGAAGCCCGGGAATGAATCCCGCGACTCCGACGATCAGGTACAAGATCCCGAAGATCAAGGCGAAATAACGGGTCTGCATGAGGTCTACCTCATGGCTTGCCGGAGGCGTCGAAGCGACGCCGCTTACCGCGGTCAACGGTCGCCTTGCGCGCCCAGTTCCGTGGCGCCGCCCCGGTCGATCCCGGCTCTTCGGCCGGACGCGCCGGACGGAACCTGTCCCGCGTACCGCCCGATATCCTTGACGGCGGCCCCTCGATCCTCCCGCCCACCGTCCACACAAGACCAGGGAGTTCCGATGCCGAACGAGGTCGAACCTCTTTCCGCCGTTCGTATCCGTCCGCTCCTCGCCGGCCAGCGCGCGCTCGTGACCGGCGCCACGTCGGGGATCGGCCGCGCCATCGCGGTCGCGATGGCCGCCACCGGCGCCACAGTTGCCGTGAACTATCGGGGTAACCCGGCGGCAGGCGAGGCCGTCGTCGCAGAGATCACCCGCAGCGGCGGCAAGGCCTTCATCGTCAAGGCCGACGTCAGCCGCGAAGCCGAGGTGGAGCAGATGTTCGCCGAGACGATCGAACGCCTCGGCACGCTCGACATCCTCGTCAGCAACGCCGGCCTCCAGCGCGACGCACCGTTCCCTGAAATGACCCTGGAACAATGGAACACCGTCATCGGCGTGAACCTGACGGGGCAGTTCCTGTGCGCTCGCGCCGCGGTTCGCGAGTTCCTGCGCCGCGGCGTCGATCCGCAGGTGTCGCGCGCTGCCGGCAAGATCATCTGCATCAGCTCGGTCCACGACGTGATCCCGTGGGCGGGGCACGTGAACTACGCGGCCTCGAAGGGCGGCGTCATGCTGATGATGAAGAGCCTGGCCCAGGAAGTGGCGCGGCACCGGATCCGCGTGAACGGCATCTCACCGGGTGCAATCAAGACGCCGATCAACCGTGAAGCGTGGGCGACGCCCGAGGCCGAGGCGAAGCTGCTGGAGCTCATCCCCTACGGCCGCGTCGGCGCCGTCGAGGACGTCGCCACCGCCGCCGTCTGGCTTGCGTCCGACGAGGCCGACTACATCACCGGCGCGACGGTCTACGTCGATGGCGGCATGACGCTGTACCCGGGCTTCGAGGACAACGGCTGACCCACGCGCCTCAGGCAAGCCAACGCACAAGGTTCACGGCGCTTATCGCCAGAACGGTCAGGCCGACGAGCGCCATCAGCATCCGCGGCGGCAGACGGCGGCTGACATAGCCGGCGAGCGGGGCCGCGGCCGCTCCACCCAGGACGAGGCCGCCTACGATCCAGTGATAGACCAGGTCGAGCCGGAGCAAGAACACGGCCGAAATGCTGAGCGTGACGAAAAACTCGGCCGCACTGACGGAGCCGATGCTGTACCGGGGGCTGTCGCCGCGCGCGATCAGCGTCGAGGCGACGATCGGCCCCCACCCGCCGCCTCCGACCGCGTCGAGAAACCCGCCGGCCGCCCCCAACGGCACCACGCCCTTGCGCGACACTTCGTGCCGCCGTCCCCGCCACACGCGCACGAAGATCAACAGCGCCATCGCCACGAGATAGGCCGTGACCAGTGGCCGCACGATGGCCTCGGGCAACTCGGTCAATACATAGGCGCCCAGCACGCCGCCGGCGATGCCCGCACCGGCGAGCCACCGGAACAAAACGCCGTCGATATTGCGGTGCCAGAGATGCGACAGCCCGGCGACCCCGGTCGTGGCGATCTCGGCCGTGTGCACGCTCGCGCTGGCGATGGCGGGCGGCACCCCGGTCGTCAGCAGAACCGACGTGCAGATCAGGCCGAACCCCATCCCGAGCGCACCGTCGACGAGCTGCGCCACGAATCCGACCAGAACGTAGACGCCGAGCTCGAGCGGCATTCAAGAACCCAGGAACGTGCGGCGCGGCGGCCGATGGCGAGGCGCGCCCGTCGGTGGATTGTACACGGAACCACCCGCACGACCACCCCACGGCGGCCGCCGCCTCAGGCGCGGAACCGCGCGGGACTCAACGCCGTCGCGGTGACGCCAAGGTCGGCTACATCGGCCGGCAGTCCTTTGCCGTCGATCAGACAGGCCGCAATGTGCGCCATGGCAGGCGAGGTCTGAATGCCATAGCCGCCCTGGCCTGCAAGCCAGAAGAACCCATCGGCAGTCGGCTCGAATCCTGCGACGGGCGTCTTGTCCGCAACGAAGGAGCGCAAGCCCGCCCATTTCGCGGCGATCCGCGCGACGCGCAGCGTCGTCGCCTGTTCCAGCCGGTCGACCAGAACGGCGATGTCGAGTTCCTCCGGCTGCGCGTCGCACGGCTCGACAGGCGTCTCATCGGCCGGTGACGCCAGCAGGCGCCCGGCATCCGGCTTGAAATAGAACCGCTCGTCGACGTCGATGACCATCGGCCAGTCACGGAAATCCGCCGTCGGCGCATCGAAGGTGATCGCCGTCCGACGCTTCGGCACGAGGCCGATCGGTGCGATGCCGGCCAGCCGCGCGATCGCATCGGCCCACGCTCCCGCCGCGTTTACGACGATCGCTGCCGTATACGCCCCGGCACGGGTCTCGACCCGCCAATCGCGACCGATACGCGTCATGCCGAGCACTTCCGTGTCGGTGACGAGCCGTCCGCCGCGGGCGCGCAATCCCCTCAGAAAGCCGTGATGCAGCGCATGGACGTCGATGTCCATTGCCGCCGGCTCCAGGAACGCATCGGCGACATAGTCGGCCCGCAGCGCCGGAACGCGGGCGCGCGCCGCCTCGGCGCCGATCCTTTCGACCGACGGGACGAGCCGGCGCGCGGCTTCGAGCGCGGTCTCGAACGGCGCCCGTTGGTCGGCGCGGGCGACGACGAGCGACCCGCGCGGGGTGAGCAGCGGTGCCTCGGCGAATCCCGGCGCCGGCGCGGCCAGGAATGCCCGGCTTGCCTTCGTCAGCGCCCGAACGGTCTCATTGCCGTAGGTCTCGGTGAACAGCGCCGCCGACCGGCCGGTCGCATGATAGCCGGGCTGCGACTCGCGCTCGAGGACGACCACGCGGCGCGTCGCGGACAGGATGTAGGCCGCCGACGCGCCCGCGATGCCGCCGCCGATGACGATGACGTCCGCGCGCTCCACCGGAACGATCGTTTGCGATCAGCCGGCGCGATATGGCCCTTAGAACGGGATGTCGTCGTCGAGCGGGCCGCGGCCGCCACCGCCGCTGCGCCCAGCGCCCGCACCGGCATAGCTCGGCTGCGGCGCCGGCTCGTCCATGCCACCGAATTCCTCGGCCGCACCCGCCCCGCCGCCACGACCGTCGAGCATGGTGAGCTCACCGCGGAACGGGCGGAGGACGATTTCGGTCGTGTAGCGCTCCTGGCCCGACTGATCGCTCCACTTGCGCGTCTCGAGCTGACCTTCGATGTAGACCTTCGCGCCCTTCTTCAGGTAGCGCTCGACGACGTCGACGAGCTTGTCGTTGTACACGACGACGCGATGCCACTCGGTCTTTTCCTTGCGTTCGCCAGAGGCTTTGTCGCGCCACGTCTCAGACGTCGCTATGGAGAGATTGGCGACCCGCCCGCCGTTCTGGAAGCTGCGGATCTCGGGATCGCGGCCCAGATTGCCGATGAGAATGACCTTGTTGACGCTGCCGGCCATGACGTCCCTCGCTAAGTGACGCGACGATAAGGCGCGCACTCTACAGGAGAAGCTACCCCCGACCAATGCCTTCGTCTGCGATCGCCACGGGTGTATGCCCGCGGGGCGCGTCGGCTGGCGGACCGACGCCGGGCCGCTCCTTCGGGGGTATCGAAGCGGCCCGACGCCACGTTCGCTCGGATCTTCTCCGATCGCGCATGTTCATGTTATGTTCTCTTCCGACTCGGATGTCAAGCGTCCCGTCACGATACCGCCATGGCATGCCGGAAAGGTCGGGCCGTCATGATCACCGGCAGGGTCGCGTTCGCGGATCGTCATCCCTATATTCGAGGTCTGGCGGACTGCCGTCTCCCTCCCTCACCACCACGAAATGCATGCAGTCGAAAATCGTCGTCCGCGGTGCGCGCGAGCATAACCTGAAGAACATCGACGTCGAGCTGCCGCGCGACAGCCTCGTCGTGCTAACCGGCGTCTCGGGTTCGGGCAAGTCGTCGCTTGCCTTCGACACCATCTATGCCGAGGGGCAGCGGCGCTATGTCGAAAGCCTGTCGGCCTATGCCCGGCAGTTCCTCGAGCTGATGCAGAAGCCGGACGTCGATTCGATCGAAGGCCTGTCGCCGGCCATCTCGATCGAACAGAAGACGACGTCGAAGAACCCGCGCTCGACCGTCGGCACCGTGACGGAGATCTACGACTATCTCCGCCTGCTCTATGCCCGTATCGGTGTGCCCTATTCGCCGGCGACCGGCCTGCCGATCGAGAGCCAGACCGTCTCGCAGATGGTCGACCGCGTGCTGGCGATGAAGGAAGGCACGCGCCTCTATCTGCTCGCGCCGATCATCCGCGGCCGCAAGGGCGAATACCGCAAGGAGCTGCAGGACCTGCAGAAGCGCGGCTTCCAGCGCGTGAAGGTCGACGGCAAGCTGTACGAGATCGACCAGGTGCCGGCGCTCAACAAGAAGCTCAAGCACGATATCGAGGTCGTCGTCGATCGCGTCGTCGTGCGGCCGGATCTCGGCAACCGCCTCGCCGACTCGATCGAAACGGCGTTGTCGCTCGCCGACGGCATCCTCTACGCCGAGAACGCGGATACCGGCGAGCGCACCGTGTTCTCCGCCAAGTTCGCCTGTCCCGTCTCCGGCTTCACGATCGACGAGATCGAGCCGCGCCTGTTCTCGTTCAACAACCCGTTCGGCGCGTGTCCGACGTGCCATGGCTTCGGCAACATCATCGAGCTCGACATGGATCTGGTCGTCCCGGATTCGTCGAAGTCGATCAACCAGGGAGCGATCGAGCCCTGGAGCAAGCCCCACTACCGCGCCCAGCTTGCGGAACTGAAGCGCGCCGCGAAGAAGACGGACCTCCGCCTGGATGTTCCCTGGTCGGAGCTGTCCGAGGAGGAAAAACGGTTCGTCGTCGAAGGCGACGGCGACTTCGACGGCGTGCGCGGGTTCT
>DASVCL010000063.1:0-35570 GCA_036381615.1 Alphaproteobacteria bacterium
GTCGGTCAGGAGGTTGCCGACACCCTTGAGGCGCTGCTTCGGCTCGTCCCACGCCCGCATGAAAACGAGCTTGTGGTCAGGCCTGAGCTTGACCGTATCCGCCCGCTTCATCACGAACTGGATCAGCTTGTCTGGATGCGCGAAGCGGTTGTCGCGGAAACTGAGGACGGCCCCCTTCGGCCCGACCTCGATTCGATCGACGCTGGCCTGCTTGCACAGCCGCTTGATGGCGATGACCTGGAGGAGATTCTCGACCTCCGGCGGCAGCGGACCGAACCGGTCGATCAGTTCCGCGGCGAACGCATCGATCTCCGCTTGATCCACGATCGTCGCGAGGCGGCGGTAAAGCCCCAGGCGGACGTCGAGATCCTCGACATAGGTCTCGGGGATGAGCACGGGCATGCCGAGATTGATCTGGGGGGCCCAGTCGGCGGCTGCCGGCGCCGGGATGGCCCCCTCCTCGCGGGCCGCACGCACGGCTTCCTCCAGCATGTGCTGATAAAGTTCGATGCCGACCTCGCGGATGTGTCCGGACTGCTCCTCGCCCAGCAGATTGCCGGCGCCGCGGATGTCGAGATCGTACGAGGCGAGCTGGAACCCGGCCCCCAGGCTGTCGAGCGTCTGCATGACCTCCAGACGCTTCTGGGCCGCAGGCGTCAGCAGCCTGTTCGGCGGTACGGTCAGGTAGGCATAGGCGCGGGTCTTGGCGCGCCCGACGCGTCCGCGCAGTTGGTAGAGCTGGGCCAGGCCGAACATGTCGGCCCGATGGATGATGATCGTGTTGACCCGCGGAATGTCGAGGCCGGACTCGATGATGTTGGTCGACAGCAGGATGTCATAGGCCCCCTCGACGAAGCCCGTCATGATCGTTTCGATCTCCGTGCCGGTCAGCCTGCCATGGGCCACGGCGATCTTGCACTCCGGCACGAGTTCGGCCAGCCGCTCCCGGACCTTGCCGAGGTCTTCGATGCGCGGACAGACGTAATAGGTCTGCCCGCCGCGGAAGCGTTCGCGCATGATCGCCTCGCGCACGACCACCGGATCGAACGGCAGCACGAAGGTGCGGACCGCCAGGCGATCGACGGGCGGCGTCGCGATGATGCTCATGTCGCGCACGCCCATGAGCGCCATCTGCAGCGTGCGCGGGATCGGCGTGGCGGTCAGCGTCAGGACGTGGATGTTGGCCTTGAGCTGCTTGAGGCGTTCCTTCTGGGCCACGCCGAAATGCTGCTCTTCGTCGACGATCAGCAGGCCCAGATTCTTGAAGGCGATGTTCTTCGCCAGGAGCGCCGTGGTGCCGACGATGATGTCGATCTTGCCGTCCGCGAGGTCGCGCCTGATGTCGGCCGCCTGTTTTGCCGGCACCAGGCGCGAAAGCTGCTCGATCCGTACCGGGAATCCCTCGAACCGGGCGCGGAACGTGCGGAAGTGCTGGCGGGCGAGAAGCGTCGTCGGCACGACGACGGCCACCTGCATGCCGGACATGGCGGCGACGAAGGCGGCGCGCAGTGCCACCTCGGTCTTGCCGAACCCGACATCGCCGCAGACGAGCCGGTCCATCACCCGTCCGGTCGTGAGGTCGCCCAACGAGTCGTCGATGGCCCGCGCCTGATCCTCGGTCTCGGGATACGGAAAACGGGCGCAGAACTCCTCGTAGAGGCCTTGCGGCGGCGCCAGCGGGTCGAGGCGGCTCAACTTGCGTGCGGCGGCGATCTGGATGAGCTTGTCCGCCATTTCCGTGATGCGTTGCTTGACGCGCGCCTTGCGCGCCTGCCACTGCACGCCGCCGAGCTTGTCGAGCTGCACGCCCGCCTCTTCCGAGCCGTAGCGCGACAGCACGTCGATGTTCTCGACCGGGACGAAGAGCTTGTCGTTGCCCTCGTAAAGGATGCGAAGCATGTCGTGCGGCGCGCCGTTGACCTCGAGGGTCACCAGCCCGTCGAAACGGCCGATGCCGTGGTCGACGTGGACGACCAGGTCGCCGACGCCGAGCGTCGATACCTCGGTCAGGAAGTTGTCCGGGCGCACCCGGCGCTTCGCCGCCCGGACCAGACGATCGCCGAGAATGTCCTGCTCGGTGACGACCGCGACGCCGTCGGCGGTGAAGCCGCGCTCCAGGCCGAGGATCACCAGTCCGACGGCGTCGGGCGCGAGATTGCCGGCCGCCGCCCAGGCGTCGAGGTTGACGACGGGTTCGATGCCGTGGTCGCGCAGCAGGCCGCCCAGGCGGTCGCGCGAGCCCGCACTGTAGGCCGCGACGATGATGCGTCGGCCGCCGCTCTGCTCGGCCGCGAAATGCGTCTTGAGCGAATCGAACAGCGACGCGCGGGGCTGGCTGCGGACGGCGGCGAATTCGGGACCGGGACGCCCACCGAGATCGACCACGCTCGCGCCGGCATCATCGGGGCGTGCGAAGGGCGAAAAGGCGGCGACCATCCGCACGCCGAGCCGATCGACCCAGTCGGCCGCGGTCAAATAGAGCCGATCCGGCGGAAGCGGCCGGTACGGCGGTCCCTCGGCCTGCTTGCCCTTCAGCAGCGAACGGCGGGCCTCGTAGAATTCGCCGATCTGCTCGAGTCGAGCGGCGACGGCCTCGTCGGCCTGATGGTCGAGCGTGATGACCGCGTCGGGAACGTAGTCGAACAGCGTCTCGAGCCGGTCATGGAACAGCGGCAGCCAATGCTCATAGCCCGGGTGTCGATGGCCGGCGCTGATCGCGGCATAAAGCGGGTCCTCGTCGCCGACGGCGCCGAAGAGCTCGCGGTAGCCCGACCGGAATCGCTTGACCGACTCTTCGTCGACGAAGACTTCGCTGACCGGCCGCAGCGTGAATCGCTCGATCCTGCCGCGGCTTCGCTGCGTCATCGGATCGAAGGTGCGGATTTCATCGACCACGTCCCCGAACAGGTCGAGGCGCAGCGGCTCCGGCGTTCCCGGCGGAAACAGGTCGATGATGCCGCCACGGACGGCGAATTCGCCCGGCTCGCGCACGGTATCGGCGCGGGTGTAGCCGTTCCGGGTGAGAAAGTCGACGAGCGCATCGCTCGAGACCCTCTCGCCGACGGCGGCGCCGAATGCCGATGCCGCGAACAGGGCGCGCTTCGGCACGCGCTGGAGGACCGCGTTCACGGTTGTCAGCACGACCCGGCGCCGCGGTTCCCCCTCGGCAGCGAGTTCAGCCAGAGTCGCGATGCGGCGCGCGACGACCTCGCCGTTCGGCGAAACGCGGTCGTACGGCAGGCAGTCCCAGGCCGGGAACGTCAGGACGGCGACGTCGGGATGGAAGAAGGACAACGCGTCGCTGAGCATCGCCATGCGGGCATCGTCGCGCGCGATGTGCAGCACCGTGCGGCCGGACGCGACGAGGTCGCCCAGCACGATCGCATCGATGCCCGGCGGCGCGCCGGCGACGTCGATCCGGCCGGACGCCTTCAGGTATGGAGTAAGGCTCTTCAAGGCTGGATAATGTGGTTGAAGTTCTGCAGCAGGGTCATGACTTCGGTCTGGTACTCGGGCGGAACCGGTTCCCGCCCTGTAGCCCAGGCGAAGATCATCGGGTCCGGCGCTTCGAGCAGCTGTTCGTAATGGTTGAGCTGCTCGGCGCTGAAATTCGGCACGTACCGCTCGGCAAAACGCCCGAGCAGCAGGTCCGTCTCCTTCATGCCGGTATAGCGGCTGCGATGGATCAGGCGCTTGCGCCGAACCTCGATCGTCTCGGTCATTGGGGATTATCCGGATGGTGAAGTAAGGATATAGGACGTTCCGAGGTCCCTGTCAGCCCATCTGTCGACCATTCCGCGGCCCCGATGCGCCCCGAGATCCTGTTTCCCTTGTTCGCCCCGCTGACCAGCCTGCCCGGGGTCGGTCCGCGTCTCGCGCCGCTCCTGGCCCGCGCGAGCGGCGGCGAGAAGGTGCTCGATCTCGTCTGGCACCTGCCGACGGGGCTGGTCGACCGCCGCTTCACGCCAAAGGTCGCCGAGGCGCCGCCGGACCGCATCGCCACGCTGACCGTCAAGATCGACGCGCATGTGCCGCCGCGACTGCCGCGGCTGCCGTACAAGGTCATTTGCCACGACGAGACCGGGATCCTTCATCTCGTGTTCTTCCACGTGAAAGGCGACTGGCTCGGCCGGGTACTGCCCATCGGCGCCACGCGCGTGGTCAGCGGGCGCGTGGAACGCTTCCGGGACGAGGTTCAGATCACGCATCCGGACCACATTGTCCCGCCCGAAGAACTTGCCTCGCTCGCGACCGTCGAACCGGTCTATGGTCTCACCGCCGGGCTCAGCCTCAAGGTTCTGGGCAAGGCGATGCGGGCGGCGCTCGCGCGGATGCCGGAGCTGCCGGAGTGGATAGACCCTACGCTCCTCGCGCGGGAGGGGTGGCCCGGCTGGCGCACCGCCCTGGCGGCAGCACATGCGCCGGAGCAGGAATCGGACCTTAGTCCCTGGCTGCCGGCGCGCCGGCGTCTTGCCTACGACGAGCTGCTCGCGAATCAGCTCGCGCTCGGCCTGATCCGGCTGCATCAGCGCCGCCGACCTGGCCGGTCGATCCGCGGCGATGGTCGCCTGCGGCAGCAGGCCCTCGCCGCCTTGCCGTTCGCGCTCACGCGCTCGCAGCACGAAGCCTTGGCCGACATCGAGCGCGACATGGCGGCCGGCACGCGCATGCTGCGGCTGCTTCAAGGCGACGTCGGCAGCGGCAAGACGGTCGTAGCACTCCTGGCGATGCTGAATGCCGTCGAGGTCGGCGCGCAGGCGGCCCTCATGGCGCCGACGGAGATCCTGGCCCGTCAGCATTACGCGACCATCGAGCCGCTGGCGACCGCGGCGCGCGTGCCGATCGCGCTGCTGACCGGCCGCGACAAGGGCAAGGCGCGACGGAAGATCATCGACGGTCTGGCGACCGGGCGCATTCCGCTCGTCGTCGGGACCCATGCGCTTTTCCAGGAGGACGTCGCGTTCAGGAACCTGGCGCTCGCCGTGATCGACGAGCAGCATCGCTTTGGCGTGCATCAGCGCCTGGAGCTGGCGGCCAAGGGCGACGGGGTCGACGTCCTGGTCATGACCGCCACCCCGATTCCGCGCACGCTGATGCTGTGCGCCTACGGCGACATGGATGTCTCGCGGCTCACCGAGAAGCCGCCGGGCCGCCGCCCCGTCGATACGCGCGTCGTGCCGCTCACACGGCTTGACGAGGTGCTCGACGCGGTCGCGCGTCAGGTTCAGGCCGGAACCAAGCTCTATTGGGTTTGTCCGATGGTCGAGGAGTCGGCTGTCGTCGATCTCGCCGCCGCCACCGAACGTCATGCCGCCCTCGCGGCGCGCCTCGGCGACGGCCGGGTCGTCCTCGTCCACGGCAAAATGAAGCCCGCCGAAAAGGACGCCGCGATGGAACGGTTTGCCCGGGGCGAGGCCAATGTCCTCGTAGCCACCACCGTGATCGAGGTCGGCGTCGACGTGCCGGAGGCGACGGTCATGGTCGTCGAGCACGCGGAGCGATTCGGGTTGGCGCAGCTCCATCAGCTGCGCGGACGCATCGGCCGCGGCGACCGTCCGTCCACCTGCCTGCTCCTTTATGCGACGCCCCTCAGCGACACGGCGAAGGCGCGGCTCAGCATCTTGCGCGAGACCGAGGACGGTTTCCGCATCGCCGAGGAAGATCTTCGCCTGCGCGGCGCCGGCGAGCTTCTCGGCACCCGGCAGAGCGGCCTGCCCGACTTTCGGCTCGCGGATCTCGCCGTCCATGGCGATCTCCTCGACGTCGCGCGCGACGATGCCCGCCTGTTGCTCGAGCGCGACCCGGGGCTCACCTCCGCCCGCGGCCAGGCGTTGCGGGTCCTGCTGTACCTGTTCGAGCGCGACGCCGCGATCGGACTCCTGCGCGCCGGCTGACGCTACTCCGCCGCCGCGTGCCGCGGAGCGGCGCGTCGGCGTTGCGCGAGGCCGCGCAGCGTGACGTAGAACACCGGCGTCAGGAACAGGCCGAGAAGCGTCACACCCAGCATGCCTGCGAACACGGCCGTGCCCAGGGCCTGGCGCATCTCCGCGCCCGCACCTTGCGCGATCACGAGCGGCACGACACCCAGGATGAAGGCAAACGCCGTCATCAGGATCGGCCGGAGGCGCAGCCGACAGGCCTCGACCACCGCGGCGACCGGATCCTTGCCCGTCGCCTCCTGCTGGCGCGCGAACTCGACGATCAGGATCGCGTTTTTCGCAGCGAGGCCCACCAGAACGACGAGACCGATCTGGACCAGGATGTTGTTGTCCATGCCGCGCACCGTGATGCCGATCAGTGCCGAGAGCACGCTCAACGGCACGATCAGAATGATCGCGAACGGCAGGCCCCAGCTCTCGTACTGGGCGGCCAGGGCGAGGAACACGAACAGCACCGATAGCGCGAAGATGAACACGGCGGTGTTGCCGGTGAGCCGCTGCTGCAGCGCCAGCTCCGTCCACTCGAACGACATGCCCGGCGGCAGCGTCTCGGCGGCAATCCGTTCCATTTGCTCGAGCGCCTGCCCCGATGAGGTTCCCGGCGCGGCATTTCCCTGCAACGGAACCGACACGTACATGTTGTACCGCTGGATGAGGTCCGGGCCGGCGACGTCCCGGATCTCGACGATCGTGCCGAGCGGGACCAGCGCACCGGTCGCGCTGCGGACTTTCAGGCGGGCGATGTCCTCCCGTTCGAGTCTGAAACCCTGATCGGCCTGGGCGCGAACCTGGTAGACGCGGCCGAAGGCGTTGAAGTCGTTGACGTAGGCTGAGCCGAGATTGACCTGCAGCGTCTCGAAGATGTTGGCGATCGGCACGTTCAGCATCTGTGCCTTGACACGGTCGATCTCGAGGAAGATCTGGGGCGAACTTGCGCTGAAGGTCGTGAAGACCCCGGCAAGGCCGGGCGTGGCCTGCGCCCTGCCCATCATCTGATAGGCTGCTTCCAGGACGGGGGCGACCTCGTCGTCGGTCCGGTTCTGCACCTGCATCTTGAAACCGCCGTTGTTGCCGATGCCCGGGACCGCCGGTGGCGGGATGGCGATGATGAACGCCTCTTCGATCGACTGAAGCCGCGCGAACAGATTGCCGATGACGGCCCCGGCCGACAGACCTTGGGCGAGCCGCTCTTCGAATGGCGCGAACCGCGCGAAGATCACGGCCGCGTTCGATGCGTTGGTGAACGTGGCGCCCGAGAATCCGGCAAAGGCAACTGCGTCGATGACGCCCGGCGTCTGTTCGATGATCTCCGAAGCCCGCCGCACGACCGCGTCCGTGCGCGACAGCGACGCGCCGTCCGGAAGCTGGATGACCGTAATCGCGTAGCCGCGGTCGAGCTGTGGGATGAACCCCGTCGGCACGCGGTCAACCATGTAGACGGTCGCGACCGCGAGCCCGCCGTAAAGCAGCAGCATGATCCCCTTGCGCCGCGCGACCACGCCGACGCTGCGCGCATAGCCGTTGCTCATGCGGTCGAAGCCGGCGTTGAATTTGTCCGCGGCCCACCGGACGAGGCGGGTCAGGAAGAACCTGGGGCGCCGTGTCGCCGTGTGGCCGCGCAGCAGCAGCGCGCCCAGCGCCGGCGACAGCGTCAGGGAGTTGAACGCGGAGATGATCGTCGCGACAGCGATCGTCAGCGCGAACTGCCGGTAGAACTGGCCTGTGATGCCCGGGATGAAAGCAGTCGGAATGAACACCGCCGACAGCACGACCGCAATGGCGACGACGGCGGTCCCGACCTCGTTCATCGTTTCGTGCGCTGCATCGCGCGGGCTGAGGCCTGCCGCAATGTGCCGCTCGATGTTCTCGACGACGACGATCGCGTCATCCACGACGATGCCGATCGCGAGAACCAGTCCGAACAGGGTCAGGACGTTGAGCGTGAACCCGAACGTGGCCAGGACCGCGAAAGTGCCGATCAGCGACACCGGGATTGCCAGTATCGGGATCAGCGAGGCACGCCATGACTGCAGGAAGACGATCACCACCAGCGCCACGAGCAGGACCGCCTCCCACAGCGTGGTATAGACCTCGCTGACGGATTGGGCGATGAACTCCGTCGGGTTGTAGACGATCTGGTAATCGAGCCCCGGCGGGAAATCCCGTTTCAGCTCTTCCATCTTGGCGATGATCTGCTCTGCCGAGGCGAGCGCGTTCGTACCCGGGCGTTGGAAGATCGCCAGCGCAACCGCAGGCTTGCCGTCGAGATAGCTGTTGGTGACGTACTCCCGCGCGCCCATTTCGATGCGCGCGACGTCCTGGACCCGAATCAGGCGCCCGTCGGCGGTCGCCCGCACGATCACGTTACGGAACTGGCGGGCATCCTCGAACCGGCCTTGCGTGGTGACGATCAGTTGGAAGGCATTGTCCGTCGGTGCCGGCTGCTGGCCGAGCGCCCCACCGGAGACCTGCACGTTCTGCTCCCGCAGCGCGCGAACGACGTCACCGCTCGTCAGGCCGTAGGCGGCCAGCTTCTCGGGGTCGAGCCAGACGCGAATCGCGTATTCGCGGCCGCCGAAGATCGTGATGTCGCCGACGCCGTCGAGCCGCAGCAGCTGGTCGCGCACGCGGATCTGGGCATAGTTGGAGATGTAGAGCTGGTCGAGGCTGTTGTCGGGCGAGAGCATGTGCACGACCAGCATCAGGTCGGGCGAGCTCTTGCGCGTGGTCACGCCGAGCCGGCGCACCTCCTCGGGCAGGCGCGGCGTCGCAATCGCGACGCGGTTCTGGACCAGCACTTGCGCCGTGTCCAGGTCGGTGCCGAGCTCGAACGTGATCGTGAGCGCCATCGACCCGTCGCTGGTCGAATAGGAGGACATGTAGAGCATGTTCTCCACCCCGTTGATCTCCTGCTCCAGCGGCGTCGCGACAGTCGCGGCGACGGTGGCAGCGTCCGCACCGGGATAGTTGGCGCGCACGACGATCGTCGGCGGCGCGATCTCCGGATATTCCGAGACCGGCAGGTTGAGGTATGCGATGGCACCGACAATGACGGTGACGATCGATATCACCGACGCGAAGATCGGGCGATCGACGAAGAAATGGGTAAACCGCATGGGATGCCGCCCGACTCACGGAACGGGTTCGCGTGATGGCGGCAGCTCGGTCAGTTGCGGCGTCACCCGGCCGCCGCCGAGGCGTACGCGCTGCAGCCCGTTGACGATCAGCGTCTCGTCGCCGGTCAATCCCTCTCGCACGATGCGGTACCCGTCGTGGCGTGGTCCGGGGCGAATGACCTTCTGCGAAACTGTCCCGTCGTCGTCCACGACGTAGACGAATCGGCGGTCGAGATCGGTGCCGATGGCTTCGTCAGGAACCAGAACGGCCCTATAGAAATTGCTGCCCGGAACGACGATGCGCCCGAACATGCCCGGCGTGAGGAACAGGTCCTTGTTCTCGACGACGGCGCGGCCGCGCATCGTGCCGGTTGCCTGATCGATGCGGTTGTCGACGAAATCCACTCTGCCGGGGTGCCGGGGTTCGCGTTCGTCGGCAAGGGCGATCAGGACGTCATGTCCGGTCTCCTGGCCCGATGGTCGCGCGACGTTGAGCCCCGTACGCGAGTAGGCCAGGTACGAGCGTTCGTCGATGTCGAAGTAGAAGTGAATTGGGTCGAGCGCGACGATCGTCGTGAGCAGGGTCTCATTCGGCCTGACGAGATTCCCTTCATTCACCAGCTTTCGGCCGATCCGGCCGGTAATCGGTGCGTGTATTTCGGTGAATTCCAGATCGAGGCGGGTCTGTTGAGCCACCGCCTGGGCGCCGGCCAGATCGGCCTGAGCCGCCTGGATCTGCTGCCGGCGTTCATCGAGCGTTCGTTCCGGCGCGGCACCGGTTCGCGTCAGCCGTTCCACGCGATCGAGTTCCTGGCGGGCGAATTCAACCCGGGCCTGCGCGGACGCAACCGCCGCCTCAGCCTGGTCGAGCAACGCTTGATAGGGCCGGCGGTCGATGACGAAGAGAAGGTCCCCCTCCTTGACGATGCTACCCTCGCGAAAATGGACCGAGGCGAGATAGCCGGTCACCCGGGCGCGCACTTCCACCGCTGCAGCCGCCTCGAACCGCCCGGTGAACTCGTCCGTCTCCACGATCTCCTTGACGATCGGCTTCGCGACGGAGACGGACGGCGGTGGTGGAGGTTCAGAAGCCTGTGGCTGAGACGTCGCCTGGTCACATGCAACTACCGAGAGCAGCGCAAGAAGGCCGAAGATCCGGGAGCCCGGCACAGCTCGCGGCGGGCGCGTCTCGGGAAAACCACGGTCGCCGAACCCTGAAAGCATGATAACTCCCTCGAGAATTGCAACGGGCCGCTGCAGGACACGACAACACTTGATCACCCGGTGCGTGCGGAAAAGTCACCCGTGCTGATGGTTGCGTGTGGCGCACAGGACCGAACGCTGTCGAGGTAAGCAGACAAATTTGTGCGCCGCACCCGCTTCGGCAAGGGGCACACAACGTTCTTTTGCACGTACTCGAAGGGCGCGGTTCGTTCGTTACTCGCGGGTGTGCAGCAAACCTGTTCGCGGATTTGTCCCCAATCCGCGTAAGAGTATCCGCGAAAACGACTGGGATCTCGGACCGACTTGCGCCGAAGCGACGCTTGTCATCGATCCGTAACGATCGCGACCGTCGCTATCCGGGCGAGGACTCGATGTTCTGTTCCGTCACACGCTCGACACGGCCGGCGATGCCGCCCGATACGACCAGCTTCAACGCTTCCTCAGGGGTCAGGTCGACCTCGACCACTTCCTCGGGCGGCACGAGGACGAGAAAGCCCGCCGTGACGTTGGGCGTGTTGGGAACGAACACGTTGACGACGCCGGTCGGCGCCACGTCCTGGACGTTGCCGGGGATGACGCCCGTCACGAAGCCGATGCGCCACATGCCCGCGCGCGGAAACTGGATCAACACGACCTTGCGGAACGCGTTGGCGCGCTCGGCGAGGATCGTCTCGAAGATCTGCTTCACCGCGCTGTAGATCGACCTGATCACCGGCATCCGGTTGAGGATCCCCTCGCTTGCCCGGATGAACAGGCGCCCGATCAGGCCGGCGGTGAGCCAGCCGATCAGGATCATGGCGGCGGCCACCAGCACGAGGCCGAGGCCCGGGATCGTGAACGGAAGATAGTTGTTCGGATTGTACGCTGCCGGAAGAAACCGGGTGACGCGCTCGTCGACGAAGGTGACGGTGATCCACGCGATGTAGATGGTGATCGCGATCGGCGCGGTGATGAGGATTCCGGCGAAGAGATACGCGCGCAGCCTCGCCGCAAGGCTCATATGGAAACTGACAGGCGTCGCCGGCGGTGTGTCCGTGGGAAGATCGTTCATTGAGTGCTCAAAGGAACCGGGTGAGAGCGGCAAGGACCTCGTCCGGCGCCTCCTCCGCCAGGAAGTGACCGCAGGCGAGCGCGTGGCCGCGGACATCGTCCGCCCATGCCTGCCATATTGCAACCGGATTGCTGCCGATGTCGTCGCTCGCAAAGCCGCGCGCGCTCCATAGAACGAGCATCGGGCACCGGATCTTCCGCCGACCGTGATCGGCCTCGTCGTGCTGCAGGTCGATGGTCGCGCCGGCTCGGTAGTCCTCGCACGTCGCGTGGATCGTGGCCGGGTCCCGGAAGCAGCGGACATACTCCGCCATCGCCTCGGGTGCGAAGGCGTCCGGCGTGCCGGCCCAGCGGCGCAGCGTTTCGCGCAGAAAATACTCCGGATCGCCGCCGATCAGCTTCTCCGGCAGCCCGTCGGGTTGGGCAAGGAACATCCAGTGATAGGTGCGCAGGGCCTCGGCCATGCCCATGCGCCGCCACATGACGTAGGTCGGCACGACGTCGAGGCTGACCAGCTTCGATACGGCCTCGGGGTGATCGAGAGCCAGCCGGTAGGCGACGCGTCCCCCGCGGTCGTGCCCGGCCACGGCGAACCGGGAGTGGCCCAGCGCCTGCATGATCTCGATCATGTCCTGGGCCATCGCCCGCTTCGCATATGACCCATGGTCGGGCGCCGATGCCGGCTTGCCGGAATCGCCGTAGCCGCGCAGATCAGGGATCACTACGGTGAAGCGACGTGCGAGCTCGGGCGCGACCCGGTGCCACATCGCATGGGTTTGAGGATAACCATGAATCAGCAGCAACGGCGGCCCGCTGCCGCCGTACCGCAGGTTGATCTCGGTACCGGAGGTCGAGAGCCGGCGCTGACTGAATCCGGGAAACAGGCTGACCATGATCTGATCGGAACAACCCCTTGGATGGCGGTGTTCATAATAGTCCAGCCGCCGTTCGTCGGCATGTCTTGTCGAGACGTCCTGCGGGAGTGAACCGTCGCATGAAGATGCCGCGCCTCGTCGCCGTTGCCACCGCTGTGCCGCCCTATGTGCTGCACCAAAACGAGGTCCTTGAACGGGCGGCCCGGCTTTTCGACCGACGCCGGTCGGAGATCGAACGGCTCCTTCCCGTGTTCCGCAACGCCGGGATCGACACGCGCTACTCGTGCGTCCCGATCGAATGGTACGCGCACGACCATGGTTGGGCCGAGCGAAACCGGCTCTACGTCGAGAACGCCGTGATCCTGCTGGAAGCCGCGGCGCGTGAATGCCTTACGCGCGCCGGACGGGACTTCGGCGACATCGACGCCATCGTGACCGTCTCCACGACCGGAATATCGACCCCCAGCCTCGACGCGCTGCTGATGGAGCGGCTTCCCCTGCGGCGCGACGTGGTGCGCCTGCCTATTTTCGGACTCGGGTGTGCCGGCGGCGTTCTCGGCCTTGCCCGCGCCGCCGCCCTTGCCCGTGCCGAGCCCGGCAGCCGGGTCCTGTTCCTGGTCGTCGAGCTTTGCGCCCTCACATTCCGCAAGGACGATCACTCCAAGAGCAACATCATCGCGACGGCTCTGTTCGGCGACGGTGCCGCGGCGGCCCTTCTCGACTCCGGCGACGCCGGGCTTGCCGTCACCGGCTCCGGCGAATACACGTGGCCCGGTTCGCTCGACGTCATGGGTTGGCGGGTGCAGGACGACGGACTCGGCGTGCTGTTTTCCCGCGACATTCCGACACTGGTGCGCACGCAGTTCCGGGAGGCGGCCGACAAGTTTCTCGGAAAGCACGGCCTCACGGTCGGCGACATCGAGGCCTTCGTCTGCCATCCTGGCGGCGCAAAGGTCATCGATGCCCTGGAGGAAGCCTTCGCCCTCGCCCCCGGCACCCTCGCCAAGGCGCGATCGATCCTGCGGGACTACGGGAACATGTCCGCTGCGACCGTGATGTTCGTGCTCGAACGGATGCTGGCCGAGGCCGCCGGGGGCGAGCGACGTTATCTCATGACGGCCTTGGGTCCCGGGTTCACGGCAGCCTTCGTCACGCTCGAAGGTCTTCCAGCATGACGCCGGCGCAGATCATCCTCGGCATCGTCCTCGTACAACGCATCGTCGAATTGCTGGTCGCACGCCACAACACCGAGCGCCTGCTGGCCCAGGGTGCGGTCGAGCTTGGCGCCTCGCACTATCCCTATATCGTGCTCCTGCACGCGGCTTGGTTCGCCGCCTTGGCGATCGCGGTGCCTGCAAACGCGGCGGTCAGCGTGCCGTGGCTGACCGTCTTCATCGTCCTGCAGCTGGGCCGGATCTGGGTCATCCGCACCCTTGGCCGCTACTGGACCACGCGCGTGATCTCGCTCCCTGGCGCGCCGCTCGTGAGGCACGGTCCCTATCGTTATGTGCGACATCCGAACTATCTGATCGTCGCCGGGGAGATTGCCGTCCTGCCGCTCGTGTTCGGCGAATGGGCAATCGCCTTGGTGTTCTCGATCCTGAACGCGCTGGTGCTGCGCGAACGGATCGCCGTCGAGGAACGGGCCCTGATGGCTCGCGACAAGATCACCCCACTGGGAAATTGAGCTCGATCCTCACCCCGCTCGGGTCGGTGCAGAAGAGCTGTCGAACCTTTGTCCCCGGAACGACGCGGGACGACACCTGGACGCCGGCCGCCTCGATGCGCCTGGCAACGTCGTCCGGGTCACCGGCGCCAAGAAACGCGAGATGGTCCACGGCTCCCGTCCCGCCAGCCTGAAACTCGCGACCGGCGACGACATGGACGACGGGATGTCCGCCCGCATAGAGCCAGATCCCCGGAAAGGAAAATGGCGGGCGCCATCCCTCGGTCAGGCCGAGCACGTTGCAATAGAAGTGCCGTGTCGCATCGAGATCCTTGGTCAGGATCGTACAGTGGTCGATCGCAGCGATGGCCATATCCCGAACTCCCCGATTCGTCCCGCGCCTCGTCATGCGCAGCGCACCCGCGACACCCCCATAGACCCGCCGCCACGCTACCGCTATTCTCGCGCCGCCATGCTTGACAAGCGAGTCAAAACACTGGCCGACGCGGTCGCCGGCATCAAGGACGGCGCCGTCGTCCTCATCGCCGGTTTCGGAAGCTCCGGTATACCGGTCGAACTCATCCATGCACTGATCGATCAGGGCGCGCGCGATCTGACGGTCGTGTCGAACAATGCCGGCAGCGGGCGGACGGATCTGGCCGCGCTGCTCGCCACCGGACGCGTCCGCAAGCTGATCTGCTCCTATCCCAAGACCAGCGGATCGGTGGTGTTCGAAGAACTCTACGCCGCAGGCAAGATCGAACTTGAGCTCGTCCCCCAGGGAACGCTGTCGGAACGCATGCGGGCCGCCGGGGCGGGCCTGGGCGGCTTTTACACGCCGACCGGCGTGGGGACGGACCTGGCCAAGGGGAAGGAAGTGCGGAAGATCAACGGCCGCGAGTATGTGTTCGAGACGCCCCTGAAAGGCGACGTCGCCCTGATCAAGGCCGAGCGCGCCGATCGCTGGGGCAACCTCGTGTATCGTGGGGCCGCGCGCAACTTCGCCCCGACGATGGCCATGGCTGCGGATCTCACCATCGTCCAGGCCCGGGAGATCGTCGAGCTCGGCGCGCTCGACCCCGAGACCATCGTGACGCCCGGCATCTTCGTCGACCGCGTCGTGCATGTTCCCAATCCCGCTGCTGCCGGACAACCATGACCACCGCTCTTTCCCGCACCCAGATTGCGCGCCGGGCGGCGCAGGACATTCCCGACGGGGCGTACGTCAATCTCGGGATCGGTCTTCCCACCCTGGTCGCCAACTTCGTGCCGAAGGACCGGGAGGTCATCTATCACAGCGAGAACGGCATCCTCGGCATGGGACCGGCGCCGGCGCCGGGCACCGAGGATCCCGATCTGATCAATGCGTCCAAGCAGTACGTCACGCTGCTGCCGGGTGCTTCGATTTTTCACCACACCGACGCGTTCGTGATGATGCGCGGCGGACACCTCGATCTTGCCCTGCTGGGCGCGTTCGAGGTGTCGCGTGCGGGCGACCTCGCGAACTGGGCGACGCTCGACGACAAGACGCCGCCCGGTGTCGGGGGCGCGATGGATCTCGCGGCCGGCGCCAAGGCGGTCTGGGTCCTGATGGACCACACGACCAAGGATGGCCGTCCGCGCATCGTCGAGCACTGCACCTATCCGCTGACGGCGCGCGGGGTCGTCAAGCGTATCTACACGAGCCTTGCCGTCATCGATGTGACGCCGGATGGCCTGTTCGTGCGCGAAATGGCGCCGGGCCTCTCATTCGACGACCTGCAGGCGCGCACGGGCGCGCCGCTGCGACTGGCGAACGACTGGCGGCCGATCGCGATCGACTGATCGGGTCGCGCGACGGCCGCCTCGTCCCCGACGCGCTAAAAATATGGCGTGACGAGCTTCTCGCCGCGCAGATGCGCGCGCAGATTGGCGACGACGAGATCGCACATCGCGTTGCGCGTCTCCGTCGTGGCGCTCCCGACATGGGGGGCGAGCACGACGTTGTCCATCGCAAAAAGTGCCTCGGGCACGCGCGGCTCGTCGGCGAAGACGTCCAAGCCGGCACCCCCCAGTTTACCCGACTTGAGCGCCTCGATGAGCGCCGGCTCGTCGACGACCGACCCACGCGCAACGTTGATCAGTATACCCGTCGGGCCGAGCGCCTCGAGCACCCGGGCATTGACGAGATTGCGCGTCGCCTCGCCGCCCGGGCAGATGACGACGAGGAAATCGACATCGCGCGACATGTCGACCAGGTCCGGGTAGAAGCGATAGGGAACGCCCGTTTGCTGGGTGCGGCCGTGATAGGAAATGTCCATGTCGAACGCGGCAGCCCGCTTGGCGATCGCCTTGCCGATGCGGCCCAACCCCAGGATGCCCAGCTTCTTCCCGGTAACCTTGGTCGCAAGCGGCTGATTGCCTTTGAGCCAACGGCCCTCGCGGACCCAGCGATCGCTGAGCGCGAGCCGCCGCGCCACGTTGAGCATCATGGCGATGGCGAGGTCGGCGACGTCGTCGTTGAGGACATCAGGCGTGTTGGTTACCGCGATGCCGCGCTGCTTCGCGAGCGCCAGATCGACCGCATCAACGCCGACCCCCATGCACGCGATGATCTCCAGCTTCGGCAGCGCGTTGATCAGCGCGGCGTCGGCCCCGTAAAAGCCGGTCGTCTGCAGGAATCGCACGCGATCGGCAAGCTTCGCGAGAAAGGCCGGCCGTTCAGGCACCGGCGGCAACTTGTGAATCGTGAAGTCCTGCTCGAGTTCCGCCATCTGCTTCGGCAGGAGCGGCGCGACCGAAATCAGATCCGGTTTCATCTCCTTCGTACTCCCCGATTTGACTAAGCTGACTTGAACTTCTGCACCAGCGCTTCCGCGCCCCTGACGATGAGCCCGGCGTCGGATCCGACCGCGACGAACGTAAAGCCGTCCGCGAGATAGCGCTTCGCATCCGCCTCGTTGGAGGTCAGGATGCCGGCTGCCTTGCCTTTCGCCCTCAGCCGTTTCAGCCCGTCGCTAATCGCGGCCTGCACGTCCGGGTGCCCCGGGTTACCGAGATGTCCGAGCGCAGCAGCCAGATCCGACGGTCCGATGAACACGCCGTCCACGCCCTCGACGGCGGCGATCTCGTCGATGTTGTCGAGGCCCGCCCGCGTCTCGACCTGAACCAGGACGCAGATCTCGTCGTTTGCGCGATGCAGATAGTCCTTGATCCGCTGGAAGCGCGACGCGCGTGTGCTGGTGGCCACGCCGCGAATGCCGGCCGGCGGATATCGCGTCGCCGCGACCGCCGCCCTCGCCTCCTCGGCGTTCTGAACGAACGGGACGAGCAGCGACGTCGCGCCGATATCGAGAAGGCGCTTGATGAGCACCGCGTCATTCCACGCCGGACGCACGACCGGCGTCGCCGTGCCCGTCGCCATGGCCTGAAGCTGGGACATGACGTTGGGCAGTTCGTTGGGGGAATGCTCGGTATCGATCAGAATCCAGTCGAAGCCGCATCCGCCGATGATCTCGGCGACGATGTTGCTGCATAGACTGCTCCACAGACCGATCTGCGGACGTCCTTCGGCCAACGCGCGCTTGAACGCGTTGCGGGGCATTTCCAACTGCATGACTCCGTTCTCTTTGTCGCTCGCACGCGGTCGTATGCCGGGCGCCGCGCGTGGGCGATTCGCATAGCACACCCCGCCGGTCCCGGTCGTGCGTTTTCTGAGCGGATTCGGCCCCTTTCACGGCCGCCGTGCAAGAGAGCGCTCGGCTTCTCGCACGGCATGGGTTCCCGCCGGATCTCGATGCCCGGTACCGGCTACCAAGACTTCAGCAGTTTGGCGACGTACTCGGCAATCGCCAGCGACGACGTGAGACCCGGAGACTCGATCCCGAACAGGTTTACCAGACCCGGTATTCCATGCGCAGCCGGCCCCTCGATCATGAAGTCGGCCGCCGGAGATCCGGCCGGGACGACCTTCGGCCGGATCCCGGCATACGCGGGGTGTAGGCTGCCGTCCTGGAGATTGGGCCAATAGCGCCGGATTTCCGCATAGAACTTGTCGGCCCGCCGCGGGTCCACGGAATAATCGATCTCGTCGATCCATTCGACATCGGGTCCGAAGCGCGCCTGACCGGCGAGATCGAGCGTGATATGGACCCCAAGCCCGCCCGGTTCCGGCACGGGATAAACGAGCCGCGAGAACGGCGCTTTTCCGGCCAGGGCGAAGTAGTTGCCTTTCGCCAGAAAGGAGCCCGGGATCGACTCCGGCGGGATACCCTCGATCCGCCGCGCGACCGACTGCGCGTGCAGACCCGCCGCGTTTACCACGCTTCGGCAACGAAGCCGCATCGGCTCGGCGCCGCCGACATCGAGCTCGATGCCGTCGTCGCGGACGCGTCCGCCCACCACCGGGCTGTTGAACGCGATCACCGCATCGTGGGCCTCCGCGTCCGCGAGAAAGGCCAACATCAGGCCGTGGCTGTCGACGATGCCGGTCGTCGGCGAATGCAACGCCGCGACGCACCGGAGTTCGGGCTCCATGCGGCGCGCGGTGTCGGCATCGACGGGATGAAGATCGGTCATTCCGGCCGCCGCAGCGTTGGCGCGAATCTTCTCGAGCGTCGCGATCTGCGCCTCGCCCGTCGCGACGATGAGCTTGCCGCATCGGCGATGCGCGATGCCGCGCGACTCGCAGTAGGCATAGAGGAGGTTTCGGCCGGCGATGCACAGTTTCGCCTTGAGGCTCCCGGGCGTGTAGTAGATCCCGGCGTGGATCACCTCGCTGTTGCGCGAACTGATCTCGGTGCCGATCGCCGATGCTGCCTCGACGATGATGACCTCGCGCCCCGCCAGCGCAAGCGCACGCGCGATCGCCAGGCCGACTACCCCGGCACCGATTACCACGCAGTCCGCCGTCTCGGCCATCGTGCAAGAACCCCCTGGTGCCGTCTTCCTTTCCGGCCCCCTGTTCATGAGCAGGCCCGGCAGGGTAGAACACCCCCATGCAGAATGTGAATGCGATTCGATTGATGCCGGACCGTGCCTTTCGCGTCGCGGTGGCGGCCGGCGTCGCGCTGTTGCTGGCCGCGTGCGCCCCGGCGCCACGGCCATTTCCTGAGCTGCCGTCGCTGACGGTCAGCACGTATATCGGATCGGCAAACATGTGCGGGCTCGGCGTGTCGCCCGCGATCCGGATCGGTAACGCGCCGGAATCGACGGCGCGATACAAGGTGCGGATGAGCAACACGAGCGTGCTGTTCCAAACGCCGTGGGAAGCGACTTTTCCGGCGCGACCGGACGGCATTCCCGAGGCTGCTGCCGAGAACTACGACCCGCCATGTCCGGGACAGTTTCAGGGCTTCAACTATCACATCGAGGTCCTCGCCCTCGATGCGGCGGACCGGCCGGTGGCCTATGGCAGTACGAACATCGGGCTCGGCTCGATCGATAAGGTCGTCACGGCCGAACACAACCAGCGGACGGCAGGGACTCCGCTTCAGCCTCCCACGCCTCCGGCCAACACCGTCACTTTCGGTTCGCCCGTCACCTACAACCGCAATCCCGGCTCAAACCCCTTCCTCGTCACGCCACCCGCGCCCGCACCGTGACGGGCTGCGTATCGGGCAGTGGCACCGGCGTTCGGCCGCGCGAGCGCGCCGACGGCACCCGGCGCCACAGTTAAGATTAACGATTAATTAACCATACTTTCCCTAACCTTCTCAGATCTTTACCCAATGCACTTGGTGCATCGCGCCAAGAGAACGGAGCTGTCCGATCCATGGTTACAGCGCGCGCGAACGGGTCTGCCTTGAACCACTGCCTCGAGGCGGCGAAGAAGACGTTGATCTGTCTTGGGGCAGCGATCGGCATCAGCTATGCCCTGCCATACTCGCCGGGCTTCGCCTTCGAGATGGTCACGTATCTCGGGTTCGCGGTCGCCTTCACCGAAGGAGCAATCTCGGTGTTGGCGGACTGGATGGATTCCCCCGACTATGCCGTCAGCAAGATCTTCGAGGGCGTGCAAAGCCTTGGCGCCGCGACCATCTTGGCGCTCGCGACCCTCTGTATCGGCTACTGACCCGCTTGCCGTTCGCCCCAAAAAATCGGCCCAAGGGGTTAACGACTGGGGGGGAGTCGTCAAGAGCCCTTGGGCCTGTCTGGTCCGTCAGACGCGGACCAAGAGAGATGCGTCTCAAATCTACACTGATTAAACGCAGATAACCGCCGGCGGTTCCCGCCCCTGTGGAGAATCTGGGTCAAATGCGGGGCGGCTTTTGGCCGGCCCCGTCATCCGCGGGGTCATCCGCGGGCCCGATCCACCGGCAATGGGACGAAAAGCGATGCATTCTGCCGCTGGACGAGCATAAGAACGGTCTGCTGGTTCTGCTTACGCGCCTCCTCCACCTGGGCAATTACCTCCTGCGGAGTATCGACCTTCTGCTGACCGATTCGAAGGATTACGTCGCCGGCCGAAATGCCGTGCTCCGCCGCGACGCTGCCCGGCGCAACAGCCGTGACGATGACACCCTCCGTTTCTTTGGGTATGCCGAAGCGCTCACGCAACGCCGGCGTCAGCGGCGACAGCTGCAAGCCGAGTTGCCCGCCCGTCGGGCTGGCCTGCTGATCGCCACCACCCGCCTGAGCCTGGACCTCCGCATCCCGCAGGCGCCCGAGCTCGACCGTGCGGGTCACCCGCTGCCCGTTCCGGAGCACGGTCAGGTCGGCGCGCGTCCCCGGCGCCATCTGGCCGATCGTCCGCGCTAAGTCGCGCCCGTCAGCGATCGGCTTGCCGTTGAACTCGACGATCACGTCGCCGGGTTCGAGCTCAGCCTTGGCGGCCGGGCTGCCGCCCGTGACGTCGGCGACCAGCGCTCCTTTGCGATCCTGCAGGTTCAGCGCCTGGGCGATTTCCGGCGTGATCGGTTGCAGTCGCACGCCGAGCCAGCCGCGCCGAACCGTCCCGTTCTCGCGCAATTGTTGCACGACGTTCGCGGCGATCGCCGACGGCACGGCGAATCCGATCCCGATATTGCCCCCGGTTGGCGAGAAGATCGCGGTGTTCACGCCGACGACGCGCCCATCCATCGCGAAGAGCGGTCCGCCCGAGTTACCCCGGTTTATCGACGCGTCGGTCTGCAGAAAGTCGTCGTAGGGGCCGGCCTTGATGTCGCGCGCGCGCGCCGAAATGATGCCGGCCGTCACGGTGCCGCCCAGGCCAAACGGGTTGCCGATCGCCAGGACCCAGTCGCCGACGCGCAATGCCGTCGAATCGCCCCATTCGACGAACGGTAACGGTTTCTCCGCCTCGACCTTCAGCAGCGCCATGTCGGTCGGGGGATCGCGTCCGACGAGACGTGCCGGCAGCTCGGTATCATCCTGCAGCAGGACGGTGATCTCGGTCGCATTCTCGATGACGTGATTGTTGGTGACGATATAGCCGTCGGCGGCAATGATGAACCCGGAGCCGAGCGCGGTAAGCTGCCGCGGCCGGCTCTCGGGAAGGCCGCCAAAGAAGTCGCGGAAGAACTCTTCGAGCGGTGATCCCGGCGGAAGCTGCGGCAGACCGGGAACGCGTTCCGCCGGCACTTGCTGCTTCGTCGAGACATTCACGACGGCCGGAAGCTTTGCCTCGGCAAGATCGGCGAAACTCGCCGGAACGTCGCGCATCGCGCCGCGCGTCTGAATCTGCGATTGCGGCTGCTGCTGTCCGAATGCCGTCGCGCCGATCGCAACGGCCAGCCCGGCCGATGCCATCATCGCAAGAGCAGGCAAGCGTGTGCGTCCCATCATTTGCGACCAGTCCCATATGCGACGCATCGGAAGTCTCCTCGATCCGAAAAGGACGACGAACATTGTTCCGGCAACGGAACGCTGCGGACGCAGATCCCGGTTCCCGAAAGCGCGACCCGGCCGACACGCCGATCGGCAGGATCGCGAGGAATTCGCCATCGTGCGGGCGCGAACCTGCCGGAATCTCAGTCGATGGCGTCACCGACGACGGCGCCGCCCAATCCGCCGACGGCGGCGCCAACCGGACTGCCGACAGCGGCACCGCCCGCCGCGCCAACAGCCGCGCCGGTCACCGTTCCGCAGGCGCCCGGCATCACGACAGCCGAGAACACAACAAAAGTGCGAAATCCGCGACGCATCCAACCTGCCTTCGTTGCGCCCTAATAACGGCAACGATCGGCTGGCGTTCCACGCGCCCGGGGCAGGTCCAGGCGCATCAGCAGCAAGGTGAACGAACAGCCAGACGCGCCAGCCTGCACGCCCGCCGCAAGCCGCCTGGCATTCAGGACACGCCCAACATGAGGCGCAGCCCTTCAGCCGAAAGCGAAGTCATCGGCGTCGAGGTCGGCAGCTGCGACGCCGGCAAGCATGATCTGGTTGGATGCGCCAAAGTCGAGAGCTACGCCGTCATCGACCTGTGAGATATTGATGGACAGCGCTTCGAAACTGGAGAGCCCGTAGCCGCGCAGCTCGATGAGGTCGCCAGCGGCAGGCGCGAAATCCGTGATGACATCGAAGCCATCGCCAGGTGCAAACACGAAGCGGTCAGCGCCAGCCCCGCCGGTAAGGACGTCATCGCCCGCGCCGCCGGTGAGCGTGTCGCCCGCGGCTCCGCCATCCAGCCGGTTATCGTCGTCGGTTCCGTGGAGCGTGTCACGGTATGGTGTGCCGATCGCGTTCTCGATCTGCGCGCCGAAGGCGATGCCGACGACCGGGCTCGAAGACAATGGGGTATTCGGAGGCGGCAGTGCCACCGAAATCTGCCCCTCGCCCAATTCAATCGCCAGCCCCCGAGCAGTGCCGAGCTGTGCAGAGAAATCGAGCGTATCCGTACCGCCGCTGTCCCAGATGGTCCGGAACGTCGCTGTATCTTCGATCCTGTAGGTATCATCGCCTGGCCCGTTCGGTCGCGCACCGTAGAGCGACTGGATCGCGACGATGTCGAGCATCGACGGCGTTGCAGCCGTCCAGCCATCGACCGCAGGTAGCTCGTAAGACATCAGCGTGTACTCGGCGCTGTCGTAAGCGGTAAGGCCGAGATCTGCGAACGTTGGCTTACCCAAGCCGCCGTCATCGCTGGTGTGCTTCAGGCCGAGCGCATGCCCGATCTCATGCAGGACCACCATGAAACCCAACTCGCCCGGCGCGATATTCTCAGCACGGAGATAGTGCGCGTTCAGCGCAACCGCGCTCGCCAGGTTCGGGTAACCAACGAACGCCATGTCCGGGTATCCGCCAACGGCGATGAACTCGCCGATGGGATCGGCGAACCATTCGAACGTCAAGGTCGCGGCCGTATCATCGTCCGCGGCTGGCATGAATGTCAGGTTCGTGACCGCCCCCCATTGCCGAAGCGCGTCGGCAACCGCAACCTTTTCGGCCTCAGTCCACGACTTGACGGGCGAACCGTCCACGGTCCATTCGCTGTGGGTATTCAGGAACGAATACGTGACGACGCCGCCCGTGGCAGCCACATCGATCATGCTGCCCTGAACCAGGCCGGCCTTGTAAGCCTCGAGCTGGCTCTGGTGCGCAGGGGCGATGGTCGGGAGCGTCATCAGCTCGGGTTCACGGGGATCTCCGAGTCAACAGCGTGAAATACGGCAGATCCCGACGCAAGATCCCCTTGGGATACGCGTTCCGGGCCACGGCCACATGCCCGAGCCGCGATCGGCCCTCGCTAAGCCGTCGGGCCGTTGCGCTGCGCGTTCCGGATCGCCTGCCACACGCGATGCGGCGTCGCCGGCATGTCGATGTGTCGGATGCCGAACTCGGATAGCGCGTCGACGAGCGCGTTCATCACCGCCGGCAGTGCGCCCGCGCAGCCCGCCTCGCCGCAGCCCTTGACGCCAAGCGGGTTCGTCGCGGCCGGAACGGGATGGCTCGCCACCGCAAAGCTCGGCACGTCGTTCGCGCGCGGCAGCGCGTAGTCCATGTACGAGCCGGTCAGAAGCTGGCCGTCCTCGTCGTAGACGGCTGCCTCCATCAGCGCCTGGCCGATGCCCTGCACGATACCGCCATGGACCTGCCCTTCAACCAGCATCGGGTTGAGCTGCGTCCCGAAGTCGTTGACCGACGTGTAAGCCACCACCTCGACGACGCCAGTCTCGGGATCGACCTCGACCTCCGCGACGTGACAGCCGTTCGGAAACGCCGACGCAACGCCGTCGTGCACGAGATTCACGTCCAGCGACGCCGGCACGTCGTCAGGTAGTCGCAGTCCCGCTCGCAGGCGCTCCGCGAGTTCCATGATTCCGATGGACCGGTCGGTGCCGGCGATGGTGAAGCGACCCTGGGCGAACTCGATGTCGACGGCCGCCGCCTCAAGAACGAACGATGCGATCAGCCTGCCGCGTTCGATCACCTTTTCGGCCGCCGCGACGATGGCCGCACCGCTGTTCATCGCGGAGCGCGACCCGCCCGTGCCGCCGCCGGCGATCAGCTGGTCGCTGTCGCCCTGCAGCAGGCGGATGCGTTCGAACGGAATGCCCAGCTTCGTGCTCAATACCTGGGCGAACGGGGTCGCGTGACCCTGCCCGTAGTCGAGCGTACCGGTGAGGATCGTGACGGTACCGTCCGCCTCGAACCGAACCCCGCCCATCTCCTTGTTGGCGGCCGCGGTCACCTCGAGAAACTGACCGATGCCGCGCCCACGCAACCGGCCGCGCCGTCGGCTCTCCGCCTTGCGGGCATCGAAACCGTTCCAGTCGGCCAGCTTCAGGGCACGGTCGAGGATGGCGGGAAAATCACCGCTGTCATAGGTCATTCCAGACGCCGCGGCATAGGGAATTTGCTCCGGCCGGATATGGTTGCGCCGGCGCAACTCGACACGGTCGATGCCCATCTCCGCGGCCGCCGTGTCGATCAGTCGCTCCATGTAGTAGTTGCCCTCGGGCCGGCCGGCACCTCGATACGCGCTTACCGGCGTCGTGTTGGTGAACACGCATTTCGTCGAAACCTCGACGAGCGGCGTGCGGTAGACGCCGACGATGTTCTTCACTGCATTCAACGTCGCCGGCAACGGTCCCACCGAAGCAAGATAGGCGCCCAGGTTGGCGTAGCTCGTCAGGCGAAGGGCGAGGAAATTGCCCTCTGCATCGAGCGCAAGCTCGGCGGTCACTTCGTGGTCGCGGCCGTGCTGATCCGACAGGAAGCTGCCGGAGCGCTCATCGGTCCATTTCACCGGTCGGCCGAGCACGCGGGCCGCGTGGAGGAGGCAAACATATTCTGGATAGACCGCCGCCTTCATGCCAAAGGACCCGCCGACATTGCCGGTCAGGATCCGCACCTTTTCCGGCGGCACGCCCAAGATGTCTTCGGCAAGCTGATTGCGCAGGCCCATGACGCCCTGCGAACCCACGTGCAGCGTCCAGTGCTCCGCGACCGGGTCGTAAACGCCGATTGCGGCGCGCGGCTCCATCGCGTTCACGACCACACGATTGTTGATCAGCGCCAGGCGCGTGACATGCGCGGCGCGGGCGAACGCCGCCGCGACCTTCTCGGAGTCCCCGTAGTGATAGTCGAGCGCGATATTGTTCGGAACATCGTCGAACAATTGCGGTGCGCCGTCCTGCGCGGCCTCGAACGCGCGCGTCACCGCAGGCAGCGGCTCGACGTCGATCGTTACCGCCTCCGCCGCGTCTCTGGCCTGCGCCGGCGTCTCGGCGACGACGAACGCGACGGGATCGCCGACGAAGCGAACGCGGCCGGTGGCGAGCGCGCGACGTTCGGGTTTGCGCATCGGCGAGCCGTCGCGATTGGAGAACGGAATGGCGCATTTCAGCAGGCCGAAGCCGGCCGTATCGAGATCGGCGCCGCTGTAGACGCCCAGCACGCCCGGCATCTCGCGTGCGGCCGACAAATCGATGCCGCGCAAGATGCCATGTGCGTAGGGACTGCGGACGATGGCGGCATAGGCCTGTCCCGGCAGATTCACGTCGTCGGTATAGCGCCCCTCGCCCCGCAGCAGCCGCGGGTCCTCGGTCCGGGGCACGGCCTGGCCGATGCCGAACTTCATGAGCGCCCAATCGGTCGTCGCGTCGCGACCAGCCATGGATTCTCCTCGCGTTGCTCTTGACGGGGAACGATGGCGTGACGTTGCCGGGATGACAAACGACCCGAATTTAAGGCGGAATGTCCGGAGTTGCTATTCGATGCCTGCGTATCTGCTCCGCTCAGAATGCTCGGGCGCGCATCCGGAGATCGCCTGCCCCGCGCTCGTCCGCCCGCGCCTTGCTGCCGGCTTGGCCAACGGCGGCGCAACATGCATCATGGGTGCTCGCGCAAACCGCCACGGCCTTCGACCTGTTCGGATTGCCGTTGAGGTCCGCCCACGAGACTCATGAAAGCGGAGTGATCGGATGCCAGAAGCGGAGGCAACGCAATGATCTTCGATCGGCTCACGGCTTGGGCACCGCAGATGTTAAGCATCCTGCGCATCATGGCGGCGCTCCTTTTCCTCGAGCACGGCACGCAGAAGCTGTTCGGCTTTCCGCTGCACCCCGATCCGCCAGCGCTGATTTCGCTGTTCGGCCTTCAGGGCATGATCGAGCTGGTCGGCGGTGCGCTGCTTGCGCTCGGCCTCTTTACGCGGCCCGTCGCCTTCATCCTGTCAGGCAACATGGCAGTCGCCTACTTCATGGCACATGCGCCGCAAAGCTTCTTTCCCGTCCTGAACGAAGGCGACGCCGCGATCCTCTATTGCTTTGTCTTCCTGTATTTCGTTTTCGCAGGGGGCGGTGCCTGGAGCATCGATGAAATGCGCCGCGGCGGCGCCGTCGCGACGTCCTGATCATTGTCAAGCGGTACGTTCCAGATGCCGCTTCAAGCGAGCATCTGGAGATCGCCGTCGATGGCGATCGCCTGCCCCGAGATCGTCCGCCCGCGCGGCGAACACAGGAAGACGATCTGGTCGGCGATCTGCTGCGCCGTCACGTACTCCTTCAGCGAGGCGTTGGCCAAGGCGGCGCGCTCCATCTCCTGGTAGGTGACACCGAGCTGCTGAGCCTTGGCCTCGAGCACGCGGCGCTGGCGGTCACCCGCAACGACGCCCGGCAGGATCGCGTTCACGCGAATGCCGTCCGCACCCAGCTCCCGCGAGAGCGATTTGGTGAAGCCGATCACGGCCCATTTGGCCGCCGCGTAGGGCGTCCGCAGCGGGAAGCCGAACCGGCCCGCCGCGGACGAGAGATTCACGATCGATGCATTCCGGCTCCGCCGCAGATGAGGCACGGCAAGGCGGGTGCAGTTGAACTGTCCGGTAATGCACACGTCGAGACAGCGATCCCAGTCCTCCGGGTTGATCTCCTCGACCCGGCCGGTCGGCCCGGCGATGCCGGCGTTGTTCACGAGCACGTCAAGGCCGCCGAGTGCGGCCAGCGCCTCGTCGAAGATCCGTGCGACATCGGTCCGGTCGGCCACGTCGCCATACGAAGCGGAAAGTCGCGGGTCGGTCCCGGCCAGTGCCTGCAGCGCGGTGCGATCGACGTCGCAAACGTGCACGCGCGCCCCTTCCCGTATGAACGTGCGCGCGATCTCGAGCCCGATGCCGGCTGCCCCGGCCGTCACAAGCACGCGCAATCCCGCGATATCGAGGTCCATGGTGGTCACCTTTGTTCCTGGAATTCAGTCTGGTCAGAGTCGATGCCGGTCGTGCCCGCAGCCCCCCCCGGACGAGAGCATCAGAGACGTCGGGCACGGCTACTCCAGCAAGCGCCCGGTGCTTTCGATGAAGGCGGCCGCCCCCTTGATGTCGCCGACCAGGGCATCGCGCGCGGCGGCCGCGTCGCCGGCCTCGATGGCGGCCACGAGCCGACGGTGATGCTCGGCCGCACCGCCGGTGCGCAGCCGCGCGGGCGAGGCCTTGAGGTCGAGATTCAGCACCGGCCCGATCTTCAGCCACAGCCCCTCGATGATGCCCACCAGGGTCGGCAGGCCCGTCGCACGATAGACCGCGAAATGCAATTCCTTGTTGGCGCGCACGGCGCGCGCCAGCCGCGGACGGGGGCTGTGCGCCTCGGCCAGGAACGCTTCTTCGAAGCGCCGCATGGCCGCGAGATCCGATGCCGAGCGGTTGCGCGCCGCCGCCTCGGCTGCGAAGCCCTCGACCGCGAGCCTCACGGTCGTCAGCTCGCGGAAGCGCGTCCGAGTCATCAGCGGCACGCGCACGGCGCGGTTGGGCAGAACCTCCAGGGACTGATCGGCGACGAGCCGCGCCACCGCCTCGCGCACCGGCATGATCGACACGCCGAGCGTCTCGGCGACGCTGCGGAGCGACATCTTCTGGCCGGGGGCGAGCTCCCCGCCTATGAGAAGATCGCGCAGCTCGGCATGGACGCGTTCGCCAAGCGTGACGCGCTCCAACCGGCCGATCTTGGCGATCGCCATGGCGGTTTCAATCGACCGGGGACTGGACAAGTTGCTCATTTTCGGACAGCCTAACTGTGATCACAGATCGCGGCAAGCGACCACGACAACGATGATCAGGAGGAAGGAAACGACAATGGCGCATTCTCGCAAATTGACTCGTCGCACGCTCCTGAAGGGGGCGGCAGGCGCAACAGCGATCATCGGCATGCCGGCGATCGTGAAGGCGCAGTCGGACGCCATACGGATCGGCCATCTCACGCCGATCACCGGCTTTCTCGGTCCGCTCGGCGAATTCGCCCAGATGGGCATAAAGCTCGCGGCCGAAGAGATCAATGCCGCCGGCGGCGTTCTGGGGCGCCCGATCGAGCTCGTGATGGAAGACTCTGTCAATCCGCAAACCGCCTCGGCCAAGGCCGAGCGCCTGATCGAGCGCGACAAGGTCGCGATGATCATCGGCGAGATCTCCTCCGCCTCCGCGCTCGCGATCGGCCAGGTCGCAAACCGGACCAAGACCGTGTTCATCAACACCGGCGCCAATTCCGATGCGCTGCGCGGCGCGAGCTGCAATCCCTTCATGTTCCACATCGAGGCAGCGAACTCGATGATGGTCACGGCCGTCGGCACGTATCTGAAGGGCGAGAAGATGGTCGAGGGGAAGAAATGGTACTCCCTGACGGCCGACTACGCGTTCGGCCACGACCTCTTCAGAGTCGCCAAGAAGTTCGTGACTGAGAACGGCGGGCAGTTCGTCGGCGAGGAGCTCGTCCCCACCGACGCCACCGACTTCAGCCCCTACCTTCTCAAGATCCGGCAGGCGCGGCCCGACGTCGTCGCGTCCAACCTTGCCGGCAACCAGATCACGAACTTCATCAAGCAATACGCCGAGTACGGCCTGCAGTTTCCGATTGCCGGCTTCGGCTTCGATACGGCCGTGGCGTGGGGCGCGGGTAAAGGCAATTTCTCGGGCATCTGGCCCCTGATCTGGCATCACATGGTCGACACGCCCTCGTCAAAGAAGTTCGTCGCGGATTTCACCAAGAAGTACGGCAAGCCGCCCGAGAACCAGGCCTGGGGCGATTACAACTCGCTCAAGATCGTCGCGCAGTCCTTCACCGAGTTGAAGTCCGCCGACCCGCAGAAGCTCGCCGAGCATCTGCGCAAGGGAGCGAAGTTCGACGTGCTCAAGAGCCGGGAGGGCTACTTCCGCCCCTACGACAACCAGATGGTCCAGGAGATGTACGCGGTGCGGGCAAAAGACGCGGATAAGATGCGGGACCAGTGGGACATCTACGACCCGCTCGGCTCCGTGCCCGCGCCGAACGAGGACCTCGAGATCCTGGCGCCGGCGAAGGACGGCACCTGCAAGATGACGGCGTGACGGGTCACAGACACCGGCGGGCCGGCGCGGTCGCGCGCCGCCCCGGCCCGTCGGCGCCGCTCCACGTCGCGTCACGTGCGGTGCCCGGCCGCGACGTGATCACCGAAGGTCGTAAAGGGATTCGCGCTTGGCGTTCATCTTCCTTCTCGAACAGGTGCTGAACGGCCTTCTGGTCGGCGCCTACTACCTGTTGATCGCACTCGGTCTGTCGCTGATCTTCTCGCTTGGCGGGATCGTGAACCTGGCGCATGGCGGGTTCTATGCGATCGGCGCCTATCTGGCGGTGATGCTGGCGCCGTGGATCGGCTTCGGTGGCGCGTTCGTCGCCTCGCCCGCGCTCGTCGGCCTTCTCGGCGTCGTCCTCGAGCGCCTGTTCTTCCGCCGGTTCTATCGTTCGGACCCGATCCTCAGCCTGCTTTTGACCTTCGGCCTTGCCATGGTCATCGAGCAGAGCCTCAGGATGATCTTCGGGGCGACTCCCCTGCCGTTCTCGATTCCGTCCGAGCTCCGGGGACAGGTCTTCATCGGCGACTTCCTCTACCCCCGCTATCGCCTGATCATCTTTGTCGTGGCGCTCGCCGCGGTCGCCGCGACATGGTTCCTGGTCTATCGCACCGCCTTCGGCCGCGTGGTGCGCGCGGGCGTGCAGAACCCGGACATGGTGGGCGCGCTCGGGATTTCGCTCCAGCCCTACATGACGGCGATTGCCGCCCTCGGGGTCGGCCTCGCGGGCCTCGCCGGCGTCCTGCTTGCCCCGATCTCCGGCGTGCATCCGGCCATGGGGGCCGAGATTCTTACCGCGGCCTTCGTGGTGGTCGTCATCGGCGGCCTGGGCTCCTTCTGGGGCGTGATCGCGGCGGCCGCCCTCGTCGGCGTGGTGCGCGGCGTCACCATCTATTTCATTCCGCCGGCCGGCGAAGCCTCGATGTACCTGCTGATGGCGCTTGTGCTGCTCCTGCGCCCGCGCGGGCTGTTCGGCGAACGCATCCAGAGATTCGAGTAGGGGTGATGCGCAAGGATTACTGGCCTCTCCTCGTTGCCGCCGCCGCGCTCGTGCTGCTGCCCTTCGCGCTCGACCGCGTCGGCCTGCCGCTGCGCTCGTCGATCGACGTCGTCGTCTTCGCGATAGCGTGCATGGGCCTCAACGTCCTGGTCGGCCATACCGGCCTCGTGTCCTTCGGGCACGGCGCCTGGTTCGGCCTCGGCGCCTATGCGGCGGCGCTGAGCCAGCTTCACTGGTTTCCCGGGAGCGTCATCCTCCCCGCCCTCTTCGGCATCGTCTTCATCGCCGTGACCTCCACGCTTCTCGGCGCGCTCATCCTGCGCCGGCGAGGCGTCTATTTCTCGCTGCTGACGCTCGCGCTGACCGCGATGCTCTTCGCCATCGCCTTCCGCTGGACGGCGCTCACGGGCGGGGAAAGTGGCCTCGGCGGCGTGGTGCGCGGCTATGCGTTCGGGCTCGACCTGAATTCCGACTGGACCTATTACGCGGTTGTCGCGGCCGTGGGCTTCGTGGTCTGTCTTCTGCTGCTGCGCTTTCACCGCTCGCCGGTGGGCAGCGTGCTCGTGGCCATCCGCGAGAACGAGCAGCGCGCCCGCTTCATCGGCTATGCCACCAACCGCTACAAGCTCCTTGGCTTCACCGTCTCCGCCACGGTCGTCGGCCTCGCCGGCATCCTGTCGGTGTTCAACCACCGCTTCGCCTCGGCCGAACCGCTCGCCGTCGCCTTCTCGGGCGAGCTCCTTGCCATGGTGGTGATCGGTGGGATGCGCAGCTTTCTCGGGCCGGCGCTGGGTGCCCTGTTCTACATCCTGTTCCGCGAATTCCTGTCGATCTGGACGCCGCACTGGCTGTTCTATTTCGGCCTCCTGTTCGTCGGCTTCATCATGTTTTCGCCGACGGGGCTGGTGGGCGTGGCCCAGCGCATCATCGCGCCGTTCCGGCCCAAGGTCACGGAGGAGGCGGCCATGGCCGGACGCACCGTCACGGACGCGCCGCTGCCGCCGTTCCTCAAACCTGAGGACCATGTGGACGGCGTCATCCTGGCGGCCCGCGGCATCGCCAAGAGCTTCGGCGCCCTCAAAGCCGTCGAGGGTGTCGACATCACCGTGCGCGACCGCAGCCTGCATGCCCTGATCGGTCCGAACGGCGCCGGCAAGACCACGGCCTTCAACCTGATCTCGGGCCTGTACACCCCCGACGACGGTGACGTCCTGCTGCGGGGGCAATCCATCGCCGGGCTCTCGCCCGAGGCGATCACCCGGGCCGGGATCGGCCGCTCGTTCCAGATCACCAACCTGTTTCCGGCGCTGAGCGTCGAGGAGAACATCCGCCTTGCCGTGCAGGCGCGCCACCCGCAGCGCTTCGACCCGTGGACGGACGCGCGCGCGATCGACGTCATCGAGACCGAGACCGCGGCCCTGATCCGTTATCTCGGCATGGCCGGAATCGAACAGGCCGCGGCGGGCGCGCTCTCTTACGGCGGACAGCGCCTTCTCGACATGGGGCTGGCGCTGGCGACGAAGCCGCGGCTGCTACTGCTCGACGAACCTCTCGCCGGCCTGGCCGCGGCCGAGCGCCAGCGCATCGGCAACATCATCAAGCGCATCTCCGCCGACGTTCCGATACTGCTGGTCGAGCATGATATCGACCGCGTGTTCCAGATCGCCGACGCCGTCACCGTGATGAACGAGGGCCGGGTCCTGGTCGACGGCACCGTCGAGGACGCACGGTCGAGCCCGAAGGTGCAGGAGGTCTATATCGGCTCGGGCGCGGCGACGGTGGCGGCGAAGCCCCGGGCAAGCGCGGCCGCGCCGGCCACGGTGTTGACGATCGATCGCGTGAACACCTTCTACGGCAAAAGCCATATTCTGGCCGACGTATCGTTCGACGTGCACCAGCACGAGATCGTGGCCCTGCTCGGCCGCAACGGTGCCGGCAAGTCGACCCTGCTCAAGACGCTGATCGGCATCGCGCCGCCCGCCTCGGGCTCGATCATGCTTGACGGCCAGGAGATCGCCGGCCGTCCCGCCGCCGAAGCGGCGCGCCTCGGTATCGGCTACGTGCCGCAGGGCCGGGGGCTCTTCGCCGGCATGACGGTCGCCCAGAACCTCGAGCTCGGTCGGCTCAAGCGCCAGACCGGCCGCGGCGTGCGCTGGGACCTGCAGCGGATCTTCGAATACTTCCCCCGCGTTCGCGAGCGGCTGGACACGCCGGCGGACCTGCTTTCCGGCGGCGAACAGCAGATGGTGGCGGTCGCGCGGGCCCTCTCGGGCGACGTGCGGGTGCTCCTCCTCGACGAACCGTTCGAGGGCCTCGCCCCGGCGGTCGTCGAGCAACTGTTCGAGAGCTTCGACAAGCTCCGGCACGAGGTTTCGATCATCATCGTCGATCATCACCTCGACCTCGCGCTCGCGCTTTCCGACCGGACGGTCGTCCTTGAACGCGGGCGCGTGATCCACATCGGCCCGTCGAAGGACCTGCGCGACGATCTTGCCTTGCGACGGAAAGTCCTGTGGCTATGAATGCGAACGGCGCGACGCAAGCGTGGACCCGGTCGACGCGCGGGCGTCCCGCACGCCCCGGCGAAACATCCCCGGAAAGGCAAGGAGACGCGTGAATGCCGATAGTCGCCATCGTGGGGGCCGGGTTGATCGGCCGGTCCTGGGCGGTCGTCTTCGCCTGCGGCGGATGGGAGGTGCGGCTCACGGACCCGAGTGCCGATGCGCTAGCCGCGGCGCCAACCCTGATCCGGCAGGCGCTCGACGAGCTCGCCGCCTGGAAGCTGGTGGACGACGCTGCGGGCACGGCCGCGCGCGTTTCGGTCGCCCGGTCGCTCGCCGAAGCGGTCGCGGGCGCCGACTTCGTTCAGGAGAATGGGCCCGAGATCCTCGAGGCGAAGCGCGAGATCTTCGCGGCGCTCGATGCGGCAGCGCCGCCCCATGCCATCCTCGCCTCCTCCACCTCGGCGATCGTCGCATCCAAATTCACCGAGGATCTGAAAGGCCGTGCGCGCTGCCTCGTCGCCCATCCGGTGAACCCGCCGCACCTCGTGCCGATCGTCGAGCTGTGCGGCGCGCCGTGGACCGACTCGAAGGTCGTCGCCAAGGCGCGCGAGATCTATGAAAGCATCGGGCAGGCGCCGGTCACCGTGAACCGGGAAATCGAAGGCTTCATCCTCAACCGACTGCAGACGGCGCTCCTCGCCGAGGCGTTCCGGCTGGTCGGCGACGGCGTCGTCTCGCCGGCCGATCTCGACAGAACGCTGGCGGACGGCCTCGGCCTGCGCTGGTCCTTCATCGGCCCGTTCCAGACCATCGAGCTGAACGCGCCCGCCGGCATCGCCGACTACTGCGCCCGCTACGGCCCCTTCTTCCGCCGCTATATGGCCGATCTGCCGGACGCGTCGGTGTGGGACGAGGCCAACATCGAGCGCGTTCTGGCCGCGTGGGGAGGGTCGCCCACGCGCGACGAGATCGCCGCGCGCAGCGAGTGGCGCGACCGCCGCCTGACCGCACTCAAAGCCCACAAACGCTCACAACCCAACGCCTGAGAAGAAGGATCGATCATGGCGAAGTCCCGTAAAGTCATCATCACCTGTGCCGTGACGGGGTCCATTCATACCCCGTCCATGTCACCCTACCTGCCGGTCACGCCGCAGGAGATCGCGGACGCGGCGATCGGCGCTGCCGAGGCCGGTGCTGCCATCGTACACCTGCACGCCCGCAATCCCAAGACAGGTCAACCCGACCAGAGCCCGGAGGCCTTTGCGCCCTTCCTGAAAGTGATCAAGCAGCGCTCGAACTGCGTGGTGAATATCACTACCGGCGGCGCACCGACCATGACGGTGGAGGAGCGCCTGCGCCCGGCCGCGACCTTCAAGCCGGAGATCGCCTCGCTCAACATGGGCAGCATGAATTTCGGCCTCTACCCGATGCTGTCCCGCTACAAGGAATTCAAGCACGATTGGGAACGACCCTATCTCGAGGGTTCGCGCGACCGGATCTTCAAGAACACATTCGCCGACATCGAGCGCATCCTTACCACCTGCGCCGGTAACGGCACCCGCTTCGAGATCGAGTGCTACGACATCGGGCACCTCTACACCCTCGCCCACTTTGCGGACCGCGGCGTGGTGAAGCCGCCGTTCTTCATCCAGAGCGTGTTCGGCATCCTGGGCGGCATCGGCACGCATCCGGATGACGTGGCCCACATGAAGCGAACGGCCGACCGCCTGTTCGGCGACGACTATCAATGGTCCGTGCTGGGGGCCGGCCGCAACCAGCTCCCGATCGCGGCGATGGCCGTCGCCATGGGCGGCAACGTCCGCGTCGGCCTCGAGGACTCGCTGTGGATCGGTCCCGGTAAGCTTGCCGAATCGAACGCGCAGCAGGTCCGCGCGGCACGCCAGATCATCGAGGGTCTCGGTCTCGAGATCGCGACACCCGACGACGCCCGCGAAATCCTTCAACTCAAGGGCGCCGACCAAGTGGCGTTCTGAAAGCCTCTGGCGCGACGCGCCGGGGTGCGGTCGCGAACGCATCGTGGGGGCGCGGCAGCGCTTCCACGATGCGAACGGTCGCGCTCAACGCAGCACGATGGGGCGCAGGCTCGCGCCCGTCACCGTGCCGCACAAGACGTTGATCGTCGGGATATAACCGGGCCCGTAAGCCCGGTCGGCCGCGTACTCCCGATCGTCGCCGCCATATCGATTCGTGGTACCCCAACCAAGCCGCCCTTCAGAACTTGATCTCACCTTGGCTCGCGGCCACAGATCCGGAATTCTAAAGGTGATGCTTAGCTGTGCCGGATCTGGCCATCCCCTTTTTACGTTTCTCTTGGCACCTACATTGGCCTGATCGATAAGATTCCTCTCCTGGCCCTTGGCAAAAGGGCAATTGAGCGAATGCCCCGTGAAGGACAGGACCTCGTGACACGATACAGGTTGCGGCGACCGTTCATACATTATG
>DASVCL010000064.1:0-11856 GCA_036381615.1 Alphaproteobacteria bacterium
ACGTCCTCGAGGCGCTCCCGTAGCGGCGGAATGCGGATCGGTACGACGTTGAGCCGGTAATAGAGGTCTTCGCGGAAAAGCCCCTGCGCGATCTGCGATTTGAGATCGCGGTGCGTGGCCGCGATGATGCGCACGTTGGTCTTGATCGGCGTGCGGCCGTCGACCGTGGTGTATTCGCCCTCCTGCAGCACGCGCAACAGCCGCGTCTGCGCGTCGAGCGGCATGTCGCCGATCTCGTCCAGGAACAGGGTGCCGCCCTGGGCCAGTTCGAACTTGCCCACCCCGCGGGCAATGGCGCCGGTGAAGGCGCCCTTCTCATGGCCGAAGAGCTCGCTCTCGATCAGCTCGCGCGGGATCGCCGCCATGTTGAGTGCGACGAAGGGCCCGTTCCGGCGCTTGCCATAGTCGTGCAGCGCCCGCGCGACCAGCTCCTTGCCCGTGCCCGACTCGCCCGTGATCATCACGGTCAGGTCGGTGCCCATCAGCCGTGCAAGGACGCGGTAGATCTCCTGCATCGCCGGCGAACGTCCGATCAGCGGCAGCTTCTCCTCGGCCGCGGCGGCCTCATCCGGCGTCACGGCCGCGGCCGCCGGCACGGTCAAGGCGCGCTCGACGACATTGATCAGTTCCTTCAGATCGAACGGCTTCGGCAGATACTCGAACGCGCCGCGCTCGGTGGCCTTCACGGCGGTCAGCAGCGTGTTCTGCGCGCTCATCACGATGACGCGCAGGTCCGGCCTGATCTTGCGGATGCGCGGAATGAGGTCGAGCCCGTTCTCGTCCGGCATGACGACATCGGTGATGACCAGGTCGCCCTCGCCATCCGCGACCCAGCGCCAGAGGGTCGCGGCATGACCCGTGGTGCGTACATCGTGGCCGAGCCGCCCCAACGCCTGCGTCAGCACCGTCCGGATCGCCCGGTCGTCATCGGCAACGAGAATCGTCGCTTGACCCATGTCGACTCCCTAGCCTTGCTCCTCCTCGGCGCTCTTGCGGCCGCCATAGATCGGCAGCATCACGCGAAACACGGTCCGGCGCGGCTGGCTGTCGAATTCGATGACGCCGCCGTGGTCGCCGACGATCTTCGCGACCAATGCAAGACCCAGGCCGGATCCGTTGACCTTCGTCGTCACGAACGGATCGAACAGGTGGGCCCGCAGGTCCTCCGGGATGCCGCCGCCGTTGTCCTGGACCGCGACGACGAGCGGAAGCTGGACACGACTGTCGCTGCCCGGCACGGCCAGACGGACACCGTGCTGGTAGGCGGTCGACAGGACGATTTCGCCGCCCACGTTTGGGGCAGCCTCTGCCGCGTTTTTGACCAGGTTCAGAAAGACCTGCACGAGCTGGTCGCGATTCCCATCGACCGGCGGCAGCGACGGGTCGTAGTTCTCGATGAATCGGATGTGCCGGGCAAATCCGCTCTGGGCCAGCCGGCGGACGTGCTCGAGCACCTGATGGATGTTGACCGGCCCGCGTTTGAGCGGCCGGTTCGAGAACACCTCCATCCGGTCGACCAGGGCGCAGATCCGGTCCGTCTCGTCGATAATCAGGCGCGTCAGCTCGCGTTCGCCCGGCGGGACCGACTGCTCGAGAAGCTGGGCCGCGCCACGGATGCCGGAGAGAGGATTCTTGACCTCATGCGCCAGCATCGCCGCCATCGCCGTGACCGAGCGCGCCGCGTTCCGGTGCACGAGCTGGCGATCGATCTTCTGGGCGATCGACCGTTCGTGAATTAGCACGACGATCTGGCCCTCGTTCTCGGCGAGCGGCGCGGCCTGAACCGTCACGAACCGCTCGCCGATGCGCGGCCCGTCGAGGGTCACCCCCTCTTCCGACACGCTGGTGCCGGTCTGGCGGACCTGGTTCAGAATGGCAAAGAGCGGACTGTCCCGGGTGACTAGGTCCTTGAGCCGGGCCCCCTTCAGATGCGAGGCGCTCGATTCGAAGAATTGCTCGGCCGCCGGGTTGACGTAGCCCACGACATCCCGGTCGTCCACGACCAGAACCGCATCCGGCAGCGCGCCGAGAATGCCGGGCGGCTCCGCATCGGGCCGCAGCATTCTCTCGCGCCGCATGGCTCTCATGGCTACGCAGCCGCCCGCGCGGGCGCCTCCTGCCCCAACGCCTCGATCGCGGCATCCCACGCCTCGCGCACGGCGGCGCGCACGGCAGCAGGATCGGTCAGTTTCATCACGCGGTTGCGGAAATCCGCCGCGCCGGGAAATCCGCGCGCATACCAGCCGAGATGCTTGCGGGCCATCCGCACGCCCAACTCGACGCCGTAATGGCTCAGCATGTCGTCGTAATGCGCGAGGACGATGTCCCGCTGGACGGCAAGCGGCGGATCGGGCAGGCGTTCGCCCGTTTTCAGGAAATGCATCACCTGCGACAGGAACCACGGTCGCCCGCAGGCGCCGCGGCCGATCATCACGCCGTCGGCCCCGGACTGCTCGAGCGCGGTGCGCGCCTCATCCAGCGTCGTGATGTCGCCGTTGCAGATGACGGGAATCGACACCGCCTCCTTGACGTTGCGGATGAATGCCCAGTCCGCCTTTCCGTCATAGAACTGGCAGCGCGTGCGCCCATGGACGGAGACCATGCGGATGCCGCATTCCTCCGCGATCCTGGCCAGCCGCGGCGCGTTGCGGTTCACATCGTCCCAGCCGAGCCGCATCTTCAGCGTCACCGGCAGGTTCACGGCCTTCACCGTCGCGCTCAGGATCTTCGCGGCGTGGACTTCGTCGCGCATCAGCGCCGAGCCGGCATGGCCGTTCACCACCTTCTTCACTGGGCAGCCGAAATTGATGTCGATGATGGCGGCCCCCCGGTCGGCATTGAGGCGCGCCGCTTCTGCCATCACCTCGGGCTCGCAGCCGGCGAGCTGCACGGCCATGGGCGCCTCTTCGGGAACGTGCGTCGCCATCAGCAGCGACTGGCGCGTTTCCCGGATCATCGCCTGGCTGGCGATCATTTCCGAGACGACGAGCCCTGCTCCCATCCGCTTGACGAGGCGTCGGAACGGCATGTCGGTGATGCCCGACATGGGCGCCAGGAGGACAGGCGCGTCGATCGTTACGGGGCCAACTTGAATGCCCATTTATTAGGCACACCTAATGCCATGTCTAAGGTTTAGGCATAGACCAATTCTGGTTGCGGCGCAACATCGGCGTATCCGGCCGAGCTGGACCATTCTTGCGGCCTGCCCGGTCCCCCTGGCGCGCCCGCATTTCAGCTCATCAGCACGTCCGTGACGAATTTCACGCCCGGATAGGCAAGCGTCAGCAACAGATACGCGACGAGGATGTAGCGGGCCGCGCGCCGGCCGCTCAGGCCGACCCGATGGTGGAGCCACAGCAGGACGACGATGACGACGAAGGTCGCGATCGAAAGCACCGTCTTGTGGTCGAACTGCAGCAGGGTGCCCGACTCCCGCCACATCAACGCCGCCCCGGTCGCCAGCGCCACGCCCAGAACGACCGCGCTCGCGACGAGCAGGCGCGCCTGCAGGGCCTCGCCCTCCGCGACCGCAGGAAGTTGCCGCGTGAACGCCGTCGGGCGCTTCAGTTTGAGGGCGCGCTCGTTCAGAACCACGGCGGCGCCGGCAACCGCGGCGAGCGTGAGAAGCCCGTAGGCCACGACCGACACGAGGATGTGAACCTGCAGCCAGCCCGCCGGCGCAAGCCCCGACAGGGGCCGGGCCGGCGCATGCAGCCAGATCGTCGCCAGCAGACCGAGTCCGGACAGATAGCCCAGGAGCAGCGCCGTCAGGCGACGCGCGACCGGGTTGATCGCAGCAAGGCCGGCAAACAGGATCATGGTGACGGCGATGGCGAGCCACAGCGCCGCACCGACGCCGGTCTGCCACGCCTGCGACTGCTGCACCGCGACCCAGGCGGCGGGCCCGGCGACCGCGACGCCGATCAAGGCCCAATAGCTCGCCCCCTGCCCGACGTCCTGCGGCGCGCGCCCCGCGGGCGCCAGCGCAGCCGGCAGCAGCGCCGCGAGTGCGGCGAGGCTGAGGAATATGGAAGTCGTCATGCGGTCAGCTTATCAAGTTTCGTGCGCGCCGTCCGGTGGGCGCGACAGCCGGACGCACCGCTTGACGACGCGCGGGCTCTCAGATCCCCTCGACCACGACCATGTTCATCTTTGCGGCCCCGGCCCGCGCCCGTCGTGCCGCCGTGTACTCGACCGACGTGTAGAAGTTCCGCGCCTGCTCGAGGCTGGGAAACTCCAGCACCACGAGACGCCCCGGTCGCCACGTCCCTTCCAGGACCGACGACTGCCCGCCGCGCGCGAGATACCGGCCGCCGTACTTGGCGATCGCCGCAGGGGCAAGCTTCTTGTATTCCTCGTACTTGGCCGGATCCGTCACGTCGACATCGGCAACGACATAGGCTGGCATCTTTCTTTTCTCCAGTGCCGTGGCAGGGTAGCTTCGGGGCTCAAGCTTAGCGATCTGCGGACGCCGAACAATGATGGATTGCGTGGCGCTGGTGGTTGCCGCGGGACGGGGCTCGCGTGCCGGCGGCGATGTGCCCAAACAATATCGCCGCCTGGGCGCATGGCCGGTGCTGCGCTGGAGTTTGATGCGGTTCGCGAACCATCCGCGCGTCGACGGGGTATGCGTCGTCATGAACCCCGACGACAAGCCGCTCTATGACGAGGCGACGCGGGGACTCGATCTTCTTCCGCCGGTACCAGGCGGCGCGACGCGGCAGGAGTCGGTCCACCGCGGCCTGGAGAGCCTCGTGCCCGTTGCTCCCCGTCACGTGCTCATCCACGACGCGGCGCGCCCCTTCGTCGATGACGCGATCATTGATCGCACGCTCGACGCGCTGGCGACCGCATCGGGTGCCATTGCCGCCGTGCCCGTCGCCGACACCTTGAAACGCGGCGCTGACGGCCTGATCACTGGCACGGTCGAGCGAACCGGTCTGTGGCGCGCCCAGACGCCGCAGGCCTTCCGCTTCGCCGACATTCTTGGCGCCCATCGCGCCGCGATCGGCGCGGAGCTGTCCGACGATGCGGCGGTCGCGGAGCGGGCCGGGCTCGCGGTTGCCCTCGTCGCGGGCAGCGAGGCCAACGGCAAGCTGACGACCGACGACGACATACGACGCGCCGAGCGGTTCGCCGGCACCTTCATGGAACCGCGAACCGGCACCGGCTACGACGTGCACGCCTTCGGGCCGGGCGATCACGTCTGGCTCTGCGGCGTCAAGGTGCCGCACACGCAGGCGCTCGTCGGCCATTCCGATGCGGACGTCGCGCTGCATGCGCTGACCGACGCCGTGCTGGGCGCCATCGGCGACGGCGACATCGGCCAGCACTTTCCCCCCAGCGACCCGCGCTGGCGGGGCGCGGCTTCGGCGCAGTTCCTGGCCCACGCCGCGGGCCTCGTCGCCGCCCGTGGCGGCCGCATCGTCCATGTCGACGTAACGATCGTCTGCGAACGGCCCAAGATCGGACCTCACCGCGCGCACATGGTCGCGCGGCTTGCGGAGATTCTCGGCATCGAGGCCTCGCGCTGCTCCGTCAAGGCCACCACGACGGAAGGCCTCGGCTTCACCGGTCGCGGCGAAGGCATCGCCGCGCAGGCCGTGGCCACGGTGGTTCTTCCGGCTTAACATGCGCCGCTGGGTGCGATAGCGAGCGCGCCCGTCCGGAGATCTCGAGACATGCCTTTCCCCGATACGCCGCTCTTCATCGCATTCGCCGTCACCGCGCTTGCGGTCATCCTGTCCCCCGGTCCCGACACCGTTTACGTGCTGACGCGGAGCATCGGCGAAGGGCTCGTCTCCGGCCTGTTCGCTGCGCTCGGCATTTCTGCCGGCCTCTGCGTGCATGTCTCCGCCGCCGCGCTCGGTCTGTCGAAGCTGTTCGAGTATGCGCCGATTGCCTATGACGTTCTGCGCTGGAGCGGCGTCGCCTACCTGCTTTATCTTGCCTGGCGCACCGTCACGGAACCGGCATCGCCCCTGACCGTACCGGCGACGCGCCAAGGCGCGCGCCTTGCCCAGGCTTTCGGTCAGGCGGCGCTGACCAACGTGCTCAATCCCAAGGTCGCGGTCTTCTTCATCGCTTTCCTGCCGCAGTTTGCGGATCCCGCCAAAGGCGACGTCGCGCCGCAGATCCTCGCGCTTGGTTTGCTGTTCATCCTCGCCGGGTTCGTCTGGCTCATGTTCCTCGCACTGACCTTCGGCTATCTCGGCGAGTGGCTGCGGCGCAGCGTACGATTCTGGCGCTGGCAGCGGTGGATCACGGGCGCGTCGCTCGGCGGGCTTGCGGTCTGGCTGGCGCTGCCGGGACGGCGCTGATGCGGCCGCTCAAGCTCAGGCCGGGCCGTCTGCCGGCCGGCACGTCGCCCTGGCACCCGCCCGCCCTGCTCTCGACATGGTTCGGTGTCGGCCTGATCCCTTTCGCGGCCGGCACCTGGGGCTCGCTGGCGGCCCTGCCCTTCGCCTGGGTCGTCCAGACCTATGCCGGCGCCGCCGGCCTTCTCGTCGGTGCCGCGGTCATCGCCGCAATCGGAGTCTGGGCGGCCGGTCGGCTGTGCGCGCGTTGCACGGTCCGCGACCCGGGGTTCATCGTCATCGACGAAGTCGCGGCGATGTTCCTGACGCTGGCGGCGGCGCCGCGGACATGGTGGGCATATGCGCTCGGCTTTCTCATCTTCCGCGCGGCGGATATCGTCAAGCCGTGGCCGGCCAGCTGGTGCGACCGCGAGGTGCATGGCGGCCTCGGAGTCATGCTCGACGACCTCGTGGCCGGTCTCTACGCGTGCTTCGCGACCTGGCTCGCAGTAACCTATCTTCCGATCGCAGATGCTGTCCGGTCCCTTGATCTCTGAAGCGGCGACGCTGCTCGACATTTGTCGGGGCGCAGGCATCAGGCTGGCGACAGCCGAGTCCTGCACGGGCGGCCTGATCGCGGCGACGCTCACCGCCGTTCCCGGGTCGTCCGATGTCGTCGAGCGTGGCTTCGTGACCTATTCGAACGAAGCCAAGACCGAACTCCTGGGCGTTCCGGCCGAACTCATTGCCGCGCATGGGGCGGTCAGTGAGCCGGTCGCGCGCGCCATGGCCGAGGGCGCGCTCATCCACGCCCGCGCGGACGTCGCGGTCGCCGTGACCGGTATCGCCGGCCCCGGCGGCGAGACGCCCGGCAAGCCGGTCGGCCTCGTGCACATCGCCTGTGCCCGCACGAGCCGGGTTACGCTGCACGAACGCCATGTCTTCGCGGGCGATCGCAGCGCGATCCGCGCGCGCGCCGTCGAGGTCGCCTTCGCACTGATCCGCCGCCAGAGCGAAGGATGACCCGCGCCGGCGCCTTTCGGCCGACCGGGATTCACGTTCTTAGTTAGACACCGGGATTCACGTTCTTAGTTAGACCGCGCGACGCGTCGGCCTCGTCGCTCAAACCGGCCGTGCCGCGTTCGGAATCGATGCCGGTTGTCCGTAGAGTTGCTTCGCCCGGCCCTCGAACGCGGCGACCATGCGCCTGACCGCCTCGTTGAACAGCGCGGCCATCAGCGACTGCAGCAGGCGGGAATGGAATTCGAAATCGACGTAGAAGTCGATCATCGTGCCCCCGCCCGGATGTTCCGCGCTGGGCGGCACCGGCTCAAAGATCCAGTGATTGTTCAGATACCGGAACGGCCCCTCGGCGTAGGTGACGTCGATCCGGTGGGGCGGGCTGAGCTTGACGCGCGAGGTGAAGCGCTCGCGGATCATGCGGAACCCGATGACGAGGTCGGCGACGATCAGCGACTGGGGCGGCTCGGTCGAGATCGTCTCGCGCGAGCGGATGCGCGCCGCGAGGCACCATGGCAGGAACTCGGGATAACGGTCGACCGACGCCACGAGCGTGAACAGCTGCTCGGGCGTATAGGGCAGGAACCGCTTTTCTGCGTGCGTGGGCATCTATCTTCGGTTCGGGCTCACGACAGCGATGTACGGGTGCCGACCGGACCGCGGTTGCCGCTCCGCCGTCCCATTATCCGGCCGCGCCGAGCTTGGCCGCGCGCGCGGCGCGCAGCCGCGCGAAATCGGCATCCGCATGATACGAGGAACGCGTCAGCGGGCTCGCCGACACCACCAGGAAGCCCTTCGCGACCGCCATCGACTCGTAGGCCTTGAACTCGTCCGGCGTCACGAAGCGATCGACCGCAGCATGCTTGGGCGTGGGCTGCAGATACTGCCCGATCGTCAGGAAGTCGACCTCGGCCGAACGCAGGTCGTCCATGACCTGCATGACCTCGACACGGTCCTCGCCCAGTCCGACCATGATGCCGGACTTGGTGAAGATCGACGGATCGAGCTGCTTGACGCGGTCGAGCAGCCGCAGGCTGTGATAGTAGCGGGCCCCGGGCCGGATCGTCGGATAGAGCCGCGGCACGGTTTCGAGATTGTGGTTGAAGACGTCCGGTTTCGCAGCGACGACCTGCTCGAGCGCGCCGTCCTTGCGCAGGAAGTCAGGTGTCAGAATCTCGATCGTCGTGCCCGGCGAGGACTTACGGATCGCCTCGATGGTTCGCACGAACTGCATCGCGCCGCCGTCATCGAGGTCGTCGCGATCGACGGACGTGATGACGACATGGGAGAGTCCGAGCTTCCGGACCGCCTCGGCGACGTGCTCGGGTTCATGCGGGTCGAGCTGGTCGGGCCTTCCCGTCGCCACGTTGCAGAAGGCGCAGGCGCGCGTGCAGACGGAGCCCAGGATCATGAACGTCGCGTGCTTGCGCTTCCAGCACTCGCCGATGTTCGGGCACGCCGCCTCTTCGCATACCGTGTGGAGATTGAGCCCGCGCATCAATGCGCGCGTCTCGTGATACTCCGCCGAATTCGGTGCTTTGACGCGGATCCAGTCCGGCTTGCGCCGTTGCACCGGGTTGTCCGGCCGGTGCGCCTTCTCGGGATGGCGAATCCGCTCCAATGAGGTGCTCACATCCGCGCCTTTCATGCTTTCGCCGCTGCCATGCCGACCCGGCCCCGGTCGTCGGCAGCGGCGGACTGAGCTTTAGAAGTGGATCGCCCGGCCGTAGGCGTCAAGAACCGACTCGTGCATCATCTCCGACAGCGTCGGATGCGGGAAGACGGTGTGCATGAGCTCGGCCTCGGTCGTTTCCAGCGTCTTGGCGATGCCGAAGCCCTGGATCAACTCCGTCACCTCCGCGCCGATCATATGCGCGCCCAGGAGCTCGCCCGTCTTCGCATCGAACACGGTCTTGATCATTCCCTCCGGCTCGCCGAGCGCAATGGCTTTGCCGTTGCCGATATAGGGGAAGCGGCCGACGCGGATCTGATAGCCCTTCTCCTTCGCCGCCTTTTCGGTGAGACCCACGCTCGCGACCTGCGGCATGCAGTAGGTGCAGCCGGGAATGTTCGTCACGTCCAGCGGATGCACGTCCTTCACATCGGCGATCTTCTCGACGCAGATCACGCCCTCGTGGCTCGCCTTGTGCGCGAGCCAGGGCGGCCCGACGAGATCGCCGATCGCATAGACGCCGGGCTCGTCGGTACGCAGCCATTCGTCAACCACGACATGCGCCTTCTCGACCCGGACCTTCGTGCCCTCGAGGCCGATGTTCTCGACGTTGCCGACGATGCCCACGGCGAGGATGACCCGATCGACCGTGAGCTCGGAAGACTTGCCGGCGGCCTCGATCGTCGCGGTGACGCTGTCGGCGCCCTTCTTCAGCGCCTTCACCGTCGCGCTCGTGTGGATCTTGATGCCCTGCTTCTCGAACTGCTTGCGCGCGAAGGCGGAGATCTCCTCGTCCTCCACGGGAAGAATACGGTCCATCACCTCGACGACGGTCACCTCGGCGCCCATGTTCCGGTAGAAGCTCGCGAACTCGATGCCGATCGCGCCGGACCCGACGACGAGCAGCGATTTCGGCAGCGATGGCGCGACCATCGCCTCCTTGTAGGTCCATACGAGCTTGCCGTCGGGTTCGAGTCCCGGCAGTGAACGGGCGCGGGCGCCGGTCGCGAGGATGATGTGCTTCGCGCCGAGATCGGCAACGGGCTTTCCATCCTTCGTCACGTTCACCTTGCCCGGACCGGCAAGACGGCCGCTGCCGTCGAAGACGGTGACCTTGTTCTTCCTGAGCAGGTGCTTGACGCCGGCCGAGAGCTGCGCCGCGACTTTACGCGAGCGGTCGACCACCTTCTTCCAGTCGACCGATACGTTTTCGACCTTGAAGCCATAGGCGTCCGCGTGGCGCAGCAGGTGCCCCACCTCGGACGTGCGCAGGAGCGCCTTGGTCGGAATGCAGCCCCAGTTGAGACAGATGCCGCCCAGGTGCTCGCGCTCCACGAGCGCCGTGTTCAGCTTGAGCTGCGCGGCACGGATCGCCGCGACATACCCGCCCGGACCGCCGCCGATGATGACGACATCGAAATTCTGCTCAGCCATTTTCGTCCGTTCTCCGGGCCTCATGCCTCGACGAACTCGGCATGACGCCTTGCATGAAAAAGAGCCTCACCCTGAGCCCCTCGTCCCGAGCACATGCGCCTGCCCCTTCGACAGGGTCAGGATCCTTCGACAGGCTCAGGATACGGCGCACGCGACGAAGGACGAAGGTGAGGCTCGACACTTACAGCAGCATCATGATGGGATTTTCGATGATGGCCTTGAAGGCCTGCAGGAACTCGGCGCCGACCGCACCGTCGACGACGCGGTGATCGACCGAAAGCGTACAGCTCATCACCGTCGCCACGGCGAGCGCGCCGTTCTTCACGACCGGCCGCTGCTCGCCCGCGCCCACCGCCAGGATGCAGCCCTGCGGCGGATTGATCACCGCAGCGAAGTCCTTGATCCCGTACATGCCGAGATTGGAGATCGAGAACGTGCCGCCCTGGTATTCCTCGGGCTTGAGCTTGCCTTCCCGGGCGCGGGCGGCGAGGTCTTTCATCTCCCGCGAGATCTGGGCCAGACCCTTTTGATCGGCGTTGCGGATGATGGGCGTAATCAAGCCGTTCGGGATCGCGACCGCGACCGAAATATCGACGGTCTCGAACATCAGCGTGCCTTCCTCGCTCCAGGCGGCGTTTGCCGCCGGCACGCGTTTGAGCGCGACGGCCGCGGCCTTGATGACGAAGTCGTTGACCGAAAGCTTGTAGGCGCCCTCGCCCTTCTCCGGCGACTTCGCGTTGATGTCGGCGCGCGCGGCCAGGAGCGCGTCGATCTCGCAGTCGACCGTCAGGTAGAAATGCGGCACCTGCTGCTTGGCCTCGGTCAGCCGGCGCGCGATCACCTTGCGCATGGTCGAGTGCGGCACGAGCTTGTAGGGTGAGCCCATCGCCACCTGCGCGGCCGGCGGCGCCTGGACCGGGGTGGGCGCCGGTTGCGGTGCGCGGGCGACGGCGGGCGCCGCACCGCGGCCGAGCGCGGCCTCGACGTCGACCTTGATGATGCGTCCGCCCGGACCCGAGCCGGTCAGCCGCGACAGGTCGAGCCCCGCCTGCGCGGCCATCCGCCGCGCGAGCGGACTCGCAAACACGCGCGCGCCGGCAGCCGGCGCTGCCGGCGGCGTCGGCGCCAGGCGATGCGCCCCCGCTGCCGAACCGCCGGATTCGGCGCCCGACGGCCGCGACCCGCCGCCGGGTGCGGTCTCCACGGCCGAGACCTGCGGCCCGCGCGGCTCCGGTGCCTCGGCCTTCGCGCCGCCGTCGACCTTGGCGAGCGCGGCGGCATCCTCGCCCTCCTCGAGGATGAGGGCGATGGGCGTATTGACCTTCACGCCCTCGGTGCCGGCCGGCACCAGGATCTTGCCGAGCGTGCCTTCGTCGACCGCCTCGACCTCCATCGTCGCCTTGTCGGTCTCGATCTCGGCGATCACGTCGCCCG
>DASVCL010000065.1:0-5188 GCA_036381615.1 Alphaproteobacteria bacterium
GCTGGGCGTCGATAAGGAGGACGCGGCGGCCCGCCCGGCCGGTGCGCCAGCCGAGCACGTCGGTTTGGCCTTGGGCGACGGCGAAGGCGAGCCGCAAGGCCAGCCAGCTCTTGCCGATGCCGGCGGGTCCGCGCAGCAGCGAGAGCTCGCCCGGCGCGAGGATCGGGTCGAGCAGCGGCATGCGGCCGGGTTGGTCGCCGGCGAGGATGTCCCGCCAGTCGAGCGGCACGAGGGCCGCGCCGGTGGGCGCGGACGTGAGGATCGAGTCGAAGGGCATGAACGGGCCTCCCCTTGCCCGCATGGGGCAAAATGAAAAAGGCGTGGCACCGCGCGGCCCACGCCTCATGTCTCAATGTGACGCCAAAGCAAGACGCCCGCGGGTCGAGGGACCGCGCGGGCGCATCTATCCGGCGCCGATTTCACCCCCGGACCGCCGTTCCGGTCAAGGCACTTTCTTGCGCGATTCCAGGCCGGGCGGGGCCGCAGGCCGTGGCGTTCCGAACCGATCCGCGTTCCCCGCTAATTCGCGGCGAAACAGTAGAACAGGCCGTTGCCGCCGGTGCTGCGCAAGGCGTCCTGGCTGCATCCCCCGCGGGTGGGGTGGGACGAGTTCCAGGACCGCGACGGCGCATCGTCCCTCAAGCCAATGCGGTCGTGATGACCGAGCATGGCGGTACCCTCGGCGCCGCTCTTCGTCCAGTTGCCGCAGGTCATGTCTTCGCTGCCGGCGAACGCCGTGCCGTCCGGCTGCGAGCCGGTGAGGATGTCGTGCATGTTGGGATTGTCGCCGCGGCCGTTGACAGTATCGCCCTTCTCGGTGAGCGCGGTCTGCTTGGTGAGATTGTTGGTGCTGTGCAGCTCGTCGAGATCGCGCGCGATCACCACGCCTTTCGCGTTCTGCCACGGTCCGCGTCCGATGCGATCGCACGCATTGACGGCCGGCTCACCGCCGGCGGCCTGCGTGCTGAGATAGGCGCGCCACGTACGGTTGCCGGCGCCGACCGCCTGCGCCAGCGTCTGGCAGTGCCGGTCCGCGCCCGCCAGTCCGCCGAGATCCGCCCCCTTTCCGGAACCGACGCTGGTGATGAAGAACGTCATGTCGCTGTCGGCGCCGCTTTGTTGCGCCTGTGCGCCGGTACCGGGGCCGAGCGCCAACAGCATCGCCGCCAGCATCGGCAATCGCGTCATCCTGCTCATTCGGGTCCTCCCGTCGATCGTTCGCCCCCGTCAGGACGCTGACACCGTCCGAGCCGGCTTTATTCCCGGTCAGCGATACGGGCGTGAAAATGTGCCGTCTGGCCGAGGCGCGCGCCATTCGGCCAAAAGTACCAGGGAAACCCGATTGCGCGTGCGGCGGCACCGGGACGAAAAGGCGCCCGTTCCGGTTTCGAGGCGTTTCAGTTTCCGCGCGGCGGCGACAGCGGCTCGTAGATCTCCATATACGCGCAGTCGTCTTGGGTCGGACGATATTCGAATCCGCCCAGGATCATGTCGATCGCGCGCCCGTCGGACGACATCGGCAGGGACAATCGGAACATGCAGCCGACCCGCGCATCGAAGAGCGTGTCGGGTCCCCGCTGCAGCCCGATGCAGGGCTCCGTCACGACGCGGGTATAAAAGCGGATGATCGCGTCGTGCGCGGAGAAGATGCTCACCTCGTCAATGTAGCGGCCGGTCAGATCGACGCCGCGGACGCGCGCGAGCTCGGTCCCGACCAGCCGGTAGCGGAAGCGTATCGGATCGCGCTCGACGTCGAAGAGCACGACGTGCCCGAGCACGCCGCGCATGTCCAGCGGGTCGATGTCGCTTCGCAACGGCACGTCGCGGGCACCGCGCACGCGGTGCCAATAGTCGTACAGCTCCCGAAGCCGGGGGAAGCCAAGTGCGTCACGAAAGCTGGACATACCGCCTAGCGTAGCGCAAGCCGGGATCGTAACTTAAGGTATTATTTACCTTCCAGGATATCACTACTTTGGGTGAGCGGTTCCAAAATACCGCAAATCCGCCCTCCGGCCACCAGGACGGGCTCGCCGACGATCCGGCAGTGGCCAAGAACCTGCCGCCCGAGGCGGGCGAGGTGGCGCGACGTGGTCCGGAGACTCGCCACGGGCGCGGTAAAGAGCCGACCTCGCGCTTTTGATTCCGCTTCACCGGCAATGACGGCGATGCAATGCCCGGACGGCGGCAACCCACAATTGTCGCACCGTGCGTGTCCGTGGCTTCGTGATCCCAGCCGGCCCGAGGGGGGCGATCCAAGACGGAAACGGTCCAAGGGCAAGCGGCCGTCCAGGGGGATATCCAGATGCGCATCGGACGCAAATTGACGCCGTTGTTTGCCTTGGCGCTGGCATTGAGCGCGTGTCGGACGACCGGGACCGGGGTTTCGTTCCAGAACGTGGGACACACGCCTGGCGACAAGAATGTCCAACGAGTGTCCGCGAGCTTCGCAAAGCCGGAAGGCAAGGGCCCGTTTCCCGCCGTCGTCCTGCTGCACTCCTGCGGCGGCGTGGACACGCATATGAGCGTCTGGAGCGATTTTTTGACGGCACGCGGCTACGCCGTCCTGACGGTGGATTCGTTCGGCTCGCGCGGGTTGGGACGGTGTCCCAACGGCACAAGTCCGATTTTCTTCTCCCAAACAGAGATGGTTTCGGACGCCTATGGTGCGCTCGACTACCTCGCCGCGCAGCCGGATATCGCCGCCGACCGCGTCTACGTCATGGGCTTTTCACTGGGCGGCTGGACCATCAGCACGCTTGCGGCCAAACCATCGTTCAGCCGCGAAGGACGAAACTTCAAGGCCGGAATGGTGCTCTACGCCCCTTGCTACTACCAGGGGCGCCTGACCTTCCCGACCATGGTCGTCATCGGCTCGCTTGACGGGCCCGAAATCGCATCGTGCGAGCTCGCCATCGAACGCAAGACCAGCCCCGACCTGGAGGTTCACATCCTGGAGGGCGTCTACCACGCGTTCGATCAGGACCGTGGCACGACCATCCGGTACGATGTCGGCGGAAGACCGATGCTCTACAACCGCGGTGCCGTCTACAAATCGGAGCAGCTGGTCGAAGCCTTTCTGGCCAAGCACAGATAGCTCCGCGCGCGACGAATAGCCCGGCGCGACGTCACATGGACGTCGCGCCCGCGGCAGGCCCGCTCACGCGAAGCTGTAGGCGGTCTTGACCGTCGTGTAGAACTCCACGGCGTAGCGACCCTGCTCGCGCGGGCCGTAGCTCGATCCTTTACGGCCGCCGAACGGCACGTGATAGTCGACGCCCGCCGTCGGCAGGTTGACCATGACCATGCCGGCCGCGGCGTTGCGCTTGAAGTGGCTCGCGTATTTGAGCGAGGTGGTGCAGATGCCGGCCGACAGGCCGTACGGCGTGTCGTTGGCCACCGCAAGCGCCTCCTCGTAATCCTTGACGCGGATGACCGAGGCGACCGGCCCGAAGATCTCCTCGCGGTTGATCCGCATGTCGTTGCGCGTCCCGGTGAACAGCGCGGGCGACATGTAGTAGCCGGTCTTGGCGCGGTTCAGCCGCTCGCCGCCATAGGCCACCGTCGCGCCTTCCTTGCGGCCGATCTCGATGTATTCGAGATCCTTGTCGAGCTGCCCCTGATCGACGACGGGGCCGATGTCGGTGCCCTGGGCGAGCGCGTCGTCGACCTTGAGCGCTTTCATCTTCTCGATCATCGCATCGACGAAGCGGTCGTGGATGCCGCCGGTCACGATCAGGCGGCTCGAGGCGGTGCAGCGCTGCCCGGTCGAATAGAAGGCGCCCTGCACCGCGCAGTTCACCGCCGTGGCCAGATCGGCATCGTCGAGGACGACCAGCGGGTTCTTGCCGCCCATCTCGAGCTGGACCTTGGCCATGCGCTTCACCGCGTCGGCCGCGACCTTGCGGCCGGTCTCGACCGAGCCGGTGAAGCTGATCGCATCGACGTCGGGGCTGTCGATGATGGTCTGGCCGACCACCGAGCCGCGGCCCATGACGAGGTTGAACACGCCCGCCGGCAGGCCCGCGCGCGAGATGATCTCGGCGAGCGCCCAGGCGGAGCCGGGAACGAGGTCGGCCGGCTTGAACACGACGCAGTTGCCGTAGGCGAGCGCCGGCGCGATCTTCCACGCCGGGATCGCGATCGGGAAGTTCCACGGCGTGATGATGCCGACGACGCCCACCGGCTCGCGCGTCACTTCGACGAAGATGTTGGGCCGAACCGAATCGACGCGGTCGCCCGGGATGCGCAGTGCTTCGCCGGCCATGAACTTGAAGATGGCGCCGGCGCGTCCCGCCTCGCCGATGCCCTCCGGTTTCGTCTTGCCTTCTTCGCGCGAGAGCAGCGTGCCGAGCTCTTCCTTGCGCGCGAGGAGGGCGTTGCCGATGGCATCGAGAATGTCGGCGCGCTGCTGCGGCGTCGAGCGCGCCCAGGCCGGCGACGCGGCTTTCGCGGCGGCGATGGCGGCCTCGGCTTGATGCTTGTCGGCCTTGGCATAATGGCCGATCACGTCGTCGACATTCGAGGGATTGACGTTGGGGCCGGCATCGGTGCCCTTGGTCCATTCGCCGGCGATGTAATTGCCGTAGTCGGTCATCGCGTCCTCCCGTGCTGGCGGGAGAGATAAGGCGCCGCGGCGCAGCGGCGCAAGGGCCGGCCGCGGCGGACCGCACAACCGCCGTTCTCTTTCGCTCGCCGCCGCGAATCGCTTATGTGTCCGTCAAGGGCAAGGCGGATGGAGGACACGAACGATGAAGAGGAAGAAGTCCGCAGCCAAGACAACCCGCCGCCAAGGCGAGCCGCGCGAACTCATGGCGGCGCTGGCCGGCAAGCGCTTCGCCGATCAGACGCGGCGCATGCTGGGCACGCACTATGCGAACAAGTATGGCGTAAGGCGCGGGCGTTAGACGACGTCCCGGCCTTTGCTTGATCGCGGCTTTTGGATTAGATGCCGCGGTTCAGGCGAGGCAGCGATGAACGTCCAGAAGGCCGGCACCAATCTCCGCACCGGGGGCCAGGTGCTTGTTGATCAGCTGCGCATTCATGGCGTCGACTTGGCCTTCTGCGTGCCGGGCGAGAGCTATCTCGCGGCACTCGACGCCTTTCACGACGCGCCGGAGGTTCAGCTGATCGTCTGCCGCCAGGAAGGCGGCGCCGCGATGATGGCCGACGCCTACGGCAAGCTCACCGG
>DASVCL010000066.1:0-187088 GCA_036381615.1 Alphaproteobacteria bacterium
GATGCCGGATAGCGGCGGTAGACGGACGGGTAGAGGCGAGGGGCAGGCGTCAGCGCGATCGACAGGTTTCAAATCCCGAACGGACCACTTGTGACGACGCCGGCCGGCTGGCACGTAGCGGATGTGTCTGTTGTTAGGGGCCAAGGGGACTGTCATAGGCAACCTAACACGCACGCCGTGTATCCGAAAAATCGCTCCATGGCACTGCGACAACAGTGCTCTTCGTGACAACAATGCCCTTCGTGTCGGCCGGATGACGGCGTCGACGGGCGCTAGCATGTGCGCTGGTGCGAAGAATCGGGCGCGGTATTCGCCCGGCCAGCGGGTCACGAGTGTGCCGCGTGCTGCCCAATGTGCAGAGCGCGCCAATAGGGTTCGAAATTCGCCTCCAATATAACAAACAGCCCCCCAAATTTAGGAGGGCGCGGTCGACGTGCCCAAAACGAACCTGCGGTCAGCACAGCGAAGACAACGTAAAGCGCCGCGTTGACTTTTTTCTTCAGGAACATGCCTGACATCGTGGCCAGTAACAGAATGTCTATGGCGGCAGTAGAAACTGCGAGGATCGCCTCGAGCGTACCGGCATCGTTACCCCATTGGATGCGGGAAAAGGCTTGCCGGTGCTGGTGTTTTGCTGGTGTTTTGTTGGCCTTCCGCTCACCTTCCACGAATCTTCCGCTAACCGATCAGCGTGAAGAAGCGGTAGCGTGCGCCACCCAAACTTGGTGACGGCCTCGTTCGTCAGGTCGGCATCATTGGGCCCATAATTGCGACTCACCGACAAGCAAGATCCAGGGGCCGAAGCCGGCGCCGGCCGCGTGGTTGCCGCCGCGCCACGGATGAAATGGCGGGCGTCCGCCCTCAAAACTGGCCGGACTGGCGCCAGGGCCGGTCGCAAGTGGTCGGGCTGAACTGGTGGGCCTCACGCGCGCCGGGACGATTCGTATTGCGCCGCGCCGTCGAATGTACCGGTTGCGGCCGCCGCATTGGGGGCGAAGTTCATGAAAAACCTGGAAATTTTGGGCGCGCCGCGTGCTGGGTTCCTTCGCGTTACAAGAGTATCTATTTTCCTGTAATATACTGTAGGTTTAGTACCGGCGAGGAAGGGGCAACCGAGCGACTCGAACGCGGCCGAGGGCGACGGCTGACCTTGCAGCGGTAGTGATATGCCGTCGACGTCGGCGGTGGCGTCGCCGCAGGCGTCACTCCGCCAGCCCCCAGCCCGCGTACAACCTTGAAGCGACCAGCGTCACCGCGCCTGCCCTCAGTCATCGGGCACGGATCGGGCAACTTTGGCTTAAACAACGGCATCACAGCCAGGGGCTCAGAGAGAAACGACCATGCAGGCATTTCTGGAAGAATTGGCGTCGATAAGTCCGCTACTGCCTGTCCTGGCCCGGCTGATCATCGTCGTTGTTGCGATTCTACTCGCTTGGGTCGTCATTTCGGTCCCTGCCTATTGGCTCGCCCGGGTGGCGACCGCGCCGTTGCTTCAGCTCGCCGCGACTCTTGCCCGTGTGCGGGTCCAGGTGATGGAGCTGGTGCGATGGGCTTTCGTCGCGCGAACGAAGCCCGTCGAACAATTCGTTGCCGTCCACTCGCAAATCATCGCGTTCTTCGACGAGAACGCGGGCGTTGTGCGGGAGATCGCCGCGGCCCGGGCGGCCGCCGAGGCGATTCCAACGAAATCGGCAGCGCTGGAGAAGCGTATCGGGGACGCTCGGGAGGCGGTGAAGGACGGACTCGTGGCGGTGCAGCGCCTCCGGCTGCCCGACCCGGTCGAGCCGCCGTCCCATACCCAATACAGCATGATCCAGGTAGCCCGAAACGACGCGTGGCTCCGGGCAGTCGCGTTCGGGCTGTTCGCGCTCCTGCTGGTCGGCATCAACACCTTGATGCTAAAAGAATTCTTCGCGAGTCTCGTGCCGCCCGTGAAAATCCTCGGGGTGCCACTTCCGCTCGTCGCCGCGTTTCTTTTTTCGATCGTCGAGCTGATTTTCGGCGCGTGCTTTGCGTTCGTTGACGAGCGATCGACCGGCGCGTACGTCGCGCGCCTGATCTTGAGCCTCGCGATCGGCGCACTCGCTGTGCTTGAGGGCGGCTTCTATGCCCGCTTCGGCACCGAGCTCGAATTCGATCCGTTTTCCGCATTCTGGGCGCCCGACAAGGCGCCCCTGTGGACGCGAACCTGGTTCGGCGTCTTTGGCCCGCTCGTCGTCCTCGGCATGGCGTTCTGCGGCCATATGCTGTTCGTTGCGTTCCGCGAACTCTTCCGCGACAGCGTCGTGCGGCAGTACCGACGCTTCCTCGATCTCCGCACCCGGCACGCTGACCAGATCCAGAAAATGTTGGAGGCGGCTCAGGACCGGACGAGCGACCTTGCCGCCGCCCTGAAGGATCTCAATACCGAGTACGGTGCTGCCGAGAAAGCCCTTCCAAAGGTCGCGGACGAACTCGCCAAGGCACGCGCGCAATTGGAGGCAGCACTGAGCCGGGCCCAGGAGATTCGGCTCGAGCCGTTCAAAGAGGTCGGCCGGGCCGAGATGCTTCGGACGTTCTTGGGCTGCCTCTTCCAGGCGGGTTCTACCGGCATTGCATATGTCGTCATCGCGCTCGCCTTCGGTGTGTTTGGGTTCAACGCTCCCGTTACCATCGGGGGCGTTCTCCTGCCCGGTGTTGCGATCGCAATCGGCGAGCTGGTTTTGACGCTCGGCGCGGGCTATGCCGCGAGCCGGACGACGGTCGCCACATGCGACGGCGACAGTGCGCCTACGCCGGTATCGAGCGGTGTGGGTATCCGACGCCTCGCCGCCTACGCGGTCGCGGTCGCCGTCATTGTGGCGAATGCCGTCGTGCTGCTTCACGAGGCAACGGTCGTCGGCGCGATGTGGTTCGCGCTCACATGCGCGGCGAATTTCTGGTTGTTCGTCGTGGGGGGCCGACTCGGCCTCGCACTCGCGGCCACGTGGGCCTTTGGTCAGGTTCTCGGCATCGCTGCCGCTTGCACGGCCCTCTACGTCGCCGCCGGTACCCTGGTTGCGGCAACGGCGGTGATCCATGTGCTTCTGACGATGCTCAGGATCCTGGCCTATCCATTCAAAGTGCTGTTCGGCCGCGATGCCAGTGTTGCCGAAAGCCGCTGGACGCCGGGGCGGGCACTCGGTGTTTTTCTGATGGGAATGCTGGCCGTTTTGTCGGGCAGCGGATCGGCGCGGGCGCAGCCAATACTGCCGGAGCCGCAATCCAGCGTTACGGTCCTCGTCGATCTCTCTTCGACGTGGCTCAAGCCGGAAAGCCGGCGCGTGAACGAGCGCGTCCTAACCGCCGTGGGCGAGGCGATGGCCGCCATCGTCGCGGAGGTCGACCCGCCGATCGTCATACGCTACCTGCCCATTGGCGACCTTAGCCTGGCCAGGGAGCCGATGTGCGAGGTGGTCTTTACGCCGAGATTGATTAGCGGACCTCAGCGCGGGAAGGAGATCGCCAACATTAAGGCGCTTCGCGAGTACCTCAACGGCGCGTGCCTGCAATTCATCCTAAGTCGTAAACAGCAGTCTTTCACCGACATCACCGGCGCGCTCAACAGTGTCGCTAGAGCGATCGAAGAGCAGGGCGGGCCGTTCAAGGCCGTTATCGTATTGTCCGATCTGAAGGAGGAGCCCCGCCCCAATCAGCGTCACCCGAAGCTCCGCCTCCAGGGGGGGCGGGTGCTTCTCCTGTACAGGGTACTCGACGAGGATCGCATCGATACGGCCAGTCTCGATGCGCGAATCGAGCATTGGAAAGCCACGTTGGCGGACGCCGGATCGAGCGTGAAGGCGATCAATGACATTGTCGCTGAGCCTGCCCAAATCGCGCGGGTACTGACGCAATGAACGACGTGCCAGCTCTCACCGCGAAAACGCCCCGTCGCCGCCGGAAGACGGGCTCTAACGACGCGCCGACGTCGAGCAACGGTCGCGTCTCGAACAGTAGCGTCCCGTCGGCCGAACCCGCCGGGCCGAACGCGCCCGCGGACGAGGTGGTCATCCTCGGCGCCAAGCCGCCGGCCGAGGCGCCAACAGATGCGCCGGCGCTGGGCGCCCTCCACGGCGGGCTAAAGGCGCCACTCACGATGGCTTTCCTCGTCACGCTCGTCGTCGGACTCGCGGCCGAGGCGGCAGGCAGCACGGTCGTTGCCGCTTTGGCGATGATTGCGTACTTCCTCTACGGGCTCACCCGCGCAAAAAGCGAGCGAAACACGGAGCGCTTTGCCGACAGCCTCTATTACCTCGGATTCATTTTCACGCTGGGTGCCCTGTTCCTGGCCATGTCGCCCTGGTTTCAGGAATCGGGGCAGATCACGAGCCAGAACATCATCCAGAAGTTCGGTATCGCCATTCTGACCACGTTTATCGGGATGTCGCTCCGGATCATCCTGCTTCAGTTGCGTCAGACGGTTAGCGACCAGGAGGAGGAAGCGCGCGAGTCGATTGCGCGCTACGTGACGGACCTGAATGTCGAGGTCTCGAGGACGCTCACGGAGATCCGCGAATTCCGGAAGGCAGCGGTCAAGAGCGTAACCGATGCCGCGGGAGACCTTGCTCGGCAGATGCAACAGATCAGCGCTTCCTCGGAGAAGGCGGTCAGCAGCGCGAATGATGCAATTCTGCGTAGCGTGGATCAGGTCACGGGGCGGCTCGAACAGGCCGTGGGCGAGGTGGTGCGTCGCCTGGGCGAAATCGACGTCCCGACCGACGTGTTTGCGATACGTATCCAGGAGTCGGCCGATGCCCTTGCTCACGACATCGCCAACTTGCGGAACTCGTTGAACGACAGTGCCGGTTCGTTCGCCAGCACGCTCGCGGACAGCTCCTCGACGATGGTCCGCATCAAAAACGAGATCGATGGCCTGCAGCGGGTCATCGCATCCGCAAGCCAGAGTGTTTCGCAGATCGCGACGGCCGCCGCGGAAAGCATGGCAAACAACCAGCGCTTCGCCCAGACGGCGTCTGAAGCGGCCGAGGCCATGCAGCGGTTCCGCGAAGAGGCGAGGACGCTCGCCCAGGCATTGCAAGATCTCAACCAACGTTTGGAGGTCCGTGCCGAGGCGCACCAGGCCGAGCTCGAGCGCGTGGCGGCCAGTGTCCGCGCCGCCGTCGATGAGGTCCGCTCGAACTCGGAGGCGTTCTCGACGACGCTTGTCACAAGCGCGAACGCCCTGCGCGACGCGATCCGGGAGGTGCGGGAGCGATGAGCGCGTGGGGCGAGAACGGCCGTATCCGTCGTCAGCAAGTCGTCAATCTCAGCATCACGGAGTTGATGCTGCTGCTCGTTTTCATGGCCGTAACCTATACGTTCCTCGCGCGATCGGAAGATCTGCGCGAGGTTCCCCAGATTCAGAAGGAGCTCGAGGAGGCAAAGGCGTACAGCAAGCGCCTTGAGGAACGTATCGCCAGCTTGGAACAGCAGCTGGCGCAGGCCATCGCTGAGCGCGATCGAGCAAAGGCGCAGGCCGAGGAATTCAGGCGAACACTGGAACGGCTCCTGCCGGCAGCGCAGCCTCCGCGCCCCAATCCGGAGCCGATGGTCGTGATCACGGAGGCCCGTCTCAATGAGATGCAGGCGAAGACCGCCAGTCTTGAGAAGATTGCGAAGGAGCTCCAGGCCGAGAATGCGGCGTTGCGTCAACGGCTCGGCGGCAAGGCACCCGGCCTGCCACGTTGCATCGTGACGAGCAGGTACCTGCTGGAGATCATACTGCTTCCGGACGGTACGTTTTCGGGCACGCCGGCGTGGGATGCGAGCGCGGCGCCGATTGCTTCTACGCTTCCTGGCATCGAGCGTCTGGCGTCGGGCCGGCCGCTGAGTGCGCGGGAGTTCCGCGACGCCGCCGGTGAGCTCAATGGTTGGGCCGATGCTCAGGAGCAGCCATGCCGGTTCGCGGTCCTGGCACGCCGGGAGACGACGGACATCAACCTGTTCGAGAGCCAACTGAGCACGATCGAGGCCTTCTTTTATGTGAAGCGGGCCAAATGACGCCCGATCTGGAAGAGGCGTTACATGCCCTGCGGCTTGACGCGGAGGCACTCGCCGAAACCATCCGCAGTAAGCGTGGTCAACCGCAGGCGCCCTCCGCTACTGATGATCGGTATAGCGTCCGAGCATGGCTCCTGGCGCCTTTTCGTTGGATCAGTGGCCGCTCTTGAAGCCACGGATTGGATGGTGCGGTCCGGGCGGTTAACCCGCCAGCGGCGCGCGCAACTGTCATTTGCGATGCGGCTTGGCGTGCGGAGTTTTGCCTAATGAGCGTTGATGCAAGCGAGATTGACCGCCGGCGCCGAAACGTTGTCGGCCTAACCCTGAGGAAATGGCTGTTCGTCGTGCTCCAGCTGGTCGCGTCCACCGCGTCCCTCGCCTCGGAGGCGGTCGTGGGCATTGCGACGGTTGTCGACGGCGATACGATCGAGATTCACGGAACGCGGATCCGCCTGCACGGCGTCGATGCCCCCGAAAGCGCCCAGCTCTGCCGGCGGCCGGATGGGGTGAGCTGGCGGTGTGGCCAACAAGCGGCTCTCGCGCTGCAGGAACATTTGGGCCGGCGCACCGTCACCTGCGTGCGGCGGGATACCGATCGCTACGGTCGTGTCGTCGGCCAGTGCACCGTTGGTGGTGCCGACCTCAATGCGTGGCTTGTCGCGAACGGCTGGGCGGTCGCCTATCGTCGCTACGCCACCGATTACGTCGACGAGGAGCAGGAGGCCCGGCGCGCCGGCATCGGCATCTGGTCGGGCGCGTTCGTGATGCCGTGGGACTGGCGACGGGGCGAGCGCCTCGAGACGGAGGCCGCCGCGGCGGCATCGGCGGATGGCTGCCGTATCAAGGGCAATATCAACCGCCGTGGCGAGCGCATCTATCATGTGCCGGGCGGGCGCTACTATGACCGCACGCGGGTCGACGAGAGCCAGGGGGAGCGCTGGTTCTGCAGCGAGGCGGAGGCGCGTGCTGCGGGATGGCGTCGGTCTTTGCAATAGGCCGGGGCAGCCGCACAAGAAATGCACATGTTCTGCCGCCTCGTTGTGGGGCTGACGGTCGAACGCGTGGACCCGTGGGCGCCGGCGGCCGAGAATCGGGTGCTGGGTGCGGTCGCCGACGGGTGCAGCGGCTTCGGTTTCATCGATAGGCAACGGGCCGGGCGCGGCGACGCTCGGGGCGGTCCTTAAAAGTCGTAGCCCGCGCGTCCTTGAAGCCTAGCCGCATGCGCTCGGTCAGAGGGCACGCGACCAGGGCGCCCGCGGCGCGCCAGTGGCGCGCAGTTCCTGTCGTGTTCTGTCGATTCCAGTCGGAATCTGCTTGGTCATAATCAGTAAAATCAATTACTTACGCGGCTTGACCTTCCTTGACATGGTAGGGGTCACAGGTTCAATCCCTGTCGCGCCCACCACTTTCCGGCCTGATTTTCCAGACGTTTTCAACGCCAGTGTCGGCGCGGCGCGCCGATCGATGTCGTCGGCGAAGGCCTCGGCCATCTTGCGCATCACCGCCTCGACATTTTCGCCGGTCTCGATCTGTGCGCAATCGAGGAAGACCCGGTTCTCGCCTATATTGGAATGGCGCCGGGAAGTGCGTCTTGGACGTGGGACTGGGGGCACCGGCATCTGGTCGTCCTGGCGCCGAGGGGGCGGGTTCCGGGAAAGGCTTGGCATCGTCCGTAGCGCCCGGACCGCCCCCTTTGGCTTTGGGGGCGGGATGCTTATACACGGTCTAGAACGCGAGTCGGTCGCGGCCCCGCCGGTACTCGACGTAGTACCGATCCCGATCGGCTTCTCGAACTCGGCGACATTGATCTGATCTTGTCCCGGTTCGTGCCGAGCCGCTTCAGCGTCCGGATATCATTTGGCCTGTTTAGAATCAGCGGGATCTTCTTGAGATCCGCCGGCGTGATCGGGGGCTACCCGCGCCTGGCCTCGACTGCTGGATCGCCACGACCTTTCTCCTACGCCAGCCGCTGCACGAACTGTAGCGCTCCCTCGGCCCATGCCTGGGTGAGCCGACCCACCTCAAGCTTGTCGGCAGGGCATTTCTCGATACTCGTCATGGCTCACTCCGCCTTTCCGGCCAGCAGGCAGTCGTCTGCGCTTTCCTTTGTGGCGCGCTTGCGCTCGGCCGCTTCTTCAAGAAGCTCGCACGCAGTCTTGGGGCAGGATTTCGTGGGTATCACGAGGTCGAGTGCGGCGAGTTAGCGCCGCGTCCAGTTCGGCCGCCAGCATCTTCACCTCGGCGGGCGCCGGTCCTATATTATCTATGGACCCCCCGGTGCGTTTTCGGACGTTTTCAGGAGAGGTTCGCGGTGCACAGCGGACATCGGCCTCCGGGGGGCCAGCCTTCGCCGGCCGTTTGTCCAGTGTCTGCACAGCCAGCACCCAGCGTCCCACCCGTACCTTCTCGACATATTAAGTGCCATCCGGCAGCGCCGCTTGGATAAGCCGCTGGACGCAACCAAGAATAAAATAATAAGAACACATAAAACAAATGTGACGGGGGGTAGCCAATGCGGCTGAGACGGGGAGGCCGGCGTCCGACGGCGCCGGGGAGGCTGGTCGCCGCCGGGCAGGACGACGAAATTCCGTGCGACTGCGCGTGTGATCGGCGCGTGGAGCCCAAGACCAGATGGCTGGTCTTAGGCGATCGCGTCGAAGCCTATGTTTGGACGACGAAGCGCCGACGCGAGGCGAGTCAACCTACGACAAAGCCGCCGTGTTCGGCCGGCGTGACGTGGAATCATCGCACAGGCGATATTCATCATATTCCCGTTCAGGAAGTCGGGTGGACTCGTGGCGGGATGATCTGCCTCGGTCATGGAGGCGAGTTCCTCGCATCCGGCTTGGTCGCAACCTCGAGCCAAACACCGCGCATGTCCGGAAAGGACTTGCGAGCTCGCATCCGGACAGCGGCGACGCTCCTGCTTCTGCAGGTGCCGATTTTCTGTCTGCCTGCTGTCATCGGCACGGCACGCGCCGAATGGACCGAAGACGCCCAACTCTGCTACGCATTGCCCTCGACCAACGAGGCGGCGATTGCGGCATGTGACCGGGCTCTCGCCTCGGGGTCGCTCACCCTGGAAGAAGAGGCGACCACGTATCTCAATCGAGGCTTCCATCATCATGAGCGGGGCAACTATCGAGAGGCGGTCGCCGACTTCGATTTCGTGCTCAGGTTCAACATCGACGATGCAGAGGCCTACAACGGGCGCGGCCTCGCTTACCAGGAACTGGGGGAGCTTCGCCGCGCTCTCGCCGATTTCGATCGGGTGATTGCACTGAAGCCGACCAAGGGATTTGGCTACTATAACCGCGGCAATGTTTACCGCGAGATGGGAGACTATCGCCGCGCGATCGCTGATTACGACCGTGCGCTCGCATTGGATCCGGACGATGGGGAAACCTACAATAACCGCGGCCTCGCCTACAGGGGGTTGCGCGAGTATCGTCGCGCGCTGGCCGATTTCGACCGTGCCGTCGCGCTGAAACCGGACGATCCTCTCCCCTACAACAACCGCGGTGTTACCTATGTCGATTTGGGCGAACCTCGCCGGGCGATCGCCGATTACGACCAGGCGATCGCGTTGCAGCCGGACTTCATGAAGGCCTACCGCAACCGCGGTATCGCCTATCGAGAGCTGGGCGAATATCGCCGCGCACTCGGCGACTTCAACTTTGCGATTAAGTTGGATCCCGACGATGAAGCCGCATACTTCAACCGCGGCTTGGTTCGTAAGCAGCTCGGCGATCTCGCCGGGGCGCGCGCCGATTTTCGCAAGGCCCTGGAGATCGATCCCGACTACACGGAAGCACGGGACAGCCTCACCGCGCTCGAGCGTGCCGGGCGGTGATAGGAGAGCCCTCGCCCGGGCGCAGAAAGCTCCCGAGCCGAGGCACGCGGACGCCGTGGCTCGACGCGGCATCCGCGCCGTTCAGAACCCGCCCGACCGCTCCGTCCACGACGTCCTCGCCGATGGCCTTTACGTTCTCCCGTTCCGCTCCCGTCGTCCTCCGTACACCAGAGGAGCGGCGCGAGGTGAATTTGCTTCTGCGCAGATGAAGGTTGCCGGGCGGTGCCAGGACGTCGGGGCGGGTAGACGAGATGAAAGTGTCGTGGGATCCCGCGTTACGGCTCACAGGCGCGCCGGATCGCGGCCTCGAGCTGCTCACCGACGATCGGTTTCACGACGAGCTCCGGCCCCGAGAGGCCCGCGATGCATGCCCGCATCATCGCATCGTTATATCCCGAGACAAAGACGACCGGAATCGCAAGGCGATCAAGGATCCAGCGTGCAGCCTCGATACCGTCCATGCTGCCGTCGATGCGGATGTCCATCAGGACGACGTCCGGCCGATGCAGCTCGCTGAGGACGATGGCCATCGCGCCATGACCCGTCGTGGCGATGACCTCGGCGCACAGCTCCTGAAGCGTCTGCTCCAATTGCAGCCGGGTGAGGTATTCGTCTTCGACGATCAGGACGCGGAGCGGCGTACCGTCGGTGCGCGCGAGTCGGGTCGGATGGCTGGCCGTTCGGGCTGGGATTGTCGCACTGGAATGGGATGTACCGGTAAAGTCGGGCATACGGCCTCTGGCATCCGCAACCGGAGGGCTTATGTGAGCCATTCTGTAACGACCTGGCGGTAGGCCCGGTTCCGTTATTCGATACGACCCTTGTTTGCAATGCAGCATCGCGGCCACGGACTGCGCCGGCACCGTACCGGCAGGTGTTTCCGACCGGGAATGCGCCGCCCCAAGCCCGGCGTCGTCGGGGCTTGCGGCCACCATGGGGAGGCAGGTGTCCGAACCGGCCTGCCGAAATGAAGCGGCGACGGCCGAAGGGCCGTCGCCGCGCGAGTTGTGCCGGGATGCGTTCGGCTCAGACGCTGGCGGCGCCTGAGCCGGTGTCTTGCGTCAGAAGATGACGTGCTCGGCCGCCACCTTGCCGATGCCGTTGAGCATCAGCCGGTCGCCGTTCCCGAAATCGAGGATGACATAGGAGGCCCCGTTCTCCGCCACCCCCGTGCTCGTCTTTGCCGCTTCGGCAAGATCGTTGATGCCGCCCAGACCGAAGGCGCTCAGGTCGACCTTGTCGACGCCATTCTCGATCCAGTTGATGATGTCCTGCCCGGAACCGGGGGCGAACACGAACGTATCCGCGCCGGCGCCGCCGCGCATCCAGTCGGCCCCGGTGCCGCCGTCGATCCGGTCGTTGCCGGCGCCGCCATCGATCCAGTCGTTGCCGGCCAGGCCGTTGATGGTCTCGTTGGCATCGGTCCCGTTCAGCACGTCATGGCCCGACGTGCCGTTGATCGTGCCCGGCTGCGTGCCGCCGTCGGTGACGCCGGCCACGGTGACCTCGACGGTGCCGGTCGCGGTGCCGCCCTTTCCGTCGCTGACCCGGTAGGTGAAGGTGTCGACGACGCTCTGTCCGGTGTTGAGCGCCTGCAGCTTCGCGGCATTGCGCGGGTCGTAGGTGAAGGACCCGTCCGCCGCCAGCGTCAGGGCCGCGCCCTGGGCGGTGGTGAAGGTCCCGGCCGTGACCGTGAGGGGGTTCTTGTCGAAATCGACGTCGTTCGTCAGCACCGAACCCTTGAGGACGGTGTCCTCGTTGGTGCTCGCGGTATCGGTCACGGCGACCGGCGCGTTGTTGCGGCCGTCGACGAACACGATGCGGTCGGCGAACTGGAGCCTGCCCAGGGGCATGACCGTATCGGTGCCTTCGTCGCCGGCGGCGGTCGGGTTCAGGTCCTTGACCGTGATCGACGTCGACCCGATCGTGATGGCGAAGTCGGTCGACACGCCCTTGTAGGCGGCGATGTCGACACCGGGCCCGCCGATGATGACGTCGTCACCGGCGCCGCCGAAGATCACGTCGTCGCCATCGCCGCCGTCGATCCGGTCGTTGCCGGCACCACCGTCGATCCGGTCGTTGCCGGCCAGGCCGTTGATGGTCTCGTTGGCATCGGTCCCGTTCAGCACGTCGTGGCCCGACGTGCCGTTGATCGTGCCCGGCTCCGGATTCGGGTCCGGGTCCGATCCGCTTGGCGGCGGCGGTGGCGGCTCGCTGGTCGAGATGGTGGTGTTGCCCAGGTCGACGAGGAGGCCGTAGCTGCCGCCATACATCTTGTTGTTGTAGAGGGTGAGCTCCTGCTCTCCGCTGCCGAGCGTGAGGATGCCCATCTTGCGCGGGTCGTAGATCTCGTTGTTGTCGACGATGACGTCCTGGATCACGGCGCCGGACTGCGAGTTGTAGAGCGTGATCGCGCCATGGCCGACCGACAGACCCCCGGCATCCTTGATCGTGTTGCCGGTCACGCGGACATTATAGACGCTCTCGGTGTCCCACTCGCGCTCGGACGCAATGTAGATCCCGGCGCGGTCAGCGCTGCCGCCCTCGACGAGATTGTCCTGGATCAGGACATCGCGGCCGCCGATGACCGAAATGCCGCGTCCGCCCGTGTTGTAGAGGGTCTCGTTGTTGCGGATCGTGATGTTATTCACCATCCCGCCGCCCTCGTAGCTCACCACCGAGATGCCGTCGTCGCCGGAATAGAGAGTCCGGTTGCGCTCGACCAGGATGTCATGCGAGCCGAGCACCATGTGGATCGAGTCGGCGCGCGTGTTCTCGACGACGTTGTCGGCGATGTAGCCGAAGCTGCTTCGATTGACCTTGATGCCGGCGCTGGACGACCCGTCGATGTGCACGCGCTCGATCGTGAAGTTGGTCGCGCTTTGGACCAGGACCTGAACGCTTTCGTCGGTGGTCAGGCGGCTGCTGCCGACGCCTTCCATGCGGATGTCGGAGAGCGAAACGCCGTCGCCACGCAGGATCAGTGCCTCCTGGCCGAACTGGGTTGACTTCAGCACCGAGCTGTCGCCCTCGCCGAAAATCTTGATGCCGTCCGCCGACAGCGTGCCGGAGTGGGCGAAGACGCCGGCCGGGATATACACGTCTACGTTGTTCGCCTTGGCATAGTCGAACGCCTTCTGGAGCGCGCTACGGTTGTCCGTCTTGCCGTCGCCCTTGGCACCGAAGTCAGTGATCGAAACGTAGGCCACTCACAAAACTCCTTCTTTGGTTGGTGGCAACCCGTGGCGCCGAGCCGACAGCATAAGTTGATCACGCTGCTCGGACGGTGGTTGCAATGGGCGCACACTGTCGAAGCGGATGCTTAACCCGACATTGCGAAATATGGTTAACGTCGTGACAAATCGTGGCTACGTCTTAAAGTTGTGTCGCGCAAAGGGCGCGACGTCACCCGTCCGTGGATTGGATTGCAGCGCGCGGCATGGCCGATGCCGAATACGCTGTCATGGCGGCTGCGACGGACGGTCGATCTCGGTATATGCGGGTTCCAAGGGTAGTTACCGGCAATTGATCCGCGCGTTTCGCCCACCGACAAGTACGCGCGAGGTCGGGGAGAGTTACACGGGTCGCAGGGGCGGTCGACGGTGAACGCCGATTCAAACTCTGCCTTGCACAACTGCGGGTATACGCCTCGAAAATGCCTGATTTTTGGGGGCGTGCCTGGCGGCAACGTCGAAGGTAGGAGGGTAGGGTGCGGCGTCGGATCGAGCGGAGTTGTGCGATCCGTCGCCCTTCCGGCATCCCAGGACGGTCACCGAAGTTAATGTCCGCTGATTCTTTTTTTCGACGCAATTTCGCGGCAGGTGCGCTTCTGCTCCCGCGGCCGGCCATTGATCGCAGACCGAGAGTCGCGCTCTTGCCGTCTCCTGGCCGCGGCTCCGGGGCCCATCCGGCTGTCGCTGCGTCTATTCTTCGCTTCGAGTGATGGGACCTCGGCCGATGACGTTCAGGCAGGCAGCGGCGAGATCGCGGCGGATATTGGAACGCGGATCTTCGCTCTGGATTCGCTGAAGGCTCCAGGAGACGCTATCGCGGCGTAGACCATCGGTGCCGAAGCAAATACTGACGCCCGCGGCGGAAATCTCGCGCAGGAGCCGCATTGAGATGCCGCGGTCGTTGAACGGAAACGAGAAGGCCAGAACCTTTGGCTGAAATGTCTGGCGGACGAATGCAACGCTCGACAGCGTCTGCTCCAACTGATCCGCAAACGGCAGGGACGCGTAGGGCGGGTGACTGCGGCTGTGGGCGCCAATGGTGAAGCCATCCGAGGCGATGGCGCGGAGCTCATCGGCACCAAGATATGGTCGGTAGCGCCTCAGAAACGCGGCAAAATCGACGTCGATCGCCGCGGCGATCGCATCGAGCGCCGGTTCGTCATGAAAGCCAAGCCGCAGAACCGCTTCGACCGGGTGCTGCGGCGCCATGCCGCGGTTGCGGAGAGCGGCAGAGACGGCGAGCTGGGCAGATCTGGGATCGAGTGTCGTAAGCTTTTCGACGATCAGGCTCGCCTTGTGGCGAAAGAACATCGTCTTGTTGCCGACGAAATCGCTGTTGATGAAGAACGCGGCCGGTATGCCGCGACGCTTCAGGATTGGGGCGATCACTTCGCCGGCCTCGCGCAGCCCGTCGTCGAAGGTAAGAAGACAAGTATCAACCGGAGGGGAGCCGTGGGCGGCGAGAGCCGCGACGAGTTCGTCGAGAGCGATCGGCCGATACAGCTTCAGAAGCATATCGAGGTCGCGCTCGAACTGTCGCGGGGTCCTATAGGCATAGAGGTGGCGTATGTGCGGCAGCGGCGCGTCGCTGACTACGTGCGCATAGAACACCGCGAAGCGGCCCGTCAGCCGTGAGAGCAGCGGTTGAAGCCGTGGAGCCGAAGCTACCGTCCCGATGATCGCGCGCCTTATCGCCTCCACCGATGCCTCGCCGTGGCAGTCGAATGCACGTTGCCGTTTCCGCAGAATACGAGCCCGATATGTGTACCGGTTGCCACGTACCAGTGGGATTACTCCCAACTTGAGGCCGTCCACATAAGCGCAGCGGTCGCCGAAACCCGGTGCGGGTGCATGACCGTCCAACCTTTGGCAGAACGAGACGCACATACGTGACGGCACCGGCGGACTTGTGGCTGCCGGTACATGCCTGCATCGCGCCGTGCACCGAGAACCCGCCTTCCTTTGCGATTATTGGAACACGCCGCGCTAAAGAGGAGAGCGTAACAACGATAAGATTCGGGTGGTTCGAACGAAAGTATAGCTATCGACCTCGCAACGCGATGATAGTCTTGTATTCAACGAATCATTTAATTCATTCACCGAAAATTCTTTCGATCGCGCACAGCAGCAAAGATCTCGGTCCGGCGCCCAGCTGTTAGGAACAACCGCGGGGGGACAGGACGTGGCCCAAGCGACGAATACTTCCGCGCATGCGCGAGCTGGCGATCGGGCCTCGGCCGATCACGCAGGGACGTCTCACGCAGGGACGTCGCGCCGCGTGCGGATTTCGGACGAGATATTCGTCGGGCTCGTCACGATCGGAGATGCCGTGGTGATCGCGGCCGTATCCGCGGCGGTGTTCGTCGTTTATCTGCAAGGGGTCGTCGAGGAAAGCGGCGCCGATCCGCTACGCTATACGGCGGCCACCCTGCTGGGCGCGGGGTTGACGGTCCACCGCCTCAATTCGTCCGGGGCCTATGAATTCGACGAGCTTCAGAACGTCAGGAAGCAGCTGCGGTCGTTGTTCACGGCATGGACATCCACGATCGTCATCCTGATCGTCGTGGGCTTCCTTCTCAAGCTCTCCGACGAATTTTCGCGCGTCTGGCTCGTGAGCTGGTATGCCGCGAGCGCCGGATTACTGGCCGGGATCCGGTTTTGGTCGGCGAAGGTGCTTCGGCAATGGACCAGGGCGGGCAGGTATTTTCGTGCGGCGGTCGTCGTCGGCGCCGGCGAACTCGGCCAGCGTTTCGTTCGATGGGTTGCGGAGAATCCAGGCGCCGGCATGCGCGTCGTCGGCATCTTCGACGATCGGCTCACGCGGGTCGCGAATCCCGTGCAGGGGATTCCGGTGCTTGGTTCCGTGCGTGACCTGGTCGAGTACGGGCGTCGGTCGCCGATCGACGTCGTCGTCGTCGCGCTTCCCCTGTCGGCCGAGCGGCGCATCCTTTCCCTCATCAGAATCCTGCGGATTCTGCCGGCCGATATCCGTTTGCTGAGCGACTCGATCGGATTCCGGCTTCGGAAGTATACGATCTCGTACGCGGCGGGAATCCCGACCATCAACATCGCCAACCGCCCGATCGCCGGCTGGAGTCTCGTCGCGAAACGTGCACTCGATGTCGCGCTCGCGTCGCTGGCGCTGATCGTGCTGCTTCCCGTTCTCGCCGCAGTCGCCGTTCTCGTGCGGCTGGACAGTCCCGGACCTGTGCTCTTCCGTCAGCAGCGCCTCGGATTCAACAACAACACCTTCTTTATCTACAAGTTCCGCACGATGCGCGTCGAAGCGACCGACGCCAATGCCGAGAAGCTGGTGCAACGCAACGACGCACGCGTCACGCGCGTCGGCCGGATCCTGCGACGTACGAGCCTCGATGAGCTGCCGCAGCTATGGAATGTGCTGAAGGGCGATATGTCCCTGGTCGGGCCGCGGCCGCATCCGCTTCGCGCAAAGGCGGCCGACAGGCTTTATCAAGAGGTCGTGGCCGAATATGCGATGCGACACCGGGTGCGGCCCGGCATCACCGGATGGGCCCAGGTGAATGGCTGGCGCGGCGAGACCGACACGGTGGAAAAGATCCAGAAACGGGTCGAGCACGACCTCTACTACATCGACAATTGGTCGATCTGGTTCGACATATGGATTCTGATCCTCACTCTCGTGAAGGGCATGACCGGGCGGAGCGCGTATTGAACGAAATATGCACCTGCATATCGCCGCCCTTTCGGATGCTTTCCGGCGAAATGACATTATGTCACGACCGTCAATTGCCCGGGTCCGGGGCGCCGGCTTCATGGGCGCGAGCGGTGACGCGGTGCGGGCTGAGGCGGAAATCACCGTGAGCCATTCAATCGACGTGACTTTCCCCAGGCCGACATCACGGCGCGCCCCCGACCGATGCCTGAAGGGAAGTCCGGAGCCGCCTTGATGAGTTCCGTTCGCACGGCGGCAGCGCGATCACTGTGGTGGTCGATCGTCGAAACCGGGGGGCTCGCGGCGTTGGCGTTCGTCAGCCTGGTCGTGCTGGCGCGTCTTCTGACGCCGACCGAGTTCGGCCTGGCGGCGCTCGCGCTCGGTATCGTCCAGATGCTGGATATCGTGATCGTTGGGCTGTTTGGTGACGCGATCGTCCAACGCCCCAATCTCGAACGGCGGCATGTGGCTTCGGCCTTTTGGGTCACGCTCGTTCTGGGGGCGACATTCAGTGCGATCTGTTGGCTAGGTGCGGCGCCGCTCGCGTCCGTGTTCGGCGAGCCGCGCTTTGCGCCCGTCCTGGGCTGGATGAGCGTCGGTCTGGTTTTCAGCGGAGCCGATGCCATACTGACGGCGCAGCGGCGCCGTGAACTCGACTTCCGTGTCCTCGCGCTCCGTTCGCTGATCAGCCGCGTCGGCGCCGCCGCAGTGGGTGTCGGCGCTGCGCTCCTCGGTTATGGCGTCTGGAGTCTCGTGGCGCAGCAGCTTGCGGCCGGTGCCATGTCGGCCACGCTGCTGTGGCTTTGTACACCCGTCAAGCCGCGGCTGTGCTTGGACGTTCGGGCGGTGCGAGACCTCGCCCGGTTCGGAATTGCGGTGGCCGCGTCGGACCTGATCTGGGCAAGCAATCTGCGGATTTTTACGATCGTCGTCGGGCTTCTTCTGCCGGCATCCCAGGTCGGCTACCTTCATCTCGCATTCCGGTTCGTGTATACGGCGCGGGACTTTCTGGCTTCGGGTGCGGATCATGTCGCACTGGCCGCGTTCTCCAAACGTCAACACGAACGCGCCGTACTGCGACGCAGCTACCTTGAAGCCAACGAGTTCGTCTGCGTGTTCATGATGCCCGCATTTGCGGGGCTGGCGCTGGTCGCGCCGGAGTTCGTCGTGATCGTTGCCGGCGCGCAATGGGCACCCGCGGCGCCGCTGGTTCAGGTCCTCTCGATCAGCTTTGTCCTCTATAGCGGCCGAACGTTGACGCCGGCGGTTCTGTGCGCGGTCGGACGTCCGGACCTGATGGTCTATTCGAATATCGCGGCTTTCGTCGCGAGTCTCGGCGCGCTGGCGCTGTTCATGTCGACCTCGAGCCTGGGCGCGGCGATCGCCTGGGCGATGCGCCCGGTCGTGGCGCTTCCGCTTGGCCTCATCTTCGTCCGGCAGGCGGCCGGGATCGGAATCGGCGCGCAGCTGGCGAAGATTGTTGCGCCCGCCGCCGCCACGCTGACGATGTCCTTGGGCGTGCTGCTGCTCCGGTCCCACCTGCCTGCGGAATGGGGCTCGACATATGTATTTCTGGCGGTCGTCTCGTCGGGCATCATCCTCTATCTGATCGCACTTCTGGCCATCCGGCCCTCGCTGCTCCGCGGCGTTGTCTCGTTCCTGGCTGCAGGCCTGCGCCGTCAGCCGATGGCGGATCAGTTTTCGTCCGCTCGAACGGCCCGACGCTAGGATCGATCGGATCGCAGCGCTGCGTGCGGGGTGTCGAGCGAGACGCAGGGCGCACCCGGCGCCGTTCCGCCGCACATTGCACGTCCGGCCGGCCGATGACCGGTCATGGCGACGAAGGTGACCGGCGTTAGCCGGAAAGGGATATCAGACCGGCCGGGCTTACCGTTTTCGTGCGGATCCTTGCCTCTCGTTTCTGCGCTCTTTGTGAGTTTTTCGGCCTTCCGCCAATGCACAACACCACATGGTAGTTCCAAATGATGACGCGGGACTCACCTATGCCGTGTTGTGCCCGCCCTGTCGTGGCCCATAATTTTTCGCGATGGCTTGAGAGCCTGTTCGTCTTGAAGAGAAGTTCGTTTCCCTCAAAGAGGGTTCGTTTCCAAAGAGCGAATCTTTCGCGCCGTTTCGACGCCTTTCATCGCTTCCGGTCGATGAAACCAGACCGGAAACCGGACTTGGCACCGCGCCGCGTGCAGGACAGGAGACCCCTCGACGCCGTGCGCGAAGCCGCTTTGATGGCTTTACGTCCACCTCGAAGCCAACCGTCTTAGGGCAGTGAGAATGGCCAGTCTCGAACCGTGCGCTGCGCGCGGACCGGCCTTTACCGTGCAGGTTGCGGATAATTGCACCGCGCTACGGAAGGCGTGGCTGTACCTCGAGGAGAACGGTTATTTCTACGCGTTTCAAAGCTTCGCCTGGATCTCCACGCTCCTTGGGACGGTTGGCGCTGCACTTGGCGCGGAGCCGGCGCTCGTCCTGATTTCCGATGAGTCGGGCGCACCGGTCATGTTGATCCCGCTTGCCTTGCGGAAATGGGCGGGGCTGACGTTTCTGGAGTTCGTCGATTTCGGGCCGACGGATTACAACGCACCTTTGGTTCAAAAGGCGTACGCCGGACATCTGACCAAGGACAGGTTCCGCGAACTGTGGCAGACCGTGCTTCGCACGATCGGGCCGATTGATGTCGTCCGCCTGGATAAGATCCCCGCGCGTATTGGCGCGATCACGAATCCTTTTCTCCACCTCACCTGTCGCGAATACGAGACCAGTCATCAAGCACCGCTTGAGGGAGATTTCGCGGCGTTCCTGCGGGCTCGCTCGTCCAAGCTGATGGCGGACTCGCGACGGCGACGGCGGCGTGTCGCCGAAAAGGGACGGCTCGAGTTCCGGATCGCGCGCACCCCTGCGGAGGCGGAGGCTCTCACCGACGTCATGATCCACCTGAAGTCGCGTCGCTATCAGGCCACGGGCGCCTACGACAAGTTCGAGCATCGTTATTATCGCGACTTCTATCTGCAACTCGCGCGCGAGCAGGCGGCCGGTGGGATCGTGCACGTATCGGCGCTGATGCTGGATGATGTTCCGATTGCCGTCCACTGGGGGCTCGCATCCCCGGACCGGTTCTATTGGATCATGCCGGCCTATGACGCAGACTGTTGGCGACCTTATTCGGTGGGGCGGCTTCTTCTCGAGGACGTAATCCGGTGGTGCTACGAGAACCGAATCTCGGTTTTCGATTTCACGATCGGCGATGAACCTTTCAAGCGTGAGTGGGCCGACCGGTCGATGCCGCTCTATCTCCACCGCGCCGCCTTGTCGACGGCCGGCAGGGCCTATTTCAAAGTCCGCCGCGGCCTCACGCGGATGCGCGAGAGGACGCGCCAATATCCGTTGGTGCATAACGCCCTAAGGACGATCGGCCGAATCCCGCAGCGCTGGCTGAAGGGGCTCAGGTACAACGGCCTGCTCGCGCGCAATTGACGGCCTGATTGAAGCCTTCCGGCGAACGGGGGCATGGGCCGCGCATCGCCGGGGCGATGAACGCATCCGTGCCCGGTCCCTAGGATGGAAGCCAGCGTCGCAGCAGGTGCGGGTTGACCCGGGTGATCGACGCGCCCAGCAGCTTCACGGTTTCATAGACGGTTCCGATGGCAAAAGCGGCGACCGACCCGGGTAGGGTCAGGCCGATGCGATCGTGGTCGCGGCGCAACCGCCGGATCATGTCCCGCATCGAATTGTAGTAGAGGGCGCCGACGCGCCACCACGTGAACGGCTGATATCGCTTCGCGATAATGACGTTGTCGTACCCCTCCCAGAGGGCACGGGCGAAGAAATTGCCGACGCCGATCGGGGGCGGATGCTCCGCCTCGGCCCCGTATCGACAGAATATCGGTATGCCGTTTTCACGGAGCGTGTGCGTAAGCCACACGCAGTTGCCGCGATAGAGCTCTCCTCCCGGGAACGGAAACCGTTCCAGAACCGCGCGGCGGAACGCGACGTTATTGGCGGCAAAGCGCTCGTGCTCGACCAGGTCCGAACGGTCGACCCGCACCCCGAAGATCCAAAAGGTGGCGAAGGCCCTGCTGTAGAGCGAATTCAAGGACATGTATGTCTGGCCGCCGACGACCTGGACCTTCGGGTCGGCGAAGCTCTCGAGCAGCGCTTCGAGCCAGCCGGGTCGCGGAATCACGTCGCTGTCCGCGAAGACCACGATCTCGCCCGAGCTCATCATCGCGCCGGCGTTCTTGAGCTCGTAATAGGTCATCCCCTCGACCGGAACGACGCGGACCCGGCAGAGCCCATCGGGCGGGTCGAAGACATCGAGCGATTGCGTGATGATTTCGGCGTCGACCTCGTTCCTGTCGTAAAGGAGCAGGACCTCCGGCGGCTCCGGCGTGCGCGGTCGCAGCTCCGACAACTGGGTGCGCAGCGCGCGAAGCATGGCGTGGGCGCGCTCAAGCTCCGCCTGGCGCACGTTGTCCCACTCGATGACGATCGAAAATGACGGAAGCGGCCAGTTTGGAATCATGTCTATACTCGCCTTTCGAGTTCGCCCACCTTTCGGGACTTTGCCGTCCGGATATGGTTCGTGATGCGCATGAGGCGCGCCGCCTCGCGAGCTTTGCCGTAAAGCAGATTGATCTTGAACTCCGCCCGAAGACGCCTCGGGTCGCGTCGCAGCCAGTAATACGCCGCGCGACACAGGTGGGCCGGAATCAGCACGGCGCACGAAGCCAGCGTCCGGTGGGGGCCAAAGCCGTCGGGCGATGCATAGGCGGCCCTGCGACCCTCGAAGCGGCCATAACGGAAGGCCCGCTGCAGGATCCAGTCCCGATCGAACTGCTCCTCGCGGATGATGTGCTGGACGACGGCGGACGGTGTGTACCAGCAGCGGTATCCGGCCCTCGCCAGACGCTCGACGAATTCGGTCTCGCTTCCCATGGCGTAGGTGGCCGTCCCGTCCGGACCGATCGACGTGTCGAAGCAGTGACCCGCAGCAAAGATGCGGGTGCGGAAGGCGACGTTTGCGCCCCACATCTTCCACGGCTCGGCAGGTCCCTCGACCCACTCGTCCGGCGATGCAACGAACACGACCGCGATGGGGACGGACTCGAGAAGCCAGCGCTCCGGCGGCCGCGGCCACAGCGGCACGATGCGGCCGCCGAAGATGTCGTAATCCGGGTTGGCTTCGGCCGCTTCGTAAAGCCGGACAAGCCAATCGCGCGCGGGCACTACGTCGTCGTCAGTGAAGACCGCGAGGTCGCCTTCGATATGCGGGATCGCCGCATTGCACCCGTAATTCTTTCCGCGGCGCGGCTCGTATACGTACTGTATCGGCAAGTGCCCGGCGAAACGTTCGATGAGCGAACGGAACTCCGCGCTCTGGGCCTGATCTGCGCCGTTGTGCGCTATGATCAATTTCCACGGACATGGCGCATCGACCGCGTTGAGCGCCTCCAGCATCCGGGCGACATGACGCTGACCTAGCGTCGCCAACACGACCGTCAGCATGCGAGCCCCCATCGTCGTCGCTTGCGTCCGCTTCCGGGTGTCTCCGTCAGGGCGGGATCGGCAAGGCGGCCGCGACGCTGACGGTGGCGATCGGTCGGGCGGGATCAGGGTAAAACGTCCCCGTGACCATCGCATGCGCCCCGCGGCGCGAATTCAGCCGGCCATCGCATCAAGTCTCGGCTGATCTTGTTCGCGTTTGCAATACTATTTACGAATATTTTCCATCGCAAAAGAAGGAAAGGGAATCCATCAGCGCAATTGTGATCGATGCCGGGAACGACGGGCGAGGCCGGCGCGCCCCATCCATCGATCGGAGGTATGGCGCGAGCTTGGCGAGTTCCGCGTCTGAACCACATTGATGATCGCATCCTCCACGGCGCATCGTGCCGCCTCGCTTGAGTAACGGGCGGTGACGAGTGCGCGCGCCTGACGGATCAGGCGCTGCCGAAGGGAGGCGTCAACCCAAAGGTGCGCCGTCGCGCTGGCGAACTCTTCCGGCGTTTCCGCGAACAGGAGGTGCTCGCCATCCGTCACGCTCAGTCCTTCGGCTCCCTTCCGCGTGCTGATGACCGCGCACCCGCTGGCGAAGGCTTCCAGAACCTTCAGCCGGGTTCCGCTGCCGCTTTGCAGCGGGACGAGACAGACTTGGCTCTGCCCCAGAAAATCGACCGCGTGGCGCATGCGCCCGGTCACGACGATCCTTGGATCGGCCCGAGCCGCCGCAACCATCTCGGCCGTCGGATCCCTGCCGGCCAGGATGAGTCGCGCGTTGGGTATTCGCCCGACGACCCTGGGAAAGATATCGCCGACGAGGATTCGCGCGGCTTCCTGGTTCGGCGGATAATCGAACGACGCACAGAATATCAGCGTCAGGCCGTCGCCCGCTGCTTCATGCCTTTTCGAATAGGCGCTGTCGTATTGCGACACGTCGATCGTGTTCGGAACGATGCGAATATCGTGGGCGCGGGGAAAATGCTCGAGCGCGAGAGACCTGTCGGCCTCGCTGCACACCCAGATCTGGTCCGCAACGGCGGCAAGCGTCCGCTCCCGGCTGACGATCTCCTGCCCCAGAAGCTCGATCCATTTGAACGCAATCGGCCGGTCCGCCAGAAGTTCACGCTGCAGCACCGCCTCGATGTTGTGGGCGTCGTAAACGACAGCGGTGCGCGTGCGGTCGACGCATACGGAAAATGCGGCCGTCTTGTACTCTTCAAAAACCGCGACCGTCGGATCGAACGCGGCGACCGCCGGCCTGATGAGCCGGCAGAGGGCCCTTTCGCCGAGCGTCCTCGAGATACGGTTGTAGGCGCGCCGTGGGATCCGCCCGAGCTTCGATACGATAGTGTCAGGCAGGAGTCGGGCACGCCCGTCGCCGAAGTACATGACCGTGATGCGCTCGTCGAGCCGAGCCGTTCGCCGTTCGCCGGGTGCCGTGCAGATGACCAGAACCGGCCCAAGCTGCGCGCACGCCGAAATGTTCTGCCAGTCGCGCAACGTCGATCCGCCTTGGGGTGGAAACGGATCTTCCTGAACGAACAGAACCGTTCTTTGTGACGCCTTCATGATTGCCGGCCCGCGGAGGTTTCCTGCCGGTATGCGGCCACCGGGCAGGGTGGCCTATGGCTCGGCGCGGTAGCCGGCCCATCGCTGCAAGGCGATTCGCTGTGCATTGACGCCTCCTTCGAGGTCGAGCCTCACCACGCGGGCCGCCGCGCGGACCGATGGCCCGAAGCAGAGTAGAGCCGCGATCGGCAACGGATAACGATTCAGCTTCAAGACGCGGCCCAGCCCGCGCGCATAGCCCAGCGCCTTTTCCTTCGCGAGCGGGTCGTCGGTCTGCGAGGGATGATGAACGACGAGACTCGGATCGTACCGGATCTTCCCCTTGCGCAGGACGCGGAGCAGGAAGTCCGCGCCCTCGCCGGCGCCCCAGGGCGTGTTTGCACCGGGGCCAAGATCCTCGTTGAACCGTATGTCGGCGACCGCGTCTCGTCTTATGAACATGCTCCATTCGATCCCGGTCCGCCAGACGTTGAGACGGTTGATCTGCGCGGGCCGCTTGCGCCAGCGGATGCCGGCATCGCGCCCGTGTTCGTCGGCGCCGCGCACGCAGATCCCGGCGAGCGATTCGTCGTTTCGGAATCGCTCTTCGACATGCTTCAGCAGGTTGCGCGGATACCAGGCGTCATCGTCCGGAAAGGCCACGATGTCCCCCGTCGCGATCTCGAGGCCGGCATTTCGGGCCCGCGCCGCGCCGCGCTGCGCCGAGGAGATATGGACAAGCTCGAACTTGCTTCTGAACCGGCTGACGACCGGCCCGATTCGGTCGTCGGCATTCTGATCGATGACGATTACTTGAAAGGCCGCCTCCTGCGTTTGCAGCGAAACAAACAGCCGATCCAGTTCGGCGGTCCGATGAAGGGTCGGCACGATAAGCGAAAAGCGCATCATGTCCATCCACCGTGCAGGCGCGAGCCGTCGCGTGTCTCGACTGGACGCCGCGACGAACGAGCGTTGTGGGGGTGCGGCTTACCTCCGTTCGGTGGCACAAGGCCGAGCTGCTAGACCAAGCGGCCGAGGACGAGATCACGGACAGGCTGTCACGGCGCGCCGGCAGGACTCCCGGGTAGACGTGAGCGGTCCTCGATTCGTGGCGGCCTTTCGCGACCTCTTCGGACACTACGATTCAGCAACACCTCTGCCCGGTTAAGCGTTCTTTCGTACGAAGGGCTGTCCTTCTTTCGCTCCAGGTGGGTGCGGCCGCATGGCTGCCGATGCCCGTCGTTTCATGGTGAATTACCTCGCCGGCGATGCTGCCGGCGTAGGCAACCCCTGAGGTGCCGCGGCACCATCCGCATGAGTCCGCCGTCAGCGTCGAGACGAGCGGCAATGTACGGCACCGGGCGCATGTCGCCATCTCGGGTGGCGCCGGGTTGCATCTTCTTTGCTCGAGGCGAGCGGCGACGTCCTTGCGCACCACGAGACTGAGAGAGGCAATCGGAGGATGGGATGATTGACCTAGGCCGGCGAAAGCTGCTGCGGCGGATCGCACGCGCTCCCGTCGGTTGTTTATGGACGTATTCGGCGGTGCTGGGTGCGGCTGCGGGATTTGCACGTGAGGCGCCAGTCTTCAACGTTCTGGACTATGGCGCGCGCGGCGATGGGGCGGCGGACTGTACGCGCGCCATTCAGTCGGCGATAGATGCCGCAGGTAAGGCCGGCGGGGGCACGGTCGTGATTCCGCCTGGCACATATGTTTACACGGACGTGCTCCTGGTCCCCAGCCACGTGACCGTGATCGGGACAGAAGGAGCCGTCCTGCACGCAAAGGCCGAGCGTCAGGCGGTAACCCTCAAAGGGGAGAACATCGTGCTGCGCCACCTGCATCTTCGGTCGGAGGGCACGCGCCGGCGCGCGGCCAACGTCTACCATGCGATCGCGGGAGAAAGCGCAATCAATGTCCAGATCGAGCACTGCAGGATCGAAGGCGCGAGCGCGGCGGGGATTTACATGAAGGGTTGCCGCAACTTTCGGATACGACACAACGTCGTCGTCCGGACGCTCGCCGACACGATTCACATAACGGGGGGCAGCGCCCACGGGGTCGTCTCGGGCAATCGGTGCCTGCGCGGCGGCGACGATGGAGTCGGCGTCGTCAGCTATGCGCCACAGCGCGCCAGATGCCACGACATTCTTATTGATGACAACGTGATCGTCGGAGGGGATGCGCGCGGCGTTGCGGTCCTCGGCGGAGAGCGGATCTACATTCTGCGTAACCGCATCCAGGAGACGAAATGGGCCGGCATCTACATCGCCTCCGAGGACAGTTTCGACACCTTTGCGTCAGGCGAGATATGGGTGGAAGACAACGATCTCGCCGCCGTCAACCGGCGGTCGGACGAAGGTACGCACGCATGCATAACGATTCTCGGGCGACCGGGGAGCTCGCTTGCCGAGTCTGGTGAGATCGAGAACAAAAACCGCAAGATTCATCTGATCGCAAACAGGATCAGGGGCGACGGCCGGGGCGGAATAAGGATCGACCCGTTCAACATCGACGTGACCGTCGCATCGAACGAGGTGCTCGAAACACTCGGCTGGGGCATTTCGACATCCGCCTTCGGTGCAAGGGTCGTCGGGAACCGCATCGCGGGGGCCGCCGATGGCGGCATCATCGTGCCGCTCGGCTGCTTCGGCGGGGAGACCGATCTTGTCGCGAACGCAATTGACCTCACGGGCGGTGGCAGGCGGCTGGCGATTGTCGTCGACGCGCCGCGGCTGTCGCGCTTGGCCATATCCGGCAATCGGATCCGTTACGATCGGCGACCGGCGGAAGAGATCCGTGTCACAAGGCTCCCGCACGTGAGTCGAAGTTACAATACGGTGAACGGTGTGGCGATCGATTAACGCTGCAGGATCGGGTGGTTGGGATGTGCGACACGGATGCGGACCCGGTGCGCCGTGCGTTGAAGGCGCCGACCCGCCGCATAACGGAGAATGAAGTAGACGAGCGGCACCATCGCAAAGACTGGGAAGTATCTTGTGGCGCCCCAATAGAAGATGCGGAGCAGCTCATAGACGCCGATGATCCAGGTCGGATAAAGCAGCATGGGCAGAAGCTTGCCGTTGGTGAAGCCGCGACATAGACGCCCGGTCACGAGGCCGAGAAGAACCCAAACGGCGACGCCCGCGACAGGTCCCAGGTCGTTCATCGGCGCAAAGAGCCCGCTGTTGTTGTTGAACTCCGGATTTTGGAGCGTGGCACCGGCGATCAAGTCGCGGCGTGGGGCCGGCGGATCGAGGCCGATGGCCGAAAGGAACGGCAAGTGGACGAACCACTCGGCGGTATGATGCGGGACGAAGGGGGGGCTGTAGGACAGGAAGAGCAGGGCGCCATTGTTCAGGGCGGTTGCATAGTATCCCAGGAGCCGGCTCAGGATGAAGTCAGTGTAGGAAACGCCGGTGCCGCTGTAATACGTCCAGGATCGGAAATACTCCGTGACGCCGAAGTAGAACGTGAGCACCAGGATGCCAATGAAGGGGAGCAGCGCCAGCAGGACGCGATGTCGCGGCATCCGGGCGAAACGGATGATGGCGATCGGAACGACCACTTCCAGGAACGCGAGCCGTTCGGACCAGAGGAGCACCCGCACGAGTACAAGAAACAGGAAGCCCGCGAGCGCGATCTTGTCGAGACGCGAGAGAGGTGACCCCGTCAGCTGCGGCTGAAGGAACAGCAGCGTCACGTAGAGCGGACCGAGATTCACGAAGGATGTGATCCCGGGCATACGTATAAGCGTCTCGCGCATTGTCGATGCGTAGGACGACTGTCCGATCAGGTTCAGGACCGCAGCCGGATTTCGAACGACTGGGGCGAGAAACAGGGCATATGCCGCCAGGCAGATGCCCAGGATGAGATAGGTCAATCCGCGATAGATCGTCCGGTCGATCACCCAACCCGCGCCCGCCTCGCTGGAAGGCTGTCCCCGGGCGCCGGTGCCGCTAGCGATCCAGGCTGCGAGCGCGAAGCCGCCGAGGCCGGCACTCCCGACCTCGAAGGCGCTCGACGATATGAAGTTCCGCGAGTGGCGCCATAGCACGAACATCTCGTCCGGCAGCAGGGCGCACGCGACGAACAGAGGAACCAGGAGGAAGAAGGTAAGAGTATGGGGACGTGCCCACCAATGGAGGGCCGGCGGCCGTCGGCCGGCGCGAGCGGCGACCCGGCGCGCGGTGCGGGTACGGATGACGATCGCGTTCGCCTGATGCATGGGCGAGTCCTTGGTTCAGGATTGTGACGTGGCGCACCGGCGAAGGGCTTCTTGTGCGGCGGCGTGGACCTGGGCAACCGACAGGCCGGTCAGACATCCGCGTGTGGCGCAACCCTTGCTGTTGAAACAAGGGTGGCACGGCAGCGCGTTCGTGGCGACGACCGCGTTCGCGCCGAACGGCTTCCAGTGCGATGGGTCCGCCATGCCACCGCAGATCGAGACCGTCGGTCGCAGGAAGGCGGCGGCGACATGACCGATCGACGTCTCGACGCTGTAAACGAGCTCGGCTTTATGGATGAGCGCCGCCAGTCCGCCCCAGCTCAATCTGTCGCAGGCATTGATGCAGCCCGGAACCGCCGCGGCGATCGCGCGGGCGATGTCGGCGTCGCGCACGCCGCGGCCGGTCAGAACGGGTGTGATCCCCTCCTTAAGGAGCTCCTGCGCCAGCATCTTCCAACAATCGATCGGCCAATCCCGGGCCGGTGTGCTGGCGGCAGGATGCAGAACGCGAAAGCGCCTCACGTCGCCAAGCACGGCGGTCGCCTCTGCGGCAGCGCTCTCCGGTACCGGCGGCAGATTGGGCCAGGCGTGAGCGAGAGCCTGCGCCGGAACCGGCAGCGACCTGAGAAGATCGAGGTAGTGCTCGATCTCGTGCCGCCTGTCGTAACGGTACGAAAGGCGATGCGTCAGAAACGAACCGAACCCGACGCGATCGTAGCCGACCCGGAGGGGAATCCGGGCCGCCCGGAGGAGAGAAATGAAATTCGGGAACCAGGCACGAAGATCGATGGCCAGGTCGTAACGGCAGTCGCGCAACTCATCGATGACGCGTCGGCGCTCGCGATAGTACCGGATTGCCTTGCGATACGGCGCCGCTGCCGCTCGGGACAAGTACCAGTGGTCCACATAGTGGATCCACCTCACGAAGGGATGACCGTCCAGAACCGGGCGCGAATACGATCCGGCCAGAAATCCGATCTCCACCCCCGGAAAAGCGTGCCTCAATACCGGAAATACGGCTGTCGACATGACGACATCGCCGAGATGTCCCGCGTTGGCGATCAATATGCGCGGCCGATCTTTGGCAAGTCGAACGGCCCCGTTTCGTTCGACGCCCGCAATGCGTCCGGCCAGCGTATCCAGAAGCCGAAACGCGGCATCCTGCACGCGATAACGGCGCTTCAGCCGTTCGATCACCTCCTGCTCTTCGGTCATCTCGCTCCCCCGGGTGACGGCGTCGCCTGACGCACAAGAAGGTTGCAGGAGTTCATGGAGCAGGCGCCGCATGAGGCCCCGTGGCGGCAGGTTAGCGGCAAGGGTCGACAAGTGCCGGCCTCGAATTTGCGAGTCCGGGAAAGTCTCTCTTACCTCGGGTGGTTCGGCTCGCTCGACGTCATAGACGGACATAGCTCAAAAGAAGGTGTCATGTCTTAGCCAAGCTGTCCTTTCGTAAGCGATGGATGCGGTCGGTATGCCGGATGCGATCTTCACTTCGGACGTATTCGGAAATAAGCGGAGAAAGGACGACCCCGGACGACGGCATTTGTTCCGCCCGCCTGGACCGCGGCGCACGCGTGGCTTCGGGCGGGGCGGGTGAAGAATCAGGGAGCAAGGATGCGCGTCGCGATCGTGCATTACTGGATGGTCTCGTACCGGGGAGGCGAGCGGGTCGTCGAAGAACTCTGCACGTTGTTCCCGCAGGCGCACATCTATACGCATGTGGTAGATCCCGCCGTCCTCTCTCCCGAGCTTTCCAGGCACGAAGTTCGAACGACGTTCATCAACCGGCTCCCGTTCGCGCGCAAACTTTACCGGCATTACGTTCCCTTGATGCCGCGCGCACTCGAAGAGCTTGACCTTCGAAACTACGACCTCGTGATCAGCAGCGAATCCGGCCCGGCAAAAGGTGTGATTACCGGAACGCGAACGCTGCACATCTGCTATTGCCATTCACCGATGCGATATCTCTGGGGCATGTATCACGAGTACCGGGCGAACGCCTCGTGGTTGACGCGCACGGCGATGTCGCCGTTGTTTCATCGCATGCGTCTGTGGGACCTAGCGTCGGCGGCGCGCGTCGATCACTTCGTGGCGAACTCGACCGAGGTCAGGCGGCGGATCAGGAAAACCTATCGAAGGGACGCGGATGTGATCCATCCGCCCGTTCCGACCGACGATTTCGTGCCGGTCACGGAGCTTGGGGATTTCTATCTTTATTGCGGGCAGCTCGTTCCCTACAAGCGCGCGGATCTCGCCGTCGAGGCGTTCAATCGAATGCGGAAGCCGCTCGTCGTCATCGGCGGCGGCGACGATCTGGCGAAGATCCGCAAGATGGCCGGCCCGACCGTGACCGTGCTCGGCGCGCAGCCTTTCCCGGTGTTGCGGCATCATTATTCGCGCTGCCGCGCGCTTATTTTTCCCGGAGAGGAGGATTTCGGGATCGTACCGGTCGAAGCGATGGCTTCGGGGCGTCCGGTGATCGCCTACGGGGCGGGCGGGGTGCTCGATACCGTGATCGATGGAACGACCGGTATCCTGTTTCCGGATCAGACCGCCGACGCGATCATTCGCGCCGTCCAGGCGTTCGAGGCGGCTCAGGATCGCTTCCGACCGGAGGTTCTCGTCGCGCACGCCAAGCGCTTTGACCGCGAACGGTTCCGAGACAGCATGCGTCGCCTTGTCGAGCAGAAGCTCGCGGCCGCCGACTTCGCGCGCCCCGGGACTGATGCCGCAACAGGGGCAGCGACCGGCTCATGAAGAGTTCTTTCCTGTCCCATGTGACGGGGCCGACGCAGAACGCCGGTTTGATCCGACCTGATGACGGCGGACCGCCAGCTCCCGCGGCGAGGCCCATACGACGGCACAGGCTTATGGAGGCATCCCGCGAAGGCGCTCCGCCGACGGAAGTCGCGCCAAACGAGCGGCGCGGCGGGATGCAAGAACGGGGTAATCGCTCGCCCTTTGAGACACTATGAGTGGGCGATTATTTGTTTATGTTTGCGTGAGCGGCTTTCTCTGCTGCCAACTGGTTGGCGAGCTAAATACGTCACGCCATCTCCGCGATATTTTTTGACGGAAGCTTTGACGCTCGGATCGGCTGGAAATGCCGCCGGCGTGATGGCCTGATCAAGTCAATGGGGAGGTGTCTGTGTCAGGCGCGAGCGACGGAGCGATCACGAGGTCGGCACGACGCAGTTACGAACCGGAAGTGCTCGAAGCCGTGCTCGTTCGACAAGACGCGGACGATGATGCCGCGCACGACCCCGGTTTTCACCTTGCCGAGCTGCTGCGTCGGCTCCGGCGCCGGCTTTCGCTCATTGTGGCGTGCACATTGGTCATTACCGCCGTCGGCGTGGCGGCGACGCTCTCGTTTACGCCGCGCTATCGCGCCGAGGTCGTGCTCCTCGTCGACCCGCGTCATGAGCGGGTCAGCAATATTCAGGAAGTGGTGTCGACCTTGCCTCCGCAGGAAGCCGCGCTGCGGAGTGAAATCGACGTGCTGCGGTCGAGGACTCTCGTCGAGGAGATCGTACGGAAGGCGGGCCTCGTAACGATCCCCGAGTTCAATCCGGAACTCGAGAAGGAAGTGGGACTTCCCTGGAAACTGCTGTTCTGGCTCGAGCCCGAACGGCAGGCCGAGCTGGAGCAGAAAACGACCGATCTCGTTTCCTCCGTTCGCAACCTGATCTTTCCGATGGCGGATGAGGACACGGAGACCGTGACAGACCCGGTCGTCGTCGCAGCCGAAAAGTACAGCGACAATCTGGAGGTCTGGACGGATGGTCGGTCGTTTACCATCAGACTTTCCGTCGACTCACGCGATGCGGCGCTCGCGGCAAGGCTCGCGAACATGCATGCGGAACTGTATGTCGCGGATCAATTCGAGAGGAAGGTACAGGCGACCGAACGTGCGAACCGTTGGCTTTCGGAACACGTCCAGAGACTGAAGGGAGATGTTCAGAAGGCCGAAGCGGCCGTGCAACAGTACCGGGCGGAAAATCAGCTCATTGCCAGCGGGATTGCAGGCAACTCGGACGTGACCGTGTTGAAGCAGCAGCTTGCGGAGCTGAACACGCATCTGTCCGATGCGCGCGCCGACAGTGCGCATGCGGCGGCACGACTTCAGGAGGTCCGCAATCTGATCCGGACCGGCGGCGACCTGAACAGCGTCCCCGAGGTGCTGCAGTCGCCCACGATACAGGCGCTTCAAGAGCAGGAGACCCATCTCCGGCGGCTCGAGGCCGAAGCGACCGCACGCTATCGGGGCGACAATAATCCCATCATCATCGGTGCACGCGCCCAGCTGCGCGACGTGCGAGCCAAGATCGACGATGAAGTCCGGAAGATAGCGGCCTCGTTGCAGAAGGGGTTAGAGATTGCGAAGGCAAGGGAGCGGAACCTCGAGCAGTCAGTCGCTGCAGCCATTCAGCGGGCCGCGTCCGCCGACATGGCCCAGGTGAAACTGGGCGACCTCCAACGGGAAGCCGAGGCGACACGGACGCTTTATCAGACATTTCTCAATCGCCTCAAGGAGACGTCGGTCGGTCCGACATCGAACATGGCGGAGGCGCGGGTCATTTCCTTTGCGACGATCCCAAGATCACCGGCGTTTCCCATGTATAAGCCGTTCTTCGCGGCGAGCTTCGCCCTCGCTGCGGCGATCGGCACCGGCCTTGCCCTTCTTCTCGAGGCGCTGCAGGACCGGTTGCGGAGTCCGACGGAATTCAGGAAATTTTTCGGGGTGCCCGGACTCGGGTTGGTGCCGCGCGTCCGGCGCCGGCTGGGCCGCTGGACGCCAATTGCGGACCGGATTTTTGACCCGAACGGGTACATGTCCCGGGACGCCGTGAGGACTGTGCTGGAGGCGCTGACGGCCGCGGCGGGGTGGAAGCGACCATTTTCCATCGTCGTCACCTCGGCCGGCCCGCACGAAGGCAAAACGACGCTCGCGATATGGCTGGCTCGCATATCCGCAATGGCCGGATACAAGGTTCTGCTTGTTGACGCGGATTGCCGCAAGCCGATGGTCGAAAAATATCTCGGGGCCGGGCGAAGCGTCGGACAGGCGGAATCCGCGGAACCGGCAGTCGACGGAAGGGATGAACGCGAGCGCGCGGTGCACGTGGACCCGGTCACGGGCATGCACTACATGACATGTCGCGCGACGGCGGTGCCCAGTGCGAGTTCTCTGCAGCAGATCGAGGCACTTCTGGCCGAGGCGACGGCTACGTACGATCTCGTGCTCTTCGACACCGCCCCGCCCGTTGCGGCGCCGGAAATTCTCCCGATCTTCCGCATGGTGGATGGCGTGGCGCTCGCCGTCCGGTGGGGATGCACGCCCCGCAAGCAGGTGGGTTCCACCATCGACATGCTGCGAACGCTCGGTGCCAATGTCCTCGGCGCAGTGGTCACATGCGCCGATGTGCGAAAGCACCGCAAGTATGGCTTCGGCGATAGCGGCGATGTGTATTATCGGTGCCGGCGCTACTACGGTCAGCAGGTCCTGGCCCTGCCGCGCCCGGCAAGAGTGGCAGCAGGGCCTGACCCGCAGGGCCCCGGCTCGTAGCCATGCAGGACAGGCGACGCATCTCAACGGCGCTCGGCTCGATCGTCACCGTCCCAAGGGGCATGGCGTAGTCTCGGTCTAAGCTTGGCAATTCTCACCGGGGCCGCGCCGAATGCAGGCTGCCCGCCGTGCAGAGTGGGACCGACCCATCGCCGGCCCCCGAAACATCCCGCGGCTGGTCCTTTTGTGCCGGGCATCCGTGACTTGTCACGGCGTCCATAATTTGTCATTGCCCCGGTCGCCGCCGCGACGCGTTTGGAATGTCCGGTATGAGCGATTGTCATGTGCGAGCGGCCGCGCGGTCGATATCCGGCGCGATACACGACGCGAGGGAGGCGGATATATGGCTTCGCTCGCCGTTTGTGTACCCCCCTTCCGCTTATTCCTTCATGGCGGAACCATACGCGGCCGCTAACGTCCACGACGTGACAAGTCCGCGCAGCCATTATCTGACCCGGCCGTAGGAGGTTGGGCCGCCAGCTTGGAATAATCCGAGAGTCCTCATCGTTGGACGGTTCGTGTCACCGGGAAGGTGACCGCGCACGGTACGTGCGCCACACAGTCGTGCTGATAGCGAGTTGCATAACTTCGAATGCGGTCAGTCGAAATTCCACGTCATCCGCTTTCATTCCTGGCGCGCTACGTCTGGCGGTATCGCTGGTCGCACGGCATGATCCTGGTCGCCGTGCTGGCCGCGGTCGCCGCGTCCGTCGGCGCACGATACTCCCTGAAATTCCTCGTCGATGCGGTCGCCGGCGGCCCGGCGCAGATTCAAGCCGTCTGGGGGGCGCTTGCCCTCGTCGTCGGGTTGATCTGCGGCGACTACCTGTGCTGGCGGATCGCCGGCTGGATCGGCGCACGCACGTTTCCGGCGGTCGGCGCCGACCTGCGCCTCGATCTGTTCCGGCACCTGCTTGGCCACTCCGTGCGGTTCTTCAGCGAGCGGTTTGCCGGCGCGCTTGCAAACCGTGTGAATACGGCCGCGACCGCCGTATTTACGATCGAGAACGGGTTGACCTGGAACGCCATCCCGCCCGCGGCGGCGATCGTTGCGTCGATCGCCAGTCTCGCCATCATCCAGCCGGTGATGGCGCTCGTGCTTGCCGGCGCGGCCGCGGTGATCGCCGCCGTCATGGCCGTGGGGGCGGTGCGGGGGCAGCCGCTGCATGCCGCCTATGCGCGTCGCGCCGCCGAGACCGGCGGTGAGATCGTCGACGTCGTGGGCAATCATAGTACGGTGCGTGCATTTGCCGCAGCCGCGCGGGAGTGCGCCAGGCTGAAGAACCGACTTGGCATTGAGCTGGCGGCGCATCGCCGCGCGCTGTCCTATATCGAATACCTCCGCACCGGTCATGCGCTGTGCGTCGTTGCGCTCACCGGCGGCATGTTCTTCTGGGGCGTGCTGCTGTGGGAGCGTGGTGCGATCAGCGCCGGCGAGGTGGTCGTGATCGGGTCGTTCAGCGTCGCGCTTCTGGACGCCTCGCGTGACCTCGTGGTCGCCTTCGTCGAGTTGACGCACCACTGGAGCCGGCTCGGTGACGCTCTGGACGAACTGACCACGCCGCATGATCTTCCCGACCGGCCCAATTCGAAGCCACTCGTCCGTTGCAGCGGCGAGATCGCCTTCAAGGACGTCACCTTCGCGTACCCGGATGGCCGCAGGATCCTTGAGAACATCGCACTGCACATTCCGAGCGGCCAGAAGGTGGCGATCGTCGGGCCATCCGGTGCCGGCAAGAGTACGCTGCTCGCGCTCCTTCAGCGGCTGTATCCTGTCGAAACCGGCCGGATCTCCGTCGACGGACAGGATATCGCGTCGATGACGCAGGACAGCCTGCGCCGCGCCATCGCGCTCGTGCCGCAGGACGTGGTGCTGTTCCATCGTTCCGTGATGGAGAACATCCGCTACGGACGGCCGGACGCCTCGGATGACGAGGTGATCGAAGCGGCCAAGGCGGCGCATTGCCACGAGTTCGTCGAGGCACTTCCGGAAGGTTATGAGACGATCGTGGGCGAGCGCGGGGTCCGCCTGTCCGGCGGGCAGCGCCAGCGGATCGGTATCGCGCGGGCGATCCTTGCCGACGCGCCCATCGTGCTGCTCGACGAAGCGACCTCCGCCCTCGATACCGAGGCGGAGCGCGCGGTGCAGGAAGCAGTCGCCCAGCTCATGCGCGGGCGAACGGTTCTGGCCATCGCTCACCGTCTCTCGACCATTGCCGGATTTGACCGCGTGATCGTGATGCGGGAGGGGCGCATCGTCGAGGACGGCGCTCCCATCGAGCTCGCGCGCCGTAACGGGCCCTTCGGCCGCCTCTGGCGGATGCAGATGCACGCCCCGGTGCCGGGTCACCGCCGCGTACGCCGCATGTCGGGTATCGCGTCGCACGATGACAGTTACCGGTCGGTTGCCGCAGATGCCGGAGACTGATCGTTGCGTCATCCGAACGTTCTTCCCACCGATCCGCCAACTTCAACTTGCGAGGAAGCATGCGTATTGCCCAAGTCGCGCCCTTGACCGAGAGCGTGCCGCCGCAGACCTATGGCGGCACCGAGCGTGTCGTCGCCTATCTCACCGATGCGCTCGTCAAGCTCGGCCACGAGGTCACGCTTTACGCCTCCGCCGACTCGGGAACGGCGGCGGAACTGCGCGCATGCTGCGAACGCTCGCTGCGGCTTGCACCCGGTATCGGCGATCCGATCCAGATCCACGAGCAGATGATGCAACGGGTTCTGGCCGAGTCCGCCGAGTTCGACATCATCCACTTTCATACCGCGTGGTATGAATTTCCGGTCTTTGCCAACTGCGCGACGCCCTGCCTGACGACGGCGCATGGCCGCCTCGACGTCCAGATCATGAAGCAGCGCCTGCGCGAGTTCAGGGGATTTCCGCTGGTATCGATCTCCGATGCGCAGCGTCAGCCCGTTCCCGACGTCAATTGGGTCGGGACGATCTATCATGGCCTGCCCGACATCCTCGCGGTCGCCGACACGGGTCGGCGCGACTATCTGGCGTTCCTCGGCCGCATCTCGCCCGAGAAGCGGCCCGATCTCGCGATCAAGATCGCGCGGCGCGCCGGATGGCCGATCAAGATCGCGGCGAAGGTCGATCCCGTGGATGCAGCCTATTTTGAGTCCGAGATCCGGCCGCTGCTGTCGCTGCCCGGCGTCGAGTACGTGGGCGAACTCGACGAGGCCGACAAGATGCGCTTTCTTGCCGGCGCCCATGCACTCCTGTTTCCGATCGACTGGCCCGAGCCATTCGGACTCGTCATGATCGAGGCCATGGCCTGCGGCACGCCGGTGATCGCCTTCCGCCGCGGTTCCGTGCCGGAGGTGCTCGAGTCTGGCGTCACCGGCTACATCGTCGACGACGTCGCGCAGGCAGCCGCTGCCGTTGCCGAGGTCGGGCGGCTCAATCGCCATCGTATTCGCGACGTCTTCCGTCGCCGTTATTCGGCCATGCGCATGGCGGCGGATCATGTCCGGTTATACGAAGCTCTCATCGCACGGCACCGCCCATTGCGTGCGCGGCGGCGCAAGTCGGCCGGCGCTCCGATCGTGCAGGCGGTAGGCCCCGGCGGTGATTGAGGTCGGGCCGCCGCGCCCCGGTTTTCCGACGTCGGATGTCCCGTCTGTCCGTCAGTCGGTCCAACGCCGGTGCAGCCACAACCACTGCTCGGGGCGATGGTGGATCCAGCTCTCGATGAGCGAATTAAGGCGTCCGATGATCGCCCGCTCGTCGGTCTTGCGGTCGCCGGTCGGCGACAGATCGACGGCCGGATGGACCGTCAGCCGGAAATGGGCGCCGCACACGCGGTCGATCTGGGCGGGAAGGATGGCGCAGTCGAACTTCAGGGCCAGATGCGCGATCGCGCGTGTCGTCATCGCCTCGCGCCCGAAGAACGGGACGGGGATCCCCGTCCTTGTCTTTTGAGCGATGATGATGCCGAGATGCTGGCCTGCCGCGAACCGACGCATGACGAGCCGCAGGCCCGCCATGCCCTTCGGGACGAAGCTGAGTGCCCCCTCCTCGTGGCGGCAGCGGCGCACGAGAAGGTCGATCCACGGATTGTTGAGCGGCCGATAAAGCAGGTTGAGCGGCGTGCCATGGCGGGCGGCGACCGGCGGCGCGACCTCCCAGTTTCCGAGATGTGCGGCGAAGTAGATGATCGGCTTGCCGCGTGCCAGTGCCCGGCGGATGTGCTCAGCCCCCACGAGTTCGACGCGCGCCGCAATGTTCTTGAGATGCGGATACTCCGCGGCGACGCGGCCCAGGTTTTCCCACATGCCGCGGACGATCGTCCCGATCTGGTGCGCCGGCATGTGGGGGGAGACGAGCTGAAGATGGCGGCGCGCGCGGTGCGATATGCCGAGGCGCGGTCCGGTGGCGCGTGCGATCCGGCCACCGAGCGCCGAAGTCGTATCGATCGGCAGTGATCCGAACAGTTTTAGGCCGGCGCGGACCACGGCGCTCTCGAGCGGCCGCGACAGATAGCATTACAGATAGCATTTGAGCCAGTGGCCATGGGCCTTGTCCCGCGCCATGGAGAGGCGCTGGTCCTGGTCGATGTCGGCGGCCCCGTACGCCGGCCTCGGATGACATTGGTGCATCGGCTCGGCAGTCTCCCCGCCGACGCCGCGCGCGCGGGATTCGAAACGCTGCGGTGGCCGCCGCCGAAGTCTGTGTGCCGTTGCGCCGGACCGTTCAGAAGGGTCGATCACGTCGGGGGGCAAACCGCCTCCGAGGGCCGATTACGCGAGCGCGACAAACGCGGCGCGGCGCCCGCACGCCGACAATCCATTCCGTCGGCAATGGACTGGTTCGCTCGAGAGTGTCCGTTCGTCGCACGGGATGGCGTGCAATGCAGCGTTCGTCTCGCCCGTCGGGGATCTCATTTGTAGAGCGTCGCGGCGGCGCGTCCGAGGGCGCGTTCGACGGCGGGGCGCCATGCGTTTCGCCACCATTTTGCCCAGGCGGCCGTCGGCTCCGCCGCGGTCGCCGCCACCACGGGGCGGATGACGATGACGTCGCAGTATCCGCTTCGCTTCTCGGCGATCCACTTGTTGGTGCGGTTGTTGCCGTCAAGGACAAAGAACCGGTCGCCGCATCGCGCAACCACGATGGGGTAGCTCTCGAACCGTGGCCGCGCCCGCCCGTGCCAGCGGACGAGGCGCTTCAGATCCTCGGCCGTCCACGATTCAAGCGTGGCGACACAGGTGCCGCGATCCAGCCGGGGCATGCCCCGCAGTCGTTGGTGGCGGACATGGCGGGCGAAAAGCCGGTTCAGCGCGTCGGTCGGCGTGAAGTCACGTCCCGGCCGCTGGTGAAACGCCAAGAGCTGGTCGATGATCTGCCAGACCGTCTCGTCCATGGACGAAGTTCTTGAATTGCAACGACATGGCTGCAGGCGACCCGGCTTCGCGCCGGGGCCATCAGATGATGAACGAGCCTAGCCGTACTTCGTTCCATGCGAGATGGGGCCCCGCCGCCCGGCATTTACTCCTCTGGAATAGACGAAGGCATAGTGCTGTTCCCCGCGTCAGTGCGCGTATACTTGCGGCTGTTGAGATGAGGGGCAGGGCATGACCGCTCGGACAGCATGGGCCCTCGTCGGCGGACTTGTCGGGCTCGTGGTTGCTGGTTGCCAGTCGGCAGAGGAGTTGCGCACGGCCGATGCGACCCGATGCACGGCGTACGGATTCGAACAAGGCTCGAACGAGTTCGCCGGTTGCCTGCAACGGGAGAGTCTGGCGCGACGCTACGGCTATGATGCGCGGGCGTGGCCGCCTTATCCGCCGGGGTACGGTTGGGGCCGCATGTGGTGGTAGCCGGCCGAGCCGTCACTGAGGACGGCGCCGATCGGCCTGGATCGGACGGTGAGCGCCAACGAGACGGGGGCCGACGGCAAAGGCCCGGAGCTGCGCGACCCCGGGCCTGTCATCAGTAATGCGTCAGGAACTCCAAGGGCTTACGAGACCGTTGCCGGCCCTGGCGGGTGGCGCATGGCCCACGCACCATCAGCCGTGACGGCCGGCAGCATCCGTCTCCAATGCATTCGCTGTCTCGTCGTTCTCGTGAGCGACGTCGATGACGGTCAGCGACTTCACGCGGCCGTCGGGCGTCTCATACGAGATTGAATCGCCGGTCGATACGCCAAGCAGCGCCGCGCCGACCGGGGTCAGGACTGAAATTCCGCCGGGCTGCTGGCGAGCCTCGTCGGGGTAAACGAGACGAGCGGTGCTGACGCGACCGGACTCGTCGTCGCGGAATCGGACCGTGGCATGCATCGTCACCACGTTCGCCGGAACATCCTGATCCGGCAGCACGCGGGCACGGCTGAGCTCTCCGAGAAGAAATTCGCCGACCTTTCCCATGCGATCGACGACAGCGCCGCCAAGCAGCGTATCGAGCCGTCGGAAATCGCGGCGGCTGAGAATGATATCCGGCTGGTTCATGATCTATCCCTCCATGTCGAGAGATCTTGTTGAAGTCTAAGGTCCGGACACAGATCCTGGGCACGGACTGTGCTGCCAGGGGTTCGTGCCGACGCAGGCCACCTGGCAAGGGCCTGCTGTCGGCGGACTGACAGCTGTATGGTTGTTGTTGGAAGTGTGGCCCCGGATCCCGGCGCGGCGTCACGACGCCGCGTCATGCATCACGGGGCATGGAATTCCGGTTTTGCGCAGCTCGCCAGCAGGACGCACCAGCTGATCTTCGCAACCGCGATATGTGACTGCGCGTGGAACATGGTGTTAATCATATAGGGAGAAGAGGCCAAGCTCGCAAGAGGGCGATGGTAGGGTTTGCCGTTTTGATCGTCGGTGGAAGCGAAACGTATGACAGGGCAGGGTACCGGTCGCCCGCGGCGCGAACCGTAGCGGCGTTCGTTATCCGAACGGTCCGATCGGGAGGCGATAAAGGGCAATGACACGACCAGGATCCACGCAACGCGGCTCGCTGCTCGGCTGGGCGGCTCTTCTGATCGCGGTCGTAACGGCAATCGTCTGGATTGTTGTGGCGTTGTCGTCGGGAGATGAGACCATAAGCGTACATGGCTGGATTGCGCTCGCGCTCGGGATCGTGGGCACGGCCATGGTGGCCGGGGTTCTCATGTGGCTGCTCTTCAAGAGCAGTCGGGGCGGTCACGACCGGTGACGTGGTGCCGCGGCATGGCGGCTGCACCCGGCGGATCCGTGCGCCCCGACGAAGCGTGAGAGCTGACGATGTCTTCGCACGCGTCGTTCATCGTCATCGTGACCGCCTTCACGACGGTGCTGTTCCTGGCCGTACTGCACCGGTCCGCATGGTGCCTCGTCGGGATCGCGCAGCGGGCGGCCGTGCGGATCGCCGGCGGTTCGCTTGCCATGCGGCTCATGGCGCATGCACGACCCATTGGCGCCGTCGTCGCGGTTCGCGCACCGGGTCTCTACGCCGTCCTTGTCGCGCGGACTCGCACCGACCGCTTCACGGGGTTGCCGCTCACCCTCATCGTGTGCGCGGCGGCTTATGTAGCGTTTCTGTTCGGCGGCCTGATCGAGGAGTTGCTCGAGGCGGACGAGGTCGTCTGGTTCGACATGGCTGTCAACAGGGCCCTGGATGGCGCGCGGATCCAGCCGTTCCTCGGCGCTTTCCTGTGGATCACGAAGATGGGCGAGGGGCCCGCGGTCACGGCCGTCTGTTTCGCCGCAACGGCATTCCTGGCGCTCGAGCGACGCTGGCGCTTTGTCCCTGGGCTGTGGACGACGATGATCGGCGCTCAGGTGACCACATGGATCGGCAAGTACGCGATCGGCCGCGACCGCCCCGAGTTTCTCGAGATCGTCACCGCCGATTCCCCGGCGTTCCCGAGCGGCCACGCAACCGCTGCGATGGCCGTTTACGGGTTCCTCGCCTACACGATGCTGCGCCGAATGAAAGGGTTGCGCGCGCGTTTCGAGATCGTGTTCTGGACGGCGATTCTGATCGGCATCATCGGATTCAGCCGGATCTATCTTCGCGTCCACTACGTCAGCGACGTTGCGAGCGGCTTCCTCGTCGGAATCTTCTGGCTGCTCGTCGGCGTCGTGGTCGCCGAATGGAGCCGGGGCCGGGCCCCCGGCATATCCGGGCCGGATGAACGCGCCCCACGTGGACCTGCGCCGCCGTAATCTGGATTATCGCGGCGCGCCGGCGGCACCCGGGGCCTGCAAGCCCGGCCCCTGAACCAGGACTTCGACGCGACGGTTGAGTTGTCGTCCCTGCGCCGTCTCGTTGCTGGCGACAGGCAGGGTTTCGCCGAAGCCTTGCGTCTCGATGCGGCTGGAATCGATGCCACGCGCCGTCAGTGCCCGCCGCACGGAATCGGCTCGCATCTGGGACAAGCTCATGTTGTAGTCGGAATTGCCGGTGCTGTCGGTGTGGCCTTCGACCAACAGCCGATACTCCGGATGCTGCTGCATGAAGGTTGCGATTCGGTCCAGATTCGTCGTGGCCCCGGGCAGAAGGTCGGCGCTGTTGACCCTGAACAGCACGTCGCCGAGCGTGAGGACCGGGCCTCGCGGAGTCTGCCGCGCCTGCAGGTCGGCGAGCTCCTGCTCGAGCCGCTGCGTTTCCTCCGTCCGCCCCGCTAGCAATGTCTTCGTGCGCTCGGCCTCGGCCATGCGGATCTGTTCCTGCGTCGCCCGCGTGGTTGCGACCTCGCGTGCGATCGCCGCTTGCTGCATGGCGATATAAGCCTCGTGATTGACCTGCGCCGGATCTGCGCCGTCCTGCCAGCTGGCCTCGGCCTGCCCGAGCGACTCCCGCGCCTTCGACAGCTCCAGCGGCGCCTGCTGGGCGACGACCGGATCTTGTGACACGGACGAAACCTGGCTGCGTGCGGCCTCGAGGTTGGGGTTCGTCTGCGGGGTGGTGCTGCATGCGGACAACCCCAGGCCGAGGAATGCCGCAAAGGCTGACGCCCGCGCACATGTAACGACTCGCCACATGATTCTTCTCCTCTGCTGGCGGTCAGCGGCTTTGCCGCTGCATCTCTTGCTGGAGCGTGCCGATGCCCTCGCGCACCTGCTGCAGGGCGGCTTTAGCGGCAGCAGAGTTTGACTTGCTGCTGGCGAGCTGCGCATCAACCTCCGCCTCGCGGGCAAGGCGGGCCGCCTGCTCGTATTCTTCCTGCCGTGTGGCGGCCTCAGCGCGACTGAGCTTTTCGCGCGCGCCGTTGAGCTCGACGGGTGCACGTTGTGCGGCGTCGTTCCGCTCGGCATCCTCGATTGCGGCACGTGCCGTGCTGAGTTGCGCCGTCGGCGGCTCGCCGGAAGCGCAGCCTGCCAGCAAGAGCATCGACGCTCCCAGCGCCGATGCCAGGACCGGTCTTGGTCCAATCTGCGACATCATGGGGCTGAATCCTTTGGGTTGACCGGAGTGGGAATCAGCCTCGACCCGAAGGGCAGGCCGATTGTTCCCATGCTACGAACGTCGAATGGGCCGCCGGGTTTCACCAAATTACCGCGGGCGGCCGGCGGTTCCGCCGCAGATAGATTTGAAGCGCGGCTTTTATCGGGCGTTATATGGTGCCGGATCTTGCCGATGCCGGGCGGATGCTTGATGCGCGTGTGCATCGACGTGCATCAGTGGGGGCGCGGCGCGGTCGACGCCGGCGATTTCACGGACCAGCTTGTTGGTGATGGCGTGGGCGAAGGATGTGAAATCGTCGACGACGATGACGAAGGCGCCCGGCCCGCCCACGACATTCTCGCGGTAATAGAGCTCGAGCCCGCCCGGCGGGTGAGTGTGCAGCGGATTCCAGGGCATCGGCTCGGGGCTCAAGATGACTAGGCCGTTGATCGTGATGCCGGCTGCGACGGCATCGTCGCGTGCACGAGCGGGGCTTCGCCCGTCCGTGTTCGTCCCGTCTCCGGATATGTCGATCGTGCGACGCAGACTCTCGTGGTTGCTGCGCGCGAACTGGGCGACGGCAAAGTCGATGGCCGCGCCGATTGCAGTGCGGTTGGCGAATTGGCGCGGAACGGACAGCAGTGCATCCGCGAATGCCCCGGCCGTTTCGTCGTCCTCGATCACCGTCCAGTCGACGATCACATGTTGCGAATCCATGCCGGACCATTCCAGGAAACAGACCGCGATCCGGCCGATCGGGCCCGAACGGATCGCCTGCAGGACACGGGGATCCTTGAATGCCGCTGCGTAGCCTTGCCGCTGAAGCTGGAATTCACCGTCGTCGATGCTACGGGACACATCGGCGGCGAGCACGAGTTGCACGTCGACGGTGGTTGCGGCTGCGGTCGTGGCCGAAGACAGGCTGGCCCAGGCGACGAGACCGGCGGCGATCAACCGCGCAAACGCTCTCCTCAACATGCCTGCACCTCGCATCGGGTGAACGATTGAGTGTACCCGATGGTACGGCTCTGGGCATCGGGTGTTGCGTCCTGCCGTCGTGGCTCGGGAACGGGGGGAAAGGACAGGGCGTTGGCCTTGGCGGCCCCGCAGGTCGGGATCGCAGCGAAGGAGGTGAATCAATGACGCACACCAGTCATGACAAGGCTGGTGGGACGACGTCCGAGCGACTGACGTTTGAACAGATCAGGTCGATCGTCGGCGACATTGCCGACCCCAAGGCGACGGCGATCGCCGCCACGGGTGCATCGGCCGACGAGCTGTGGCAGGCGTATCTTTACGCACAGGGATACGGGGACGTGCTCGACCGCAGCGGTCACTCGCTGACCGGCGTCGTCGCCGAGATCTACGATATCCTGACGGCGGACGAAGAGCTCGACGAGCGCTGATCGACGTCCGGTCCGACGGGACGATCGCGCGCGGTGATCGATCAGTTTTCCTGCTTCAGCCACGTGACCAGCGCGCATCCGATTTGCGCGACGGCGCCGCCGATCACGGCCGCGACGAGAACGGTTATGTCCGATACGACCCAGTCGGGCACGGCGTCGAACAATGGCATGAATTTCACCTCCATGCCCGATCGCTCCTGCAACAGGCGGGCGCCGGCTGCGAGCGCGGCGCCCGCCGCGCCGATCAGGCAAACGGGGCTGCCCAGCCCCCAGTCGGTTCCGTTCGGACGGCTCATGCCGCCCCTCGGCGGAATGGGTATCGCCCACTCGACGCACTGCGTTGCGAACGACCTCCGGTATTCGCGCCCGCATGCCGGCCGGTCGCGGTCAGGAACGGGTATTCGACGGACATCTCGATGTTTTTCGATCGCGGTGATGGCAGCTTCCTAAGACGCAGCCGATACCGGACCCGTCGAGGATCGCCGTTTCCGCATTGTCGAGATAGGCCGGCTCAAGCTGCGGGATGAGGTTTAGCGTCAGACTCTCGTCAGTGTCGACCGTAATCCGGTACGCCGGCGCGGCATCCAGCTCACGGCCGGACGGCGTCATCGCGACGTACCGATGCGGCGATGCGGGCCCGGGAGGAATCACCGTGCGCCTCGCGGCAGGAGAGCGCACCAGCCTATTCTTCTTTGAATTAAGAAATAATCAAACGAGCTTGGCTGTTCATTTCAGTCATAGACGATGAATATGCAATAAAACCATAGGTTTAGATTTTAGGAATCAACGGACTGTTAACCATAATTTTACTGCGCGCGGACTAATCCGAGTGGCGAGAACCGGGCGCCTCTCGTGCGGCGGCCGGCACGACCACTGGTCCGTCCGCGGTTCGTCGCGGGCACGGACCCAAGCCGGAGATGTCCGTGACCGAGCCCCGAAAGACGTCGGCATTTCATGTCTATCTGCGGGCGTTACGCGAGGTGCGGCATTTCTGGCCGCATCTCGTCCTGATCCTGGTCATGGGGCTCGCCTGGACGCCGATCGCGCTGGTGACGCCGCTGCCGCTCAAGATCATCGTCGACAACGTACTCGGCACGATGCCGCTGCCCGGGCTCGTGGCGGACACGCTGCCCCGATGGATGACGGGAAGCGTGGATGCGGTGTTCGGCCTTGCGATCGGCCTTTCGGTGCTGATCGCCGTCGCCACGCTGGCCTACAAATGGGTCGAATGGGTCGTCCGCGAGAATGTCGCCGAGGCCATGGTGCACGGCTTCCGCGGCAAGATCTTCGCACGAGCTCTCGAAATCAGCGCGCCGGGGCGCGATGCGGCGGCGACGCAGGACCTCGCCTTCCGGATCACTTGTGACTCGCCGGCGTTGCAGTGGACGGCGATCTACGGCTTCATCCCGGTCATCACGGCGCTCACGTCGCTTGCGGGCATGCTTTGGGTCACGGCCGCGATCAGTCCGAAGCTGGCGTTCCTCGCCCTCGTCACCGCCGTTCCGGTAATCGGGCTCGTGCATCTCACGCAGGGGCGTCTGCGTCGCGAGTGGCATAGCGTGCGCGAGAAGGACAGCGCCGTCCAATGCCAAGTCCAGGAGGTGCTCGGCAATCTGCGGGTCGTGACGACCTTCGGTCAGGAGAGGGCGGAATCGCGCCGCTTCCTCGACCGCTCCAGGACGTCTGTGCGCGCCAAGCTGCGGGTGATCCGGATGGAGGGGGCGATCGGTTCGGTGCTCGGGCTTTCGACGGCGCTCGGCACGACCGCGATCCTGTGGCTCGGCGTCCGCGACGTGCAGGCGCAGGTGCTGTCCGTCGGCGATCTCCTTCTCGTCATGGGTTACGTCGCCCAGCTCTACGCGCCGCTGCAGCAGATCGGTATGCACATTGCCGGGCAGCAGCAGGCCGTCGCCAGCGCCGAGCGCGCCTTCGAGGTTCTCGACCAGGAGATCACGGTGACGGATCGCCCCGACGCGCAGGCGCGCGCCCAGGCGATCGGGCATGTCCGGTTCGAGGATGTCACGTTCGCCTACCCGGGTTGTCCGCCGGTGCTGCGCGACGTGCGTCTCGACGTGCCCGCAGGTACGTGCGTCGGTATCGTCGGCCGCACCGGATCGGGCAAGACCACGCTCGTCAACATGCTGGTGCGCCTGATGGACCCGGTGGAGGGACGGGTTCTCCTCGACGGCGTTGATCTGCGCGACTGGCGGCTCGAAGACTTGCGGCGCCAGTTCGCCGTGGTGTCGCAGGAACCCGTTCTGTTCTCGACGACGATCGCGGAGAACATCGCCTATGGCCGCCCCGGCGCGTCGATGGCGGAGATCATCGAGGCCGCGAAGCTCGCCAGGGCGCATGACTTCATCGCCCGCCTTCCCGACGGATACAAGACCAAGGTCGGCGAGCGCGGCACGCGCCTGTCGGGCGGCGAACGCCAGCGCGTCGCTCTGGCCCGTGCCTTCCTCAAGGATGCGCCGATCCTTCTCCTCGACGAGCCGACCAGTGCAATCGACGGCACGACCGAGGCCGGTATCGTCGAGAGCATGGAGCGTCTCATGAAAGGACGCACCACGTTCATGATCGCGCACAGGTTGGCCACGCTGCGCGGTGCCGACATGATCGTCCGCGTCGAGGACGGCACCGTGCGGCTCGAGCGCCCGCTGATGATCGAGGGGCCCCGCGCGGCGTAAGCGTCGCGGCGTAAGCGCCGCAATGCGGCTATCGGTTGACGAAATGGGCGTTGCCGAGACCGGAGCCGATCGTCAGGATGCCCCACCGTTTTACGTCGCGCATGAACGGCAGCTCGGCCAGGCCCTGGACGACGGCGTCGTTGTGGATCGAGACGGACGCGTTGGCGCCGGCGATCCGCGGCAGCCGGGCGGCGAGCTCGCACGACAGGTTGAAGGACCGGTCGGTCCAATCGCCGGGCAGGTTCTGCGTGCCGCCGAGGATATGGCCGTTTCTGTCGATCTCGCCGGGAACCCCGATGCGGACATGCGGCGACAGGCGGAAGCCGTTGGCATGCGCCTCGTCGATCAGCTTGGTGAGCATCCTGGCGACGCCCTTGACCAGTTTCTGCTGCGAGGCGCCCGCCTTGCGGTGCTTCCACACGTCGACCAGCCAGACCCTGGCGTCGGCGAGCAGTCCTGACTTGCGCTGACCGAACTCGACGATCCCGGCGCGGACCTTGCTGCCGCCGATGTCCACGGCGAGGAACCCGTCCTTGCCGACGAGTTGCGACGGCGGGATCAGGTGAACCGATCCGACCAGGCCGGCTTCGTTCGGGTGGTGGCTTATCTTCATCAGCCGAAGCCCCCGATGTCTCTTCATGAGCCGCGCCTGGGCGGCATGGATCGCGATGTCGCCGACATGGCGCGCCGCCATGCCGCCGCCGATGATGATTCGCTCCGTCCGTCGCCAATAGGACCAACGAAGGAGAACCCCGATCACCTCGGCAAGGCGCTCGCCGAACTCGACGGCGACCTCGCGGGTTGCCCGCTCTTCAGCATCGTCACCTTCCTCGAGAATATGATCGATGTCGCTTTCCGACAGGTTCTTGGGAAGGTCGATCCCGCATTCCCGGCATCGCCTCTTGTACAGCTGGACGAAGGCGCGTCCGCTGACCCGGTCACCCAGGAAGTGCCCCGGCCTGTCGGGGTCCGGAATCTTGGCGCCATAGCCGCTGATGCGCACTTCGGCGCGCGGTTCGGCCCGTTGCAGGCGCGTCATCGGCGGGCGCTACCGGATACGACGCGCCGGCCGTGTCGCGGTGCGCGGCGCCGTGTCGAAGTGACGGCGGGATTGCGTCCGGCGCGCGGGATGCGCTGCGCGGTCGGCCGCGCAAATTCGGCGCCCGCCTGACGTACCCTGTGCTCGGATGCGTGCGCCGTCGTCGCCGGCAGCATCGGGGCCTCTCCGCGAAGCTGATTGATCGATCAGCTAACGCGAATGGCCCCGAATTGTTGCTTGATGAACGGCCGGCGTCGGACGCGGCTAGGCGCTGACGCGTGCCGGGCTGCGTTGATCGCTGCCCAGGCGCGCACGGAACGCGTCGCGCGCATTGGCCAGCTCCGCGGGCAGCCGTTCGCCGAACATCCGGAAAAATGCGTCGTGCGCGTCGGCTTCCTCGTGACCGGCCGCATCATCGATCGCCATCAGCTGCGCGAACCGGTCCCGCGGATACTCGAGGCCGCGCCAGTGGATGTCCTCGTAGCGCGGAACCCAGCCCAGCGCCGAGCGCTCGGCCCCGGCGCGTCCCTGAACCCGATCGACGATCCACTTGAGCACGCGCATGTTCTCGCCGAAGCCGGGCCACATGAACCGTCCGTCGGCATCGCGCCGGAACCAGTTGACGCGGAAGATCGCGGGCGGATGCGCCAGCGACCGGCCAAGCGATATCCAGTGCCGGAAGTAGTCGGCCATGTTGTAGCCGCAGAACGGCAGCATCGCCATCGGATCGCGTCGCATCGCGGCCTGGCCTTTCGCCGCCGCCGTCGCCTCGGAGCCCATCGTCGCGGCCATGTAGACGCCGTGCGTCCAATCGAACGACTGGAACACGAGCGGCATGTTGCGGCTCATGCGGCCGCCGAAGATAAAGGCCGAGATCGGTACGCCCTGGGGATTATCCCAGTTCGGATCGACCGTCGGTACCTGCGTGACCGGCGCGGTGAAGCGCGCATTGGGATGCGCGGCCGGCTCCTTGCTCGCCGGCGTCCATTCGCGCCCGCGCCAGTCGATCAGCCGCGCGGGCGGCGTCTCCGTCATGCCTTCCCACCACACATCGCCGTCCTCGGTCAGCGCCACGTTGGTGAAGATGCAGTTGGCCTCGAGCATCTTCATGGCATTGGGGTTGGACGTCTTCGATGTGCCGGGGGCGACGCCGAACAGGCCGGCCTCCGGGTTGATGGCGTAGAGACGCCCGTCCGCGCCCCGTTTGATCCAGGCGATGTCGTCCCCGACGGTCCAGATCTTCCAGCCTTCGAATCCCTTCGGTGGCACCATCATCGCGAAATTGGTCTTGCCGCACGCGCTCGGGAACGCGCCCGCCACATAGGTCCTGTCGCCTTGCGGGCTTTCGACGCCGACGATCAGCATGTGCTCGGCAAGCCAGCCCTCGTCCCGGGCCATGCACGAGGCGATGCGCAGCGCGAGGCATTTCTTGCCGAGGAGCGCGTTGCCGCCATAGCCGCTGCCGTAGGACCAGATCTCGCGCGTTTCGGGGAAATGCGCGACCACGATGTTCTCCGGATCGCACGGCCAGGTAACGTCCCTTTCGCCGGGCGCGAGCGGCCGGCCAACCGAGTGGGCGCAGGGCACGAAATTGCCGTCCGCGCCGAGCACGTCCAGCACTGCGCTTCCCATTCGGGCCATGATCCGCATGCTGACCGCGACGTAGGGACTGTCGGTCACCTGTACGCCGATCTGGGCGATGTGCGAACCCAGCGGGCCCATGCTGAACGGCACGACGTACATGGTGCGGCCGCGCATGCATCCGTCGAAAAGGCGGCGCAGCCGCGCACGCATGTGAGCCGGGTCCTGCCAGTTGTTGGTTGGACCGGCGTCGTCCTTGTTGGCGCTGCAGATGAACGTGCGGTCTTCGACCCGTGCGACGTCGCGCGGATCCGACCGCGCAAGAAAGCTGTTGGGGCGCTTCGCCGGATTGAGGCGGATGAACGTGCCCGCGGCGACGAGTTCTTCGCACAGGCGGTCATATTCTTCCTGCGAGCCGTCGCACCAGTGGATGCGCGCCGGCTTGCAGAGTGTTGCCATTTCGCCGACCCAGCGAGTCAGCTTCTCGTTGCGGCTGGGGCGATTGGTCAACGCTGATTCTTGCACGGGCATTTTCCTCCAAGCGCTCGTTCTTGAAGACCGGCAGCGGAGACGCCGGTGGCTCAGGCTCGCCACCATAGACGCACTGTGCTCCCGACAGAATACTCCGAAAAGGGGAGGCCGCATTGCTATTGATTTATCGGAGACAGGCCTGTGACGATGCTGCGTTGCAACAATCCATTGGATGCGACGCGGCAAGTTACTGGCGCGTACGAATTCGCGCGGCTAGAGGCGCGTATTCCGATCGAGCATCACAACCGCGGGCACGTACGCGATCGGTACGGAGAGCAGAAGCGGAATGGCGCGCCCGTCGTTGGTAAACACGACTTCGACGTGGCGTGGCGCCGCGTCGGGCCGATCATCGCCGCCGGAATCCCCGTCGAAGCCGGCAATCGGCCGCAGCGTCAGTTGCAACCGAACGACATCGATGGATCCGCCATGCCAATCCAGTGTTCCGGCTGTGTCGACCCTGCCGTCGATGTCAAAACGCCGCTTGCCGTCATATACGGCGAGCGTGAAGTTCTCGCCAACGGCGATGTCGCGTGCACGGATGAACTGACGTATCGCGGTGAGGCTGGACAGCGGATCGATGACGTCGCGCCGGAGCTCTTCGGGCAGAAGCGGATCGCTGTTCGTATCCAGAGGGCCGTCCTCGGCGACGGTCCCTTCCGCTTTCCGGATGAACTGGACGTTGATGCGCTTGTCGTGCCGGCGTCGGGAATCGTAGATCGCGTCGTAGGCAGACGGAACGACCGCACCGCCGGCGACGCCTTCACTGGTCACACGCGCCTTGAAGCCCGACAGGAAGCGGGCGAGGCCGACCGTCTCGATATCGACGCGATTGCGGAAGGCCGCGCCGTCTTCCTCGATCTGCAGCCGGATCTCGGCCGCGGCGCCGCCGCCCCAGGTCGCCGAGTAGCGCAACGACAGGGTTTCCGTCGCCGAGGCGGGTTGAGCCGGCAGCGCGATGCATGCCGCGAGAGCCGCGGCAAGGAATGGTCGGCGCAGGGTCATCGCGAAGACTATAACGTGGGCCGCGCCGGTGAATTCCCGGCGGCCGCCGAATCGGGCCGACGGCGAAACGGCCCCAGTCTCAACGCCCGTGCGCGGGCGCAGGCACCTTTGCAGGTACGGCCGGATCTCTGGCGGGCATGGCACAGAGCTCGTCCAGGAGCGGGGCGATCCGCCGGTTGAAGTCCTCCTGGCAGGCGACCTGGAGCGGCGCGATGAACCGGCGGTCCGCCTGCCGCAGGGCGGCGAACATCAGCCATGTGCTCGCCAGCAGAATGGTCGCGGCCGCGATGGCATCGATCATGATGTAGGCCTTGGCTGCCAGGGCCAGCGTACCCGCCAAGCCGATCAGAGTGGCGATGCTGAGTGCGCGCATCCGGCGGTTAAGCGACGTTTGGCGCGCGCGGGCGGCTGGATCGATCGCGGGGAGGCAAACGGGTATCGGCTGCATGGTCCCGCCTCGGCTTTCCACGAAGCAGGGACCATCGTTGCCGGAACATGGTTAAGAAATCGTTCATACGTTCCCGTCTGCCGCCAGGCGACAGTCAAAAGTCGGCGGCAAGCTAGGCTGTACGTCGCACCAGGCGATAGATGCCCAGAAGAATGACCGCCCCGATCACGGCCCCGATGAAGCCGGCGGCCTCGCCCTCACCGTACCAGCCGACCGCCTGTCCCAGCCAGGTGGCGACGAGCGCGCCGACGATGCCGAGCAGCGTGGTGACGATGAACCCGCCGGGATCCCTTCCGGGCATCAGGAGTTTGGCGACGATGCCGGCCAGCAATCCGATGATAATCGCGCCGATCCATTCCATGACTGCTCTCCTTGTCGGCTCGCGTGCTCCCCGCAGCCATGACCGGCGCGCCGGAGCTAATACTGGTGCGATGAACGCAGCGACCGCGACTTTGATCCGCCTTGGCCGAGCTCTCCGACGGATGTTGCATTATCGCCACGCTGTTTCGCGAATGCGGCATTAACGGCTTGAATTAACTGTTCGGTATTACATCGCCTCTTACGGTCCGACGCATGCTCAATGCCGATCTCGATCCGCCTAGCCAGGCCGCCCTCACCGCCTATGTCGATGCACTTTATGACGGTGCGAGCGAACTCGTGGCTCTCTACGCCGCCGTGACAGCTTGGCTGTCGCATCATCCGGGGATGCTGGTGGACGAGGCGCGCGAAATGATCAAATCCCTTCTGGTCGCGCCCCCGGCGCAGAACGTCGTTCGTCTCCGCGGCTGAGCCTGCCGGCGCGATCGACGAGCAGGACCGCTGCCGGCCATTTCTCAGACATCGCCGTTGGGTCCGAGGGATCCGGAACAAGAAGAAATCGTCAACGGCCTCTCGATGCGACGGCACCTCGCGTGCATCTGTGCCGGTCGCATCGGCCGGGTCGCGGGTCAGCGGCGCCGCACGCCTGCCTCGGTGACGATGACGTCGAGCGGGATGTCGTGCGGCTGCGGATAGATCGTATCGAGGCGCGAGAGCTCGAAGCCGACGCCGATCGTGGCCGGGCGCGGGCGGATCGCCGCGAGCGTCCGGTCATAGTAACCGCCGCCATAGCCAAGCCGATAATTTGCGGAATCGAAGCCGACGACCGGCACCAGCAATGCCGTCGGCGTCACGACGTTGCGTTCCTTCGGCACGGGAATATCGTACACGCCCGGCTCCATGGCGATGCCGGGCCTCCACGCGCGGAATTCGAGCGGCCCCTTCTTGTCGACGACCACGGGAAGCGCCGCGCTCCATCCGGCTTCAAGCAGTTCGCGAACGAGCGGGCGCGCGTCGAATTCGCCCTTGAACGGCAGATAGAACCCGAGCAACTGGGGTGACATATCGGCGAGAATGCGACTCACGTAATTCTGTACCCGCGCTGCCCACTCCTTGCGGGCTTCCCGCGGTGCCGACAGCCGGCGCTCCAGCAACTCGTTACGCTTCGCCTTGCGCCACTGCTTTATTTCGGTCCAGTCCATTGGTGTGTTCCGCTGCGGATGTCGACGTGACGGGGTGCTCATACTGTCCTGCTCTGCGCCTGACGGCAACGGTAACGCGTTGCCGTGGGTGAAACCGAGTCGTGCGGAACAAACCGCGGCGCTCCGGCTTTGAATAGTCACCTTTCAACCCGATCGGGATGCAGGAGCGTGAAATGGATAACGTGAGCGCGGCCACGGGCCAGGCGACGACGCGAGGGGGTCAAAGCGTAATTTCCGTTCTGCAGGATCTGAGCGCGCGCTGCCACGATAGCGAAATCGGCTACCGGCGCGCGGCCGAAGACGCCAGGGATGCCGATCTCAGGCAACAGTTCGACCAGCTGGCCAACGAGCGTTCGTCGATGGCGGCCGAACTGGATCGCCTGATTCGCGAGCAGGGCGGCGAGCCGACCTGGACCGAGGGCACCATGGTCGGTGCAGCGCATCGCATGTGGACGGACCTCAGGACCGCCATGTCGCGCAACCACCGCCAAGCCGTTCTCGAGGAGGTTGCGCGTGGGGAGAGCGCGGCGGAAGAGGCCTATGACGAGGCGCTTTCGCAGGATCTGCCCGACGACGTGCGGCGCATCGTGCAGCAGCAGCATCGGCGCGTGCGCGAGACCCGCAACCGCTATCGCGCCATGAGCGGCACGACCGGTACGCGGCGCACCGGCGAGCTTGCGCACCGGATGACGGCCGGCACCGGCGCGGTCAGCCAATACATGTACGAGCGGCCGGTCATGAGCAGCCTCGTCGTCTTCGCGCTCGGCTTCGCCATCGGCGCGCTCACCGTCTCGACCATGATGCCCGAGCAGCCGAGCCGCCGGCGTTACTGGTAGGGTCCGGGGTTCGCACGCCGCAATTCGGGCACGCCGCGGCGCGACACGCCTTCGCGCATCGGGGCGGTCACCTCGTGACGTCAGCGCGCCGCACCCTGCGCGAGATGCGGTCGGATCCAGTCAAAGAGTTCGCTTTCCAGCATCGCGCCGGCATGACGCGCCACCTCGCGGCCGCGGACGAACAGCACGATGGTCGGTATGCTGCGGATCTGGTAGGCGGTCGCCATCGCCGGCGCCTGATCGACATTGACTTTGGCGAAGCGCAACGCCGGCTCGAACTGTTGCGCCGCCGTGACGAAGTGCGGCGCCATCACGCGGCATGGACCGCACCATGGCGCCCAGAAATCGATCAGCAGCGGAATGTCGCTGCTGCGCAGATGACGTTGTGCGCGCGCCTCCGTGAGTTCGACGGGTTCTCCGGCAAAAAGGACGCGGTGGCACGCACCGCACTTGCCGCCCTCGGCAAGCCGCGACGCCGGCACCCGGTTGGTCGCGTCGCAGTGCGGGCATACGACATGGATGGTCTTTTCCTTCATCCCGAGACTCGCAGGTGATCGGCCACGCGGCGGGCCGCCACGTGACCCCTTGCCGGGCAGGGCAGGGATCGTATCTGGCGTATCCGCCGTCTCCTTTGGCCGGGAGCCTGGCCGTCCGGGGCCCCATCATGCGCCAACGCGGGAACGGCGGCTTTGATCCACACCACCCCGCTGCCTTCGCAGGCCGATCCTCTGCGTGAAGGGACGCTGCACCGTTGCAGGCGGTCCGACTCGCCCTGATATGCGAGCGACGTCGGACACGGTGTGTCCCGGTGAGGACATGGCACCCCCGCGCCGGCATCGGATTGACATCGGGGGGCAGGAGCGGCAAGGGTGGCGCCGCGTCATTCGGCGCGGCTTGCCACCTCCCGTGAAACCGACACATTCCGATCCCAAGACTTCGGCGCAGTGCTATCCCGTCGATCACGGTTCGCCGTATCGCGCGGCGCTGGCCGGCATGCGCGAGGCGTGCGGCGCGCCGGCGCTCGTGCTCGGCGCGAGTTATCTCGGCTTCGGCTCGCTGGTGCGGGAGACGGGCTTGAGCCTCGGCGTCGGCCTGTTCTCGACCATCAGCACCTGGGCGCTGCCGGGACAGATTGCGCTCGTCGAGCTCTATGCGCTCGGCGCTTCCGTGGTGGCGATCTTCATCGCCGTGGCGCTGACGAACGCGCGCATGATGCCGATGACGATCACGCTGATGCCGTTGCTGCGCGTGCCAGGTCGCCCGCATTGGCGCAACTATCTGGCCGCGCACCTGGTCGCAGTGACCGGATGGGCCGTGGCGATGATCCGCTGTCCGGACATGCCGCCCGCACAACGCATGCCGTTCTTCGTCGGCTTCGCCGGGACCATCCTGGGCGCCGCTCTTGCCGGCACCGTCGCCGGCTTCCTGTTGTCCGGCGTCGTGCCCGTGGCCGTGTCGCTCGGCCTCGTATTCGTCAACCCGATGTACTTCATGCTGCTCTTCCTGGGCGACCTGCGACATCGCGGGCGCGTGCTCGCGCTGGTGTGCGGGGCGGTGGCCGGACCGCTCTTTCATCTCGTGACGCCGACCTGGGATCTGTTGCTGACCGGCGTCATCGGCGGTGTTCTCGCCTTCGCGATCGACCGGCAGCTGAGGCGACGACATGTCTGACACGGGCTGGGCGGCGCTCTGGCCGTATGGCGTGGTCCTCGTCGGCGCGGCCGCCACCTACATATGGCGGGCGCTCGGCGTCGCCCTGTCGGGCCGCATCCGCGCCGACAGTCCGGTCCTCGATCTCTTCGGCTGCATCGCCTACGCGCTGCTCGCCGGCCTGGTCGTGCGCATGATCGTCCTGCCGGTCGGGCCGCTCCAGGCGACCGGGATGGGCAGCCGGCTGGCGGCCGTGGCGCTGGGGATCGCTGCGTTCTTCATCTTCCGCCGAAATCTTCTCGTCGGCGTTGCCACCGGCGCGGTCACCCTGGCGGCATTGGCGTTCTGGCCGCCCCCGTGACGGGAGTATGTCAGGGTTTACCAATATTTAAAGCGTCGTCGGCATCCTGAAGACGGCCGGCGCTGCGGGCATCCGGCCGTGAGGTGGATGGAGATGATCGCCTCGACGAAAGAGAGAGGGCCGGCTGTAACCGCGCTTGCACCCGATGCCGACACCGAAAATCCGGGCGGTGTCGAATCGGCATCGGCCGGGGGCACCATTCGCAGCCGGCTGCACGCCCTGTTCGGGCCGGATTCGCGCCTGCGCCAACGGTTCATCGCGTGGTGGGAAGGCTATTACCTGCCTGACGACCCGAAGCCCGAACCCGAAGCCGCCCCGGCGAAGCCTGCGCCGGCGGCCTCGCACCCTCCGGTCGGTGATGTGCCGCGGGTACTTCCCGACCGCTGGTCGGCCGAGCGTGTCAAGATCTCGGAACTGATCTGGAGCGACGGCTTCTCGTTTCCCGGCGGTGCCGACCACGTGCTGAAGCTGGTCAAGCCGATGGGACTCAGCAAGGAGAAGTCGATGCTCGACCTCGGCAGCGGCCTCGGCGGCGCGGCCCGGGTCATCGCCAAATCCTTCGGCACCTGGGTCACCGGGATGGAGGCCTCGCCGACGCTCGCCAAGGCCGGCATGGACGCCTCCGAGCGCGCCGGCCTTGGCAAGAAGGCGCCGATCGAGTGGTTCGATCCGCTGTCGGTCGAACTGCCCGCAAAGAAGTACGACGCCATCTTCGCGCGCCTGGTTTTCCTCTGCCTCGCCAACAAGAAGCGGCTGCTCGGCGAGATTCACAAGGCGCTCAAGGGGGGCGGGCAGCTCATGTTTCTCGAGTTCGTCGTCACCAAGAAGGGGGCGAACTCGAAGGCGCTCGCCGACTGGATCGCCGGCGAGGATCACCGGCCGGAGCTCTACACGCTCGACGAGTACTCGCGCGACATCAGGTCTCTGAACTTCGACCTGCGCGTCGCCGAGGACATCACCGACGAGTTCCGCGGCCTCGTTCTCGACGGGTGGAAGCGCCTGGCCGACACGCTCAAGCCCAAATCGCTGCGGCCCGAGGAGGCGATGAGCCTGACCCACGAGGTCGAGCTCTGGAGCCGCCGCGTCGCGGCGTTCGACGCCGGCGACCTGCGCTGCGCGCGCCTCTACGCCCTGAAGAAAGTCACGGCCTGACCGGCCGCCAGTGCGCCGGGGTTGGGGCTGCCCTCAACCGGCCGCCTGGGGAAGGCGCCCGATCATCACGAAATGACCCAGGCCGTCCGTTCTGAAGGCCCCCAACAGGGAGTTTGGCGGTCCTGTGGTCGTGCTTCGGGACCGCGACGCGGCGCGTCGCCCGCGCGAGCTTGACAATAGAACAAAACAAGAACAATCTCCCGGAACAAGCGAAGGGGAGGTGCCTATGGGGATTGCGCAGGCTTTGGGCCGGTTCGTCGACGGGTTCCTGCGGGGCGGAATGTGGGGGGCCATGGCCGCGCTTGGTTTCGTCGCCCTCAAGGTCGCGCCGATCATGCTGTTTTGAGCGCGCGGAGGCCGAAAACGGCCGCCCGTGCATTGACAAGGGCAGGGCAGGGCCGATATGGTCCCGCGCGCTTTGCGGTGCGGCGCCGGTCGAAAAGGCGATGGCGCCGCATCTTGCGTTTTTGGCGAACCCGTGTGGTCGGAGCTCGTGTCATGAAGGTCATCAATTCGCTCAAGGCGGCGAAGAAGCGCGACAAGAACTGCCGCATCGTCCGGCGCAAGGGTCGCGTCTACGTCATCAACAAGGCCAATCCGCGGTTCAAGGCGCGCCAGGGCTGATCGGCCCCGCGACAGCCGCCGGACCCGACGACGCGCCGCCCTTGGGCGGCGCGTTTCGTTTGTGCCCGTCGCGGATGAACTGGACAGTGCCCGGAGCGATGGTTAAGTCATAGGCAGGCCCACAGCCGGTCGCGGGAGGCCCGCTCAGATGAAGATGCCGGCGCCGGACGCAGCGGTGCTCGCCCGCCGCGCCGAAATCGTCGCCCGTTTGCGCGAGATCGTGCCCGGCGAGGGCGTGATCGACGCCGAAGCGGAGCTACGCGCCTACGAGTGCGACGGCCTCAACATCTACCGCCAGATGCCGATGGTGGTCGTGCTGCCGTCGACGACCGAGCAGGTGTCGCGCGTGCTGCGTTATTGCCATGACAACGGCATCAAGGTCGTGCCGCGTGGCGCCGGCACCGGACTCTCGGGCGGCGCGCTGCCGCTCAGCGACGGCGTGCTGCTCGGCATGGGCAAGTTCAACCGGATCATCGAGATCGACTACGCCAACCGCTGCGTCGTCGCACAGCCGGGCGTCACCAACCTGGGCATCACCAACGCGGTCGCGCACGCGGGCTTCTATTACGCACCCGATCCGTCGAGCCAGATCGCCTGCACCATCGGCGGCAACATCGCCGAGAACTCGGGCGGCGTGCACTGCCTCAAATACGGGCTCACCACCAACAACGTGCTCGGCGTCGAGCTCGTGCTGATGAACGGCGAGATCGTGCGCCTGGGCGGCAAACATCTCGATGCCGGCGGCTACGATCTGCTCGGCGTCGTCACCGGGTCCGAAGGGCTGCTCGGCGTCGTCACCGAGGTGACGGTGCGCATCCTGCGCAAGCCCGAGACGGCGCGCGCCGTGCTGCTGGGTTTCCCCTCGGTTGCCGCCGGCGGCGCCTGCGTCGCCGCCATCATCGGGGCGGGCATCATCCCCGGCGGCATGGAGATGATGGACCGGCCCGCGATCCACGCGGCCGAAGCCTTCGTGCATGCGGGTTATCCGCTCGACGTCGAATCCCTGCTGATCGTCGAGCTCGACGGGCCGCAGGCCGAAGTCGACGAGCTGATCGCCGCGGTCGAGCGGATCGCGCGCGCGCAGGGCGCCACCTATGCCCGCATCAGCACCAGCGAGGCGGAGCGCGCCGCGTTCTGGGCCGGCCGCAAGGCCGCGTTCCCCGCGGTCGGCCGCATCTCGCCCGACTACGTCTGCATGGACGGCACGATCCCGAGGAAGCAGCTTCCCGCCGTGCTCGACCGCATCGGCGCGCTGGCCGACAAGCACGGCCTGCGCGTCGCCAACGTGTTTCATGCCGGCGACGGCAACCTGCATCCCCTCATCCTATTCGACGCGAACAATCCCAAGGAGGTCGAGGCGGCCGAGAGGCTCGGCGCCGATATCCTGCGCCTGTGCGTCGAGGTCGGCGGCGTGCTCACCGGCGAACATGGTGTCGGTGTCGAGAAGCGGGACCTGATGGGCACGATGTTCGACGAGACCGATCTCGCGCACCAGGAGCGGCTCAAGTGCGCGTTCGACCCGCAGGGGCTGCTCAACCCCGGCAAGGTGTTCCCGGTGCTCCATCGCTGCGCCGAGCTCGGCCGGATGCACGTGCATCGCGGGCAGCTGCCGTTCCCCGACATTCCGCGGTTCTGATGAGCGAGGTCCTGAAACCGACGACGGCAGCGCAGCTCCGCGACATCATCGCGTGGGCCGCCGCCGAGGAAGCAAGTCTCGACGTGCGCGGTCGCGGCACGCGCCGCGCGCTCGGCCGGCCGATGCAGACGAGCCGCACGCTCGATCTCTCCGCGCTCGCCGGCATCGTGTCGTACGAGCCCGAGGAGCTGGTGCTGACGGCGCGCGCCGGCACGCCGATGGCGGAGATCGATGCCGCGCTGCGCGAGAGGCACCAGATGCTGGCCTTCGAACCGATGGATACGGGGCCACTTTACGGCATTGCGCCGGACGGCGGTACGCTCGGCGGCGTCGTCGCGTGCAACCTGTCGGGGCCGCGCCGCGTCAAGATGGGTGCCGCGCGCGACCACGTGCTCGGCTTCACCGGCGTATCGGGACGCGGCGAGTCGTTCAAGGCCGGCGGCAAGGTCGTCAAGAACGTGACCGGCTATGACCTCGGCAAGCTGCTCACGGGCTCGTTCGGCACGCTCGCGGTGATGGACGAGATCACCCTCAAGGTGCTGCCGGCGCCGGCGAAGACGCGCACCGTGATCGTCTACGGTCTCGACGATGCCACGGCTGCCGCGGCCATGGCCGATGCGCTCAACAGCCCGTTCGAGGTGTCGGGGGCGGCGCATCTGCCGGCAGCGGTCGCGCGACGCTCGGGCGTCGACTATGTGCGGCGTACGGGTGAGGCCGTCACTGCACTTCGGGTCGAAGGCACCGGCATCTCCGTCACCGCGCGCTGCGCCGGGCTCAAATCGCTGCTGAGCGCCCGCGGCGCGCTCGAGGAGCTGCACACGATGAACAGCGCCAGATTGTGGCGCGAGGTGCGCGACGTCGCCGCGCTCCTTCCCGATCCCGGCAAGGTCCTGTGGCGCCTCTCCGTGCCGCCGTCGGACGGGCCGAAGGTGGCGGCGGCCATCGCGGCCGCTCTCGACGCGGAGTTCTTCTACGACTGGGGCGGCGGCCTGGTCTGGCTGGCCACGGCGCCGGCCGAGGATAGCGGCGCCGGTCTGATCCGCAACGCCGTCGCGGCGACCGGCGGGCACGCGACATTGTTCCGCGCGAGCGACAGCCTGCGTGCCGCCGTGCCGGTCTTCCAGCCGCAGCAGGGCGCGCTTGCCGACATTACCCGGCGGGTCAAGGATGCCTTCGACCCGAAGCGCATCCTCAATCCCGGCCGCATGTACGCGGGGGTGTGATGACGGGTCGCCGCTGCCCATATAAAGCTCCCTTCCTTCGGCAGAAGGCGGACTGACCGGCACCGACCGATGCAAACCAACTTCACGCTCGCCCAGCTTGCCGATCCCGACGTCCGCGAGGCGGAGAAGATTCTCCGCACCTGCGTGCATTGCGGGTTCTGCACGGCGACGTGTCCGACCTATGTGCTGCTGGGCGACGAACTCGACAGTCCGCGCGGCCGCATCTACCTGATCAAGGACATGCTCGAGAACGGTCGGCCGGCGGACGCGCGCACGGCGACGCACATCGACCGCTGCCTGTCGTGTCTGTCGTGCATGACCACCTGCCCGTCGGGCGTGCACTACATGCACCTCGTCGATCATGCGCGCGCCCATATCGAGAAAACATATCGGCGCCCGGCAATCGATCGAGCGGTGCGATGGTTTCTGGGGACGGTACTGCCGCGCCCGCGCCTGTTCCGCCTGGCGCTCGCCGGCGCGACGCTGGCGCGCCCCTTCGCCCGGTTCATGCCGGCACGGCTCGCCGCGATGCTGAGGCTCGCGCCGGCCTCGCTTCCCAGCCCGTCGACCGTCGACAAGCCGCAGATCTTTCCGGCCGAAGGGCAGACGCGGATGCGCGTCGCGCTGCTCAACGGCTGTGCGCAGCAGGTGCTGAATCCCCAGATCAACGAGGCGACGATCCGGCTTCTGACCCGCCATGGCTGCGAAGTCGCCGTCGCCAATGGTGCAGGATGCTGTGGCGCGCTCACGCATCACCTGGGGCAGACGGCGGCAGCGCACGATGCCGCCAAAGCGAACATCATGGCGTGGACCGCACTCTATGACGGGCGCGGGCCCGATCGCGTCGTCATCAACGCCTCGGGCTGCGGCACGACCGTGAAGGACTACGGTTTCATGTTCCGCGACGACTCGCGCTGGGCGGAGCCTGCCGCGCGCATCGCCGCGATGACGCGCGACGTGAGCGAGCTGCTCCTCGAACTCGGCATCGCGCCCACCGCCGCAGGACGCGAGGCGGCCGGGCGGCTGACCGTCGCATATCATGCCGCGTGCTCGTTGCAGCATGGGCAGAAGATCACCCGCGCGCCAAAGGATTTGCTCGCGGAGGCCGGGTTCCGGGTGGTGGACGTCCCCGAAGGACATCTGTGCTGCGGGTCGGCCGGCACGTACAACATGCTGCAACCCGAGCTGGCCGATGCCCTCAAGGCGCGCAAGGTCCGCAACATCGAAAGCGTGCGGCCCGACGTGGTCGCAGCCGGCAATATCGGCTGCATCACCCAGATCGCCTCCGGCACCGGCATTCCGGTCGTCCACACGGTCGAACTGCTCGACTGGGCGACCGGCGGCCCGAAGCCGGCCGGGCTCGCCGTGCGGGACACGCGGGCGGCCTGAGCCGCAAGTCCTTGACATCGGTCCAAGCCCCGGAAATGGCGGCCCTTGGCAGCCGTCTCAGCCGTCTCAGCCGTCTCAGCCGTCTCAGCCGTCTCAGCCGTCTCAGCCGTCGCAGCCGTCTCAGCCGTCGCAGCCGTCGCAGCCGTCGCAGCCGTCGCAGCCGTCTCGGGTGTGTCCCGCCCTCATTCGGGCGGCGTCCCGGCCCGTGTCCCCCTCACGCTCCCGTTGCCTGACGGCAGCGAAGCATTCCTCTCGCCTTCCTGTCGGGGAGAGGGCGCGGCCGGGGGAGCCCGACCGCGACGAGATCCGGGGCGGTGAAACAGTGGGACCGTGGGACCGTGGGACCGTGGGACCGTGGGACCGTGGGACAGTGGGACAGTGGGACAGTGGGACAGTGGGACAGTGGGACAGTGGGACAGGCCCCCCTGATGGCGCGTCGCGGCCGTGCCGAATCAAAACGCCCGCGCGGGTCGGGACCCGGCGGGCGCATTTATCCGGGACCGATGGTTGCCCGCGGCGCCGCGGCAGTCAACCCGGATTCTTTCATGTTCAGAACGACCGAGGGGCCGGCCTGTTTCGGGGTCGGGCCCGGTCGGGTCGCCCGGCCCGACATGCGTGTTCTTGAATGCCCGCGGCTCCCTTCCTATAGATTAAGTCTCCCTGGGCCGGGCCCCTCTGGCAGCGGACGACGCTGCGATGTCGGACTGGGACGATCGAACGGACAGAGAGGCTCGCAATGATGAGAGGTTGAGCCGCACGCCGTGCCGTTCACGCGCGTGTTTTTTTGTGCCTGAACGGCTGCTTGGGCCATTGGGGCCCATGACGGAGCCTGCGCGTTAACAATTCCCGTGCAGGATCCGCGCTTTCGTTGTCCCGCATCACAACGCGTTCGAAGAACGGAACCGATTCATGGAGTGGCTCAGCGATCCGCAGATCTGGATCAGCCTGATGACGCTGATCGCGCTCGAGGTCGTCCTCGGCATCGACAATCTCGTCTTCCTTTCGATTCTCGCGAACCGCCTGCCGGCGCATCAGCAGGATCGCGCCCGCAAGATCGGGTTGAGCCTGGCGCTGATCATGCGTCTCGCCCTGCTCGCGACGATCTCGTGGATCGTCGGGCTGACCGGCAAGGTGTTCGGCCTCTTCGGTCACGATTTTTCGTGGCGCGACATGATCCTGATCGCCGGTGGTCTGTTCCTCGTCTACAAGGCGACGCGCGAGATCCACGAACGCATCGAGGGGCACGCCGAGATACCGGGCGCCGCCGCCGTGGCATCGGTGACTCTCGGCGGCGTGATCTTCCAGATCATCCTGATGGACATCATCTTCTCGCTCGACTCGGTCATCACCGCGGTCGGCATGGTCGACGAGCTATGGATCATGGTCACGGCCGTGATCGTCGCGGTGATCGTCATGGTCATCGCGTCGCGGCCGCTCGCCGAGTTCATCAACCGGCACCCGACCGTCAAGATGTTGGCGCTGAGTTTCCTGATGCTCGTCGGCATGGTGCTTATCGCCGACGGGTTCGGCTTCCATGTGCCGAAGGGCTACATCTACGGCGCGATGGGTTTCTCGATCGCCGTCGAGGCGCTGAACCTGATGGAGGCGAAGCGGCGCGCCCGACAGCGCGACCGCGTGAAGGGCGTCGAGCCGGGATGAGCCGGACATGACGACGATCATCGTGTCGTGATCCGTGGCCGCCTCGGCCGTCCCCGGTCGACGGACCAGGGACGGGCGAGGCGCCGAGGGGCACGCCGGGGCTCAGGTGTCGGCGAGGCCCTTGAGCATCCGGCGCGTGACGTCGACGGCGCGCTCCCACACCATTGCCTTCCACGCATCGGTATCGCCGTAGAATACGCGGCGCATTTCGGCCTTGATCTCGCGCGCCTGCGCACTGTCGAGATCGCCGTGCGCGTGGAGCCAGTTGTCGGCGCGCAGTGCGTTCAGCGTCTCGTCGAGCGGGCGGACGCCGTACTCGAGCGCGATACCCGAAAACGCGGCATGCGGCACGCGCGCCGCCATTCCCGGCTGGTTGATGCCGTAAAGCGGGGCCGATGACGAGTCGCCGAGATCGGGCGACGTCGCCTCGCCGGACAACCATTCCTGGATGCGCCTGAACCCCTCGGATTTCGCAGGCAGCGCGCCGATGATCTCGCCATAGCCATAGGGGCCGAGACCGGTATGGAAATCGAGCACGGCCACGTGACGGGCGCGCGCACAGAACCGGTCGAGGATGGCGAGGAGCGTGCGGTGCGACCATGTCGGCGCGTGACCGCCGAAGAAGATGCCGAGCGGATGGCTGTATTGCCCCGACGAGATCGCCGCCTGCAGCGCCTTCGCGCCGTGTCGGGCCGCATAGGCGTCAAGCTTCGCCTGTGCGGCGGCACGCGATGCCGGCGTCCACTCGGCGGGCGCGATGGCATCGGCCAGCGCCTCATAACCCGCATTGACGGGATACGGCTTCGTATGATCGACGAAGTTCCGGTTGAGGTCGACATTGTCTTCGGTGACGCGGCGGAGCCACGCGAATCCGTGCGGGTTGATGGCATGAACGGCAGCGAGCGCGATGCCGCGCGGCAGTTCGCGGACGAGCCCCTCCGCGAACCAGGCGATCTGGCACAACGCGCCGCAGAAGCCCTCGACGCCGTGTGTCGCGGAAATCGTCATGAAGACCCGCTCCGCATCCGCCGGGCCCCACCAGCCGACGTCGGTGAACAGCCTTTCGCCGCCAGGCCCGCGCAACGGGTTCTGGTACGAGGTCACCGTCGCGCCGGCGTCGCGGGCGGCCTCGAGAAATCGGGCGCGGGCGTCGGCGTAGTCGCGGGGGAAATGGCGGGCGATGCTCATGGGTGAAACACGCGTGGTGGATGGTAGAGAAGAAGCGCGCCTTTCATGCCCTCGGCCAAGCCGGCTGTCCACACCTCCGTCCGGCCGATGGCCACGCCATAGCCGATCTTCCACGCGGCGCGATTCGGGCCCATACTCGACCGCGTGAGACTTCGACCCGCGACATGGCTGTTCCGGCTCGCGCTGACCTTGGGCCTGCTGGTACCGGCGGCATCACTCCACGCCGACCAGAAGGATCCGCGGCTGGACAATCTGTTCGCGCAACTGAAGACGGCGGACAGCGCCGACGAGGCACAGACGATCGAGGCGTTCATCTGGCAGATCTGGACCGAGGCCGGCGACGCGGCGACGGACACGCTGATGGAACTTGGCCTCATGGCGCTGCAGAGCGGCAATCTGCCCGGGGCGCTGCAGCTCTTCGATGCGGTGACGACGCAGGACCCGGACTATGCCGAGGGCTGGAATAAGCGGGCGACGGTGCTGTTCATGATGGGGGCGTACGAGAAATCGGCCCAGGACGTTGCACGCGTGCTGGAGCTGGAACCTCGCCACTTTGGGGCGCTGTCGGGTCTGGGCATGATCAACCTGCAGCGCGGGAACGAGGCGGAGGCTCTCGAGGCTTTCGAGCGCGCGCTGTCGGTCAATCCGCACATGCCGGCAGTGAAGGCGAACGTCGAGGCCCTCAGGCGACGGACGCGGCAGGGGGCCATCTGAGGCGAGCGACGCCGCTGTTCACCCGGAGTTGACTTGCCTCGCGCGGCCGGACGCCGAACAATCGCCGCAAATTCGGGAGAACGACGATATGTGGATCAAGCGCAAGAAGGGCTGGGAAATGCCGGAGGCGGCGGCAACGCCCGAATCCGTTTTCCTCAACCGGCGCCGTTTCCTGGTGGGCGGGGCGGCCGGTGCTGCCGCGATCGGGGCCGGCGTAGGGCTATGGACCCTTGGCAGCGGCCGTCAGGGCCAGGCGGCGGGACCGCAGCTCGCGGCGGCCGGCGATGCCGACCCGTCGGCCCAGCTCTATCCGGCGATGCGCAACCTGCGCTATCGCCTCGACCGCGAGATCACGGTCGAGAAACTGGCGACGACCTACAACAATTTCTACGAATTCGGATCGTCCAAGAGCATCTGGCAGGCGGCGCAGAAACTGCCGCTGCGACCGTGGGAGATCCGCATCGACGGCATGGTTGCGAAAGAACGCACCGTCGGGATCGACGACCTGCTGAAGGCAATGCAGCTCGAAGAGCGGCTCTATCGTCATCGTTGCGTCGAGGCCTGGTCGATGGCCGTGCCGTGGACCGGTTTTGCCATGAAGGACTTCATCGCGTGGGCGGAGCCGCTGTCGTCGGCCAAGTATGTCCGCATGGAAACGTTCATGAGGCCCGAGGTTGCGTCGGGTCAGCGGGCAAGCTGGTATCCATGGCCCTATGTCGAGGGCCTGACCATCGAGGAGGCGACGAACGAGCTCACGCTCCTTGCCACCGGCATCTACGGCAAGCCGCTGCCCAAGCAGATGGGCGCGCCGCTTCGCCTCGTCGTGCCGTGGAAATACGGGTTCAAGTCGATCAAGTCGATCGTGCGGTTCACCTTCACCGACGAGCGGCCGAAGGGCTTCTGGGAAGAGATCCAGGCGCACGAATACGGGTTCTGGGCGAACGTGAACCCGAAGGTGCCGCATCCGCGCTGGAGCCAGGCGACCGAGGAGGTGTTGGGCACCGATGAGCGCGTGCCGACCCAGCTCTACAACGGCTACGGCGAGTTCGTCGCCCACCTCTACGCCGACAAGCAGGGCGAGCGGCTGTTCATGTAAAAGGCACGCGCGGGAGCAGGGTCGAGGCCGAACGCTTCGACCCCGCGGCGACGGCGGCACGTGGCAAACGTGCCGCCATAATTTTTCCGCAAGTCGAAGCTAGACGGTAAGCAAGTCTTAACCACGACGATGTGAACCTCCGGTCGCAGGTCGTCGCAACCGCTCAACCCGTCGCCGCCTTCCGATGTCGCCCAAACCCGTTTCGGCCACACACGACCCCGCATCTTCGGCCGCACCGGCCTCGACCGGCCAGGGCCCCATTGCCCGCCTGTTCCGGCCGGGCGTAATGCCGGCCCCCGCCGCGCAGCGCGGCAGCACCGGTACCGCGCACCCGACCGGCGCACCCGGCACGATCCCCGCACCCGCCGCGCGCCGCTGAACGGCGGAGTGCCCGGCGCCGTCGACGGCGATGTCGGTGCAGGGCGCGATCGGGCCGCTTCGGTTTTCCGGTCCGGCGCGGGCCGATGACCGGTTTTGACCTTCCCAGAGGCGCGAAGCCGCGCGATCCGCCGTTCCTCGGCAACCCTTATCGAGAGCGGCCGTCACACGGTCGCCATACTCATCTGCCGGCAGCTTTCGGCGCAGCGCCGGCACACCTCGGCACAGCGGCGCATCTGCTCGTCGTCCGCCAGCCGGTCACAGTCCTCGGCGCAGCGCAGACACGTTTCGGCGCATACGGCGCAGGTGCGTACGTGCAGGTCGGAGCGGCGCATCATGAACGTCGCCGCGGTTTCGCAGATGTCGGCGCAGTCCTGGAGCAGGCGGATATGGTTCGCCTCGGCATGCCGACCGCCCTTCTGCAGGCAGTGCGCGATCGTCTCCGTGCAGATGCGGAAGCAATCCAGGCAATCCTCGATGCAGCGTTGGATGTCCATCGTGATCTCCGATTCAGCGTGGCGTGAACGCGCATGAAGGACGCACGGAACGGAAGCCGGCGCATTCGTGCATCCATCCCGACGCGATCATGACGCCCCTCCGGTCGCGGTCGTCGCGTGCAACTCGTAAGCCCGGCCGTACCGGCGACACGTTCTTGTTCCTGGCACCGCCAGGCCGGTGATCATCGTGTGGCCTGTGGCGTTGCCAACCCGCCAGACCGAAGACCGACGAGGCATCGATCCGGCCATGTGTTCGCCAGACGATCCGGTCCGCCGAAGTGTTCCCGCGAACAATCGGCCGGCGACTGCCGTGCGATTGACCGAAACGGGCGCAACCGGGGCGCCGACGCGGCACATGAAGCGGCACCCCGCCACCCGGATCCAGCGGACAAGTCCTGTCGGTACGGTCTAGATTGGGCCAAGTCTCACGGATCGGATGGGCATGGACACGTTCACGCAGATCGTCCTTGGCGCCGCTGTCGGGCAGGCGACCGCGCGCAAAACGCTCGGCCGCAGCGCGCTCGCCATTGGCGCGGCCGGCGGGCTGATTCCGGATCTCGACGTCCTCGTGGCCGGGCCGCTGGGCTCGCTCGCGGAGTGGCAGTACCACCGCGGCGTCACGCACTCCCTGTTCTTCGGTCCGGTGGTCGGACCGATCCTGGGTTATGCGATGTGGCGCATCTATCGACGCTGGTGGCCGCAGAGCCGATGCGCCGCGCCGACGGCGCTCGGCCCCATCATCGCCGTGCTGGTCCTGGCGCTGGTGACGCACCCGTTGCTCGATCTGTTCACCATCTACGGCACGCAGCTTCTGGCGCCGTTCTCGAATGCGCGCTTCGCGATCCCGGCGGTGCCGATCATCGATCCCGTCTATACCCTTGTCCTGCTCGCGGGCGTCGCGATCGGGCTGCTGCCGCGCACGGGTATGCGCGCGCACGCCGCGGCGGCGGCCGTGCTGACGCTGTCGTCCGCATATCTGTTCTATGGCTGGGCACAGAACCAGGCGGCCGAGGCCGAAGCGCGGCGCCAGCTTGCTGCGCGCGGCGTGACGGTCGGCGCGGTCCGTGCCTACACGACGATCTTCCAGCCCTGGCTCCGCCGTGTCGTCGCCCAGGACGGCGACGGCGTGCGGATCGGATTCGTTTCGACCTGGGCGCCGGCGGAGATCGCGTGGACATGCCTGCGCCGGCCGCACGATCCGGCCGTTGCGGTCGCGATGGCGACGCCTGCGGCGAAGGTGCTGGCATGGTTCGCCGACGGCCAGATCTGGCCGCAGCTCCGCCGTGACGACCCGGGGCGAACGGTGGTGCGCTTGACCGACCTGCGCTATGGCGCGCCCGGCGCGACGCTTGCCGGCTGGTGGGGCGTGGATGTCGTCATCGGGCCGGACGATCAGCCGATCGATGCAGCACGCGTCTCCATCCCGCGCGCCATCTCGGGCAACGCGGTCGCCGCCGTGTTCCGCGCCGCGTTCGGCGACGTGGCCGCGCTGTACGAGGCGACCGGCGCCGCACCGCCGACGCTGGCCGCGGGGCCCGCACCGGGGGCGTGCGCGGCCGTTTCGTAGAGCGCCGGGCGCCAGCGCGCGACCACCGGGCGAACCCGTCGACGCGCGTAAACGGGTGTTGCGCGCCAATCGCAAATATCGCAAGGACCACGCGGCGCTTCTCGCCTTGCGTGTTCGTGCATGGCGGGCCAGCGGCCGGTCCGCATCACGGTGGCGGCATTGCCTGGAACGACCAACCTTCCTCCACGTTGGCGTCTCACCGTTCTTCGCAACGATGCCAAACAGGAGGTGCCCCGTGGCTTTCAATCCGCTCCAGGAACGCGGCATTCCGATGGACCAGCAGCTTCGCAACTGGTCCGAGCTCAACGTCGATCCCTATGACAAGGACGGCGTCGATCCCTATACGCGCTGTCGCGTCATCGCCATGAACGGCATCGAGGTGGAGGCCATCCTCTTCTCGCACCAGTTCGCGCGCAACACCGCCGATGCGGCGCTCAAGCAGCAACTGGCGATGACTCGCCGCATCGAGCAGCAGCAGCAGAAGGCGATCAACTGGCTCATCCCCGGGCAGGAGACGACGCTCGAGGTCACGATCGGCTACGAGCAGGTCGCCGTCGATCTCACGGCCTGGGTCGCGCAGGCGGAGCCCAACCCCTATGCCAGGCAGGCCTACGAGTTCGGCCTGCTCGAGGACTTCGATCATCTCTACCGCTACGCCAATCTGCTCGACATGATGGACGGCAAGAAAGCGGCCGAGGTCGTCGGGCAGCTGACGGAGATCATGCCGGGCCGCCCGACACGGCTCGAGCACCGGCATCCGTTCGACGAAATCCGGCGGCATCTCATTGCCGAGAACGCCGACCCGCTGTCGTCGCTGCACGCGCTGACCATCGTGGCCGCCGAGCAGCAGACGATGAACTTCTACATGACCATCGGCAATCGGCCGCAGGAGAAGATCGCGCGCGGCCTCTACCTGGAGATCGCGCAGATCGAGGAGCAGCACGTGACTCATTACGAGTCGCTGCTGGATCCGTCGCTGTCCTGGGCCGCAAAGCTCGTCCAGCACGAATACAACGAATGCTACATGTACTACTCGTTCATGCAGCAGGAGAGCGACCCGCGCATCAGGCGGATCTGGGAACTGCATCTCGGCATGGAGATCGAGCACCTGCGGCTCGCCTGCGATCTGATGAAACAAATCGACAGGACCGATCCCGAGGCGATGCTGCCGCGTTCGCTTCCTGAGCCGGTCAAGTTCCAGTCCAACAAGGAATTCGTACGGCGCGTGCTGAAGGATCAGGTCGACCTGACGGCCGATCAGAGCGAGTTCGTGCCGGTGACACAACTGCCGAAAGATCACCGGTATTTCTGGTACCAGCGTCAGGTGAACGCCGACGGCCTGATCCCATCGGAGCAGATCATCGACGCACATCGCCGAGCGAAGGGTGACCGCGAATACCGTCTCGAGACCGATGGGACGCATCCGGTGCCCGGCCTGCGCGAACGGGATCGCGGCGAAGGGCTCGAGTATGACCGCATGATGAGCGAGGCCGCGGTGGATTGACGGGCAAGGCGTCCGGGCCGACACCTAAACCTAAAGCGTGAACGCCGGATCGGCGGACCGATCCGGCGTTCATTTTCATCCAGTACCCTGCCTGGCATTGCCGGTCCCGCCCGGAGGCGAGGCGGACATGGCCACGACCGGCTTAAAGATCAGGCGGCGGCCTTCCGGTTCATCGCAAGCCGGGCGTCGACAAGGGCGACGGTCTCATCGACGACGTCGTTCCGCATGCCTTTCTGTGCCGCGATGCTCTGCACCAGCCGGTCCACCCGTTCGATATTGGGCGCGCCGGCGAACAGGGCACGTGCGGCCGAGGACGGCCGCGTGAGGCCTTGCGCCGCGGCGGCGTATTTCTCAAACGGCACCAGATCGTCGGGCGACGCGCCCAACGCGATGCACAGATCGCGGACCCAATTATAGACGGACCGCGATGCCTCGGCGTCCGAATGCACGGCGTCCTTAATGGAGCGCGCGGCATCCTTCTGAACGCAGCGATAATTGCCCGTGATCAGCATGGCCCACTTCGCCAGCGGCACGAAGACGGAATCGTGCACCTTGAGCTTGACGGGCAACTCGATCGCGCCGTCGCCGGGGTCAAACCGGGCCGCCTCGATGTCCGCCTGCATCCGGCGCAGCATCGCCGTGTGGTCGTCGGAATCGAAACGGGCCGCCTTGAAGTTGGTCGGCAACGTGACCTGCAGCACGTTGGTCTTTTCCTCCGGCGGCCGGAACGCCTGCGGATCTGGGCTGCACAGCGTCATCAGCGCCGGATCGAAACTGTCCCACACGGACGCGTCGGTATAGCAATGCCGCAAGGCATCGGCGTCGAGGCCGGGAATGCGCCTCAGGTACGGCAGCGGCGGCATGTTCATGATCGACATGCAGGGCACCTTCGCCTTCGCAACGGCGTCCAAGAGCTCGCGCACCCCTGGGGCGCGGTACTGGGGCTCCTGCATGGCCAGGGCGACGAGATCGTAGTCCGCCGGATTGACGGCGCCGGGGACATCGGCCGACAGGGTGCCCGGCAGCTTTCGCGAGTCGATCTCGACGAGTTCGCGCCGGCCCTTGACCGGCAGGCGCACGCGGGCGCCTTCCGCGTTGATCAACGCCGCCTCTTCAGGAAGACACACCAGCTTCACGTTGTGGCCCGCGAGCAGCAGCTTGATCGCCAGGAGCGAGCCGTAGGAAGCGCCCATGATTAACGTGTCGTACTTGGTCTGCACGTCAGCGGCTCCGCGTCTCGAGAGTGGAAGGATGGCGCGGCCGGCGAACCGAGATACGCTTTCGGGGCCGCGTTCTTACGGCGGCATGCTACTCAGCGCGTTGTGCCCAGGCAAGAAAACCCCATGCTGCGTTGCAGCAAGCCGGCGGCACCATGTGCGCGCGCTACGGACGGGCTCGACGCGCAAAGGTACCTTTGCCGGCGCGTTCCTTCGCCCGATCGCCATGTACAAGTCGTTTTCGTTTTCGGTGATGATGACGCATCGGCACCGCGCTATCGGCGAGGGCGCCGCCCGGCATTCAGGCTGCTGCGATCGCCTCGATCTCCAACAGCCATGCGGAATCGAATATGCCCGTGATGATGACGGTCAATGCTGGCGCACGGTCTCCCAAAATCCCTTTGCGCACGGCTCGATTCTCATCGCTGAACCAGCGATCGGAAAGGAAAGTCGTGACTTTCATCAGATTGTCGAGGGACATATCGGCGGCTCGAAGCGGTACCTCCATGTTTCTCCAAACGAGCCGGGCCTGATCAGAAAACGCCTTCGGAATCTTGCATTGGACATCAACGGGAATTTGCCCGCTGATGTAGAGCGTGCGACTTGCGTTTCTGATCTCGACCGCCTGCGTGTATCCCGCCTTGGGTAGCGGGCGCATCGGCAGCGTTGATGCTTCGTTTCTCGACCATTGCAAGCTTCCTCCCGTTGAGGCGTTCGCACCGCACGAACAGGGATTTTCGCGACGGGTCCACCTGCTGGAGTCGGGTGGTGGGCATCGTAGCGAAAAGGGATTCGCTCCTCGCGGGAGAACGTAGAACCTCGCCATTTCCGAAAGTCAGCTCAAGATCCCTTGTAGAACGCAGGATCCGGATCGGAAGCGGACGCATCTGCACCTGCTTTCCGAGGCGCCGTCGATGTCACCGCTTCAATCCAGAAAGTGCGGGGGATGGAAGCTTCGATTTCTTCCGTGGCGATCTTCATGATCTTGACGGCCGAGCCGATCACGTTGGCCGGTCGCTTCTCGCGTTCGAATCCTGTTAGGCATCATCCGCCGTCAACACGGCCGGACCGGGTGCGCCAGCGTCTTTCAGATACCTGGCGAGCTTGTTGAATAGATTCGGGTAGTCACGCAACCTGGCGATCTCGTCGCGGTCATCGACACAACGGACAACGATGGGCGGCCGCTTATCGCCTCTATCCATCTCGGCGGGGGGAGGTAACCGCAAACGCGATTTCACGTGTACGGCAAGGATTGGACGAGGCGGTTCCAGCGGCGGATCGATGAAGGCCGCTTGCGGTACTACAGCAAAGAAAGGCCCCCTGGATGGACCCGCCGCATTCTCAAATCCGGGCTCCGATTGCCCGGGCGGGGTCAATCCGAGGGGGCGGTTACGGCACACGAGGATGTATTGACGAAGGAGGACGTCGTCAAGGCAAGCGGCGGCGAACCGTTCCAGCCGGCGGCGGATGGCGGCGACATGGCCGAAAAGCGCGGCTCTTTTCGCCCGGGCGACGGTGTCAACGTGCCGGCAGTCGCGTAGAGCCTCGGCACAGCCTCTACGGAGTCAAGCCGGGCTCCTGCGATAGACGAAAGCGGTCGGCTAAGCAGCGCACGCGTTGTCAGGGCAAGGTCATATTCTCAGCGTCCTTGGTTGGACGCGTACCGAATTCCTACGACGCCTCAATCGCATTGCCGGCGCGAAGCACGGTAAAGGTAACAGCTGGAGCTGGTTTAAAGGAATTCTGTTGCCTGCTTGGCCGTCAGGCTCGCATGTTTTCAGCTCGGGGCTCCCGGCGGGTCCCCAAGTCCGACAGGCAGATCCGTGCGCCTCGACTCGGCCAGATCGAAAACTGATCTAAGACGTCGGATCGGAAAAAAGCCGCCGGGCCGCGAGGGCCCGGCGAGTTGAACAGGGAGGCTTCACGTCTGGGAGACGTAGGGTCCGAAGACCCTGCAGTCGGGCTTTCGCCCGGCCGTGTCGCTGGAAGCGACACATGATGCTGCGATGCAACATCAGCATGGACGAATTTAAGCGGATGCCCGGAAAATGGTATCGCAGATTTGGTAACGAAGGCATGCGACGCGCGCATGGCCATACTAGGGGGTGTATGCGGTTGTGACGGGGCCGTGATGCTGCACTGCCGTCGGGTTAGAATCGTTTAAAATCAAATCTCTCGCGCCATGCCCAGTGCACATGCAGCGCGACGGCGACGACAAGCCGCCGGCCGTCCGTCACCCATTGGTCACGGCAATGCCCCCACCACGCGTCTTCGGGCGGCCTCGCACCGCCTAAAATTGCGCTTCGGCGACCTTGCGGATCAGGAAGTCGCGGAACACGGCGATGCGCTTCGAATTGCGCAGCTCCTCGGGATAGACGAAGTAGGCCTCGTAGGTCGGACCCTCGAGCTCGGGCAGGACCTGGACGATGCGCGAGCTCTCCTGCGCCATGTAGTCCGGGAAGGCGGCGATGCCGATGCCGTTCTCGACCGCGCGCATGATGGCATAGACGTTGTTCACCATCAGCGCCGGCTCGCGCCGATGGCCCGGCTTGGTGCCGGCTTCCAGCAACCAGTTGACGCCGGGGAAGGGCGGCCGCGGATCCTCGCCGTAGACGATGATCCGGTGATTGTCGAGATCCGCCGCCGTCTTCGGCATCCCGTACTTCTTCAGATAGGCCGGGCTTGCGAACACGTGCACGTGGATCGTCAGCAGGTGACGCTGGATCAGGTCCGGCTGGCGCGGCGTCGTCGTGCGGATGGCGCAGTCGGCCTCGCGCATGCCGAGGTCGAGCTCCTCGTCCTCGACGAGCAGGTTGAGGCGGATGTCGGGATAGAGGTCGATGAACTCGCGCAGGCGCGGCGTGAGCCACACCGTGCCGAACGCGACCGGCGTCGTCACCCGGAGGAGACCCGACGGCCTGTCCTTGCTCTCGCTGATCTGCGCCTCGGCCGAGGCGAGCTTCAGGAACACTTCGCGGACGGTACGAAAGAGCAGCTCGCCCTGCTCGGTCAGAATGAGGCCGCGTGCGTGCCGGTGGAACAGGGGCGTGCGCAGCGACTCCTCGAGCGCGCTGATCTGCCGGCTGACCGCCGACTGGCTGAGGTTCAGCACCTCGCCGGCATGCGTGAAGCTGCCGGCCTCGGCCACGGCGTGAAAGATTCGCAGTTTGTCCCAGTCCATTCTTGCCGGAAGCCGCCGCGACCATCACGCGGCGGTTCCCCCCTGTTCAAATCATTGTTTACTGCGCCGCTTCCAGCACAGCCGCGTCCGCATGGGCAAGGAAGCGTTCCGCCTCGAGCGCGCCCATGCAGCCCATGCCGGCGGCCGTCACCGCCTGACGGAAAACCTTGTCCTTGACGTCGCCTGCGGCGAACACGCCCGGGACGCTGGTCGCCGTCGAATCGGGTTTGGTCACGATGTAGCCCTCGGCGTCCATGTCGAGCTGACCCTTGAAGAGTTCGGTCGCCGGCGTATGGCCGATCGCGACGAACAAGCCGTCGACGTCCAGCCGCCGCTCCGCCCCGGTGACGACATCGCGCAGCCGGAGACCCGTGACGGTCGCCGGGTTGTCGTGACCAAGGACTTCCTCGACGACGGAATTCCAGATGACCTCGATCTTCGGGTTGGCGAACACGCGGGCCTGGTTCGTCTTGTCGGCGCGAAGCTGGTCGCGGCGATGAATGAGCGTCACGCGGGACGCATGATTGGTGAGGTAAAGCGCCTCCTCGGCCGCCGTGTTGCCGCCGCCCACCACCGCGACATGCTTGCCGCGGAAGAAGAAGCCGTCGCAGGTCGCACAGGCGGAAACGCCATAGCCGCGGAATTTCTCCTCGCTCGGAAGGCCGAGCCAGCGCGCCTGCGCACCCGTGCAGATGATCAGCGTGTCGCCGAGATAGGTGTCCCCGCTGTCGCCGACGCAGGCGAAAGGACGGCGCGAAAGATCGACCTTGACGATCGTGTCCTCGAAGATCCGCGTTCCGACATGCTCGGCCTGCTTGCCCATCTGCTCCATGAGCCATGGCCCCTGGATCGGATCGGCAAAGCCCGGGTAGTTCTCGACCTCCGTCGTGATCGAGAGCTGGCCGCCAGGCTGCAGGCCGCGGATGAGCATCGGGCCCAGATTGGCGCGGGCAGCATAGATCGCGGCGGTGTATCCGGCGGGACCGGAGCCGAGGATCAGGACCTTGGTATGATGAGTCTGGGGCATTGGCGAATCGGCGCGTGGGGGCGCTGCACAACTTAAGACCCCATTCCCCGGGGTGCAAGCATGCAAGCTTCGCCTTTCGCGCGGCGTCGGAATGGAGCGACGCTCGCACGATGACTTCCGACGCGGCGGATTTGCCTCAAAATCCGAACATGTGATCGAGGCTGAAGCTCGCGTCGCCGGCGACCAGTCCGTGATAGCCGAACAGGCGGCACGTCGTGTCGCGCACGATGACATAGCCGCCGTCGCTGGCGCGTGCGAGCAGCGACGGTCCGAACACCTCCGACGCCCGCCACAGATACGAGCCGCTGCATGGAATGCGGACATGCTCGCGCGCAAGCTCCGTGCCCGCGCGATCGTGGAGTATGAGCCACGTGTCGGACTGAGCGTGCCACGGCGTCGAGGCGGGGTAGATGAGGTGGCAGAGCGTATCGAGACCGTCGGCGCCGAGCCGCAGGAAAAGCCGCGTCGACAGCCCGGGCGGGGTGCCGGTGTAGGATTGGGGCTCGTTCCTGTAGGTGAGAACCGTGTTGAAGATATGCGCCCCGAAGCTGGTCTCGGCGGCGTGGCCGCTCACCTTGTCCTCGTAGCGGAAAAGGGCGTGGAGCCAACCGTCGCCCTCACCGCCGTCACGGAAATCGTAGAGCAGCTCGAGGTGCCCGTAGCCGGACGGAAGCGCGGCCTCGATGGCGCCGTTCAGGACGTCGCTCACGTCCACGGCGGTACGGTGATTGCGCGGCAGCCGGCCAAGGAAGCGCTCGGCCGCCTCGCGGCCGCTGGCGTCGTAGATCCGCACGCCGACCGGCAGCTCTGCCTGCGTCGTCGCCATCGGCGTCGGCAGGAGGAGGCTGCGATAGCGGCCGGGCGGCAGCACGGGCGCCGGCAGCACGAAGCCCTTGCCCATCAGGTTGGCGAGCTCCGGCAGATGCGGGTCGGGCTTGAGGTCGATGCGCTCCACGTTCGGGTGGGCGATGCGACGGCGGCCCGACTCGGTGGTGATCTCGTAGCGCGGGCGGACGAAGTGCCGCCCGGCACGGATCTCGATCTGCGCCGGCCAGCGCGCGGCCGGCAGCAGCGCCGAGACGTCGAGGGCATAGCTGCCGAAGGGCGGCACGGCACGGTCGAGCCAGACGACCTCGTCCTCGCCCATCAGGTTGAGGCCGATCGCCCCGGCCGGGATGGGGCAGGGGTGGCTGTTCTGGACCCAGAGGATCACCTTTTCGTCCGCACGGGGAGCCGGCAGGCCGGCGTAGAAATCGGCGGGCCAGGCGTTGGCGTCGTGCGTGCACGAGAGGTCCGCCGCGTGCTCGCCGAAAACGTCCAGCGCGTATTTCACGACGTCGTGCCCGGCGGCCCCCGTCGCGTGGATGAAGAGCTGGCCCGTGAAGTCGCCGAGGCCAAAGCGGCGCCGAACGTCGCGGCTATCGATGACGATCCCGGCGGGACCGGGCGGCACGTCCTCGCGCCACTCGGCCAGCACCCGACCGTCGGCATCGAACAGACAGAGCCACAGCGCGACCTCGCTCGCGCCATAGCCGGCCCAGTAGTTCGCGGTCGTGACGCGCGTGTGGAGACCGGCGCGGTCGCGGAAGAACGCGAAATTGGTCGCGAAGTTCAGCGGGTCGAGGTAGCGGCGCCGGTTCGTCAGCATCCCGTCCGGCAGGCGGGCGGCGTCGAGCGTCACGATCCCGGCGCCAGGGGGAACGAGGTGACGTATATGCGCGACGGTGCGTTCGGCATCGAAGACGGGGATGAAGACGCGCGCGACCCTGGCCCCGGCAAGGTCGGTCACCGGTTGGGCGGCGCGGCCCAGGATCGTTCGGCCGATCTCGGCGACGTTCTGGACGAAGGCGGCGCTAACGTCGACGCCATCCAGGCCGTGGATCTCGGCAAACGCGTCGGCGGTGCCGGCCGGATCGTAGACGGCAATGGGACCGGCCGCGCGCAGGTCTGCCAGCAACGCGCCGATCGCCGCCTGCACGTGCGGATGGCCGATGGCCTTGAAGAAACTGTCGCCGCCCTTGGCGTTACTGAACGTCTCGATCCTGAGCGCCATGTACGAATCCGGTGTTTGTTACGCCGGTCTTATAGCGGGTGGCCGGCCTTCCCACCACCGGATCGGTACCGGGATCACGACCAGCCGAAGCGCTGGCGGATCTTTGCCGCGGCCCGCGCCGTGTCGTCGGGCGGGTCGTAGCGCCACGTGGCGACACTGCCGTCGAACCGGCGGGTGATGCCGTCGGCCAAGAGCATCTCGTGGAACCGCCGGATCCGGCGCGATTCGCCCTCGAGACGAGCGACATAGACGGGCTTTCCGGTCGCGATCGCCTCGGACGTCATCGACACCGAGTCCTCGGTGACGATGATCGAGTCGGCGAGTGCAAGCATGCCGAAATAGGGGTTCTCGCCTGTGCCGTCCCAGATATAGGCGGAGGCACCGGCGAGCCGTTCGCGCAGGATCGCGACGCAGTCGGGGTCGGTGCGGCGCGACGGCGTTACGGCCAGGCCGCCGCCCGAGGCGCAGGCAAATCTCAGCAGGTCGTCGGCGAGCCGCCTCGAAATGTCGGGCGTCAGCCGATGCCGACGGTTGGAGCCGCCGACCAGTACGGCGGTGAGCGGGCGCGGCAGATGCGCGAACACCGGGCGCCAGCGCTCCGCCCCCGCCTCAAGCTTCGTCGCCGTCACGGCATGGACGGCAGCCTTGGTGACGATCACGTTGGGGCCGTCGACGTTGTCGTGCCGGGGCACGACGACGACATCGAACGCGCCGAGATTCATCCGCGGATTCTGGATGTGGACGATCCGTGTCCGGCCGCCGCTCGCACGCTTGATGGCGACGGCGAGCGGCGCGCTGACGTTGCCGCAACTGATGACGAGATCGGGCCAGGGCGGGGCGAGCGGGTCGCTGTCGCGGGTCGGCGCGGCGAGCGGCCGGAACCACAGCCGATTGGGCAGCCAGTCCCAGGGCAGCCGGACCCGGACGCGCTTGATCTCAGGCGTCAACCCCAACGCTTCGGCGAGGCCGCGCCCCTGTGCCTCCATGCCGGCGTGGCCCTCGGTGATCACCCAGCACTTCGGCGTCGTCATGAAACGTGACCATCCAGACGGCCGGGCGCGGTGAAAAAGCGCGGCACGATGGCGAATCCGCCCGTCTGAACCAAGTAGTTGCTATTTTTCTGCATTCTGTGTAACATTATTTCAAGTCAGCGCAATTTACGGAAAAGGGCGATGCGCCGGGTGAAACTCGACCGGATCGATCGGCGGATCCTTCGTGACCTTCAGGACAACGGCCGGATGACGAATGTCGAGCTTGCCAAACGGGCCGAAATCTCGGCGCCGCCGTGCCTGAGGCGCGTGCGTGCGCTCGAAGAGGCGAAGGTCATAAAGGGTTATCACGCGGAACTCAATCCTGCCGCGCTCGGCTATCACGTGACAGTGTTCGCGCATGTCGGCCTGTCGAGTCAGGCCGAACACGACCTCAAGGCGTTCGAGGACATGGTGAACACGTGGCCGCAGGTGCGCGAATGCCACATGCTGGCAGGGGAGACCGACTTCCTGCTCAAGATCGTCGCCGAGGACTGGGACGCCTATCAGACCTTCCTCACCACCAAGCTGACGACCGCGCCCAACGTGAGCCACGTCAAGTCCGCCCTGGCGATTCGCACGGCAAAACTTCTGCCGGGGGTTCCGGTCGAAGTGGATTGAGCACCCCTTTACGCACGGCCGGCGCGGTGCAACGCAATGCAGCCGCACACGGCCGAGACGAGCGAGCCGGCAAGAACGCCGACGCGAAGGCAATCTCGGTTGCCGGCAGGATTTTCCAGCCGCGTATCGCGATCGTATCGTCCAGTTGAGAACGACGTAGACCGCCGCTGGCGCGATCATGCCGCCGACGAAGTCGCGGCTCGGACGGCCGGAAACGACCGCGGCGGGCATCGGCATTTTACCGCGATCGCGTTTCACCCTTGCGTCACCCTTGCGCGCCGCTCGCGATGCGGATTCGGTCGCGTCTGCAGGCTCGACGAAGATAATGCAGGACACGGAGCTCCAGCTTGACTTGATCGGACGTTTCGGAAAAGTTTGCACACCGCCCGCGGACGACGGAGCCGATCCGCGACGAGGGTGCTTTCATTTCGGCAGCGGGCGCGAGGTTTCATGAAAACCATCCTCGTCCACCTGGCTCACGATGACGATTGCCGCCGCCGTGTGGAAACGGCGACCGGCTTGGCCGTCGCGCATGGCGCCCACCTCGTGGGCATCTATACGAAATCACCGCACGTCACGCCGCCGGCGATCGTCGGTCGCGGCGCATCCGCCCAGTTCCTGCGGGAAATGGAGGCGAGCGCCGCGGCGCAGGCACAGGACGCATCCGCGGCGTTCCGCACGGCAACGGAGCGGGCCGGCATCACGGCCGAGTTCGTCCAGCAGCCCGGCGAGGTGATGGACGTGCTCGCAGCACGTTCGTGCAGCGCCGATCTTCTCGTCGTCAGCCAGACTCCGCCGGAAACGGTAGAGGACGTGCTGACCGGCAACCGGCCGGACCAGGCCGCGCTGGTCGCCGCCTGCCCCACGCTGATCATCCCGCACGGCACCGGCACGCCGGAGACCGGTCGGCGCGTGCTGATCGCGTGGAAACGTACGCGCGAAGCGGCCCGCGCGGTAAGGGACGCATTGCCGATCCTGCGCCGGGCCCAGGCCGTCACCGCGCTCACGGTCGGCCCGGCGGCATCCGACGATGGGTCCAGCGCCGGACTGGCGGCATATCTCGAGCGGTACGGCATTCGCGCCGCGATGCGGCCCGATTACGGTGACGAGAGCGACGTCGGCGCCGTCGTGCTGGCCCATGCGCGTGATCTGGACGCCGACATGATCGTGATGGGCGCCTACGGGCACTCGCGGTTGCGCGAAATGATCCTCGGTGGCGCGACCGCGCATATTCTGGCAAACACCACGGTGCCGGTGCTGATGTCGCATTGAGATGCCCATCCGTTCGAAGCGGCCGGTCGGCCCAATCCGCAACGAATTCGACGAGAGCAGGGAGAAGAATGAATAAACGCACAATGCTTCTGGCGGTCGTCGCCGCAGTTCTCGGCCTCATCCTGCCGGATGTCGCGCTCGCCGCGTCGGCCGGAACGGACGCGCCGCACGTGGATGGCAGCGCTCTCAGCCTGATCTGGGGGCTGCCGTTCGTCGGCATCCTGCTGTCGATCGCCCTGTTTCCGCTGTTCGCGCCGCATTTCTGGGAGCATCACTTCGGCAAGGTCTCGGCGTTCTGGGCGCTCGCCTTCCTGGTTCCGTTCGCCGTGACGTTCGGACCGGCCGTGACGACCTACAGCGTCCTGCACACGCTGCTGCTCGAGTATGTTCCCTTCATCATCCTGCTGTTCGCACTGTTCACCGTCAGCGGCGGCATTTCGGTCAAGGGCGCGATGAGCGGCACGCCCGTCTCCAACACCGTCATGCTCGGCATCGGCACGGCGGTCGCAAGCTGGACCGGCACGACCGGCGCATCGATGCTGCTGATCCGGCCGATGCTGCAGGCGAACAAATGGCGTCGGCACGTGGTGCACACGGTCGTATTCTTCATCTTTCTCGTGTCGAATATCGGCGGCTCGCTCACGCCGCTGGGCGATCCGCCGCTGTTCCTGGGCTTCCTCAAGGGCGTCGACTTCTTCTGGACGACGACGCACATCTTCTCGGAGACGCTCGTCGTCGCCGTGCCGCTGCTGGCCCTGTTCTTCGTGATCGACAGCTTCTACTACCGCAAGGAGACGAACACGCCGCCCGCGCGTGCCGGCGGCATTCACGTCGAAGGCAAGATCAACATCCTGCTGCTCGCCGGTGTCGTCGGCGCCGTTCTCCTGAGCGGCGTCTGGGATTCGGGTGTGTCGTTCACGATATATCACAACGAGATTCCGCTGCAGAACCTCGTCCGCGACGCGCTGCTGATCGTGATCGCGTTCGCATCGCTTCGCCTCACGCCAAAGGCGGCGCACGAGATGAACGACTTCAACTGGGGTCCAATGAAGGAGGTCGCCAAGCTCTTTGCCGGCATCTTTCTCACCATCGTTCCGGTGATCGAAATCCTGCGCGCCGGCAGGGAGGGGGCGCTGAGCGGGGTCGTCGCGCTGGTGACGCGGCCGGACGGCATGCCCGACAACGCCATGTATTTCTGGCTGACCGGCATGCTTTCGAGCTTCCTCGACAATGCGCCGACCTACCTCGTGTTCTTCAATCTCGCCGGCGGCGATGCCGAAGTGCTGATGCACCAGATGCCGGTCACACTCGCCGCGATCTCGTGCGGGGCAGTGTTCATGGGCGCCAACAGCTATATCGGCAACGCGCCCAACTTCATGGTCAAGGCGATCGCCGAAAGCCGGGGCGTGAAGATGCCGAGCTTCTTCGGCTACATGGTCTGGTCGGTCCTGATCCTGATCCCGCTCTTCCTGCTGACGACGTTCATCTTCTTCCGGTGAGCGACCGCGGGTCGCTCGGGTCGATCCGGCGGCGGCAACGTCGCAAACGCCGGGTCGGGTGGTGCCTGGGCGAGCCTGACGGCGGCGGACACCGATGGAGGGCAACGGCGGGCGCGTCGGTTTCTGCACGTGCATGAAGCCGACATTCCAGCCGGTGCAGATCGGCGTCGTGATCAACGCATCCATGTCCGGCCGTGCCGCTCGCGAGGGATCGGGCGCGGCGGTGCGGCCGGCGTCGTCATTCGCCGCTCCTCGGGCGGTCTTACGTGCCGGAACATCGCGAGGAGTGCGAGATCGTAGGCGATCTTCACGGCGCCGCCGGCGAGGAGCGGCCAGCCGAAGGACGACAGCGAGAGAAGATAGCCGGCGAGGGTCGGACTTGCCGCCGCGGCGAGGCTCCGCGGCACGGCGGTGACGCTCGCGGCCGCCGGCCGCTCCGGCGGGGTCACCACGGCCATCACATAGGACGTGCGCGTCGGCACGTCCATCTGCGACAGTAGACTGCGCACCAGCAGCAGACCGATGACGGACCAAAGCGCCGTCGCGAACGGGATGGCGACGAGGCACAGATTCGCCGGCAGATGCGTGAAGACCATCGTATTGATGAGCCCGATCCGCCGCGCGATCGGTGCCGCCGCAAGATAGGACAGCGCGGTCAGCACGTTCGACCAGAAGAAGATGTTTGCGGCGGCAGTGAGGGACAGATCGAAACGCTGGAACAGCCACAACGCCAGGATGGACTGGACGAGAAACCCACCGCCGAACGAGTCCACGCTGAAGAGCGCCGCGAGCCGATAGACGATTCTGCGCGAAGGGCCGAGTGCCGGCCGCGCGGCGGTATCCCCGGCAATCCGCCACGGCGCGATCGAACGGTAGATGAGACCAGCGGCAAGGCCGATCGCGGCATAGAGGACGAACATCGCCTGCAGTGCCGCGACCTGGGGCACGGCGAAACGCGCCACGATCAGTTCCGGTGCCGAGGCGAACAGCGTGCCAAGGGCGCCCGACAGCGCGCCGACCAGACTATAGCGGGCGAACAGCGCCGTGCGATCGGCGTCGCCGACGGCGTGGGCGAGGAGCGTCTGCTCGACCGGCGCGAACACGCTCACGTCGCCGGAGGACGGGTTGAGCGTACCCACGGACGCGATGAGAAGCAGCGGCCAGAACGATGTGAGCCCGGCGAAGCCGAGCCCGGTGGCGAACATCAGCACCGTTGCGCCAATCAATAGCGCGCGCAGGCCGGCACGCCCGGCGATGAATCCGACCGCGAGCGTCATCGCCGCCGAGCCCAGCAGAGTCGCGGTGGCGATCGTACCGATCTCCAGGGGCGCCAGACCGAGGGCCAGCAGATAGGCCGGCAGCAGGATGCTGACGAATCCATCGGCGAAGGCGCGCAGGGCCTTCGCCCACAGGATGCGGGCGACGTCAGGATGCGCGCTCTGGGGCAGCACTGTCTGCGTGCCCTATGTCGCGCCGCTCACGAGAAACCAGAGAATCCCGAGTGCGGCGGCGCCGGTAAGCGTCGGGATCATGCCGAGCTTGAACCGGAACATCGCCAGGGTCGCGGCGATCGTCAGAACCAGCGACGGCGCGTTCAGAGTCGTAAAGACCGGGACGTCGAGCGCAAGGCCGAAGGTCGTGATCTCGCGCACCTCGGCGAACAACACGTGTAGCGCGAACCAGACCGCGAGGTTCAGGATCACGCCCACGACCGCCGCCGTGATCGCCGCCAGCGCCGCGGACAGTGCCCGATTCCCGCGCAGTGCCTCGATATAGGGCGCTCCCAGGAAGATCCAGAGGAAGCAAGGTACGAACGTGACCCAGGTGGTGAGGATCCCGCCGAGCGTACCGGCCAGCATCGGGTCGAGGCCGCCCGGATTGCGGTAGGCGCCGAGGAAGCCGACGAACTGCGTTACCATGATCAGCGGACCCGGCGTGGTTTCGGCCATACCGAGGCCATCGAGCATCTCGCCGGGCGCCAGCCAGCCGTAGTGCTCCACGGCCTGCTGCGCGACATAGGCGAGGACGGCGTAGGCGCCGCCGAACGTGACGACAGCCATCTTGCTGAAGAACACGGCGATCTGGGTAAAGACGTCGGCGCTTCCCAAGGTCGCGAACAGCGCGACGATCGGACCCAGCCAGAGCACAAGACATGTAGCGGCCACCTTCAGCGACCAGCCGAGCGATGGTCGCGCATGGGGCGGAACCTGTTCACCGAGCAGGGTGTCGCGATCGGTCGCGGCATTCGTGCCGTTCGTCTCGTGGCCATTTGCCGCCGCAAAAGCGGACAGGCTGAGGCGGCCGCCGACGAAGCCGATCACGCCGGCGCCGAGGATGATGAGCGGGAAAGGAACGTCGAACGCGAAGATCGCGACGAAGGCTGCGGCCGCGAGGCCGGTCATGACACGATTCCTGAGCGCGCGCCGACCGATCCGCACCACCGCATCGACGACGACGGCGAGGACGGCAGCCTTCAACCCGAAGAAGAGGGCCTGAACCACCCCGACGTTGCCAAAGCGGGCATAGAGCCAGCTCAGGACCATGAGCGCGACGAAGCCCGGCAACACGAACAACGTGCCGGCGACCACGCCGCCGAGCGTGCGATGCATCAGCCAGCCGACATAGATCGCGAGCTGCGTCGCCTCGGGCCCCGGCAGCAGCATGCAGTAGTTGAGCGCGTGCAGGAACCGGCTTTCACCGATCCAGCGCTTTTCCTCGACGAGGATGCGATGCATGACGGCGATCTGTCCGGCCGGCCCGCCGAAGCTGAGCGCCGCGATGCGTGCCCACACCCCGACGGCATGTCGGAACGGCACGCCGTGATGCGGCGTATCGACAGTGCGGCAGGCGGGTGGTGCGGCTGTGCCATGCATCGTGCGTCCTTTCATCCGCGCTTCGTGCGGAAATACTCGTAGAGTCCCTCGAATACTTCGGCGCCGCGTGCGAGCCGCTCGGTGTCCGCCGCCGTCGCCATCGCGATGCCGGCGATGAGACGGGCGATGCCGGCGGCTTCCTCGCGGCCGAACTTGGCATCCTTCAGGTCGATGTCGTGCACGATCTCGCCGATCGCCTTCAGGGCCGGATCACGGATGTCCAGTCGCGCCAGCAGCGTTTCGAACGTGCAGCGATCGCCCTCATGCGTGAACTCGGCCTGGAACATGTCGAAGCGGAGCTCGCCCGGCCTCGGTCTGTAACCCTTGCCGGGCACGAACTTGAAGGTGGCGGCCGGATCGATGAAACGCCGGATGAGCCAAGCCGATGCGATGCGGTCGACCTGAACGCCCTGGCGCGTGACCCAGGTTCGACCCTTGAGTTCGCCGAATGTCGCATCGGCCGCGTCAACGGCCGGTGCCGCGTTCCCGGCGGTGCGGGCTTCGAGCGACGAGATCAGTCCTTCCGCCGTCTCCCGGCCGTTCGCACCGAAAAAATCGATGTCGATGACCCGCGCCAGTCGTGTGCGCAGGCGCACGATCTGCGGCTTCGCCTCGGAAAGCCTGTCCGCCGTTTCGTCGTTGCCGAGGTCCTTCAGCAGCGCCCGTGCCTCTTTCGCGATCTGTTCGTAGTCCGCATCACGCGCGGCGTCGAACTTGGCGCGAACCTCCTGGTCGGAAAGGCCGTCGATCAGACGCGCCTCGCACACCATTCCCTCGCCGCCGCCTTCGACGATCTCGCGCAGGACCCACTCGAAATCCTCCTGCGCCTGATCGCTGACGGGAAGCGCATAGACGGCGTTCTTCACGGCCACGGCGCCGATCGCCTGCAGGCGGCGCCGGATCTTCACGCGCATATAGGCCGGCTTGGCCGGAAGCTGGTGGACAAGCAGCAGCCAGCGGTCGGTCGCGCTCATGCCGTGATCGTTCATGATACTACTGTATCATCAAGGTACACAACATGAAACACATGTATCATGAACAGTTCGGGTATACCGTGCGACCGCAAGAGGGAGGAGGGTGCTCATCGGTGCGGCTTGGCCGCCGCCGTTCAAGCCAGGCCGGGGATGTCGGGATCTCGGTCCACTTCAAGCCGATCCCGGGCACGGTCGACCAAGTGGCCCGCCGGATGGTGTGTCTTCCCGAGCAACGACGACATTGCGCGCACCCGCGCGGGAGGCCAACGTGCGTCTCGACGAGGTGGCCGATGGCGGGCGTCAGCGATTTGCCGGCCTCGATGTGCCGGTCGCGAATGACAGGCGGTAGCTGCTGACCCTACGGATGGACCGTGATCGGTTCAACGTGGGGCCGGAGGAAAGTTGCCGTCTCAGGCGACGGATCGCACCTTGTCCGGATGCCGGTCGGATCGGGCTCCGGACCAAGGCGCAGGGCGTCACGCAATTCGGCGAGCTTGTCGCCAAACGATTGCACGAGCCATGAATACATACACCAGTTTCGCCGGCTTCCGACGGGCCCGACGAAACGGCGCGCCGGCGAAAACGACCCGGCCCTTACCGGCCGGGATGAGCCGGCGCCGTCACTTGTAGCGGACGCGGATGATCTCGTAGGCCTTGGAGCCGCGCGGCGTGGTGACCTCGACCGAATCGCCGGTCTGCTTGCCGATCAGCGCGCGGGCGAGCGGCGAGGTAATGGAGAGCCGCCCCTTCTGGATATCCGCCTCCTCGGCGCCGACGATCTGATAGGTCGTCTCCTCGCCGGAGTCCTCGTCAGCGAGCGTAACCTTGGCGCCGAACTTGATGACCTTGCCCGACAGTTTGGTGACGTCGATCACTTCGGCCCGCGCGATCTTGTCCTCGAGCTCGGCGACGCGGCCCTCGATGAAGCTCTGCCGTTCGCGCGCGGCGTGGTATTCAGCGTTCTCCGACAGATCGCCGTGGTCGCGCGCCTCGGCGATCGCCTTGATCACGGCTGGACGCTCCACCGTCTTGAGGTGCTTGAGCTCGGCCTCCAGCCGCGCCAAGCCATCCGGGGTCATCGGAATCTTTTCCATCGACAACGACCTTCGCCTTTCGGGACCGTACCGGCAGACCGGCACAATCCCGACGTCATTCATCCTGGTGGATACCGGGATCAGAAAGATGTCTCAAAATACGACTGGAGCGGCGCGACTTCAAGACTACCGGCGCGGAGCGCGGCAATGGCCTCGACGGTCGCCCGGGCCCCCGCGACGGTCGTGCAATAGGGAATATTACCCAAGAGCGCCGTCTGGCGGATGTCGAAGCTGTCGGCGAGCGCCTGCGAACCCTCCGTCGTGTTGAAGACGAGGTGGATTTCGCCGTTCTTCATGGCGTCCACCACGTGCGGACGGCCTTCGAGCACCTTGTTGATGACACCGACCTCGAGTCCGGCCCTGCAGAGGAACGCGGCGGTGCCGCGCGTCGCGACCACCCGGAAGCCCATCGTCAGAAGGCGGCGCACGGGCTCGACGATCGCCGGTTTGTCGCCGTCCTTGACCGAGACGAAGACGGTACCGGCGAGCGGCAGGTTGGAGTTGCTGCCGAGCTGGGCCTTGGCAAAAGCGTGGCCGAAATCGATGTCGATGCCCATGACCTCGCCGGTCGACTTCATCTCCGGCCCGAGGATCACGTCGGTGCCCGGAAAGCGGGCGAACGGGAAGACGGCCTCCTTGACGGCGACGTGCCGGAGCCGTGTGTTGGCCAGATCGAACGACGCGAGCTTCTCGCCGACCATGATCCGGGCGGCGATCTTGGCAATCGGCACGCCAGTCGCCTTGGCGACGAACGGCACCGTCCGCGACGCGCGGGGATTGACTTCGAGGATGTAGACTTCGCCGTCCTTGACCGCAAACTGCACGTTCATCAGGCCGACGACGTTGAGCGTACGGGCGAGCAGGCCGGTCTGGCGCGCGATCTCGTCGATGATCTTCGGCGGTAGCGAGTAGGGCGGCAGCGAACAGGCGGAGTCGCCGGAATGGATACCGGCCTCCTCGATATGCTCCATGATGCCGGCCACGTGCACGGTCTCGCGGTCGCACAGCGCATCGACATCGACTTCGATCGCATCCTGCAGATAGGAGTCGATCAGAACGGGGTTCTTGCCGGAGACGCGCACCGCCTCGACCATGAAGCTGCGCAGCGCCTCGGCGTCGTGAACGATCTTCATGGCGCGGCCGCCGAGCACGTAGGAGGGACGCAGCAGGACCGGGTAACCGATACCGGCGGCCACCTTCTCGGCCTCCTCGAGCGAGAAGGCGGTGCCATTCGCAGGCTGCTTCAGCCCGAGCTTCCTGAGAAGCCCCTGGAAACGCTCGCGATCCTCGGCGAGGTCGATCGCGTCCGACGATGTGCCGAGGATCGGGATACCGGCGGCGGTGAGCGCGCCGGCGAGTTTGAGCGGCGTCTGACCGCCGAACTGTACGATCACGCCAAGCACGCGACCGTTCGTCTGCTCGCGCCGGATCACCTCGATCACGTCCTCGGCGGTGAGCGGCTCGAAATAGAGGCGGTCCGAGGTATCGTAGTCGGTCGAGACGGTTTCGGGATTGCAGTTGATCATCACCGTCTCGTAGCCGGCGTCGCGAAGCGCATAGACGGCGTGGACACAGCAATAGTCGAACTCGATCCCCTGGCCGATGCGGTTCGGTCCACCGCCGAGGATCACGACCTTGTCGCGCGTCGTCGCCTCGTCCTCGCTCTCGGGCGGGGTGAAACCGTCGCCCTCGTAGGTCGAGTACATGTAGGGCGTGCGCGACGCAAACTCGGCGGCACAGGTGTCGATGCGCTTGTAGACGGGCCGCACGCCGGCCGCGCGCCGTGCCGCCGATACCTCCGCCTCGGTCTTGCCCGAGAGATGCGCGAGGCGGGCATCGCTGAAACCCTGCTGCTTGAGCCGGGTCCAGCCGGGTCCGTCGGTTGGGAGTCCATCGCGGCGGATGCGCGCCTCGGTCTCGACCAACTCCTTGATGCGTTCCAGGAACCAGGGATCGTACTTGCAGGCGGCATGGACCTCGGCGACCGAGAAGCCGTACCGGAACGCCTGCGCGATGGTGAGGATCCGGTCCGGCATCGCCTTGGAAAGCGCGGCGCGGATCGCGTCGCGATTGGCGCCTGCGTTCGCCTCGGGTATCTCGACCTCGTCGAGGCCAGTGAGCCCCGTCTCGAGCGAGCGCAGCGCCTTCTGCAGCGATTCGGCAAAGGTGCGGCCGATCGCCATGACCTCGCCGACCGACTTCATCGCCGTGGTGAGGAGCGGCGGCGTGCCCGGGAACTTCTCGAAGGTGAAGCGCGGGATCTTGGTGACGACATAATCGATCGTCGGCTCGAACGAGGCCGGCGTCACGCCGGTGATGTCATTGGCGAGCTCGTCGAGCGTGTAGCCGACGGCGAGCTTCGCCGCGACCTTGGCGATCGGAAAGCCCGTTGCCTTGGAGGCGAGCGCGGACGACCGCGACACGCGCGGGTTCATCTCGATCACGACCAGTCGACCGTTGGCGGGATTGACCGCGAACTGCACGTTCGATCCGCCGGTATCGACGCCGATCTCGCGCAGCACCGCGATCGAGGCATTGCGCATGATCTGGTATTCCTTGTCGGTCAGCGTCAGGGCCGGCGCCACGGTGACGCTGTCGCCCGTGTGGATGCCCATCGGGTCCACGTTCTCGATCGAGCAGATGATGATGCAGTTGTCGGCGCGGTCGCGCACGACCTCCATCTCGTACTCTTTCCAGCCGAGCACCGACTCTTCGACCAGCACCGACCCGACCGGCGAGGCGCGGAGCCCGCTCGCGACGATCTGCTCGTATTCGTCGACATTGTACGCGATGCCGCCGCCGGTGCCGCCGAGCGTGAAGGACGGGCGGATGATCGCCGGCAGGCCGACGAATTCCAGCGCGGCCCGCGCCTCGATCATCGAGGTGACGAGCTTCGAGCGGGGGCAGGAGAGACCGATCTTCTCCATCGCCTCGCGGAACAGGAGCCGGTCCTCGGCCTTGGCGATCGCTTCGCGGTTGGCGCCGATGAGTTCGACGCCGTACTGCTCGAGCACGCCCATATCGGCGAGCCTCATCGCCGTATTGAGCGCGGTCTGGCCGCCCATGGTCGGGAGCAGCGCGTCGGGCCGTTCCTTGGCGATGATTTTCGCGACGATCTCGGGCGTGATCGGCTCGATGTAGGTCGCATCGGCCAGCCCCGGGTCGGTCATGATCGTCGCCGGGTTGGAATTGACGAGGATGATGCGGTAACCCTCGGCGCGCAGCGCCTTGCAGGCCTGTACGCCCGAGTAGTCGAACTCGCAGGCCTGGCCGATGACGATCGGACCGGCGCCGATGATCAGGATCGATTTGATGTCGGTGCGTTTGGGCATCGCTGGTTATGCGCGGAAGACCGAAGGAGCGGACGGAACCGGTCGATGAGCACGGCTGCGGCGCACGTCCGGTGCGCCGCTCACGACCGCCGCTCCATGTGCCGGACGAAGCGGTCGAACAGGTAATGGCTGTCCTGCGGGCCAGGAGAGGCCTCAGGATGGTACTGGACCGAGAAGACGGGCCGGTCCTTGACGCGGATACCTTCGTTCGTGCCGTCGAAGAGCGAGACGTGCGTAACCTCGACGTCGGCAGGCAACGATTCCGGCACCACGACGAAGCCGTGATTCTGGGACGTGATCTCGACGCGGCCGGTGGTGAGGTCCTTGACCGGATGGTTCGCCCCGCGATGGCCGCGATCGAGCTTCCGGGTACGGGCGCCGAGCGCCAGCGACAGCAGCTGGTGGCCGAGGCAGATGCCGAAGATCGGCAGGTCACGCTTCAGGAGCTCCTGCAGCACCGGCACGGCGTATCGGCCGGTCGCCGCCGGGTCGCCGGGACCGTTCGACAGAAACACGCCATCGGGCCGGTGGCGCAGGACGTCCTCGGCGGACGCAGTGGCCGGCACGACCGTGACGGCGCATCCTGCGTTGGCGAGGCAGCGGAGAATATTGTGCTTGGCGCCGTAGTCGATCGCGACGACCTTGAAGCGCGGGGCCGTCAGCCGACCATAGCCCTGGCCCGGGCGCCACAGGGTTTCGTCCCAGTCGTAGCTCTGGCGACAAGTGACTTCGCGCGCCAGGTCCATGCCCTCGAGCCCGGGCCATGCCGCCGCCGCGGCCTGCAGTGCGTCGATATCGATCCTGCCGTCCGGCGCAAAGCCGATCGCGCCATTGGGCGGGCCGCCGTCGCGGATCCGGCGTGTAAGGGCGCGCGTGTCGATGCCGGCAAGGCCGACCAGATTATGCGACCTCAACCACGCGTCGAGATGATGCGTGGCGCGAAAATTCGATGGCTCAGTGATGTCGGCGCGGAGCACCAGGCCGCGCGCGGCCGGCGTCCGTGTCTCGATGTCCTCGAAATTCGTGCCGACATTGCCGATATGCGGAAACGTGAAGGTGATGATCTGGCCGGCATAGGATGGGTCGGTCAGGATCTCCTGATACCCGGTCATCGAGGTATTGAAGCAGACCTCGCCGACGACCGTGCCCGGTGCGCCGACGCCGCGGCCCCAGAAGACCGTGCCGTCCGCCAGCACCAAGGCTGCGGTCGCGCCCGGCGGTTGTCGGCGCGCGAGGCTGGGCGAGCCAGGCTGGGGGGCGGCTGGCGGCATTGATCGGGGTCCTCGCGTGCTGGAGAGATCGGCTCCACCCCGCGGGTCGGATGCGGCGCGCGAGGAGGGGGCCGAAGCCGTTGCGGCGCTAAATAAGCAATCGGTGTGCCGCCGTCAAGCACCCCATGCCGAAAATTTTCATGATATATCAATGGGTTGAGAGAAATTTCCGGTTTGCCAGCGGGATCGATCTCATATATGTTGTGTGCTTTCCCGAACGGACTGGACATGCTGCGAAACCAGCTGACGGACGCGCTCAAGGATGCGATGCGGTCCAAGAACGAGCGCGCCATTTCGACACTTCGCCTGATCCTGGCGGCGCTCAAGGACCGCGACATCGCGGCCCGCGCCAAGGGCAACTACGACGGCATCTCCGACGAGGAGATCCGGTCCATGCTGCAGAGCATGATCAAGCAGCGCCGCGAGAGCATCGCGATGTACGAACAGGGCGGGCGGTGCGAACTTGCGCAGCAGGAGGCGGAGGAGATCGCTATCATCGAGGGGTTCCTGCCGCGCCAGCTGAGCGACGCCGAGATCGAGCGCGTCGCGCGCGACCTGATCGCCGAGATCGGCGCGCAAGGCATCAAGGACATGGGTCGCACCATGGCGACGATGAAGCAGCGCTATGCCGGCCAGATGGACTTCGCGAAGGCGAGCGGCGTGGTCAAGCAGCTGCTTGGGTGAAGCGGGATAGTTATCCCCATTATTCAACCTTTCCTCAACCGTTGGCCGCTTTAATCGTCGCCTCGCTGAGGCTAGTCTGCGGGTTTCGCGCCTCTACCGGAGGGTGAGCTTGGCCTTTCCGCCCCGATTTCTGGACGAAATCCGCGCGCGGCTGACCTGCTCGGAGGTAATCGGTCGGCGTGTACGCCTGGCGCGCAAGGGGCGAGAGCATCTGGGCCTGTGCCCGTTCCATAACGAAAAGACGCCGTCGTTCACGGTCAACGACGAGAAGGGTTTCTTCCATTGCTTTGGTTGCGGCGCGCACGGCGACGTCATCGGCTTCACCATGCGCATCGACAACCTCTCGTTCCCGGAGGCGGTCGAGCGGCTTGCAGCCGAAGCGGGTCTCGAAATGCCGCGCCAGAGCCCGGCCGACCGTGCACGCGACGCGGTCGAGCGCACGCTCCATGACGTGGTCGAGGCGGCCTGCGCCTGGTTCGAGGGACAGCTCCGCGCGCCGGCCGGTCGGTCGGGACTTTCATACCTGCGGCAGCGCGGGCTCGACGACGCCACCATCGCGCGCTTCCGTCTGGGCTATGCGCCCGACTCACGCAACGCGCTCAAGAGTGCGCTGCTTGCAGCCGGATTTACGGAGGCGCAGCTTCTGCAGGCAGGCCTGATCGTCCGTCCTGACGACGGCCGCGACAGCTTCGATTTCTTCCGCGGCCGGGTGATGTTTCCGATTGCGGACCGGCGCGGCCGCGTGATCGCGTTCGGCGGCCGCGTGGTCGGGGACGGGCAGCCGAAATATCTCAACTCCCGCGACACGCCGCTCTTTGACAAGGGGCGCACGCTCTACGCCCTCGACAAGGCGCGGGACGGCGTCGCGAAGGGGGCCGAGCTCATCGTCGCCGAAGGCTATATGGACGTCATCGCGCTGCATGCAGCCGGATTCGCGGGCGCGGTCGCGCCGCTCGGCACGGCGCTGACCGAAGCACAGATCGAGGCGATGTGGAAGCTCGCGCCCGAGCCGATCATCTGCCTCGACGGCGATGCCGCCGGCCGGCGCGCGGCGCTGCGCGCGGCCGAGCGTGCCATGCCGCTCCTGAAGCCGGGCTATTCGCTGCGCTTCGCGGCGCTGCCCGCCGGTGAGGATCCGGACAGCCTGATCCGCCGCCAAGGTCCCGGGGCGCTGCGCGACGTGCTGGCACACGCCCGGCCGCTCGTCGACATCATCTGGGAGGCAGAGACGGCAGGCCGGCTGCTGGACACGCCCGAGCGTCGCGCCGGGCTTGCCGAGCGTCTCAAGCAGCGCGTGCGGCTGATCGCCGACCGGACCGTCCAGGATCAATATTTTCAGGTGATCCGCGAGCGCATGTGGGCGACCTGGCGCGCCGGCCGAGGCCGCTCACGGCCGGGTCCGGCCGCCATGCGGGCGCCAGGCGACCTCACGGCACTGCCGATTCGGCAGGCGCAGGTCCTGCTGGCGACGCTTGTTAACCATCCGGCGCTGATCTCCGAGGAATGCGAGACGATCAGCGCGCTGGAGCTGCCGCCTGGCGACCTTGACATGGTTCGCCAGGAAATTCTAAACGTTGCCGGCCGTAATCCGGACCTTGACTCCGCCATGTTGAAAAACCAGTTGAAAGAGGCTGGTTTAGCCGATGCGCTGGCTGGCCTCTCGGAGCCAAGCCTTTACCGACATTGGCCCTTTTCGGGTCCGGAGGCATCCGATGACGAAGCCCGGGCCGGCTGGCAGCACATCATCGCGCTCTACCAAAAGCGCAGATTGGAGGGGGAGGTCGACGCGGCCCTGGTGGACCTCGGCCAGAACATGACCGAGGAGGCGTGGGCGCGGTTTTGCGAGCTGCAGCGGCAGATTCGCGAGGCGGCAAACGCGGACCTGGAGGATGAAGATCCCTTCAGTGCGGGGGAGCGGCCGGCACCCGGTCCGGTCACAGCGAGATAGGACGTACCAGAAGGCCGCGAGGAGCGAGATCCTCTTTCGTCGGCCCGAAGCGGATTTTGCGGCCTCGGGCCGCGGTGTGAACAGTCAAGAGAGCAGATAGGCACAGCATGGCAGCGAAACCCAAGGCCGAGGCGGTGGCACCCGTCAGCACGGAGCCGACAGACGGACCGCTGATGGATGGCATGGCCGCGGCGGTCAAGAAGATGATCCAACGGGGCCGGGAGCGGGGCTACGTCACGTACGACGAGATCAATGCCGCACTGCCGCCGGAGCAATACTCCTCCGAGCAGATCGAGGACACGCTCGCCATGCTCAACGAGCAGGGCATCAACGTGGTCGAAGCGGAGGAGTCGGAGGAGGCGGAGAAAGCCGATCCTGAGCGGGAGGAAGCCGCGGACGAATCGGACGGCGAGTACGGCGGCGGCAACATCGACGCCGACTCGATCGGCCGCACCGACGACCCCGTGCGCATGTATCTGCGCGAGATGGGTTCGATCGAGCTGCTCTCGCGCGAGGGTGAGATCGCGATTGCCAAGCGGATCGAGGCCGGCCGGGACAAGATGATCGGCGGGCTGTGCGAGAGCCCGCTCAGCATGCGCGCGCTGGTGCAGTGGCGCGACGCGCTGGTCGAGGGCCGAATGCTCCTGCGCGACATCATCGACCTGGACGCCACCATGGGCGGCGTGCCGGGCGAGGGCGCGGAGGTCGACCCGGCGGATGCCGAAGCCGAGGCCGAGGAGCGCGCGGAGGCGGGCGACGAGGATGGCGAGTCGAAGCCGGAGGGCGGCGACGAATCCAATCTGTCGCTGTCGGCGATGGAGAGCCAGCTCAAGCCGCAGGTCCTCGAGACGTTCGACAAGATCGCCGGGATCTACAAGCGGATGCTGAAGATCCAGGAGAAGCGGATCGAGGCGCTGCATGCCGGCCGCTCCTTCAGCCCGGCGTCGGAGAAGACGTATCAGAAGCTCAAGGGCGAGCTCGTCGCGCTGATGCAGGGCGTGCGACTCAACAACGCCCGCATCGACCAGCTGGTCGAGCAGCTCTACGACCTGAACCGCAAGCTTACCGCGGCGGAAGGCAAGCTGCTGCGGCTCGCCGAAAGCTGCGGTGTCAAGCGCGAGGAATTTCTAGCCAAGTACACGGGCAAGGAAGTCGATCCGCGCTGGCTGTCGCGCGTATCGCGCCTGTCCGGCAAGGGCTGGGCGAAGTTCGCGCAGGCGAAGTACAAGAACGAGATCACGCAGCTCCGCAAGGAGATCGCCGATATTTCGGCGCGCGCCGGCCTGCCGATCCAGGAGTTCAAGCGCATCGTCCATACCGTCCAGCAGGGCGAGCGCGAGGCGAGCCGTGCCAAGAAGGAGATGGTCGAGGCGAACCTGCGCCTCGTGATCTCGATCGCCAAGAAGTACACGAACCGCGGTCTGCAGTTCCTGGACCTGATCCAGGAGGGGAACATCGGCCTGATGAAGGCGGTCGACAAGTTCGAGTACCGCCGGGGCTACAAGTTCTCCACCTACGCGACGTGGTGGATCCGGCAGGCGATCACGCGCTCGATCGCCGATCAGGCGCGTACGATCCGCATCCCGGTGCACATGATCGAGACCATCAACAAGCTGGTCCGTACCTCGCGCCAGATCCTGCACGAGATCGGCCGCGAGCCGACGCCGGAAGAGCTTGCCGAAAAACTGGGCATGCCGCTCGAGAAAGTCCGCAAGGTGCTGAAGATCGCCAAGGAGCCGATCAGCCTCGAGACGCCGATCGGCGACGAGGAAGACAGCCATCTGGGCGACTTCATCGAGGACAAGAACGCGATCCTGCCCGTCGACGCGGCGATCCAGGCAAACCTGCGCGAGACGACGACGCGGGTTCTGGCGACGCTCACGCCGCGCGAGGAGCGCGTGCTGCGCATGCGCTTCGGCATCGGCATGAACACCGATCACACGCTCGAGGAGGTCGGCCAGCAGTTCAATGTCACGCGTGAGCGCATCCGCCAGATCGAGGCCAAGGCGCTGCGGAAACTGAAGCATCCGAGCCGGTCGCGGAAGCTGCGGAGCTTCCTCGACACCTGAGCCTGCAGGTCCGGCCGGGTCGATCGCAGCGGGCCGGCGGGCATACCCGCCGGCCCGTTCGATTCCGGGCGCCTTGTGGGCGGTTGAAACGCGGGTTCGCCGACAACCTCTTGCAGGTCCAGGGGCAATGCTCCTACAGTTTAAAGGCGCCGACCCCGAGTCGGTGCCGGCGATCACAGCGCGAAAGAGCCTGCCCGGCTTTCCATCCGGCACCCCGTGCCCAGCGACAACCCCGACTTTACCGTGCCCTTCGATGGCGTCAGCTATCGGAGGGCTGTCCGCGAAAAGTACAACACCATCGAAATCTGGCCGGCCACGGATCTGTGGCTGAGTCACGTGAAGGCCTGGATCAGCCGGACGATCGGCGTCTGGCGACCGGCGCTGGCCCTTACGCCCGACTCCCGCATCCTGAATGCCGGGTCGGGGGACGAGTCGTACAGTGTGGCGCCGGGCCTGGTCATCGACTGCGACATTGCCGACCGCAAGCTGGTCGGCCTGCCCTTCGGCGTCGCTGGTGATCTGATGAACCTGCCGCTGGCCGACCGGTCAGTCGACGCCTGCGTGTGCGTCGGCTCTGTCGTGAACTACGTCAGCGACCTGCCGAAGGCGATCGACGAGATTGCCCGCGTCGTCAGGGGCGGTGGCAGCCTGATCCTGGAATTCGAGAGCAGCCGCAGCCCGGAGTACATGTTCACGCGGCATTTCGGCCGGGATGTCTCGCAGGTGAGCACGTACTACATCTACGAGAACGAGAACATCTGGGTGTACAACGAGGCCCATGTCCGCCGGCTGCTCGAAGCGGCCGGGTTCGACGTCGTGGCCCAGAGCCGCGCACATTTCGTGGCGCCGATGATCTTTCGCTTCAAGAAGGACATCAATTATGCGGCCCGGTTCGCGATCCTGGACCCGATCGCATCCCGCATTCCGTTCTTGAATCGGCGTTCGGCCAACGTCATGTATCTCTGTCGGCGTCGTCCGGCCAGGGTTTGAGGCGGCGCGGCCGGGCCGGTGCGTTCGTCGTCGGCCCAGGCTAGTATGCGGCGTGCCGTCCGGCCGGGCGGTCGTCGGGCCCGTAGCTCAATGGTCAGAGCTCGCCGCTCATAACGGTGTGGTTGCAGGTTCGAGTCCTGCCGGGCCCACCATTCCCGCCTGTTGCGGGCGTACATCGGTCCTTCGAAGCGCGCAGCCGCGGCGACCGGCCGAGCGCCTCGTATCTCTGCCTTGCTGTGGAGGCCGGTTTCATCGGGCTCGGCAACATGGGTAAGCCCATGGCCGGGAACCTTCTCGGGGCGGGGCATCGCGTGCGGGTCTCGAACCCCTCACGCAGTCCGGTGGATGATCTGGTCGCGCAGGTCGCCGAGCCGGCAGACAGCCCGGCGCATGCCTTTCACAGCGATGCCGTGATCTCGATGCCCGCCGACGCCGCCACCGTTCGCTGGCATGATGGGCGACAACCTGATCCATGCGATTGCCCAGGGCGACGGCGACAAGGATTGGGTGGCCTTTGCCAACGTCGTACCCCGGCGCGCTGGCCTGTCATTCTGAACCTTTTTGCCCACACCAAACAGCGGGACGAGAGAGAAAAATGCTGTTCGTCATGCATGCCCTGGGCAAGGCCGATCGGTTTTATAACGCAGGGATCTGGGAGTGGGTTACCATGACGGGCTTCGTTCGGCGCCAAGGATAAGCCGGATTTTCATCGACAGCGTTTACATACAGGAGACGAAAGTAATGAGTTCGAACGTACGTAAGCTTCGGGTGCTCGGGATTTCGGGAAGCCTGCGGCAGGGGTCGTTCAACACGGCCGCCTTGCGCGCCGCCGTCGAGCTGGCGCCGGACTACATGACGATCCAGATCGCCGATATCTCGGCGCTGCCGCTCTACAACGAGGATGTCCGACAGGCCGGGTACCCGGCGCCCGTCGAAGCTTTCCGCGCGCAGATTGCCGAGGCGGACGCCGTCCTCTTTGCCACCCCGGAGTACAACTATTCGGTCTCGGGCGTGCTCAAGAACGCGATCGACTGGGCCTCGCGCCCGCCCGCACAACCGTTCGAGGGCAAACCGGTGGCGATCATGGGGGCGTCGGGGGGTGTACTGGGCACTGCGCGCGCTCAGTACCATCTTCGCCAGATGCTCGTCTTTCTGAATGCATTTCCGGTGAACAAGCCGGAAGTGTTCATCGCCCAAGCGGCACAGAAGTTCGATGCAGCGGGCAAGCTTACGGACGAGACCGCGCGCGACCTGATCAGCAAGCTGCTCGTGTCGCTGGCCGAGTGGACCCTGCGGCTGAAGCAGCCGGCGCCCGCGCTGCCGGTCGCGAAGTCAGCCTGACACGTACGTTTACTTGCCGTCGAGGCGCGGATGCGTCGTCCGCGCCTCGACGGCGGCAAAATCGCAGACAGCGGGCCGATTCGTCGTTCGACGTCGGCTCGCCGTGACCCTTGGAGCCAAAAAGAAGAAATGGTGCGACAGCGGCACCGACAGGGGGCGGTCTGCCCGACCGGCCGGCGGAGATAGGCCCGTTCATACCTGAGGAGCCCGGCCCAGGATCTGCACGGTAAATGTCAGGAGCCACATGAACGCGGCCGCGCTGGCCACCAGCGTGGCGTGCCAGAAATAACGATCCCGCAGGATGTTGCCGAACACCTGTTGGGCACGCGTTTCCGGCAGATCATGCTGCTTGTCGAGCATGATCCAGACTTCCGTGTCCCTGTAACACCGCTTCGGCGCCTGCAGGCCTTTGAGCACGAGGATGGCGACCATCAGCGTCACGGAGGTCGCCCCGGTCTTCAAGGCGATGACGATATCCGCCGAGACGCCGACCATTGCCGTGGCGATGGCAAGAAAGCCGAAGCCACAGCCGCGGCGAATGGAGATGTCGGCGAAATGCTGGATCCGCTCCATGGACTCGTTCCGGCGCGGGCACAACGGCCGTGCCGGGCGCAACGTTCCGCGCTCCGCGTCACGGGCCGGGTATTCAGGCCGCAATGATTCCGGAACATCGCATCGCCAGGCAAGGTGTCCACTCGGCCATTGTGCGCCCGCGCCGGGGCGGACGGGCTACAGCCGATTGAGCGTTTCCAGCGCGGGAAGCGTCAGCAGAATGGCACCGCCGAGCCAGACATACATCGGGACGGGGCTTTGCGGATCACGATCGAACAGGCGTTCGTAGAGCGCGGCCGGAACGCCGCTGAAGAACAATGTCGCGGTGGAGACGAAGACCGAACTGAAGAACAGCACCCAGTTGACGGTGCGCGGGAAGATCTCCGGCATCAATACCGCGACGATAGGCTTGGCGATCACGATATACGGAGAAAAAAGCCCGTTCACGATGCATATGCCGAGCACGATCGTCAGGAGAGTCTGTCGGTCCATAGGGGGCTGTCGGCTATTGGGCGGGGGCCATGCGCGGCGTCAGCCCCGCGCTGAACATCAGCATGAAGAAGACCACGCGCGCGATCACGATCCAGAATGCGGCGATCGGAGGCAGAAGAAATCCCGGCAGAATGCTCGGGGTAATGAATGCGACCGGCCGGATCAGCCAGTCCGTCAACCGGCAGAACCAACGGTAGATGTAATTGCCGGAGTTCGGCGGCAGAAAGAACCCCAGCATGAAACGGCCGAACAGCGTATAGAACAACACCGAAAACGCGTAGTTCGGCAGGTGGAAATACCAGTACGACCACCAGATGTCCTGACCCGCCATACCTCCTCCTCGCGTGCCGGACCTTTATACAAAAAAAAGGCAGGGCCCACGCAAGTGAGCCCTGCACGGAGTTGCGAGATTGCGTCTACTAGTGTGCGCTGGCTGAGGACCAGCGGATCTCGCCCTTCGGGATGCGGATCGAGTCGACGAAATCCTGCATCTCCTTGGACGGCTCCGGAGTCACCAGGCTGACCAGCCAGGTGACGATGAACGCCACCGGCAGACCGAACAGTGCGCTCGAGACGTTGCGGATCCCGAACCACAGCGGCATGCCGAAGTAGTGCGTGGCGATCAGGTAGTAGAGGCACACGCCGAAGCCCGCGATCATACCGCAGATCGCGCCGATCGACGTCGTCCGCTTCCACCAGATGCCGAGCACCAGCGGCGCGAACAGGCCCGACGCCGCAAGCGAGAACGCCCATGCCACCATCTGGATGATGCCCGACGGGCGCGTGGCCGCTGTCGCCGCCGCGACCAGCGCGACGAGGATCAGCAGCGTCCGCGCGACGATGAGACGCTTCGCCGTGCTCGCGTTCGGGTTGATCATCTTGTAGTAGATGTCGTGCGAGAGCGCATTGGCGATCGCCAGGAGCAGACCGTCTGCGGTCGACAGCGCGGCAGCGAGGCCACCGGCCGCGACCAGGCCCGAGATGACGTACGGCAGGCCTGCGATCTCCGGCATCGACAGGACGATGATGTCCTGGTGGATCTTGATCTCGCCAAGATCAAGCGCCGCGCCGGCGACCACATACTTGGTGGCCTCAAGCACGCCGTTGCCGTTCCCGTCCGCGATCGTCAGCAGGCCACCAACCTGAGACCAGCTCTGGACCCAGGTCGGCAGACTCGCGATCGGCTGACCGATCACGCTCTGATAGACCTCGAGCTTGGCGAACGCCGCGTATGCGGGGGCGGTGAAGTAGAGCAGGAAGATGAAGAAGATGCTCCAGCCCACCGACTCGCGCGCCTGCCGGACGTTCGGCGTCGTGAAGTACCGCATCAGAATGTGCGGCAATGACGCGGTGCCGATCATCAGGCACAGCACGAGGGCCCAGAAGTTGTGGAACTCGGTCCAGCTGAACTGTCCCTGCGCGTTGGTGAACGGGGCGACGTGATGCTTGGTGATGTTCAGCTGCTGCTCGAGTTCGGCGATCTGCCTGAGGGCCTGGCCGTAGGTCAGCTCGGGGATCGGAATTCCGTAGCGCTGCGTCGACAGCCAGACCACCGGGACGAGGTAGGCGATGATCAGGATGATGTACTGCGCCACCTGCGTCCATGTCACCGCGCGCATACCGCCGAGCATGGAGCACACCAGGATGCCCACGAGACCGGCGAAGATCGCGATCTCGAACGGAATGCCGAGGAAGCGCGAGGTGATGATGCCGATGCCGAAGGTCTGCGCGACGATGTAGGTGAACGACGCGCAGAACAGGACGACGACACCACAGATGCGGGCCACGTTGCCTTCGTAGCGGGTGCCCAAAAAGTCCGGCACGGTGAACTGGCCGAACTTGCGGAGATAGGGTGCCAGCAGGATGGCCACCAGCACGTAGCCGCCGGTCCATCCGAGCACGTACCCGAGCCCGTTATAGCCCGTGATGAACAGACCGCCTGCCATCGAGATGAACGAGGCGGCGCTCATCCAGTCGGCGCCTGTCGCCATGCCGTTGTAGAACGCCGGCACCACGCGCCCTGCCACGTAGTATTCGGAGAGCTCCGTCGTACGCGAAAGGATGCCGATATAGGCGTAGATGCCGATCGTCAGGAACATAAAGGCGTAACCGATGAACTTGTTCGGCACGCCCAGCTGCTCCAGAATGGCGAGTAAGATGGTGAAAGCGATGAACCCGCCGGTATAGATCCCATAGACCTTGCCGAGATTGGCGAGGAATCCACCGCGCCCGATTTCGTATGCCATGGTGCGTCCTCCCCTGGCTTAATCTTCGGCGACGCCGAACTCTTCGTCGATCCGGTTCTGGGCCTTTGCATTCCAGAAGCACAGTACGACGAAGGCGATCAGCGATCCTTGAGCCGCCATGTAGAAGCCCAGCGGGAAGCCGAAAATGACGATCTCGTTGAGCTGGACGGCGAAAAGATGGATGAGGAAGCTGAAGACGAACCACCAAGCCAGAATCACCCACATCAGCCTGCTGGTTCGCCGCCAGTACTCTTCCATCCGATCGCGCGGTAAGGGATTTGTAGCCATTCCTCCTGATCCCCTTTGTGGTTTAGACTGTACGGGCAAAACGCAAGATGTGCCTCGGCGTACGCGCCGCACGCGCGGGCACATCCAGTCGCGCGCAGGGGGCACCGACGCGACCAGTGTCGGGACAAGTGTTCTGACTGAGCTGCGGACCCAACATTGAGCCCCTGTTTCCCCCCCGCAGGACCTTATGTTGTCTTTAATTTTTGCGGCACTATACCATCCGTTGTTGGACTGCACAACCGGCGGCACCCGAACGGGGGAGGGGAGCTTGGTGGCATGCTGAAAGCGCTAATACGGCGTTGGCGAGGGGCGTCGGTGGCGACTCCGGCCGCCCTGATCGAGTTCCTCGACCACCGCGCCGCGCTGGTGGCGCAGAAAAGCATCATCGGCTACTGCCATGTGAAGACCCGGCTGCCCTTGTCGGAGCTGACGATCGAGAAGCAGTTCGCCGACGCCTTCGAGATCTCGCGTTGGGAGGGCTATGCCGCGGTCCTGGCCGATCTGGTCGTCATGACGGAAGGGTATCTTCGGCCGTTTGCTGGTTCCCGCGCCGGGGACCTTGTGGGCCCGCTGGCCGGAATTTACGAACAGACGTTGGCGATTCACCCGCGACCGGGACACCGTCCCGAGGGTTGGGCCGCTGACGTGGAGCGGCTGCGGCAGCGGCTGCTGGCGGCCCAGGCCGGCCCCGTCCGCCAGCCGGCAGAGGTGGCACTGAATTCGGCCGAGCGGCTGTATGAAACGCTGCCGATCCACTCGACGTTGCGGGAACCGGACAAGCCTGCGATCGTCGCCAATGTACAATTTATGATTGTCGGTCTTGCCCATGAATTCCGCAAGCAGCTGGACTGCGCGGCGCTGGTTGCGGAACTCCTGCCAATCGGCGATACGGCCTGACGCCGTGGACGGCGCGCCGCGGGTCTTGTGAGCTTCCGCCATGACCGTCCGCTCCCAGACCGCAATCTTCACCAAGCTGGTGCGCGACTTCATGCGCCCGCCACCGTTCTTGTGCGCCGTCGGGACCCGGATCGCCGACGTCGTCGCAGGGCTGACGGCCGGCGGCGTATCGAGCGCCATCATTGTGGACAATGTCGGCCGGGTGGCTGGCATCATCACCGAACAGGATATCGTGCGACGGGTTGCCTTTCAGGTGAGCGCCGATATTCCTGTCGATGCCGTGATGACCCGGCCGGTCGTCACGGTCGCGGCCGACGATTTCCTCTATCGAGCGGTCGCGCGCATGCGCCGACTCGCGCTCCGCCATATGCCGGTGGTCGATCCCGGCGGCCGGCCGGTCGGCATGCTCGACCTCCACGAGGCGCTTGCCGCCGCCTCCGCGCGCATGGTCGCACAGATCGACCGCCTGACCCAGGAAAGCTCGATCGAGGGCCTTGCGCGCACCAAGAAGGCCCAGGTCGAACTCGCCCGCGAACTGCTCGCCGACAATCTGCCGGCGCCCGACATCCAGGCCTTGATCACGGATATCAACCAGGATCTCCATCGGCGCGTCCTCGACGGCGTGATGGCCGAGATGGCGAGGGAGGGGTGGGGCCCGCCGCCCGTACCGTTCACGCTGCTGATCATGGGATCGGGTGGGCGCGGCGAAAGCTTCCTGCGCCCGGATCAGGATAACGGCTTCATTCTCGCCGACTACCCGGACGACGAGCATGGCCGGATCGATACGTTCTTCATCACGCTCGCGGAACGGTTCGTGCAGCAGCTCGACCAGATCGGTTTCCCGCTGTGCAAGGGCAACGTCATGGCGACGAATCCGCTATGGCGCAAGACCGAGTCGCAGTGGGCCCGGCAATTCCGGCTCTGGGCCGAGCGGCGTAGCCCGGTCGCCGTCCTGTTCGCCGACATCTTTCTCGATTTCCGTGCCATTGCCGGACCAAGCGCACCGGCCGACACGCTGCGCGCGTCGGTCATGGAGACACTCGAGAAGTATCCGGCCCTGCTGTCGATGATGTGCCGCGACGAGACGAGCCGGTCGGTGGCACTCGGCTTCTTCGGCCGTATTCTCCGCGATACGCACGGCGAGCAGCCGGGACGGGTCGATCTCAAGATGCGCGGAACGATGCCACTCGTCGCGTCGGCGCGGCTGTGGGCGTTCAAGTATGGCGTCGCGGCGACGGGCACGCTCGCCCGTATCAACGGCCTCACCGCGGCCGGTGTGCTCGACCGCAACGACTGCGACGAGCTGACGGCCGCATTCACGCATGTCACGTATCTCCTGCTGCGTCAGCAGCTTTCGGATGACGAGGCCGGCCGGCCGGTGGGCAACGCCATCGACCCCGATACGCTGTCGCGTCGCGAACGCGACCTTCTTGTCGAATCGTTGCGCGCGATCGAGTCCCTTCGCAGGCGCGTGCGCGCGGATCTGGTCGGCGAGGTCTGGTAGCGTTCGTCACGATGCCGCGGCCGGCAGGGGCTCGGCAAAGGGGATAAGGAACGCGAACGTCGCCCCCTGACCCGGCTCGCTTTCGACCCAGATGCGGCCGCCGAAGTGCTCGACGATGCGCCGCGAGATGGCGAGGCCAAGTCCAGAACCGGCCGGCTTGCCGGTCATGAGGTCGCCGACCTGGCGGAATTTCTCGAAGATGATCTGCTGGTTCTCGCGCGATATCCCGGGTCCGTTGTCGGCGACCCGGACTTCCAGCCCGTGACGCCACTCGCGGATCGTCACGTTCACCAGGCCGGTGCCGGCCGGCGAGAACTTGACGGCATTGGACAGCAGGTTGATAACCACTTGCATGAGCCGGTCGCGATCGGCGTGCACCGGCGGCAGTTCGGGCGGCAGGTCCGCCTGGATCGTCACATTGCGCTCACGAAAGAGCTGCTTCGTCGCGGCCATCGCCTCGAGAACAAGCTCACGGACGTCCACGGCGCCGATCTGCCAGTCGAAACGACCCGCCTCGATCCGGGCGAGATCGAGCACCTGGTTGATGAGTCGCGTGAGGCGCTCGCTTTCCTTGATGACGATCGCAAGGAATTCCCGCCGCTGTTCGACCGACAGGTTCGGATTGTCGTGGAGGATCTCAGAGAACGAGCGGATGGACGTCAGCGGCGTCCGCAGCTCGTGCGTGACGGTCGCAAGGAAATCGTCCTTCAGGCGGTCGAGCTCGCGCAGGCGGAGATTGGCCGCCCGCAGCTCTGCCGATGCGGCCTCGAGCGCGCGGGATTTTTCCTCGAGCTGTCGGCTGTACTCAATGACCTGCGACGCCTCGTCCAGGATCTTCATGACCTCGTCGATGCTGACGTTCTCGCCCTTGACGACCGACGCCACCATGACGCGCGCCGAGGCGGCACCGATGGCGCCGGCGAGCAGGCGCTCCGTGAAGTTGACGAGTTCGGCGTCGGCGCGGACGAGCTTGGCGAGATCGATTCCGTGATCCGCCGCATAGCTGGCGAAACTTTGCTCCGCATGCGGCTTGCCGATGAAGCGCGCCACCAGAGAATACAGGTCCTTGAACGAGGCGCTTCCTCGCCACAATCTGGTGCGATCGCCGGTATCGGGCTGCTGGAATATCTCGACGAAGCGGGTCGCCTGGATCCGTTCGGTCAGGGTCTGACCCGTCGCCAGAGAAAGCCCGACGTAAAGACCGACATTGGCAATCATGCTCCAAAAGAGAGCATGGGACAGATTGTCCATCCCCTCGAGACCGAACAGCGCCTCGGGCCTCAGCAGCGCGATACCCCACGGCCCATCGCTTAGGAACGAGTGCGGCAGCCAACCGGAGCGGACGAAGGACGGCAGCAACAGCGTGTAGATCCACATCAGGAAGCCGGCCGAAAGCCCGCCGAGTGCCCCGATGCGGGTGCCACCTTTCCAGTACATCCCGCCGATAATGGCCGGTGCCAACTGCGCTACCGCGGCAAAGGATAGCAGGCCGATGCTGACGAGCGCGTAGCTGCCGCCGATGAAATGAAAGTAGAGATAACCCAAGAACAAGACGAACACGATGCTGCAGCGCCTTATCACCAGCAGCATCCGCGTCAGATCGCCCCGTTCCGTCAACCGGAGTGCGCGTATGCGCAGCAGGATCGGCATGACGAGGTCGTTGCAGACCATCGTCGACAGCGCGATGGTCTCGACGATGACCATGCCGGTCGCCGCAGACAGGCCACCGATGAAGGCGATTAGTGCGAGCCAGCCTTGCCGCTCGCTGATGGGTAGGGCAAGCACGAACATATCGCCGTCAACGGTGTCCGGCGCGAACGTCAGCAGTCCGGCAATGGCGAGCGGGACGACGAAGATGTTGATCGCGACAAGGTAAAGCGGGAACAGCCAGGCGGCCTTCTCGAGGTGACGTTCATCAACGTTCTCGACGACCGCCACCTGAAATTGCCGCGGCAGGAACAGGATCGCCGCCATCGACAAGAGCGTAAGCGTCACCCATCCGCCGAGGCCGCTGGTGCCCACGCTGGTGAACAGCCGCTTCACGTCCGGCCGTTCCGCCGCGCGCGCAAAGATGTCGTCGAATCCGTCGAACATGACGAACGTGACGAATGCGCCAAGACAGAGAAATGCGATCAGCTTCACGGTGGACTCGAATGCGATCGCGGCGACCATGCCTTCATGCCGTTCCGTGACGTCGATGTGGCGCGTACCGTAAAGCATCGCGAACGCGGCCATCAGCGCGGCCACGTAAAGTGCCGTATCCTCGAAGATCGGCTGTCGCCCCACGGCCGAAGGCATGACGATATCGGGATATCGAAGAAGAACGTTGAAGCTGGTCGACACGCCTTTGAGCTGAAGCGCGATGTAAGGCATGATCACGATAACCGCCACGATCGTCACGAGACCGCCGAGCAGATGACTCTTGCCGTAACGCGAGGCGACGAAGTCGGCGATGGATGTGATGCGGTTGTTCTTGCTGATCCGCAGCATCTTGCGCAGCACATGCCACCACAGCACGGCGGCGAGCGTGGGTCCCAGATAGATCGGCAGGAAGTCGGCGCCGCCCGCAGCGGCGCGTCCCACGCTGCCGTAGAACGTCCACGCGGTGCAGTAGACGGCAATCGACAGCGCATAGATATAGGGGCTGGCGACGACGCTACGGCCGGCATCAGCCCGCTTGTCGGCCCAGTACGCCACCGCGAACAGCAGGCAAAGGTAGCCGAACGCGGCGGTGACGATGAGCCAGGGCTGCATCATGATGCGTTGCCTCCGCCCGGCGTTCGGTCGGCTCCGGGAAGATCGGCGCGGCGTGACCGAAGAACGAACGCGAGGAGCGCGATCAGGCCGATCCATGCGGCGAAGAGATAAGCGTAGAGCACCGGAATCCCCGACACCGTCGCGTCAACGCTGAAGATCGCCAGCGCCGGCGGGCTGAACAAGAGCACGCCGAGCAGGAAAAGGGCGATCAGACGATCGCCGACACCCGAACCCCTCATGATCCCTACGCCCTCTGCATCGGCATCAGAAAGCGGCCTGCTTCATCCGGATGGCGAGTGCCATCTTCGAAGCTTCCAGCAAATGTCCGATCGTGACGATGCCGCGCGCCTCGAGCAGGTCGAGCATCCGCACGAAGATCGCGGCCGTTGCCATGGCATCGCCCAGCGCCGTGTGTCGTCCGGAAACGGCGATGCCGAGCCGACCGGCAATAGTGTCCAGACTATGATCGTCGAACTCCGGAAACAGGAAGGCCGAAATCAGCAGCGTGTCGAGCGTGACACTGTCGAAGCGGATACCGCTGGCCTCCTGTTTGCGCTGAAGAAACGTGAGATCGAATGCGGCATTGTGCGCGACGAGCACGGCATCGGCGACGAACGCCTTGAACTGCGGAAGGACGAGCTCGGCCGGCGGTGCATCCGCCACCATGGCATCGGTGATGCCATGAAAACGGACCGAATCCGGCGGAATCGGGCGACCCGGGTTGACCAGGCGATTGAACGTCTCGCCCGTAAGGATACGGCCATTCACGATGCGGACAGCCCCGATGGCGACCAGTTCGTCGCCTTGCGATGGCCGCAGACCGGTCGTCTCGGTGTCGAAGGCGACGTAGGCGGCTGAGCGCAGCGGCGTACTTACGGCCGATCGCGCTGCCGCGCCGGACTGGAACAGATCGAAGTCGTAGAACTCCGGCCGTGACGGCATCTCCGGCCGGAGTGTCGGCGCAAACTGGACCCGAATCGGTGCCGGCAGCGGGATCCGCAACGCCGCGCGACCCGGCTGCTGCGCATGGCTCCACATCTCGCTGCCGTGCCGTGTAAGCACGTCGCGGAGAGACGGCGAACCCAGGACGGCCGGAAGCGGCTCGTCGCTCCAGTCGTCGAGTGTGGCGGACGAGATCGGATCGCCCGCCCAGGTGATCTGTATGTAGACGCGCCTGTCGCCAAGCAGGGCCTCGATATCGAAGGTGTCGGCGCGCGTCGCTACGGCCAGTTTGCGCAGAATGCATTCGAGCACGTGCGACAGGGAATGGCTGTCGCCGTGAAGCCACAACGGAAGGCCGACCATGGTAACCTGCGGACCGCCGGTCTCCCGCAAGTTGCGGACGACCCAGCTGAAGAGATCCACCGAATGGATGTCGGTCATCGGCCAGTGGCTGGCGCTCAGGCTGCGATAATCGCGGTCGAGGGCCTCGAGGCGTTCGCTCAGGACGTTGCCCTCGCGCAGGATGACATCCTCGAAAGCGCGCCGCTGCTCGGGGCTGATGTCCGGAAAGAAGGAGATCGTTTCGGCCGCTGCGCGCAGATTGGCGATCGGCGCGCGCAGGCCTTCGGTTGCGCGTCGCAGCAGCGTATCGCGGCGACTCAGCTCGGCAATCTCCCGGGTGACGTCGGCGAACGTCAGGACGTAACCGGTCGGCGTACCCGCGGTGTCGAGCACGAGACTCATGCGCCCCCTCAGAAGGGTCCTGCTGTCGGTCGTCGCGCAGACGACCGGGAGTGTGCTCTCCTCCGGGCCGGCCGCGGGCCGCTGCAGCAGGCGCTCGAGCGCGTGGAGCACGGGGGCACGCGAAATCAAGTTGAACAGCGACCGTCCGAGGCCGAGCTCGCCGGAGACATGCAAGAGCGCCAGCGCGACATGATTGTAAAGCAGGACCTGATGGTCGAGATTGCAGACCATCACGCCTTCGCTCAGGTCGCGCAGGATCGCCTCCAGGCGCTCCTTCTGCTCCTCGACGCGGCGCGTCGCGCTGGCCACGGATTGCTGAACCTCGCGGCGGGCCGTCAGATACCGGGATACGAGCTGATCGAGCGCGTCGGGCAGCGGCGCCAGGGTCGGATAGGCGGCAGCATCGATGCGCGCTTCCGAAGCTGCCGCGGCGGCAAGCCGTGCGCGTGCCGCAAGGCGCCCGAGCGGCCGGAAGACGAGGTGGTCCGCGCCAAGCCAGATGAGTCCGGCTGTGACCAGGGCGGCGAGGCCTGCGGCCCAATGGGCGAGAATATCGGCCGTCTCGGGGCCGGCGCGCAGCGCGAACATCGCCGCAAACACGGCAAAGCCGAAGACCGCGGCGATGGCGGCAAGAACGGCGAACTGGTACCGCGGTGCGAGCTGCGCGGCCCGCTCCGATCCGGTTTGTCTTGTCCGATCAGGGATGCTCATCGGCCAGGAGTTGCCTGACGCGGTTGACGAGCTCGCGGGTCGAGAACGGCTTGGTGACGTAGTCGTCGGCGCCGAGTGCTAGACCCTTCTCGCGCTCTACCTCGCGGCTCTTGGCCGTCAACATGACGATCTTGATGTCCTTCCACGCCGGATTGGCGCGGATGGTCTGGCACACCTCGTAACCGTCGCGTCCGGGCGTCATGACGTCGAGCAGAATGAGATCGGGGGCACGCTCGGCGACCGCCTGCAGTGCCGCGTCACCGTCACGCGCGACGCGCACGTCGTACCCCGCCTGCTTCATCAGGAACTCGAGCGACAGGACGATATTGGGCTCGTCGTCGACCAGCAATACCGAGGGTCTCATGGGCGTCTTCCTCCACCCCGCATCGGGGCGGGGGTACCGCATGGCGCGGCTCTGTTCTCCGCTCAAGGATAGACTCGCCGCCGCCGCTTGTCATGGCCGGTGCCGGCCGCCCGGGATGCCGCGGGAGAGGGAAGCCGGCCCTCCTCCTTAGGCCGGCTCCTGAGGCACCGGGACATGGCGGACATGGACGTGCCGATCGACGAATCCGGCGAGATCGGCCCTGCTCACCAGTTCGTCCAGGCCGTCGATGGCGAGACGGGGGTAATGGACAGCGGATGCCTGTGCTGCGTCATCCGCAGCGATCTCGCCCATGCCGTCCCCATGATGAATTGCAGCGATGCTGCGGATATCTGACAGCAACGATCCTCGACTCCCCCGGCATGCATGGAGGAACCGACGGTGACCGGCTGCCAGAATGGGGGCGAATGTTACACGATGACATTCGTCAACAGCCCAGTTCGATCGGGGGCCGCCTGCCCGAGGTTGCTCGCACGGGGCCGATCGGTTAGAACCGCGCCACCTAGAATTCCCCACGCACAGGTCCAGAGAAGCGAGAGCGCCGATGGCTGCCTATCAGTACGTCTACGTGATGAAGGGATTGACCAAGATCTATCCGGGTGGCCGCAAGGTGCTGGAAGACATCTGGCTGTCGTTCCTTCCGGGCGCGAAGATCGGCGTGCTGGGCCTGAACGGCGCCGGCAAGTCCACCCTGCTCCGTATCATGGCGGGGCTCGACAAGGATTATGCGGGCGAGGCGTTTGTCGCCGAAGGCGCAACGGTCGGCTACCTCGAGCAGGAGCCGAAACTCGATCCGTCGAAGAACGTCCAGGAAAACATCCTCGAGGGGCTCGGCCATCTCAAAGAAATGGTCGACCGTTTCAACGAAGTGAGCAATCGCCTGGGCGAGGTCACGGACGAGGACGAGATGAACAAGCTGCTCGCCGAACAGGCGGAGCTGCAGGAGAAGATCGACGCCGCGAACGCGTGGGAGCTGGATCGGACCATCGAGATCGCCATGGATGCCTTGCGCTGCCCGCCCGGCGATGCGGACGTTACCAAGCTGTCGGGCGGCGAGCGGCGTCGCGTCGCGCTCTGCCGTTTGATGCTTCAGAAACCCGACCTGCTGCTGCTCGACGAGCCGACCAACCACCTCGATGCGGAGTCGGTCGCGTGGCTCGAGCGCTTCCTCCACGACTATTCCGGCACGGTCGTCGCGGTGACGCACGATCGCTATTTCCTCGACAACGTCGCCGGCTGGATCCTGGAACTCGACCGCGGCCGCGGCATTCCATGGGAAGGCAATTATTCGTCCTGGCTCGAGCAGAAGCAGAAGCGGCTCGCGCTCGAGGAGAAGCAGGAGACGGCGCGCCAACGTACGTTGGAACGGGAGCTGGAGTGGATCCGACAGAGCCCACGCGCGCGCCAGGCCAAGAGCAAAGCGCGCATCAACGCCTACGAGGCCCTTCTCGCGCAGTCAAAGGAGCAGGCTCCGGAACAGGTGCAGATTTCGATTGCGCCGGGCCCGCGGCTCGGCAACGTCGTGATCGAAGCCGACCACCTCAAGAAGGGCTACGGCGACCGTCTCCTCATCGAGGATCTGTCATTCCGGCTGCCGCCCGGCGGCATCGTCGGCGTGATCGGTCCCAACGGCGCCGGCAAGACGACGCTGTTCCGTATGATCGTCGGGCAGGAGAAGCCGGACGGCGGCACGCTTCGCATCGGTGACACCGTGAAGCTCGGCTATGTCGATCAGTCGCGCGACACGCTCGATCCCAACAAGACCGTGTGGGAGGAGATCTCCGGCGGCCTGGACGTCATCGAGATCGGCACCAGGAAGGTGCAGAGCCGCGCCTATGTGGCGGGGTTCAATTTCAAAGGCTCCGATCAGCAGAAGAAGGTCGGTGTGCTCTCGGGGGGCGAACGCAACCGCGTCCACCTCGCCAAGATGCTCAAGAGCGGCGCCAACGTGCTGCTGCTCGACGAGCCGACCAACGATCTCGATGTCGACACGCTGCGCGCACTCGAGGAAGCGATCTTCGATTTTCCGGGCTGCGTCGTCGTCATCTCCCACGATCGCTGGTTCCTCGATCGCATCGCGACGCACATGCTCGCTTTCGAGGGCGACAGTCAGGTCGTGTGGTTTGAAGGCAACTACCAGGAGTACGAGGCGGATCGCAAACGGCGTCTGGGCGCCGAAGCCGACCAACCGCATCGCATCAAGTACAAGCCGCTGACGCGCGCTTGATCATTACGTGCCACGCGGGGCCGGGCAGGCGCGCGGCCCCGCTTTCTTCGCGGAGATCACTGACGGGCGCGCGTGCGTTCACGCAAAGAGGCTAGAAGCCCCTCGACCTTGCCGCCGTTGCGCTGAACGACGGCCGCGAACTCGTCGCGTTGGGTAACGCTCATGCTGATGCCCTCGACGAGTACGTCGAAGATCTTGAAGCCTCCGCCATTCCGGCGCATCCGCACATCGAGGCGTGCGGGCGGCTTGCCCGGCAGCGTCGCCTCGACCATCGCGACCACGTCGCCGTCCTGGCCTTCGCGCGTACCGAGGACCCGCAGCTGGGCGCCGGCAAAGTCCTGAAACCGGTTGGCGTAGGTCTGAACGATCAGGTCCTCGAACAACTTCAAATATTCGGCCCGCTCGGCCTCGGTCGCAGTACGCCAGTAACGGCCCAGGACGAAGCGACCGATCCCCGGCACGTCGAACGCCTCGGTCAGCATCGCACGAAAGCGCGCGATCCGTTCCGGTGCGGGCAGGGCGTCCGTCGTGAGTTCGGCGATGGCGCGGCTTGCGAGACGGGTGACGAACTGGCTGCCCTCTTGCAATGCCACCGCTGGCGCGTCCGTGGCCGGCGCTGCCGACATCGCCGACTGCGCCTGGACGCCGGTTGCGACGCAACCCAGCGCGAGCGCGAGGGCAAGGATCGAATGACGGCGGATCATGACGTCAGTTCTGGATGGTCCTGTCCGCAGGCGGAGCCGGCTCCGCCGATAGGCGTGGCGCCGGGGTATCCGCGCCGGACTGGCTGTTGCGGATCTCGGCATCGCGCCGCTGGCGATAGATGCTGCGGATGGTGGCGTAGAAGTCGAGCGAATTGCGCTCGAGATCGGCCAGGGTCTCGATATTGCGCTCGCGCGTGTCGATTCCGGTCAAAGCCCCACGCCCGATGGTCGCCGCATCGACGCCGCCCAATGCGATATTGACCGGATCAGCAAAAAAGCCGACCCCCAAACCCGCCGCGTCGCGCACGTTCGACGGGCCGAGGACCGGCAGCACGAGATACGGCCCCTCACCGGCGCCCCAGACGGCAAAGGTTTGACCAGCGTCTTCCTCGTGGTGCGGAAAACCCATGTCCGTTGCGACATCGAAGATGCCGACGACGCCGAGCGTGCTGTTGATGGTGAAACGGGCGAGCGCCGTGTAGGTGCGCTGCAGGTCCCCCTGGAAGAGGTCGTTCACCGCCGTCCATGGCAGCCGCAGGTTGGCAAGCACATTGCGGATGCGGTCGCGTGCCGGCTCGGGCACACCGATCCGGTACCACCAGGCGACCGGCTTGATGACCATCTCGTCGAGGAAGCGGTTGACCTCGAAGATGTAGCGGTTGGTCGGTTCGAGGGGATCGTTCGTCTCCTCAAGCTGCGCCTGCTTTTCCGGGGTGTTGGGAATGACGCAGGCCGACAGGGAGAGCAGGGCGATGCCCATGCCGACGAGACATGCTTTCCGGCCAGCCAATTTGCGACGCATCATGAGGGACAAGCCCAGGTTGGTATTCGGTATTCGTTGTGCGGTGCACGTGTCGCGGCTATCCGCTGGCGCCTTGCCTAGCCCTGACGCGGCAGTAGCGCGGCTTCCAGCCCCCTTCCGGACGCCAGCATCTTCGGACGAAAGGTTGAAGTTACGGTTAACCGGCGATTCGCCCGCAATAACGGGCGATTAGCTACCACAGACGGCAAGTAGCGCCAATTCCCCGCCGGGGGTGGGAGCCTCGAATTCGGCCATGTGTTGCATCAGTGCATCCACATCGGCCTATAACCAGATGTCTATTGAAAGATATAAAGATATCGTTATACATACTGCCTTGTGATTGGGCTGGAAAATGTCCTGACGAGCCTGCGCGCCGCTGCCGAGCCGACGCGACTGCGGCTGATCGCCCTCTGCGCTGAAGGCGAGCTTACCGTCAGCGAGCTGACTCAGATCCTCGGCCAAAGCCAGCCGCGGGTGTCCCGACACCTGAAGCTGCTCTGCGATGCCGGGTTGCTCGAGCGGCTGCCTGAGGGAAGCTGGGTGTTCTACCGGCTCGCGCGCGAGGGCGAGGCGGGGCGGTTCGCGCAGCAGGTCGTCGCGCTGCTGGGCGCGAATGATCCGGTCCTGCGTCAGGATTTCGAGCGGCTTGCCGCCGTGCGGCAGGCGCGCGCGGCAGCAGCCGCGAACTATTTTCGCGCCAACGCGGCCCGCTGGGACGAGATTCGCTCCCTTCATGTCGACGATCGCGAGGTCGAGCGGCGCGTGCTCGAGCTGATCCCGCCCGACCGCATCGAGACGCTGCTCGACATCGGGACCGGAACCGGGCGTATCCTGGAACTGTTCGGCAGCCGCGGCGTGCGTGCCGTCGGGATCGACCTGTCGCGCGAAATGCTTGCCGTTGCCCGCGCCAACCTCGCGCGTGCCGGTCTCAGCGATTGCTATGTGCGCCAGGGCGACATGTATCGCCTGCCATGGACGTCGCCTTCGTTCGATGCGGTCACGATCCATCAGGTACTGCATTTCGCGGACGAGCCGGCGCTCGCCATTGCCGAGGCGGCGCGGGTGCTCAAGCCGGGCGGGCGCCTGCTCGTCGTCGATTTCGCCCCGCATGAGCTCGAACACCTGCGGCGTGACCACGCCCATCGGCGTTTGGGATTTGCCGATGCCGAAGTCGTCGACTGGATCCGCGAGGCGGGTCTGCAGCCGGGTCAGCTCCTGCATCTCCCGGGCGAACGGCTGACCGTGACTCTGTGGACGGCCGACCGGCCACAGATCACCGATCGACGCGAGACGAAACCCCTGGACGGAGCACAGGCATGGCCGACGCACTGAGAAACACGACGCTCATCGGCGGTGCGGCCGACGGCGTCCGCCTGAAGCTGTCCTTCGAGTTCTTCCCGCCGAAGACCGAAGAGATGGAAAAGCAGCTGTGGTCGGCCGTGAAGCGGCTGGAGCCGCTCGCACCGCAGTTCGTGTCGGTCACCTACGGTGCCGGCGGTTCGACGCGCGAGCGCACGCATGCCACGGTCCGGCGCATCCGTCTCGAGACGACTCTGAACCCGGCGGCGCACCTGACCTGCGTCGCGGCGACGCGCGAAGAGGTCGATGCGATTGCGCGCCAGTACTGGGAGGCCGGCATCCGGCACATCGTGGCGCTTCGCGGCGACATGCCCGGCGGCGGCCGGTTCGTGCCGCATCCGGGCGGCTATACGTGCGCGGCGGAGCTGGTGGCGGGCTTGCGCCGGATCGCACCTTTCGAGATCAGCGTCGCCGCGTATCCGGAAACCCATCCGGACGCCGAGTCGCCCGCGGCCGATCTCGACAACCTCAAGCGCAAGGTGGACGCCGGCGCGACACGGGCGATCACCCAATATTTCTTCGACGTCGACCGGTTCCTGCGTTTTCGCGACCTGTGCGATGCGTTCCGGATTAACGTGCCGATCATTCCCGGCATCCTGCCGGTCACGAACTTCGCACAGGTGGTCAGGTTCAGTGCCGCCTGCGGCGCATCGGTGCCGGGCTGGCTGGCACGGCTGTTCGAGGGGCTCGACGACGATCCGGACACACGGCGCCTCGTGGCCGCCACCGTCGCCGCCGAGCAGTGCCGACGCCTGCAGGACCACGGCGTGTCCGAATTCCATTTCTACACGCTCAATCGGGCGGATCTGACCTACGCGATCTGTCACATTCTTGGTGTGCGGCCACGCCGGCCGAGCGCGGCACAGGCGGCCGTCGCCTGAAGTTTCAACATCGGACGAACTGACATGGCGCATTTTCTCGACGTCCTGCGCGAGCGCGTTCTTCTTTGCGACGGTGCGATGGGCAGCCGCGTGCAGGCCATGTCGCTCGAGGTCGATCGCGACTTCCTGGGCAAGGAGAACTGCACCGAGATCCTCACGCGCTCGCGGCCGGACGTCGTGCGCGCGATTCACATGGGCTATGTCGAGGCCGGCTCCGACGTCATTCAGACCAATACGTTCGGCGGCTCGCCGGTCACGCTCGGCGAGTTCGGGCTGCAGGACGAGGCGTTCGAGCTCAACAAGCGGGCCGCCGAACTCGCGCGCGAAGCGATCGATGCCTTCAAGCACGACGGCCGTACACGCTTCGTGCTCGGCTCGATCGGCCCGGGCACGAAGCTGCCGAGCCTCGGACATATCGACTATCAGACGCTGGAGGACGCCCTCACGATCCAGTGCCGCGGCCTGATCGCGGGGGGCGTCGACGGGTTCCTGATTGAGACCTGCCAGGACCCGCTGCAGATCAAGGCGGCCGTGAACGGCGCGAAGCGGGCACGGGCCGAAGCCGGCCGGGCCGAGGGGGCAGCCGAAATCCCGATCCTCGTCCAGGTCACGGTGGAGACGACCGGCACGCTCCTGGTCGGTGCGGACATCGCCGCCGCCGCGACCGTGATCCATTCGCTGGACGTGCCCGTGATCGGCCTCAACTGTGCCACCGGGCCGCAGGAGATGGCCGAGCACGTCAAGTGGCTGTCGGAGAACTGGCCGGGTCTGATCGCCGTGCAGCCCAATGCCGGACTGCCGGAGCTCGTCGAGGGCAAGACGCGCTATCCCTTGTCGCCCGACGAGCTGGCCAAGTGGCAGGAACGCTTCGTGCGCGAGGACGGGGTCAACATGATCGGTGGCTGTTGCGGCACCGACGTGCCCCACATCGCCGCGCTCGATGCCATGCTGCGGAAGCTGGCGGGAACGGCGCATCGGCCGCCCCCGTGGAAGCGCTCCTCCGTCTGGGTTCCATCGGTCGCTTCGCTCTATCACCAGGTGCCGCTGCGGCAGGAGAACGCGTATTTTTCCATCGGCGAGCGCTGCAACGCGAACGGCAGCCGCCAATGGCGGAAGCTGCAGGAAGAGGGGAACTGGGAAGGCTGCGTCGAGATGGGGCGTGAGCAGGTGCGCGAAGGCTCGCATGCGCTCGACATCTGCACCGCCTTCGTCGGCCGTGACGAGGTCAAGGAGATGAACGAGGTGGTGAGCCGCATGCGCGGCGCCGTTACCGCCCCGCTCGTGATCGACTCGACCGAATACGATGTCCTCGAATCCGCGCTGAAGCTTTACGGCGGCAAGGCGATCCTCAACTCGATCAACTTCGAGGACGGCGAGGAACCGGCTGCGAAACGCATGCAGCTCGCACGGCGCTTCGGCTGCGCGGTGGTCGCTCTCACGATCGACGAGCAGGGCATGGCCAAGGAGGCCGAGCGCAAGGTCGCGATCGCCAAACGCCTCTTCGAGTTCGCTTGCGGCCGCTTCGGCCTGCCGGCTTCCGACCTGCTGATCGATCCGCTCACCTTCACGATCGCTACCGGCAATGAGGATGATCGCAAGCTCGGTCTGTGGACGCTCGAGGGCATTGAACGCATCCGCGAGGCGCTGCCCGACGTTCAGATCATCCTGGGGCTGTCCAACATCTCGTTCGGCCTCAACCCGGCCGCGCGGCATGTGCTGAACTCCGTGTTCCTCGACCACGCGATCCGGCGCGGTCTCACGGGGGCGATCGTGCATCACAGCAAGATCATGCCGCTGCACAAGATTCCGGCGGAGGAGGTGCAAGTCGCCGAAGACCTGATCTTCGACCGTCGCCGCGAAGGCTACGATCCGCTGCAGGCGTTCATTGCCCTGTTCCAAAACCGCAGCGCCGGGGAAAAAACGGCCAGGAAGCGCGCCGAGCGCGTAGAGGACCGGCTCAAGGAGCGCATCGTCGACGGCGACAAGCAGGGGTTGACCGAGGACCTCGACGAGGCACTTAAGCGATATAAGCCGCTCGAAATCATCAATACGTTCCTCCTCGACGGCATGAAGGTCGTGGGCGACCTGTTCGGCGCCGGCAAGATGCAGCTACCCTTCGTCCTGCAGTCGGCCGAGACGATGAAGGCGGCGGTCGCCTATCTCGAGCCGTTCATGGAGCGGGTCGAGGGTCAGCACAAGGGCACCATCGTGCTGGCCACGGTGAAGGGTGACGTCCATGACATCGGCAAGAACCTGGTGGACATCATCCTGACCAACAACGGCTACCGGGTGATCAATCTCGGCATCAAGCAGCCGATCGCCAACATCATGGCGGCAGCGCGCGAGCACAAAGCGGACGCAATCGGCATGTCCGGATTGCTGGTCAAGTCGACCGTGATCATGCGCGAGAACCTCGAGGAGATGACGCGCCAGGGATTCGACCTGCCGGTACTGCTCGGCGGCGCCGCGCTCACGCGCAAATATGTCGAGGAGGACTGCCTCGCCGCCTATGGCGCGGGCCGCGTGGCCTACGCACGTGATGCATTCGACGGTCTCGACCTGATGGACAAGGTCATGGCCGGTCAGTTCGACACGCACGTGCAGAAATCGGTGGAGAAGCGCAAGGGACGGCCGTCCAACCAAAAGCGGGTACTGGGCCAGGCGGCCAAACCGGCACGGCCGGTCGATCTTGAGGAGATCAAGCTGCGCCGCGCCGAACTGGCGACGCAGGCGCCAGTGCCCACACCCCCGTTCTGGGGCGCGCGCATGATCGAGCACGTGCCGGTGAAGGCGCTCATGCCCTATCTCAACGAGACCATGCTGTTCCAGTTTCACTGGGGCTTCCGCAAGGCCGGCAAGAGGCTCGACGAGTACAAGGCGTGGGCTCAGCGCGAGATCCGGCCGATCCTGCGGCGCCTTCTCGAGGCGGTTGAACGCGACAACATCTTCGAGCCGCGCGCCATCTACGGCTATTGGCGCTGCTTCTCGGATGGCGACTCCGTCGTCCTCCTCGGCGAGGACGGGATCACGGAGGTGGCGCGCTTTCAGTTCCCGCGGCAGGACCGCGAAGGCGGGCTGTGCATCGCCGACTTCTTCCGTGATCGCACCTCGAACGAGCGCGACGTGATCGGGCTCCAGGTCGTGACGATCGGTCAGCGCGCGTCCGAGGTCGCGCGCGACTGGTTCGCGGAAAGCCGTTATCAGGACTATCTGTACCTCCACGGCTTCAGCGTGGAGACGGCCGAGGCCCTGGCCGAATATGTCCATAAGCGCATCCGGGCGGAGCTGGGCTTCGCCCACGAGGACGACCGCGACATGGAGAAGATGCTGAAGCAGGGCTACCGAGGGTCGCGCTATTCGTTCGGCTATCCCGCCTGTCCGAATCTCAGCGACCAGCGCCAGCTTCTGAAGCTGCTCGGTGCCGAGCGTATCGGCGTTACGCTGTCGGACGAGGATCAACTCCACCCCGAGCAGTCGACCTCCGCGATCGTGGTCCACCACCCGCAGGCGAAATATTTCAGCGTATGAAAATATCTCCTCAGATGAGGAGGTTGAAATTGCCCGAGCCGATGGGGGTGAGCAGGTCCAGCAACGGGTTTCCCGCCCCCGTCAGCGACTGGGCATCCTTGAGACCGAGATAGCGCAGGATGAATTGGCGCGTGTACTCGGTCATGCCGGACGCATCGCTCGTGCTCGTCGACGAATCCTGCTGAATCACACGTTGGGCCTCGGCCACCGTGTTGCGCGCCTTGGTACGAACCGGCTCGAGCGCCATAGCCGACTTGTTCGCGGCGAAGAGGGCGGCCTGCAGCTTCTCGTAGGCGCCACCCGTCCCGAAGAGGTTCGATGGGATCTGCGCCGCCGCCGCGATGACGACATCGGTAACCGACGAATTCCAGTCGCGCTGCGCCGGAACGATGATGACCTCGCTCAAGAGCTTCGAGAAGCCCCGGGCATCGCCCGCGGTGGGGTCGAGGAGGTTGCGATACACCTTATTCCCGTCCGCGTCGACATAGGCGAGCTGCTTGGCGCCATCGACAAGACCCGGGAGATCTTCCGCCAGCTTGCGGAAATCTTCGTCAACCTTGCCACGCGGGTCGTACACGGTCGAGGCCTGGCGAAAGACGACGAGATCGGTCGTGAGCTCCTCGCGCACGCCTTCGAGCGACGACCCGATAGTACCGTCGAGCGCAGCGAGGACGTCGCGTGCCGCGGCGGCACTGTTGACATCATGGCTCGACAGAACCGTCGCAATCGACCGCAGGTCATGGCCCTGGGCGGTCATCGTCGTCGTGCCGTCAAGGTTGTATGTGCGGTCGGTTCCGCTGGCGAGCAGGTTGTCCGCGCCGGCCGCCGCCGAGTTGATCAGCGTATCGATCTCCGCGACGAGGTCCGTGTAGCGCGCCTGCAGGTCGGAGCGGTCGGCATCGATAAGGCGGCGTTCCGATTCGGCGGCGATCGCGCGAAGCTCTTCCAGCTTCGTCGTGATCTGCTGCAGGCGTGAATCCGCGTCCCTGACCGACAGCCAGCCCGTGCCGAGCGAGTTCGAATCGAGCGTCAAGGCAAAGGTCTTCACCGTGGCGATCTTTTCGGCGAACTCCGTCTTGTTCCGGGCCATGGTGTCGCGCGCCTCGCCCAGGAGCGGGCCGGCGGCCTGAAGCGCCGAACCTGCCGCTGACAGGTTTGCGGAGTCCGAGGGGCTCGTCGCCGCCGCGAAAGCGGCGGCCGCCGCACTGATTTGGTCGCGGAACCCGCTCAGGTCGTGCGGGTTGATCGTGAGTTTGTCGCCGGCCGCATTGATCGTGACCGTGATCGGCCCGCCGGTCGAGCCGTCGAGCAGATTATGTTCGGTGCCGTTGAAGTAATAGTCCGCGCCGGTGTCGATCTGATCATTGATGCTCTGTGCGAGTGCGGCAAACTCGGCCTTATAGTCGTCGAACGACGCGCTGTTGGCGGGATCCGATGCGAGCCGTTGCAGCTCGAACATCCGGTTCACCGAAACTGCCATCTTTTCGGCTGCGTTCGCCCCCTTGGCGATTATGCCTTGGAGGCGGACGAGTTCAGGTACGGCGGCCTGTTGAATCGGGATCTCGTCCGCATAGGGCCCCGTCGGGCTCTGCAGACTGGCGAGGCGGTCGTAGCCGGCCTTGATGTCCTGGAGGCGCTTGGCGGTCTCGCGCGCGGCATTGGCGGCGCCATCGGCCAGCTCCAGCAATTTGCCGATTTCATTGACGTCGCTGCGTGCGTCGGCAAGCCGCGCTTCGCTCACGCTGCTCGTGCCACCCGCGTCCTTGCGGAATTTCGCGATATCGATGCCGCGCGAGACCAGCTCGGCCTGACGCTCGACGGTCTGGACGGCGATCTGCTGCGGCAATCCGAGGGTCTCCGTCACCACCTTGCGCAGGACGGGATCGCCCAGGATCTCATAGACGGTGCTGACTTTTCCGATGTTGCGGGCGAAATACAAGGCCTCGCGGAGCGCCGGATTGAGTTTACCTTGATCCTTTTCATATTCGGTGACGACATAACGCTGGATCACCGAATCCATGACCGACTGGACCTTGATGCGCGAGACGCCGAATTCCGCCATTTTGAAGTCGGTGGCCAGTTCGCGGTAGCGCGCGTCGCGCATACGGTTGGCGAGCGAATTCGGGTCGTTCAGGTCCGAATTCATCACCGCCTTCACGCGGCCCATGTAATTGAGGTCGCTTTCGAGACCGTAGGCCGAGAGCACGAACTTCATCAGCCGGTAATTCTTGAAGAGATCTTCAGGCGTCTTGAGCTTGGCAATCTCCTGCTTGAAGAAGTCGATCTCGCGCTTGATGTCCGGCCGGTTCTGGAACCTGGCCAGCGCTTGGGAAGAGTTTCCCTTGCTCAGGCGCTGAAACACGCCAAGCGCAGGGATGGACGGAGCTCCGAGGAGCGACACGGAGTCGAACATGGCTCTCCCACAAGGCCTTTGCGGACCAAGTACCGAGCCTAAGGCCGCACCCTTAACGAGTTGTTAAGCCGGGCAACGAAGCAACCTGCGGTAGATCGGCCCGAGGACGGCGGGGATCAGATACATCGGGAACTGCCCGACAGCGAGATAGAGCGCCAGATCGGGCCCTGCAGCCTCTCCCAGCACGGCAATCAGGATGGCGAGATTGCGGTTTCCGGAGGCGAGCGCCGCCGTCAGCCCCTGGCGGCTATCGACGATGCCAAGGCGGGCGAGGGCGTGAAAGGCAAGTGCCCCGGCGGCCTGGAGGCCGAAGTTTGCGGCGAACGCGGCCGCCAGGAACAGCAGCACGTGACCGGGGCGGGCAAGCAGGGTGGCCGTGACGCCGTCCATGACGGCGATTCCGAACACGATCAGCATCAGAACGGCGACGCCGCCGATGGGGCTTGCCGCCCGTTCGATGCGTTCGCGGCCGAGCTTCCACCGGACGAGGATCGCCAGCGCAAAGGCGCCCCCGACGAACATGCCCAGCCGCCCCATCAACGGCGCTATGCCGATATCGAGTTCGACGCCAAGGAGCGCCAGAGCCAAGGGCGGCTGGACGAGGGGCTGGAGAATCGAGGTGGCCAGCATCGCGATCAGGGCCAGCGGCGCGTCGAGCCCGAGCATCAGCGCAAAGGTCGGAACCGAGATCAGGACGGGCGAGGAGGACATCAAGAGGAGCGCATGTCCGAGCGACTCCGGCAGGGGCACAAGCCGCAATGCCGCCCACATGACGAGCGGTGCGCCGAGCAGGAGCCACAGCACCACAAGGGCGGCGCGCCCGGGCCGGCGCGCGTAGGCGAGGGCTTGGGCCCAGTCGATCCGAAGCAGGGTCGCCGTCAGCAGGACGATCACGGACGGCGCAAGCAGGGGGCGCAGGATGTGCGCGAGGTCAGGCAACAGGAGCCCGACGAACAATGCGACCGCGAGGAGCGGTGACGCGCGCCGATTGCAGAAATCGAGGAGCCGGGAGAGGGATTTCATGACCGGACGGCGCGAGGTGAGCGGAGTTGCGGGCTTCGGTAACCTGGAATCATGTCGACCCGATGCGCGATTTTGCCGCGACGCGTATACGTTGCGCGCATGACCGCGCGGGATTAAGCTTCGCGCCCGGTCGTTTTTGCCATCAGCCTGCCTCCCCCGCCAGATCCCTCTCTCCCGCTAGATCCCTGGATCCGATGTCCACTCCTGCCCGGACCGACAGCCCGCAGTGGCATTTGTTCGTCCCGAAACTCTTCACTGTCCTCAGGCTTGGCTACACGTTCGACGATTTTCGCGCCGACGTCATCGCCGGCCTCACGGTCGCGATCGTGGCGTTGCCGCTTGCGATGGCCCTCGCCATCGCTTCCGGAACCACGCCGGATCGCGGTCTCTACACGGCGATCGTTGCTGGCTTTCTCACCTCGTTTCTGGGCGGCAGCCGATATCAGATCGGCGGCCCGACCGGGGCATTCGTCGTCGTCGTGTTCAATGTCATCCAGCAGCACGGCTATGACGGTCTGGTCATTGCGACGATCATGGCCGGCCTGATGCTGCTGGTGTTCGGGTTCGCGCGGCTCGGCACGTTCATCAAGTACATTCCGCACCCGGTTGTAACCGGCTTCACGGCCGGAATTGCGGTGATCATCTTCTCGAGCCAGGTGAAGGACCTCCTCGGCTTGAGCATGCAGACCGTCCCCGCCGACTTCATCCCGAAATGGAAGGCGTTCATCGAAAATATCGGCAGCTTCGACCCTGCCGCGTTCGGCATTGCGGCCGGAACGCTGACGGTCATATTTCTCATCCGGCGTTATAAGCCGTCGCTGCCGGCTTTCCTGATCGGCGTCATCTTCGGCTCGGCGGCCGTTGCCGCCTTCGGGCTTCCGATCGAGACGATCGGGTCGCGCTTCGGTGGCATCCCGAACACATTGCCCACGCCATCACTTCCGGAATTCGGTATCGAACGCATCATCGAGCTGGTGCCGAGCGCATTCACGATCGCACTTCTATCCGCCATCGAATCGCTGCTGTGCGCCGTCGTCGCCGACGGCATGACCGGTCGCAAGCATCGTTCCAACTGCGAGCTCGTCGCGCAGGGGGTGGCCAACATCGCATCGGCGGTCATGGGCGGCATCCCGGCGACCGGGGCCATCGCGCGCACCGCGACGAACATTCGCTCGGGCGCGCGTTCGCCGGTGGCCGGCATGATGCATGCCGTTTTCCTGCTTCTGTTCATGGTCGCGCTGGCACCGCTCGCGTCCTACATTCCGCTGGCGAGCCTCGCTGCCGTCCTGGTCGTCGTCGCCTGGAACATGAGCGAGCACGAGCGCTTCCGCCACCTGATGTCGGCCCCCGCCGGGGACCGCGTCGTCATGCTGTTGACCTTTGCCCTGACCGTGCTCGTCGACCTCACCGTCGGCATCCAGGTCGGCGTCCTGCTCGCGGCCGTTCTGTTCATGCACCGCATGGCCGAGGCCGTGGAAGTTCAGAACGACATCAAGCTGATCATGCAGGACGAGGACGACTTCACCCGGCCGGCCACGCAGGATATGCGGCGCCAGATCCCGCCGGACGTCGAAGTGTTCCAGCTGAACGGTCCGTTTTTCTTCGGCGCCACGGCCCGCCTCGGCGATGTCCTGAACCAGATCCGTCAGCCGCCCAGGGTGTTCATCCTGCGCATGCGCAACGTGCCGGTGATCGATGCGAGCGGCGTTGCGGCCTTGAGCGAGTTCCTTTCCCGCTGTCGAGCCCAGGGAACCCGGGTGATCCTCTCCGGCCTGCAGCCGGTCCCCCGGCGGGTCTTGGATCAGATGGGGGTGCGGCCGGGGCCGGAATCGTTCACGCTGGCGCCGGACTTCGAAGCGGCGCTGCGGATGGCACGCGAGGGAGATGCCGAGATCGGCCTGGCGGCAAAGGCGCCGGTCGCCGCAGCGACTTGAGACGGCGCTCATGACGATGATGTCGGCGATACCGGCGCCGTTCGACGCGCACCGCGAGACCGTCCGGCCGGAGTGGATCGACTACAACGACCACATGAACGTTGCGTTCTATGTGCTGGTGTTCGACCACGGCACGGATGCATTCTTTGAGTGGCTCGGCATGGGAGAGACATACCGGCGGCGGACGAACTGCTCGTCGATGGCCCTCGAGACCCACATTACGTATCAGGGCGAAGTCCGGCTCGGCGATCCGCTGCGCGTTACGACGCAGCTCGTCGGTTTCGATGCGAAGCGGATCCATTTCTTTCACCGGATGTACCATGCCGAGAAAGGTTATCTTGCGGCAACCTACGAGTGTCTGAGCGTACATGTCGACCTCGGACAACGCCGTTCGGCGCCGTTCCCGCCTGATTTGCATCGGCGACTGTCCGACGTCGCCACCGCTCACGCGTGCCTCCCTCGCCCGGCGGAACTGGGGCGCAGCGTCGGGCTTGGGCGCGGCCGTCCGATTTAGCGCGACCTGTACCGCGGATTAGTAGGATCGCTTCAGGCGCAGATGATCGCGCCTGTCCATGGACTTGACCTCGACGTTGCGCAGCTGCGAGCCCTGCAGCAGGTTGAGCGGAACCGTCACACCGGCATCCCCGAGCCCCCAGACCTTGCGATAGAAATCGGCAAGGTCCTGCGGTGTCTCGCCGGCGACGCCGACGATCAGGTCTCCCGCGCGGATTCCGGCCCGCTCGGCTGGACTGTCCGGCACGACCCGTGTCACGACCAGCCGACCGCGAACCTCTTCGGTGTTGACCCCGAGCCACGGCTTGCCGGGTTCCGCGCGTCGCCCGGCAGCGAGGAGATCGCCCAGGATCGGCTTCAGGCGGTCGATGGGCACGAACATGTTGCCCGGGAAGTGGACGCCGGTGCCTGTCGCATCGCCGACGATCAGCGAACCGACGCCGATCAGACTGCCATTGCGATCAAGCAGCGCCGCGCCGCTCCAGGCCGGATGGGGCGGGGCAGTGAAGATCGCGTCGTCCAACAGGTACTCCCAGGACCCGGCGAATGTTCTCTTGGAAACGACAAAGGCCGGTGCGGCCATGTCCGGGCCGCCATGGCTGGCGATCAGCACGGGATCGCGCGCGGCGGCATTTTCTGATCGGCCCAGGGGGATCGGCCGGACATTGAGCGGCGACATGGCACGCAGCAGGCCGAATCCGCTCTCGTGATCGTAGCCGATGACCTGGGCGGGTACCGTCCGGCCATCTGATCCCGTGATCTCCGCACCGTCCGCCTCGACCATCAAATAGCCGATGGTGACCACCAGTCCTGCCTGGTCGATGACGATGCCGCTGCCTTCGCGCTCGCGACCGAGCGTATCGGCCGTACGGGCATCATCGGCCACGGTTGTCTTGATCCGGACCACGGCTGCAAGGATGTCCTGGATCGATTGCGCCGGCACCGGTGCGGGCGCGGCGACAGCCAGAAGGAGGACGACACCCAATCGGCGGCTGAGCCAGGCGAAGCGGTCGCGATGCCGTCTCATGCGGAACTCCGTTCCGGTTTGCATCCGCCCCCACCGGGAACATAGCACAATCGTGCCCCCGGGGCAGGCCGGTGTCGGGGGACGACGGAATGGCCGTGACACGCCGGTGTGAACCCGCGACGTGGTGCTATATATACCAGCGCATGTCATCCGCTTCCGAATCGGCACGGGCGCTCACGCCCTCCTATCTCGATACGCTCAATCCGCCCCAGCGCGAGGCGGTCGAAACCACCGAGGGGCCGCTGCTCGTTCTGGCCGGCGCCGGGACCGGCAAGACCCGAGTGCTCATTACCCGTCTTGCGCATATCTTGATGCTGCGCCGCGCGTACCCCTCGCAGATCCTTGCCGTCACGTTCACGAACAAGGCGGCGCGTGAGATGCGCGACCGCGTGGGCGAGATGATCGGCGGGGCGGTAGAAGGGCTGTGGCTCGGAACGTTTCACGCCCTTGCCGCGCGCATGCTGCGCCGGCATGCCGAGCTCGTCGGGTTGAAACCCAATTTCACGATCCTCGACACGGACGACCAGATCCGGTTGGTCAAGCAGGTCCTATCCGCCGCCAATATCGACGACAAGAAGTGGCCGGCGCGCGTCGTCCTGTCGGTGATCGAGCGGTGGAAGGACCGGGGGTTGACCCCCGATCGCGTTCCCGCGGATGCGGCGGGCGAGCTCGCGGCCGGCCGCATGATCGAGCTGTACCGGGAGTACCAGGACCGGCTGAAGACGCTAAATGCCGCCGATTTCGGCGACCTGCTGCTGCATGGCTTGACGATCTTCACGACCCGCCCGGACGTCCTCGAGGAATGGCAGAGCCGGTTCCGGTACATCCTGGTCGACGAGTACCAGGACACCAACGTCGCGCAGTACCTTTGGTTGCGGCTGCTGGCGCAGCGCCACCGCAACATCTGCTGCGTCGGCGACGACGACCAGTCGATCTACAGCTGGCGTGGCGCCGAGGTCGGCAACATCCTGCGGTTTGAGCGCGATTTCCCCGGTGCGCGGGTCGTCCGGCTCGAGCAGAACTATCGCTCCACGCGCCATATCCTGGGGGCGGCGGCCGCGCTCATCGCGCATAACAAGGGACGGCTCGGCAAGACCCTGTGGACCGCCGAACCCGGCGGCGAGAAGGTCGTCGTCCGCGGCGTCTGGGACGGCGAGGAAGAGGCGCGCTGGGTCGGCGAGGAGATCGAGGCGCTTCATCGCAAGGGGGAGCGGCTCGGCGGAATGGCGGTGCTCGTACGTGCCGGCTTTCAGACGCGCGAATTCGAAGAGCGCTTCATCACCCTGGGCGTTCCCTATCGCGTCGTCGGCGGCCCCCGCTTCTATGAGCGGCAGGAGATCCGCGATGCGATCGCCTATTTGCGCGTGACGGTGCAGCCGGACGACGATCTTGCGTTCGAGCGCATCGTCAATGTCCCGCGGCGCGGTCTCGGTGAGGCGACGATCCAGGCCATTCACCGGCTGGCGCGGTCGCGCAAGCAGTCGCTCGTGGCATCGGCTCGGGCGCTGGTCGAGACCGACGACCTGAAGCCGCAGGCGCGCAACGCGCTGCGGCGCCTGCTCGACGATTTCACACGCTGGTCGGCGCAGCTCGAGACAATGCATCATGCCGAGCTTGCGCAGCTGATCCTTGACGAATCCGGCTACACGGCCATGTGGCAGGCCGACAAGTCGGCCGAGGCGCCCGGCCGTCTCGAAAACCTCAAGGAACTGATCACGGCGATCGAGGAGTTCGAGACGCTGGATGGTTTTCTCGAACACGTCAGCCTGGTCATGGAGAATGCCGATGGGCCGCCGGGGGAGATGGTCAATCTTATGACGCTCCACAGTGCCAAGGGCCTCGAGTTCGACACGGTGTTTCTGCCGGGATGGGAGGAAGGCCTGTTCCCGCATCCTCGCGCACTCGACGAGAATGGCGAGCAGGCGCTGGAAGAGGAGCGGCGCCTGGCGCATGTCGGCCTCACGCGGGCCCGGACGCGGGCGTTCGTTTCGTTTGCCGCCAACCGACGAATTCACAACATGTGGCAATCGAGCGTGCCGTCCCGGTTCGTCGCCGAGCTTCCCGCGGAACACGTCGAGATCGTCAGCGACCAGGGGCTGTGGGGGGCGACGGCGCATGGCTTCGGCGGCGTCGGTGCGGGCGGGCTGGGTTTCGGGCGCGGTGCGGCAGGCCGCTTCAAGGGACCTCTCATCGAAGGACGCGCCGAGTTGGTGCCGCCGCGGCGGCCGCCATCAAAGCCGTTCGAGAAGGGCTCGCGCGTGTTTCATCAGAAATTCGGTTACGGCAGGGTCGTCGCCGTCGAGGCAGGCAAGCTCGATATCGAGTTCGAGCATGCCGGACGCAAGCGCGTGATGGACTCCTTCGTCGAGCCGGCCTGAGTGCGACATGTCCACCGTTGAGATTTGGCGTATTGAGCTGGTCGCCGATGCCGTCAGCCAGGCGACCTATGCCGCCGCGCTCGAGGAGATTTCGGCGTCGCTGTCGGCATTCGAGACGGCGCCGGGCGGACCGTGGCGAATCGAAGCTCTTTTGACCGCGGAGCCCGATCGCGAGGCGGTGGCCGCACGCCTTGCCGCCGCCGCCGCGTCGCTCGGCCGCGAGGCGCCGAAGCCGATCATCGAGCGGATGCCGGACATCGATTGGGTTGCGGAGAACCGCCGCTCCTTTCCGCCCCTGCGCGTCGGCCGATTCTTCGTCTACGGATCGCACTACCGGGGGCAGATTCCGGCCGGTGCCCGGGCGATCACGCTCGATGCGGGCATGGCCTTCGGCTCCGGCGAGCACGCGACCACGCGCGGCTGTCTGCTCGCCCTCGACGCGGAGGCCAAGCGCCGCCGGCTCGGCCGGGCACTCGACGTGGGATGCGGGTCGGGGATACTCGCGATCGCCATGGCCAAGGCATGGCCTGCGGTGCGTCCGGCCGGCATCGTCGCCGCCGACATCGATCCCGACTCGGTCAGGATCGCGCGCGAGAACGTTCAGCGAAACAAGGTCGCGCACGCGGTCCGCGTGCGATGGAGCAACGGGTTGAACCGGATTCGCGTACGTCGCGGCTATGACGCGGTCGTCGCGAATATTCTTGCGAATCCGCTCCGCCGGCTCGCCGGGGACATCAGCCGTGCCGCACGGCCGGGCGGCATCGTGATTCTCTCAGGGCTTCTGGGCAGTCAGGAAAACGAGGTACGGGCTGCCTATCGCGCCCGAGGACTCGTCCTCGTCGGGCGTCTGGCGCTCGACGGCTGGCACACGCTCGTCCTCAAACGGACGAAACGTGGCCGGCATCAAACGGCGGCCGCTTCGCTCTAGGCGCACCCGGCCGCCGTATGTTGATGCGGTACACCGTGTCGTCAGGCCGCGACCTGCGGCCGATTGACGTTGGCACTGCGCTGCGGAGCGGGACGCTGCTGCACCACCCGCTCGACCCGGTTCTCGGGTACCCACAGGCCGGCCGCGACGCGCGGGATATCGGTACGGCTGATGCCGATATCCGCCAGCATCCGGTCGTCAAGGGCGGAGAGTTCGCGATACGTCGCCTGATACTCGCGCCAGACTTGGTAGGGCATGAGAACCGCGTTCAGCAGCTTGGCGATGCCACGGCCGAGCTTACGGAACAGCTTGGCAAACTCCTCGGCCTGCATGCGCCGCGCCGCCTGATAGATCTCCACGGTGTCCACCGGCTGGAGCTTGAAGCTGATTTCGCTCCACCGGTTTTCCCGATCGTTACTTGCCCACATGATACAGTCTCCTAAACCGTTGGCGGGGCGCCTTTGGCCGCGCACCGCATCGTCGGGCCCCGTCAGCCCGTATCGATATCCACAAGATAGGATATCGCTGGTTGCACAGCAGCAGGACATATTGCGTTGCAGCAATGCAGAAATCGCATGACACTTTTATGTGTAAAATAAACCACTTAGAAAGGGTTCGCGGCGGAACCGAGGCAATGTTGGAGAGCCGGATTGGTGCAGTGCAGAAAGAGTAGGAGATGATGCCGCCCACCACTTTGGCCCGGGGTTATGCCGGGGATGAGACCCTGAACGGTCTGCTACGCCGCGCGGGCGCCCGTTACGACGCGGCCGGCGTACGGGCCCTGTTGGCCGGCGTGCTGGCCGCCCCGCCGGGGCTCGATCCGGATGCGTGGCTCGATCTGGTGACAGTGGATCCGGACCCCGAGCTACGATCGCAACTCCAGGCGCTGAAGGCCGAGATGGCGGCGGCTTACGACGACGGCCTGCAGGCGCCGTGGGAAGCCCGGCGGTTGGCGGAATTTCGCGCGCAGCTCGCCCGCATGGGACTTTCGGGGTTCATCCTGCCGCGCGGCGACGAACACCAGGGCGAATATGTGCCGCCGCGGGCCGAGCGGCTGGCCTGGCTTACCGGCTTCACCGGTTCGGCCGGCATGGCAATCATTCTTGCGGACCGTGCGGCCATCTTCGTCGACGGCCGCTATACGCTGCAGGTTCGTCAGCAGGTCGATACCACCCTGTTCGCCCCCCAGCATCTGATCGAGACGCCGCCGCACGAATGGTTGCGGACGAACGTCCCGAGCGGAGCACGGATCGGCTTCGATCCCTGGCTGCACACGCCGGACGGAGTCGAGAAGCTCAGGGCCGCGGCAAACCGGGTGGGTGCCGAACTTATACCCGTCGAGTCCAATCCGGTGGATCTGGTCTGGACCAATCAGCCGCCGGCGCCGCTGGGGCCGGTTCGCCCGCACGAAATTCGCTTCTCCGGCCGCTCGTCCGCCGACAAGCGTGGCGAGATTGCCGGCAAGCTCAAGGCCGAAGGCTTTGCCGCCGCGGTTCTCACCGCGCCGGACTCGATCGCTTGGCTCCTCAACATCCGCGGCGCCGACGTGCCGCATACGCCGCTGCCCTTATCCTTCGCAATCCTTCACGCCGACGGCGGCGTCGATCTGTTCATCGATCCGCGCAAGCTGGTACCCGGCCTGATCCAGCATCTCGGGAACGAGGTGCGCGTCGTTGCCCCCGACGCGTTCGGCAAGGCGCTCGACGAGCTTGCTGGGGCGAAGGCGCGCGTCCTTCTCGACCAGGCGACGGCGTCGGTGTGGATTGCCGAGCGTCTGCAACGCGGCGGCGCCGAAGTGACTCGCGGACAGGACCCGTGCACGCTGCCGAAATCGTGCAAGAACCCGATCGAGCTCGAAAACGCCCGGGCCGCGCATGTACGTGACGGCGCCGCATTGAGCCGCTTCCTTGCCTGGCTCGCGGTCGAGGGACCGAAGGGCGTGCTGACCGAGCTCGACGCAGCGGCGCATCTGCAGGAACTGCGCCGGCAGGGCGAGCATTTCCGCGACACAAGTTTCACGACGATCTCTGGCGCCGGCGCGAATGGGGCGATCGTGCACTACCGCGCGACCGCGGCGACCAACGCCCGCATCGCCCCAGATATGCTCTACCTCGTCGACTCTGGCGCGCAATACCTGGACGGGACGACCGACGTCACGCGGACGGTCGCGATCGGCACGCCGTCACCCGAACAGCGCGATCGCTTCACGCGCGTGCTCAAGGGCCACATCGCGCTCGCGACCGCGCGCTTCCCCGTGGGAACCACGGGGTCGCAGCTCGATGCGCTCGCCCGCATGGCCCTGTGGCAGGCGGGCCTCGACTACGATCATGGTACCGGGCACGGCGTGGGCAGCTATCTGTCGGTACACGAGGGGCCGCAGCGCATTTCAAAGGCGCCGAACACCGTGGCGCTGCAGCCCGGGATGATCATCTCGAACGAGCCCGGCTACTACAAGGCAGGCGAGTATGGGATCCGCATCGAGAATCTCGTCGCGGTGTGCGAAGTCAAGACACCCGAAGGCGGCGAGCGGTCCATGCTCGGATTCGAAACGTTGACCCTTGCACCGATTGATCGCGCCCTCGTCGAGCCCGCACTGCTCGCGCCGGTCGAACTCGCTTGGCTCAACGATTATCATGCGCGCGTCTATCGCACCCTCGCGCCGCTCCTCGATGCGGAAACGGCACGTTGGCTCGAGGACGCAACGCGCCCGATCGAATGCCGGGCGTAAAAGCCGTCGATTCAGAAATTTGCGACAAACGAATAACGCTCGGCCGGATTTGCGATCGCGAACCGGTGGATGTCGAGGCACATCTCGATGAAGCCCTCGTCGTAATCGAACGAGAAGCCGTTGGCGAAAATCCGCAACTGCTCGATATCCTTCATCGTCAGCACGAGATGCGGCGCCTGGCCGTCCGCCGCGGGTTCGAGCCGGCCCAGTTGGAAGAACTCGACGATATCCTCGAGCAGATAGTCGCCGCCCGTGAACGCGTGCACGAGTGTCGCTCGGCCATCCCTGTCGAGCGCAAACACGCCGTCCGCCATGACCGGATCTTCCGACATTGCAATCACCCGTCGTATACTTAGGGTAAGCATAGGCGTCGTCCCGGGGCAATTCGGACGATCCGTGACATTACCTTGGCGAGTAGGCACCGCGCCCGTCGGCGTCGTTTCGCGACCTGAATATCCGGCGTAAGAGTAAAGGACGGCTGACGACTGCGTCAGCCGCAACGTCGCTGCGTCCGCTACGGCGGTCGCAAACATGGCCCAGGAGCGAAGCAGCAGCCGGACAACCGATCCGCGATGATACCGATCCGTCGATCTATCGCGATCCTGATCGCGGCTTTGGGTCTGCCATTGGCAGGATGTCTGCAGACTCCGGCCGTGTCATCGCCTTCCGGCATCGATTCGACGGTCGAACGGACGGCGGAGGCAGACTATCGCCTGGCGCTTCGCTACATGGACGGTAACGGCGTCGACGCGGACGAGTACCAGGCGGTACGACTACTTATGCGTGCGGCCGGTGCGGGGCACGCAGAGGCGCAATTCGAGCTTGGCCGGGCTTACGCCTTGGGGCGCGGCGTGCAGCGGGAGCCTGCCTGGGCCGTGCTCTGGTATGGGCGCGCCGCCGAACAAGGCCATGTCGAAGCACAATACCGGCTCGGCCTGGCGTATGCGATCGGGGAGGGCATCGCGCCAGACCTGATCGAATCCTACAAATGGTTGACGATTGCCGGGGCTTCGGGACACGAGCGCGCCGCCAGAAGCCGCGTGGCGCTCGCCGGGCGCATGATCCGCGAGGAAATGTTGCCTGCTGAGCGCGCTGCGGCCCGTTGGGCGCCGCCGCGCGGCACGACCGATCCGGACCAGCCCCTGGTCCGATTCGTTCAATTTGCGCTTACCGAACTCGGCTATGATGCAGGCGGCATCGACGGCGTACTCGGCCGCCGAACCCGCACGGCAATCGCGGCGTTTGCCCGACGCAAAGGCTTGCGCGTCAACGTTGCCGCCGACAATCCGATCACGACCGAACTGGTCCTCCACCTTCGGCAGAACCTGCGTGAGCTGGCGACTGCGGCCGTGGACGGATAGGGCTGCCGGCTGAGCGCGTACCCGAAAGAGAAAAGGCGCGGCCCGAAGGTGGGGCGAGCCGCGCCTTGAACCGAGAAGAGTAGGAGGGAGGCTGACTCCGCCGAACTCTCTCGCGCATCGGATGTGGGCGGGGTGCGGCCGATCCAATGCGGCACAAAGCGCACCGCGGTGCCAATGTGCAAGGGTAAGTTTCTGCCGTCGGGCTCAATAGGCCAAGAGATCGTTCTGTGACGGAAATTCCCCGTTTCGGTCACAGCCCATACGAGTGGGGTAGCAGGCGGGCGCAACCGATCAGGCGTCGGCGGATGGACCTCGGCTGCGGCTTTGGCTGCTCAGCGGACGACGATAACCACCGAAAACAGGCTCAGGATGCCGCCTACGACAGCAGCACCGATACCGACCGCCTCCCCTATACGTACCGGAGAGGACCGCTGACCTTCGGCAGGCGCCGTGGCTTCCGCCGCCGGAGGCTCCGATGCGGATCGCGGCGCTGGTGCGGTCGCACAGCCCGCGACGGTTGCGGCTACGAAAAGGCAGGCGAAACGGCGGTGCCGACGCATGCCTGCGAGTCAAGCGCAAGCGCTCTGCTGGATCAAAACTCCATTCGGGGAAGGGAATCGTTTTCGATCGGCCGCCGGCCCGGGCTCAGCCGTTCCCGATCAGCTTCAGCCAATCCTGTTCGGAAAGTGTCCGGACGCCGAGCGCCCTGGCCTTTGTCGCCTTCGAGCCCGGATCACTGCCGACCACGACATAGTCCGTTTTCTTCGACACGGACTCGGTGACATTGCAACCCAGCGCCTCGGCGCGCGCCTTCGCTTCCGCCCGCGTCATGGTCTCGAGCGTCCCCGTGAAGACGACGGTCTTGCCGGCGACCGGCGAATTCGCCGCGCGTGCCTGCACGGTCAGCTCTTCGACATCGATCTCGCGTTCGAGGTCGTCGAGCATCTCACGGTTATGCGGCTCGGCGAAGAAGGCGCGAATGTCGGCGGCCACCGATGGCCCGATCTGGCTGATCGCATCCAGTTCGTGCGCTGCATCGCCGTCGGGATCCTTCGCCGCCTCCTCCATGGCACGCCGCCATTGCGCAAGGCTGCGGTAATGACGTGCAAGAAGCCTGGCCGTCGCCTCGCCGACCTGACGGATGCCGAGGGCGAAAATGAAACGGTCGAGAGAAATTCGGCGGCGCAACTCGATCGCGTTGAGCAGGCGTTCGACCGACCGCTTGCCCCAGCCTTCGCGCGCTTCGATCGCAGCCGCGTGGTGACTCAGGCGGAAGATGTCACCGGGGGTGCGAATGAGACCATCGCGATGGAAGGCTTCGATATGTTTTTCGCCGAGTCCCTCGATATCGAAGGCGTTGCGGGACACGAAGTGCCGTAGCCGCTCGGTCGCCTGGGCTGAACAGATCAGTCCGCCGGTGCAACGTCGGGCCGCCTCCCCATCGATCCGCACGGCCTGGGAGCCGCAAACGGGGCAGTGATCGGGAAAACGGAACGGCTCCGCGTTCTTCGGCCGTTCCGAGATCACAACACCGACGATCTGAGGAATGACATCGCCCGCGCGCTGCACGATCACGGTGTCGCCGATGCGGACGTCCTTCCGCTTGATCTCGTCCTCGTTGTGCAGCGTCGCGCGAGAGACGACCACGCCGCCCACGGTCACGGGCTCCAGTTCCGCGACGGGTGTCAGGACGCCGGTCCGGCCGACCTGGATCGTGATGGCCTTCAGCACCGTGCGCGCCTGCTCGGCCGGGAACTTGTGTGCGATCGCCCAGCGCGGTGCGCGGCTGACGGTGCCGAGGCGCTCTTGCCAGTCGAACCGGTTCACCTTGTAGACCACGCCATCGATGTCGTAGCGCAGGCCGGCGCGGTGATCGCCGATTTCGCGATATACGGCCAACGCCATATCGACATCGGCGCAAAGCTTCGCCAGCGGGTTGACAGGGAAGCCCCAGTCGCGCAGCTGCCCGAGCAGCTCCCAATGGCTCCGCGCCACCGTCTCGCTGACCTGCCCAAGCGCATATGCGAAGAAACACAGCGGACGAGTCGCCGTGATCGAGGGGTCGAGCTGGCGCAACGATCCGGCCGCGGCGTTGCGGGGATTCGCGAACAGCGGCTCGCCGGCGGCAGCGCGGCGCTCGTTCAGGCGCAGGAAGTCGCTGCGCTGCATGTAGATCTCGCCCCGCACTTCGAGAACGGTCGGAATCCGTCGCCCCTTTATGTAAGCGGGGATCTGCTCGACGGTCTTGAGATTTGCGGTGACGTCTTCACCGACCTCGCCGTCGCCGCGTGTGGCGCCCTGGACGAACTTTCCGTTCTCATAGCGCAGCGAAATCGACAATCCGTCGATCTTCGGCTCGGCGACCAGTTCGATCGGAGAGTCCGCCTTCAGACCGAGGAACCGGCGGATGCGGTCGGCGAACCCGCGAACGTCTTCTTCGGTAAACGCGTTGTCGAGCGACAGCATCGGCAACGCATGACGTACCTTGCTGAAGGCCGTGGTTGGGGCCGCGCCAACCCGCAACGAGGGGCTGTCAGGCCGGACAAGATCCGGAAACCTCGCCTCGATCGCCGAGTTGCGCTGGCGAAGCGCATCGTATTCGGCGTCGGAAATCTCCGGCGCGTCCTTCTGGTAATAGAGCCGATCGTGACGTGCGATCTCCGCCGCGAGCCGCGCCAGTTCTACCTCTGCCTGCTCGCGCGTCAATTCCTCGACCGGAATCTGGGCTGCTTTCTTCACGCGCGTACGACCTTTTTCCGGCTTGAGACGGTGCCGCCGCCTTCGGCGGCGTCGCCACGCAGGAGACTGTCCGCCGCGGCGCGCGCGGCCGCGGTGACCGAAGCACCCGACAGCATTCGGGCGATTTCCTCGCGGCGCGCTTCCGGATCGAGCGCAGTGACGGTCGTCACGGTTGCGTTGCCGCGGGACGACTTTGCGACGTGCCAATGGTGTCCGCCACGTGCGGCGACCTGCGGCGAGTGCGTCACGACCAGCACCTGCACATCGCGCGCGAGCCGAGCAAGGCGGTCGCCCACCGCCGCCGCGGCGGCACCGCCGATGCCGGAATCGACCTCGTCGAAGATCAGCGTCGGCGCCGAAGCGGAGCGGGCGAGCACGACCTTCAGCGCGAGCATGAAGCGCGCAAGCTCGCCACCCGAAGCAATGCGGTCGAGCGGACCTGGGTCGGTCCCGGGGTTGGTTGCGACTTCGAAAATGACGCGGTCGATGCCTTCAGGTCCCCAGGCGCTTTCCGCGAGTGGCTCGATACGGGTGCGGAAGCGGGCCTTTTCGAGCTTGAGGGGTGGCAACTCACGTGCAATGGCACGATCAAGCCGTTCGGCAGCCGCCTTGCGCGCCTGGCTCAGATTCTCGGCGGCAGCGACATAGGCGTCGCGCGCGTCCGCCGTGACCTTGGCCAGCTTGGCGAGATGACCTTCGCGGTCATCGATGGCGGACAGGCGCCGGGCGATATCGGCGCGAAGAGAGGGGAGTGCGTCGACCTCCACACGATGCTTTCGCGCGAGCGCCCGCAGTGCGAACAATCGCTCCTCCGCGCGTTCGAGCGCCCGCGGGTCGAGATCGAGCGAGGCGCCGACGTGCTGGATCTGCGCGATCGCCTCGACGACCTCGGCGGTCGCACGGTCAAGCGACGCGACTGCGCCGTCGAGGCGTCCGGCCATCTGCGCTGCGACGCGTTCCAGATGCCGCGCCGCCGTACGGAGGGCGGCCTCGACACCTTTGTGTGCATTGAGCTCGGACAGCGCGGCATTGAGGGCATCGATGACCTTCTCGCGCGCACCGAGGAGTGCTCGCTGCGATGCCAGTTCGGCCTCCTCGCCCGGTTTCGGGTCGAGTGCATCGATCTCGTCGAGCGCGTGGCGCAGAAACTCCACGTCCTGTGCGCTCCGCGCCGCCTCTTCGCGCGCCGCGAGTTCGGCGTCGTTTGCGGCACGCCATGCCGCATACAGTTCACCGACTTTTCGTGCATCTGCCGTCAGGCCGCCGAACGCATCGAGCGCTGCCCGATGGGTCGCGCTATCGAGCAGACCCTGATTTTCGAACTGGCCGTGAATTTCGACCAGCAGCCCACCGATCTGGCGCAGAAGGCCGACCGATGCCGGCTGGTCGTTTATGAAGGCACGGCTTCGTCCGTCCGCCGTCAGCGTGCGACGCAGGATGATCGGCCCTTCCGCTTCGAATCCATGTTCGGCAAGCAGCATTCGGGCGGCATGCCTGGGCCCGGGTTCGAAACTTGCGGTGACTGTCGCCACCGCGGCACCCTTGCGGATGAGGCCTGTGTCGGCCCTCGCGCCAAGCGCAAGGCCGAGCGCATCGAGCAGAATCGACTTGCCCGCGCCCGTCTCACCGGTCAGCACCGAAAGGCCGCTCTCGAAGCTCAAGTCGAGACGGTCGATCAGCACAATGTCACGGATGGCAAGACCCTGAAGCATCGGGCGATTCGGCAAGACTCGGAGCTAGTCGACTTTATACACCAGCCAGCACGAGTTTGAACCTGGGCGCAAGAACCCATCGGCGCAGCCGTCGGCAATCATGACGGGGGCTTGTCGTCGCGCCCCGGCGCCGGGGGCGACACGCGGGATGCGATGATTCGTTCGGGCACCGTTCAGCCTGCCGGCCCATATGGGAATCCATGTTGGCCGGAGGTCTCTCCGCGTGGGCTGCCGCCGCAGCGGCTAGAAGATCGAACGCCAGGCGCGTGCGAGGAAACCTGGTTGCTCGGTGTCGGGCAGCTTGCCCGTTTCGACGAGCGAATAGGTGTCGTTGTACCACTCGCTGCCCGGGAAATTGTGTCCGAGGACGGCAGCAACCTTGCGCGCTTCCTCGGTAAGGCCAAGCGCCAGATAGCATTCGACGAGACGATGCAGTGCTTCGGGCACGTGGCTCGTGGTCTGATACTTGTCAACGACGAGCTTGAACCGATTTATGGCGCCAATGTAGTGGCCGCGCTTCAAATAGAAGCGGCCGACCTCCATTTCCTTGCCGGCAAGGTGGTCATAGGTCAGGTCGATCTTGAGCCTGGCGTCGCGTGCATAGGCCGTTTCAGGGAAGCGCCGGACGACCTCCTCAAGCGCCCGAAGCGCGAGTTCGGTCATCTTCGCGTCGCGTTGAACGTCCGAGATCTGCTCGTAATAGCACAACGCCTTCAGGTAGTACGCGTACGGGGCGTCCCGATTGGATGGATGCAGCTGAATGAAGCGGTCGAGTGCGACGATCGCGTCGTCGTAGCGGTTGTTCTGGTAGTACGCGTAGGCGGCCATCAGCTGCGCCTTGGTGGCCCAGACGGAATAGGGGTGCTGCCGCTCGACTTCGTCGAATTCCTTGGCCGCGGTCATGTAGCGCTGGTCGAGCAGGGCGTCGATGGCGCTGTTGTAGATGTCCTCGACGGGGCGCTCGACATACTCCTCTTTCTTGGTCGAACAGGCCGTCAGCATGGCGGCGAGGGCCGCAACGCAAGAGAGAGAGCGGAAGGAAACGGACGCGTTCATGCCGCGGAATATACAGGAAACGGGGCGATGTCATACAGGCTGAAGGCACGTGGACCGGTGGCGCCAGGGGCGGCCGGGCCCCGCCGTCCCTATGGCCGGCCATACCGTTATGATGCCTACCGGCCGTTTACGTCGCGGGCCGGTCGGCGGGCCTGATCGGCACCAGCCGGAAGCCTTTGGCGCGCATGCAGTAGTCGAATAGGTCGCGCTCCAGAAAGTACGTATTCCCGGGCTCAAAGCCCAACGGCGCCGGATAGAAGCGGCCATCGCGGCCGACGAGCACTCGTGGCCGGTACAGCTGATAAAAGAACGCCTGGCGCTGGGCCTCGAGATAGGCGGCGCGTTCGCACTCGTTGAGTTCGCCGGATGTCGGTGCGGTGCCAAACGACGCATGCTGCCACTGCACCGGCGTGCAGGCGGCAAGAGTGATCATGCCGGGCAGAAGGAAAACGGCCAAGCTACGGCGCATTGGAGGCGATCCCTGGCATCCTGAAACGCGCCGGGGCTGCCGTTTCATCCAGGACACGCCCGATGGTCGCAATCCGATGGCGGCGGCGTCGCGGTCAGCCGCGGTTGGGGAACATGACCCGGCTAATCGCCGGCAACGGCGCGGATCTCAGCAGCGGGCAGGCGACCGATCTGATGCGCCGGCGTCATGTCGATGTAGCGCCAGGCGTCCGGCTGTGCGAACAGGGCCCGCAGCAGCAGATTGTTGTGCCGATGGCCTGAACGGATGCAATGCACGTGCCCGATGATCGGCGCCCCTGCCATGTAGAGGTCGCCGACGCAGTCGAGAATCTTGTGGCGGACAAATTCGTTCTGAAACCGCAGTCCGTCTTTGTTGAGGATACGGTCGGCCCCGATTACCACGGCGTTGTCGAGCGAGCCGCCGCGCGCCAGACCGTTCGCCCGCAGATAGGCAACCTCGTGCTCGAAGCCGAACGTCCGCGCCCGGCTTACTTCGGTGCGGAAAGTGTCGGGATCGAGCGCCAGATGGATGCGCTGGGGGCGCAGGAACGAGCTTTCGAAATCGATCTGGAAGTCGGCCGAGAAGCCTTCGGACGGCTCGAGGGCGATGCCGCGGTTCTCGTCGCCGACGCTGACCGGCCGGAGGATTTCGATGGCGCGCCGCGGCGCGTCCTGCTCGACGATGCCGGCGCACGCGACCAGAAAAACGAACGGCTCGGCACTGCCGTCCATGACCGGCACCTCCGGCCCGTTGATCTCGATGATCGCATTATCGATGCGGCTGCCGTACAGCGCCGCCATCAGGTGTTCGACCGTGCCGACGCGCACGCCGTCCGCGGTACCGATCGCGGTGCACAGACGTGTATCGACGACGTGATCCCATCGTGCCGGAATTTCCGCGCCGGCGCCGCGAATGTCGGTACGGCGGAAGACGATGCCCGTGCCGACGGGGGCAGGGTGCAGCGTCATGGATACCTTCACGCCCGAGTGCAGACCGGTGCCGCTGCAACTGATCGACGTCTTCAAGGTCTGCTGCTTTAGGGTCTTCTGCAAGGACGTGACGGCGCGCATCAATCGGGGCTCCACCCGTTCCGGCTTCCCGGTTTACTGGGCATCGGTCCGGCGAAACCGGTACCGACAAAGTGAATCAGGGGCGGTCGTTAACTAACAACCGCCCCTGAAGCCCTCAACTCACTTGTTGTTACGATTTGTTACAGACTGACCTGATAACTCCTTGATTCAGTTCGCCTGACGCCGCAGGAACGCCGGGATGTCCAGAAGGTCGTCCTGGGGTGATGCCGGGGCGACGCGATCGGCCGGGTCAAGCCCGCCGAGCCGCGGCTGCACGGCAGGCTGGGGCTGAGGGGCCGGTGCGGCTGGCGCCGGCTGGGGCTGAGCCGCCATGGGGGTCGGCTGTGCCGCCTGTGCCCGGGCCCGCCCGGTCCCCGTCACCCGCTCGAACAGGCTTGGCCCGCGCCGGCGCTCCCGGGCCGGTTCGGCCCGTGCCCCCCCATTTTCCATCGCCGCGGCCGCAAACGGATCGGCTGCGCGTTCAACGCGGGCCGCGTGAGCTTGTTGCGGCTCGACCGGGCGAGGCGGGATGAAGCTCGGCTCGGTCCGCCCGACCTGGGCTTGGGGCGCCGGCTGGGCCGCCGCCGGGGCCGCCTCGGCAACGATCGGCGCAACCGAGACCGTCTGGGGCTGAACCGTGAGCGAGGCGGTCTCAGCCTTGACCGCGACGGCACCCTCGAGCCGCGGAGCCGCGCTCTGAGCGGTGCCCGCGGGGCGGGCCGGGCGGTTCGTGGCCAGGCTGATCACGGTCGGCCGCGGCTGCGCCATCGCCGTCGCGTCGATGCCGGTCGCCACCACCGACACGCGCATCCGCCCGGTCAGGGTCTCGTCGAAGGTGGAGCCGAAGATGATGTTGGCCTCCGGATCGACCTCGTCGCGGATGCGATTTGCCGCTTCATCGACCTCGAACAGGGTCATGTCGGGCCCGCCGGTGATGTTGATCAGCACGCCCTTCGCGCCCTTCATCGAGACGTCGTCGAGCAACGGGTTGGAAATGGCCTTTTGTGCGGCATCGAGCGCGCGGTTCTCACCTTCCGCCTCGCCGGTACCCATCATGGCCTTGCCCATCTCGCTCATGACGGTGCGGATATCGGCAAAGTCGAGGTTGATCAGACCCGGCATGACCATCAGGTCGGTGACGCCGCGGACGCCGGAGTAAAGGACGTCGTCGGCCATCTTGAATGCGTCGGCGAAGGTCGTGCGCTCGTTCGCGACCCGGAACAGGTTCTGGTTCGGGATGATGATCAGCGTGTCGACGACGTGCTGCAGCTCCTCGATCCCGGCTTCGGCAAGGCGCATCCGGTGCTGCCCCTCGAAGTGGAAGGGCTTGGTCACGACGCCGACCGTGAGGATGCCCTGTTCCCGTGCCGCACGCGCGATCACCGGCGCCGCGCCCGTGCCGGTGCCGCCGCCCATGCCGGCCGCGATGAACACCATGTGGGAACCGGCGAGGTGCTCCATGATTTCGTGAATGGCCTCTTCGGCCGCGCCGCGTCCGACATCCGGCCGGGCGCCCGCGCCGAGCCCCTGCGTAAGCCCGACGCCGAGCTGGATGCGGCGGTCGGCCATGGTCTGGGCGAGGGCCTGGGCATCGGTATTGGCGACGACGAAGTCCACGCCCTCGAGCTTGGAGCGGATCATGTTGTTGACGGCATTGCCGCCGGCACCGCCGACGCCGATGACGGTGATCCGGGGCTTCAAATCTTGTCCGGTCTTGGGCATCGAAAGATTGATTGTCATATGCTGCCTCCAGTTGTGTCTCGGTTATCGCGGCGGACCCCTCCACCGCGGGTTGAGGTTGCGTGGTGCGTCAGAAGTTCTCCCGGAGCCAGAGGCCGAAGCGGCCGAACCAGCCGCTGACCTCGGTTTCCGAAGCCGCTGCCGGCCGCAGCGCCTCGGCATTCTGGTGAAGCGCGTAGCTGATAAGCCCGGCGCAGGTCGAAAAGGCCGGCCCGCCGGTCTGATCGGATAGGCCGGTCAGCCGGATCGGCCGACCCATCCTGACTTGCTTGTCGAGCACGAGCGCCGCGAGTTCGCGCACACCCTGAAGCTGGCTTGCCCCGCCGGTGAGTACGACGCGCCGGCCGGCTACCTTGTCGAAACCGCTCGCCTCGAGCCGCGAGCGTACGAGCTCGAACGTCTCCTCGAGACGCGGCTGGATGATCCCGGTCAGGATCGACTTGGGCACGTGGTTGGCCTGCGCGTGCTCCTCTTCGCCGACAAGCGGCACATCGATGATTTCCCGCTCGTCGGCCGGGGATGCGATGGCACTGCCGTAAAGGGTCTTCATGCGCTCGGCATGGGCGAGGGGCGTCGAAAGTCCTCGCGCGATGTCGTTCGTGACGTGGCTGCCACCGATCGGCACGACGTCGGTGTACACGACGTGACCGTCGAAGAAGACGGCAAAGGACGTCGTTCCGCCGCCCATGTCGATGACGCAGACGCCGAGGTCCGTCTCGTCCTCGACCAGGCTCGCAAGCCCGGCGGCGTAAGGACTGACGACGAAGGTATCAATGTCGAGATGGCAGCGGCCGATGACCGTCTCCAGGTTTCGCACCGCGCCGGCATTGGCCGTGATGATGTGCATGTTGACGCCCAGCCGGTCGCCGCACATGCCGCGCGGATCACGGATGCCGCGGCTTCCGTCGATCGTGTAGCTGACGGGAATTGCGTGCAGCAGACGCCGGTCAGGCTGGGCGTGGGCATTGCGGCCCTGATCGATGACTCGCCGCAGGTCGGCTTCGCCGATTTCATGTCCCGCAATCGCCACGTCGACCGCGACAGTACGTGAAGTCGGGTACCCGCCGGTAACATTGATGATGACCGACTGCAGGGTTTCACCGGCCATCTGTTCGGCGGCGCTCACCGCGTTCAGAATCGAACTTTCCGCCGCCTCCATATCGACGATGGTGCCGCCGCGGATGCCATGCGCCACCTGATGGCCGATCCCGACCACCCGCGCGGCGCCGTCCTCGATCTTGGCGATGAAGCAGGCGATCTTCGTGGAGCCGACGTCGAGCGCAGCGACCAGACCGTTTCGCGGTTTCTTCTTGTTCCTTCTCACCTGGGACTCCTGTTTCACGTCGTCCGGCCATTTCCACGTCCCGAACGGGACGGCACTGTCGGCTGTGTCTCACGCACCACGCGGAGAATCAGCCGATCGGGAATCCGGAGATCGATCGTCGTGATGTTTCGATCGAGCAGCTTGTTGGTCCGGTTGAGCTCGGCGAGCCGCATCCAGGCGGCACCCGGGTTGACTTCGGGAAGCTGCACGTCGACGACAACGCCATTGTCGGCATCCAGCTGCAGGTTCCACCGCCGTCCACCGACACGTATGGCGGCCGTGACGCGACGCTCCAGATCAGGCTCGGTCGCAAGAAGGGCCAGCAGCTGCGCCGCATGCTTAGGTGCATCGTCGCCGACGACGACCGGCAAATGGTTGAACCGCGCCGGATCGGCGGTCCTGATTTCCACGCCGTCGCGATCGATCACGGCGAGCTGGCCGTGCCGTTGCCAGAGCGCGAGCGGCTTGCGTTCGACGATCCGGACATGGACGGTATCGGGCAGACGCCGTTCCACCGCCGCCTCACGAATCCATGGCAGCCGTTCGAGTTCGCGCTTGGCCTCCGCCGGATCGAAATCGAGGATCGGCGTACCGCGCTCGAGCCCGAGCGCGGCGAGAATTTCGGCGCTGGATGACTCGTCGCGGCCCTCGACGAAGATTTCCTGCACCGACAGCCCTGCCGCGGCAGTGGTGCGGAGGGTCATCGCGCGGAGTTCGGCAACGGCATCGGCGACAATTTCGGGCGGACCAGCACGCCAAAGGTAAAGGCTCCCGCCCGCGGCGACGGCGATTGCAAGTGCAGCACCGGCGACCTGAAGCGTGTGCCTGGACGGCGGCCAGGCGATGAAGCCGATCCTGGTGCGACGGCGTAGGGGGCGACGGGGCGCGGCGGCCTTCACGCGTGGCATCGGGCATTCTCCACGAGCCAAGCGCATAGCGCCGTGAACGATATGCCTGCGCGCTGCGCCTGTTCGGGGACGAGCGACAGCGGCGTGAAGCCAGGCTGCGTATTGATCTCGAGGAAATACAGTCCCTCGGTCCCCGGCTTACGGTCGTCGTAGCGGAAGTCACTGCGGCTTACGCCGCTGCAGCCGATTGCGCGGTGTGCGACCAGTGCGAGCCGCATGGCTTCGTCATAGACGTCGCGCGGTATCGGGGCGGGAATCAGGTGCTCGGCATGGCCCGGCGTGTATTTCGCCGTGTAGTCGAAGAATGCGCTGTTGAAGCGGATCTCGGTGACGGCCAGGGCCCGGTCGCCCATCACACCAACGGTCAGCTCGCGGCCAGGCACGAATTCCTCGACCAGCACCTCGTCGCCGAATGCCCAGTCGTCACCGAGCGAGACGTTGTTCGTGCCTTCGGTTACGACCTTGACGCCGACGGTAGAGCCTTCGGCGATCGGCTTGATGACGTAAGGGCGGGGCAACGGATCGCCGTTCTCGATCAAGCGCCGCGCCACGACGCGGCCCTTGGGCGTGCGTACACCCGCGGTCTCGACGACACGCTTGGCCGCGGGCTTGTTCATCGCGATCGCCGACGCGCGCACGCCGGAATGGGTGTAGGGAATCCCCATCAGCTCGAGCAGGCCCTGGACGCAGCCATCCTCGCCGAACCGGCCGTGGAGTGCGTTGAATGCCACGTCCGGTGCGGGCTTGAGCGCATCGACCAGGGCGCGGACATCGCGCCCGACGTCGATCGTGCGGACATCGTAACCCGCTTCGGCAAGAGCCTTGCCGACCGCCGCACCGCTCACGAGCGACACCTCGCGTTCGGACGAGATCCCGCCCATCAGCACCGCAACTCGCTTGCGCGCACCTGTCATGCCGTTCTGCCTTTCGGGAGCGGCACACCGATCCGGCGGATCTCCCACGCCAGTTTTACCCCGAACTTGTCGAAGACGCGGGCGCGCACCTCCTCGCCGAGCTCCTCGAGATCGGCGGCGGTGGCGCTGCCTGTATTGATCAGGAAATTGCAGTGTTTTTCCGACACCATGGCGCCGCCGCGCCGCAGCCCACGGCACCCGGCCGCGTCGATCAGCTCCCATGCCTTGCGGCCCTGCGCCAGCGCATCGGTCGGGTTCGCAAAGGTGGAGCCGCCGGTCCTCGTGCGCAGCGGCTGGGTCGCCTCGCGTGCGGCACTGATCTCGTCCATGCGCCGCTGGATCTCGGCGACGTCGGTCGGCTCGCACTTGAGCTCGGCGGCGGTGAAGATCCAGTCCTCCGGCACGCTGCAATGGCGATAGTCGAAACCGAGCGCGCGGCCGGTCAGGTACTGCCGCTGGCCGCGTGCATCGAGCGCTTCGGCCCCCAGGACGACGTCCTTCATCTCGCGCCCATAGGCGCCGGCGTTCATCCGCAACGCGCCGCCGATCGTGCCGGGAATGCCGGAGAGGAACTCGAGGCCGCCGAGGCCGGCGTCCCGCGCGACCAAGGCGACGTTGAGGTCGAGCGCCGCGGCGCCGGCCCGCAGCAGGTGACCGTCGCGCGAAATCTCGGCGAAGCTGCGACCCAGGCGGACGACCACGCCGGGGACGCCGCCGTCGCGCACGAGAAGATTGGAGCCGACCCCGAGGACCGTGACGGGCACGTCGTCCGGCTTGCCGGCAAGGAAGGTGGCCAGGTCTTCGACATCGGCCGGGCGGAACATCACCTCCGCTGCCCCGCCGACGCGGAACCACGTGATGCCGGCAAGGGGCGCGTTCTCGGTCAGCCGCCCGCGGACGCTGGGCAGGCGGTCGATGAGGCGGGTACCGAGGGCCCGGGCCGGCATCATCGTGCACCTCCGGCTTGGGTACGGCTGCCGCCGAGCCGCTCGAGCTCGCCGGGCAGGGCATGGGCCCAATTCGTGATGTTTCCGGCCCCGAGACAGACGACGAGGTCGCCCGGCTTGGCGACCTCCAGCACCGTCGCCGCGAGGGCGGACGGCGCGCTCAGCGGCACGACACGCCGGTGACCGTGCGCCCGCAACCCCTCGACCAGCGCGTCCCGATTGACGCCTTCGATCGGCGCCTCACCCGCCGGATAGACGTCCGCCACGATCACGGCATCGGCATCGTTGAAGCAGGTGCAGAATTCCTCGAAGAGGTTCTTGAGGCGTGTGTAGCGGTGGGGTTGCACGACGGCGATGACGCTATTCTGCGTGGCGCTGCGCGCGGCCCGCAGAACGGCCGCAATCTCCACCGGGTGATGGCCGTAATCGTCGATAACGGTAAGACCCGCGCCTTCGCCCGTGCACGTGAAGCGCCGCTTGACACCCTTGATGCCGGCGAGTGCCTTGCGGATCAGGTCATCTTCGAGGCCCATCTCGGCGGCGACGGCGATCGCGGCGAGCGAGTTCTGCACGTTGTGCTGCCCGACGAGCGGCAGGTGCAGGTCGGTGATCATGCGCTCACCCCCCGCACGCTCGCTGATGAGCACGTCGAACCGGCCGCCCGAGGCCGAGAGACGAACGTTGACGGCGCGGACGTCGGCCTGCGGGCTCAGACCGTAGGTCATGATCTTGCGATCCGAGACCTGCGGGATCAGCGCCTGGACCTCGGGATGGTCGATGCACAGGACGGCGAACCCGTAGAAGGGAATGTTGGTGACGAAGTTGCGAAACGCCCGACGCAGCGAGTCGAAATTGCCCCAGAAATCGAGATGTTCGGGGTCTATGTTGGTGACGACGGCGATGGTCGCCGGCAGTTTCACGAACGTGCCGTCGCTTTCATCCGCCTCGACCACCATCCAGTCGCCCGCGCCGAGGCGTGCGTTGGTGCCATAGGCGTTGATGATGCCGCCATTGATCACCGTCGGATCGATCTCGGCCTGCTCGAGCATGGCGGCGCAGAGCGAGGTGGTCGTCGTCTTGCCGTGCGTGCCGGCAACCGCGATCGCCCATTTCAGGCGCATGAGCTCGGCGAGCATTTCGGCGCGTCGGACGACAGGGATCAATTTCGCCCGCGCGGCGACGACCTCGGGATTATCGGGCTTGACGGCCGACGAGATGACGACGACCTCGGCGGCGCCGAGATTTTCGCCGGCATGTCCGACGGTCACCGGAATGCCCAAGGCGCGGAGCCGCTTCACGTTCGGGCTTTCGGCCAGGTCCGAGCCCTGCACCGAATAGCCGAGGTTGTGTAGGATCTCGGCGATGCCGGACATGCCGATGCCGCCGATGCCGACGAAATGGATCGTGCCGATCGTAAGCGGAAGCGCCCTCATTCCGCGGCCTCCCGGATCGTGGCGCCCGAGCCGCCGTTGCAGTCGGTCGGGGCGAGGCGGGCGACGACGTCTGCAAGACGTTCGGCCGCATCAGGACGGCCAGCATTGCGGGCGGCAGCCGCGGCACAGGCAAGCGGCGCCGGGTCGGCGAGGAATGCCGACAGCCGCTCGGCGAGAGACATGTCGTTGAACTCCGAATTCGCGATGACCCATCCGCCGCCGAGCGTCGCCAGCGCGCGCGCATTGGCGCTCTGGTGATCGTCGGTCGCGTGCGGATATGGAACGAGAACCGCCGGTCGGCCGGCCACGGCGAGTTCCGCCACGGTCGAGGCGCCGGCACGGCAGATGACGAGATGGGCGGCTGCGAGCCGCGCCGGCACATCCGAGAAGAAGGTCTGCAGTTCGGCATCGACGCCGACGGCGGTGTAGGCAGCGCGTGCCGCGTCGATGTCTTCCGCACGACATTGCTGGGCGATCTGCAGCCGTTCGCGCAGGTGCGGAGCGAGCCTGCCGACCGCCGCGGGAAGAACCTTGCTGAAGATCGACGCGCCCTGGCTGCCACCGATGACGAAGAGCCGGAACTTTTCGTCGGCGGCCGGAAGCGCGTAGCCCATGGCGCGGGCCGTGATCATGCCCGGCCGAACCGGGTTGCCGGTCAGGATGGCGCGGGACCGCAGCTCGGGCCCGAGGAATGCAACATCGGGGAACGACGTGGCGATCGCGTTGACGCGCCTGGCGAGCAGACGATTGGCGCGGCCCAGCACCGCATTCTGCTCGTGCAGCACGGTCGGGATGCGCAGACGGGTCGCGGCGAGGACTGTCGGCAACGACGGATAGCCGCCGAAGCCGACGACGGCATCCGGCGCCAGACGGCGCAGCAGCGCCTTGGCACGGTAATAGCTCGCGGCAAGCGAAAATACCCCCCGTGCCCGCGCCGCAAACCCGCCCGACATCTTGGTGAGCGGAAGCTGGTGCGTCTCGAGCGTACCGAGCACGCCGCCATAGGATGTGCCGCGGCGGTCCGTGACGAGTGCAAGACGATATCCGCGTACGCGCAGACTCTGGGCGAGCGCTTCGGCCGGAAAAACATGGCCGCCGGTGCCGCCGGCAGCGAGGACGATCAGCCTGTCGCGCGATCCGGTCACGAAACTTCTCCTGTTCCATAGCGCCGGCGGCTGAGGGCGAGCATGAAGCCCATGCCCAGCGACAGCGCGAGCAGCGAGGAGCCGCCATAGCTGATGAAGGGAAGCGTCATGCCCTTGGTCGGCATGAGGTGCAGGGTCGAGCCCATGTTGATGAGCGCCTGCAGGCCGAACTGGACCAGGAGTCCGGCGACCGCGAGCAGGATGAACAGATTCTGCTCCTGCAACAGCCTGATGAAGCCGCGCAGCACGACGAACGCGAACAGGCCGACGATCATCAGACAGGCGATCAGCCCGAGTTCCTCTCCGGCGACAGCGAACACGAAGTCTGCATGCGCGTCCGGCAGCACGGACTTGACCGTGCCTTCGCCGGGGCCGCGCCCGAACAGGCCGCCATTGAGGAAGGCCTCGAGCGCGGTCGAGATCTGGTAGGTGTCGCCCGAGTTCGGGTCCATGAAACGGTTGATGCGGCTCGCGACGTGCGGGAACACGAAATAGGCGGCAACACCGCTGACCAGCCCCAGGCCGCCCAGCGCCACGACCCAGAGCAGACGCAGCCCGGCCAGGAAGAACTGGGTGAACCACACGGCCGAGATAACCAGCGCCATGCCGACATCGGGCTGACGGAGCAGCAGACCGAGAACCACGAGATAAAGCGCGATCGCGATGAAATCGCCGGGAAAGCCTTCCTGCTTCCGCTGTTGCGCGAACAGCCAGGCGGCAAGGACGGCGAAGGTCGGCTTCACGAACTCCGACGGCTGCAGCGAGAATCCGGCGAGATTGATCCAGCGCCGGGCGCCTTTGATTTCCGCGCCGATCACGAACGTCAGGCAGAGAAGGGCGACGGATACCACGAACCCGACCAGAGCGAGCCGTCGGACCTCGCGCGGCGACAGCATGGAAACCGCCAGCATCATGGCGAGCGCGATCGGCAGCAGACCCAGCTGCCGCTTCACGAAATAGAAGGGGTCAAGCCCCAACCGCTCGGCGACTGCCGGCGTCGCCGCCATCGTCAGCAGCGCTCCGAAGGCGACGATGAGTCCAATCGCCATCAGCGTCCAGCGATCGACCGTCCACCACCAGCGGCTCAGGACCGAGTTGTCGGTGCGCGCGAAGATCATGCCTTGTCCTCCGCAGCGACACGCGCACGCGACAGGGCCTGGACCAGCGCACAGAAGGCGTCGCCACGTGCCTCGAAGTCGCGGAACTGATCGAACGAGGCGCAGGCCGGCGAGAGCAGAACGACCGGCGCCTTGCGTCCGTCGCGGGTGGCGTCGGCGAATGCCCTCTCCACGGCAACGTCGAGCGTGCCGGCCATGACATAGGGGACGTGACCGTCAAGTGTCCGCGCAAAGGACGCGGCGGCCTCGCCGATCAGGTAGGCCCGACGGATCCGGCCGAAATAGGGTGCGAGCTCGGCGATTCCACCCTCCTTGGGGCGGCCGCCCGCGATCCAGTAGATGTCGTCGTAGCAGCCGAGGGCCTTGGCCGCCGCGTCGGCATTGGTCGCCTTGCTGTCATTGACGAAGAGCACGCCGTCGATCTCGGCAATCCGTTCCTGCCGGTGGGGAAGGCCGGGATAGGTCTTGAGTGCGTCGACGATGGTTTCCGCCTCGATGCCGATGGCCCGCGCGGCCGCATAGGCGGCGGCGGCATTCTGCCAGTTGTGCGCACCCGGCAGTGTGGCGATCGAACGCAGGTCGCCGACCTGCATCGTCTTCGCGCCCGTGCTGTCGTAGAGCAAGCCGTCGACCACGTAGATCCCGTCGATGAGCTTGGTTCCCGACGAGATCGGCAGGATGCGCTGGTCCGCCTGCCGCACGAGGTCGTCGTGGATCTGTCGGCAGATCGGATCATCGAGTCCGATCACGGCCGCCCGCGGCCAGGTCTGCCGGTGGAAGATCTGCCGCTTGGCCGCGACGTAACCATTCATGTCGCCGTGACGGTCGATATGATCCGGACTCACGTTCAGCAGGACGCCGACGTCGAACGTGATCGAGAACGTGATCTCGAGCTGGTACGACGACATCTCCAGCACGTAGACGCCGCCCTCGCCGAGCGGCGCCAGCGAAAGGGCCGGCGTGCCGATGTTGCCGCCGACCTCGACGCGGCGGCCGGCGTGCCGAAGCACATGGCCGATGAGCGCCGTCGTCGTCGATTTGCCGTTGGTGCCGGTTACGCCGATATATGCCGCCTCGCGTTGCGATCGTGCCAGCAGCTCGATATCGCTGATGATTTCGATGCCGTTCGCCTTCGCCTTGGCGGCAACGGGGTGAGGCTTCGGGAACGTGTGGGGGATGCCCGGGCTGATGACGAGCGTCGTCAGCTCCGACCAGTTGCAGGATTCGAGCTCGACCAGCTTGATACCGGCCGCCTGTGCAGCCGCGCGCTTGTCCGCATTGTCGTCCCACGCCCACACGTCGGCGCCGCTCGCGGCGAGGGCGCGGGCGGCGGTCAGCCCGGACTTTCCGAGTCCGAGGACTGCGACGGGTAGACCGGCGAAGGCGAAGACGTCGATCACCCGGGTCACCTCAGCTTCAGGGTGGCGAGCCCGGCGAGCGCCAGGATCGACGCGATGATCCAGAACCGGATGACGATCGTCGGCTCCTGCCAACCCTTCTTTTCGAAGTGGTGGTGGAGCGGCGCCATGCGGAATACGCGTTTGCCGGTCAGCTTGAACGAGACGACCTGGACGATGACCGACACGGTCTCGAGCACGAACAGGCCACCGACGATCGCCAGCACGATCTCGTTCTTCGTGATGACGCTGATGGCGCCGAGCATGCCGCCCATCGAAAGCGAGCCGGTATCACCCATGAACACCATGGCCGGCGGCGCATTGAACCAAAGAAAACCGAGCCCGGCGCCGATCAGGGCGGCGCAGATGACCGAAAGTTCGCCCGCACCGGGTACGTGGTGGATCAGCAGATAGTTCGCGAAGACGACGTTGCCGGTGAAGTAGGCGAACAGGGCGAAGCAGCCGGCGGCGATCATGACGGGTACGATCGCCAGGCCGTCGAGGCCGTCGGTCAGGTTCACGGCATTGGACGCGCCGACCATCACCACGACCGCAAACGGAATGAACATCCAGCCAAGATCGATCAGAACCGACTTGAAGAACGGCACGGCCAGCGACATCGACAGCGGTTCGCGCGTGAGCGCGACGATCAGCAGCGTCGCCGCCAGCGCAACGGCGCTCTGCGTCACCAGCTTCATGCGGCCCGACAGACCCTTGCTGTTCTTCTTGGTGAGCTTGAGATAGTCGTCGACGAATCCGACCGCACCGAAGCCGACCGTCACGAGCAGGACCGCCCACACATAGCCGTTGGTCAGATCGGCCCAGAGCAGGGTCGAGATGATCATGGCAATCAGGATGAGCATGCCGCCCATCGTCGGCGTGCCCTTCTTGGTGAGCGCGTGGCGCTCCGGCGTGTCCTCGCGGACCTGGACGTCGGGTTGCTTGCTCCGAAGCCAGGCGATCAGCGGCCGGCCGAGCGCGAAGCTGATGAGGAGGGCGGTCACCACAGCGCCGCCGGACCGGAACGTCAGATAACGGAAGACATTCAGCAGCCCGATTTGGTCGGCCAGCGGAACGAGGAAGTGGAAGAGCATGAACGTAGCCCTTACTGACCGTTTGCGACGCGCCCGCGGGGTTCGCGGCTGCCGGTATCGGGCGCGCCTCCGGCGAGCAGCGCGTCGACGATGCGGCCCATCCGGCTGCCGAACGATCCTTTCACCATCACCACATCGCCCGGCCGGATGGCTGCGCGCACCATCGGCGCCAGTTGTTCGGAATTCGCCGCGTGCCCGGCGCGGAGCGTCGCGGGCAACGCGTCATGAAGTCGGGCCATGAGCTGGCCGCAGGTGAAGACGAGATCGATCCCGTTCGCCACCAGTGCGTCGGCAAGACTGGCATGGAGACGGGGCGAATCGGTACCAAGTTCCAGCATGTCGCCGAGTACGGCGATCCGGCGTCCGCCCGGTGCCGGCGCTGCAGCCCTCAGAACATCGAAGGCCGCGCGCATCGAGACCGGACTCGCATTGTAGCTGTCATCGATCAGCTCGAAACTCCGATCCCCGCTTCCCACGCGGTGGCGCTGACCGCGGCCTTTCGGCGGCGAGAGTTCGGCGAGCGATACGGCCGCGGCGCCGAGATCGGCACCGGCGGCGGCCGCGGCCGCGAGGACCGCGAGACTATTGATCGCCCAGTGGCGGCCGGCTGCACCCACGCGATAGGTGAGGGCACGCCCGTCGATCACGGCCGACACGAGCGACCACGTCGGCTCGAGCCTGACCTCGACGAGGCGCGCGTCGGCGTGGGCATGGGTGCCGAAGCCGATGACGCGCTCGACCCCGGCGGCGCGGGCACGCTCGCTCAGGAAATCGAAATAGGCATTATCGCGGTTGATGATCGCAACGCCGCCCTTCAGGCCCTCGAAAATTTCGGCCTTGGCGGCGGCGACGCCATCGAGCCCGTTCGGGAAATGCGCGAGATGGACCGCCTCGACGGTGGTCACGACCGCGATATCGGGCCGGACCATACCGACGAGCGGCGAAATCTCACCCGGATGATTCATGCCGATCTCGAACACGCCATAGGCGGTATCTGCGGGCATGCGGGCGAGCGTCAGCGGCACGCCGATGTGGTTGTTGTAGCTGCCGGCGCTTGCATGCGTCGGGCCCAGCGCCGCCAGGACGTGGCGGAGCGCCTCTTTCGTGCTGGTCTTGCCGACGCTGCCAGTCACGGCGATGAACCGGCCACGCGTGTTGCGTGCCCGGGCCGCGCGTCCCAGCCGGCAGATGGCCTCCAGCGTGTCCGGCACGGTCAGCAGCCTGTCCGCCGGCACGTCGGAAATGTGCCGTTCGACGATGGCGGCCACGGCGCCGGCGGCAAAGGCGCCGCGGACGTGATCGTGCCCGTCATGATTGGGGCCTTTGAGGGCAACGAAGATATCGCCGGCCTGCAGCGTGCGGCTATCGATCGACACGCCCGTCGCCTGCCACGAACCGGCCGGCCGAAGGCCCAGCGCCGCCGCCGCATCGGCCGCCGTCCAAAGGGTGGCCGTCATGCCTGACCTCCATCGGCGGCAGCGACGGCGTCGCGTGCGACGGCTGCGTCGTCGAAGGGATGGACCGTCTTGCCGACGATCTGACCCTGCTCATGACCTTTGCCGGCGAGGACGAGCACGTCGCCCGGCATCAGGTCGGCGACGGCGCGAAAGATCGCTTCGCGCCGCGCGGCGATCTCGATCGCGCCGGGGCAGGCTGCGAGGATCTGACGTCGGATGAGCGCCGGATCCTCGCTGCGGGGATTGTCATCGGTCACGATCACGCGATCGGCGAGCCGTGCCGCGACCGCGCCCATCATCGGGCGCTTGCCCGGATCGCGGTCGCCGCCGCAGCCGAACAGTGCGACGAGCTTACGCCGGGCATGCGGCCGTAGCGCGACCAGCACCGTCTCCAGCGCATCCGGGGTATGGGCATAGTCGACGTAGACGGCAGCGCCGTTGCGACGAACCGCGGCGCGCTGAATGCGGCCGGGGACTCCCTCCAGCCGCGACAGAACCTCGGTCGCCCGCACCGGCTCGGCCCCGCAGCCGATCACGAGCCCGAGCGCCGCAAGCGCGTTCATCGCCTGGAAGCCCGCGACCAGCGGCAGCATGACCTCGGTGGTACGACCCATGACCTCGAGCTCCAACCGCTGGCCGTCTGCAAGCGGCTCAAGGCGGACAAGCCGGATCTCCGTGCCGTTGCGGCCGTACGACAGGACGCGGTGGCCGCGCTGACGGCAGAGCGCCGCGAGTGCGTCGAATTCGGGAACATCGGCATTCAGAACGGCGGCGGCGCCGCCCGGCAGAAGATCGGCGAACAGCCGGCGCTTGGCGGCAAGATAGGCCGCCATCGTGGGATGATAATCGAGATGGTCGCGCGAGAGGTTGGTGAAGGCCGCGGCGGAGAGCCTGATGCCGTCGAGCCGGAACTGGTCGAGGCCGTGGCTCGATGCCTCGATCGCCGCGTGCTCGACGCCGGCGGCGGCAAGGTCCGCGAGATCCTTATGGAGCGCGACCGGATCAGGGGTGGTCAGGGCGCCCGGACGCCGCATGTCCGGCGCGACGAGGCCGAGCGTGCCCAGACTCGCTGCCTTGTGACCCAGCAACGACCAAAGCTGGCGCGTGAACGCGGCGACCGAGGTCTTGCCGTTCGTCCCGGTGACGGCGACGACTGTCCGCGGCTGCCGGCCGAAGAAACGGGCGGCCAGCAGGGCCAGGCTGCGGCGCGGATTGGTGCTTTCGAGGCGCGCCACGTCGGCCGGGGCATCGAAGCCCGGCTCGCCGAGGATCGCGACGGCGCCGCGGGAGACTGCATCGGGAATGAAGGCATTGCCGTGCTGCTTCGACCCAGGAAGGGCGGCAAACAGAAAACCGGGAAGAACAGCGCGCGAATCCGCCGTCAGTCCGGCGATCTCCGGATCGGCGCACGGTACCCGCTTGGTCAGGTTGGGATCGGATTCGATCAACTGCAGCACGCGCACGTCCCGACCGTCTTTGCTTTCATGCCCCGTTTCACCGTACAGCCACGTTCACGAGAAGCTGGTCGCGCACGGCCGGTTCGGTCTCGTCGACCGGCGCAATGCCATAGAGCGCCGCGACCCGCGAGACGATCCGGCTGATCATCGGCGCCACCACCCAGCCGGCCGTCGCGTATCCGAAGGTCGACTTGTTGCCTTTCGGCTCGTCCAGCATGGCGTAGACGAGGAACCGGGGGGCGTTCATCGGGAACGCGCCGACGAACGACGAAATCCGGGAATCCTTCTTGTAGCGTCCGTTGACGATCTTCTCGGCCGTGCCGGTCTTTCCGCCGACGAGATAGCCGGGGACGTTCGCGCTCTTGCCGCTGCCCTTTTCGACCACCAATCGCATCAGCTTGCGCATCTGCTCGGAGGTGCGGGCCGAAATGACGCGTTCGCCCGGGACCGGCTCGTCTTTGCGCCGCTTGACCAGCGTGACCGGGCGCAGAATGCCGCCGTTCACGATCGCCGCCGTACCGGCGACCAGTTGCAGCGGCGTCACGGAGATGCCGTGGCCGAAGGAAATCGTCATCGCGTTGACCTCCCGCCAAGGCGACGGAACCAGCGGCGCGGCGACTTCGGGCAGCTCGATCGTCGGGGCCTTCAGGAAGCCGAAGCGGTCGAGGAATTCGCGCTGACGTTCGCGGCCGACGTCGAGCATCATGCGCACCGAACCGATATTCGACGAGTACATGAAGATCTCGGCGACCGACAGCCAGCGGTTCTTGCCCTTGTAGTCGCTGATGGTGAAGCGCGAGACGTGGATCGGTTTGGTGGCGTCGTAGCTGGTCGCGAGCGTGCTGACGCCGTAGTCCAGCGCCATCGCCGTATTGAAGATCTTGAAGGTCGATCCCGGCTCGTACACGCCGAGCGTATTGCGGTTGAAGCGATTCTCGGGCGGGCTCTGGCTCGGATTGTTCGCGTCGAAGTCGGGCAGCGATACCATGCCCAGGAGCTCGCCGGTCGCAACATCGAGAACCATCGCGGCGCCGCCGATCGCCTGGAATTCGTCGATTGATGCGGCCAGCTCCTCGCGGAGGAGATGCTGCACGCGAATGTCGATCGAGAGCTGCAGCGGCTCGCTCGATTGCAGCAGCCATTCATCGTAGTGCTGCTCGATTCCGGCCAGGCCGCGGTTGTCGATATTGGTGAAACCGACGACATGGGAAGTCAGCACGCCGTGCGGATAGACGCGGTGCTCCTCGCGCTGGAAGAAGAGACCCGGAATGCCCAGGCGGTTGACCTCATACTGTTGGCGCGGCGTGAGATTGCGCTTGAGCCAGACGAAACTGCGGTCCGATGAAAGCTTTGCGGCAATCTCCTTTGCATCGATGCCGGGCAGCGTACGGGCGAGCTTTGCTGCCGCATCGGCGGGATCGATGATCAGCTGCGGATTGGCGTAGAGCGACGCGGTCGCCAGCGACGTCGCGAGCAGCACGCCGTTGCGATCGACGATGTCCGCCCGATCCATCTGAAGCTCGGCCTTCGGCGCGCGGGCGAGCCGCGGCTCATCCGCCTCCTTGAGGACCGTCACGTCGACCAAGCGCAACGCGACGATGGTGAAGGCGAGGGCGAACAGCACGCCGGTGATGACCAGGCGATGGTGCGCGGTCTCGAGAGACTGCTTCGCGGTACCCTCGAGGCGCAGCCGGACCGGCAGGGAGCGGACGAGATCCGAGAGGCGTGTCGCCATCAGCGCCTCTCTTCAAGTGTCGATGCCCCGGATGGGGCGTTCTTGGATGCCGGACGATGCGACGCCAGCGTCGTGACCTGGGAAAGATGGGCCGCGACCGGAACGGCCTTCGCCGAAGGCTGCTGCCTGGTGCCGGCCGGTGCGCTCGAAAGGACCGGCCGCGGCGTCGGGGCGGTGGCCGGGATGGGAGCTTCCTCATGCGTGCGCATCGGCACGTCGGCAAGGACGCCGAGCTGCTCGGGGGTCATCGGCTGGAGATCGAGATGGCGCAAGACAAGCGCCTCCAGGCGTTGCGGCTGATTGATGTAACTCCACTCCGCCTTGAGCACGTGGATTGCCTGCTGCTCGGCCAGCACGGCCCGGTTGAGCCGCGCGAGCTCGTCCTCCAGTTCCTGGACCTTGTGCTTGAGCTGGAACAGGCCGAAGCCGACGACGGAGGCGAGCGCCACCCAGATGAGCGTGGTCAGGCGAATCATGCGTCGGCCTCCGCCGGCCACGCCGATGCCTGGGTGCGCTCCGCCCCGCGCAACCGCGCCGAGCGGGCCCGTGGATTGCGAGCAATCTCCGCCTCGGTCGGACGGATCGCGCGCCGCGACAGAAGGGTGAAGCTGGGCGCGCGGGCGTGCGCCGTGGGTGCGACGGGCAGGTGGCGGGAGCCGCCGTCGGCATTGCCGCTGCGAAGGCGCAGGAACGTCTTGACCTCGCGATCCTCGAGCGAATGGAACGCGACGACGGCAAGGCGCCCGCCCGGCGTCAGCAGACGCTCGGCGGCGGCAAGACCCCGGCGCAGTTCGCCGAGCTCGTCGTTCACGTAAATTCGCAGCGCCTGAAACGTGCGCGTCGCCGGATCGATGCCGTCCGCGGTGCGCCGCACGACGCGCCGGACGACGTCGGCCAGCTCGAATGTGCGCGTGATCGGCTTCTGCCGACGCGTCTCGACGATCGCGCGGGCGATGCGCCGCGCGTGCCGTTCCTCGCCGTAGCGGAAAATGATGTCGGCGAGCTCCGCCTCGTCGCGGCTGTTGACGACGTCGGCCGCCGTCTCACCGTCGCGCCCCATGCGCATGTCGAGCGGCCCGTCATGGCGGAAAGAGAAGCCGCGCGCGGGTTCGTCGACCTGGGGGGAGGAGATGCCCAGGTCGAGAGCGACGCCGTCAACGCGCGTCACCCCGCGCGCGGCCAAGAGCCGCTCCATGTCGCCGAAGCGGCCCTCGAGGAGGTCAAGCCGACCCGGATACCGGTTGGCCAGTGCGGTGCCCCGGCGGATCGCTTCGGGGTCGCGGTCAATGCCGTAGACGCGGCAGTCCGCCGCGAGAAGACGTTCGGCGTACCCGCCGGCCCCGAACGTGCCGTCGACATAGAGTGCGCCCGCCCGCGGCCGCAGGATGTCGACGACCTCGGCGAGGAGAACGGGGACATGGACCTGAGCGGGGGCGGCGGCTGTCGTCACGGCATGCCTCCGGCGGCGCCGCTTGCGCGCAATTTCGCGCGCAACTCGGCCTGATGCGCCTTGAAGCGCTCGGGCTCCCAGATCTCGAAATAATGGAGCCGCCCGGCGAACGTCGCCGCCTCCGTGATCCCGGCATGCTCCATCAAGTCGCGCGGCAGCAGCACGCGGCCTTCCGCGTCGAAGGTCAAGCGCACCATGTCGGGAACCGAAATCAACGCGTGGGAGACCGGCGTCGGGGCGAACACCGCGAGCGGGTCGGTTGAAGCGGTGATGCGGTCGAGCGCGGTGCTGGCACAGGCGCGGATGGCCGGCTCCGTCAGCGAGGGAAAAGCGAGAAACCCGTCCGAATTCAGTTCTGCGAGGGTGACACGGTATTCGGCCGGAACGGAGATGCGCCCCTTCCGGTCGACCTTGAACGTGTAACTGGACAGGAAAGACTTCATCCCATCCCCCGCGCATCACGCCCCCAGAACCGCCAAGCTATTGGCCAAGCTAGAGAATTAGAAAAATCCCTGTGCCCCAAACCGGCGGCGAGCTGGATCCAGCGTGTCTATGGGACGAAATGGGATATCATGGGCTAGTATGGGCGTCAACGGGAAACCGGGTGAAAATGCTGGTGTATCGCGGGGTTAACACGCATTAATCGGTTGACTTATCCACAACCATGCACAGAGCAGGCCTTGGCCAACCCACAACCAAGGCTGCAGGACCGACGCGGCAGGATTATGTTCTTTATCTGTTCGATTTGCGACTTGACCGCAAAAAATGCGGTCAAGCTATTGAGCTGACTTGTGCATTAGGGGTAGTGCGAAGGCCGAGCGAGGGAACTAGGCCAGACGACCTGTAAGCCGGGTTCTGTCCCTTGCCCGCAGGAGGGGCGAGGGGATGGCCATTCCTCTGGGACGCCTGTTGCCAGGCGCCTCGCGCGACCGACCCGGGCGACGGCGCGGAAACACGCCTGTCCGGCGAACCGGACGTGCCGCCCCTATTTGGTCTTGCTCCGGGTGGGGTTTGCCGTGCCGCCCCTGTTGCCAGGGGCGCGGTGCGCTCTTACCGCACCCTTTCACCCTTACCATCGGCGAACCGATGGCGGTTTGCTTTCTGTTGCACTTTCCCTGGGGTCGCCCCCGCCGGGCGTTACCCGGCACCCTCGTTTCCGTGGAGCCCGGACTTTCCTCGACCTCGCAGGCGCAAGGCCGCGGCCATCCGGTCGTCTGGCACACCGTTACGTAGGCATTTCCGGGCAGGGCGTCAATCTTGCGCCTCGCCGTCCCCCTCCAGATCGACGATCAGCGGCGGATGTCCGGTCGCCTTCAGGAACCGGAGGAAATCGTCGGGCGAGATCGCCGTCGTGGCGGTGTTTTCCAGCGGATGGAAGTTCAGAAGCTCGGCGCCGACCATCGCCTTGTCGAGCACGAACGTCACGCGGTGTTGCGTGTCGTTGATAAGGGCGAAAGGCGTCACGGAGCCGGGCTCGACGCCGAGAGTCTCGCGCAGGAGTTCCGGTTTTCCGAAGGACAGCCGCTTGGCGCCGATGCGCCGATGCAGGGTCTTCAGATCGATCCGGCGGTCGGCTTCCGCCGTCACCAGCCACAACCGGCCACCCGCGTCCTTGAGGAAGAGGTTCTTGGAATGCATGCCCGGCATCCGCGCATGCAGCTCGCGGCTTTCCTCGACCGTGAACACCGGCTGGTGATCCTGCGTGGTGACACGGATGCCGAGTTCGGCGAGCTTGCGGAGAAGATCGGCGCGGGTGAGCTTCATGGCGGATCGGTAGATCGAGGAATGCTTCAGTCGCACGATACTGACATGGCAAGCGCCGTCAGGCGCGCGAACGTCTCGGTATCCAGATTCCCGTCGATGCAGGCGGGCCGGAAATGGCGCTGGAAAGCAATAAGAACGCAACGCGTCGCGTCGTCGAGAACATCCGTCTGCGGCACGTCGTAGCCATAGGCCGCCAGCAGACGCTGCGCCGCGCCGACACACGTTGAGTGGGTCGCGGTCCGGTGCGGGTGGACGGACGATGCCGAAGCCGGGACGTCGAATGGCCACAGGCCGATGCCATTCCGGGCGAGGAGCAACCAGTCGAACCGCTCGCCCGGATCCGCCTTTCGCGTCGGTGCGACGTCCGAATGGCCGACGATGTTGCGGGGCGGAATTGGATGCCGTGCGGTAATGTCGCGGATGAGCTGGATGAGTGCCGCCATCTGGGCGGGCGGGAAGTCACGGTATCCGAACTCGTGCCCCGGGTTGACGAGCTCGATGCCGATCGAGCGACTGTTGACGTCGCGGTGCCCCCGCCAAAACGACAGGCCGGCGTGCCAGGCGCGACGTGACTCCGGCACGAGGCGGAACACGCGCCCGTCTTCTTCGACCACATAGTGTGCGCTGACCTTCGCTGCGGGATCGCGCAGCCGGGCGAGCGCAGCCTCGCCGGTCTCCATGCCCGTGTAGTGGAGGACAAGCATGTCGATGCACGAACCGTCCGCGCGAGCATCGTGATTTGGCGAGGGACAGTCGAAGATGTCGATCACGCGGTGCGACCTGTCGAAAAGGTGCCGTGCGACGCCGGCGCGAAAGGGACCGTCCACGGATTTAGGCGCAACCAGCGTCGCTGTCCACGGCTTACTCAACGGGAACGGGTGTTCGCGGCGGCCGGCCGGCACCTCTCAGGTCGTTTTGGAGACGGCTTCCGGGTCCGGAAGGCGGGGCCGCCGCAGCACGATGATGCCGACGCCGGCGATCGTCACCGCACCGCCGATCAGGACGTGCAGACTGAGCGGTTCGTCGAGCAGCAACACTGCGAACAGGACCCCGAACACGGGCACGAGCAGCGTGAAGGGCATCGTCTGGTTCACCGTGTACCGGCGCAGGAGCCGATACCACGCGGCGTAGCTGACGATCGTCACCATCACGGCCATGAACAGGATCGACGCGTAGGCCCACCAGTCGGCCGCGGCAAGCGACGCGAGTTGGCCATGCTCCAGGAATGCTGAGACGAGGAAGAGCTGCGGTGCTGCGAACAGGCTCATATACGCATTCAGGGCGAAACCGTCGACGCTGCCCATTTTCTTGATCTGGATATTGGCGACGGCCCACATGAACGACGCCCCGATGATAAGGAATAGCGGCAGCAGGTTCGACGAGAACCGCGGCTCGCCGGCCATGATGACGATGCCGGCGAAAGCCAGAACCATGCCGAGAATCCGGCGCCAGCCGAGGCGATCGTTGAAGATGAAGGCGGCAAGGATCGCCGCAAAAGGCACCTGGATCTGGATGGCGATGGCCGCCGCCGATGCGTCGACTCCGTCGAGTCCGGTGAACATCAGGCTGAAATGGACGCATCCAAGCGTGGTCGATAGCGCCACGATTGCGGGCAACTTGTCGCGCGGGATCTTCGTGAACGGGAGCAGGAGGATCGCGACTGTCGAAAAGCGCAGGCCCATCAGGAAGATGGGCGGGATCTGCGCGAGCCCCCACTTCGCGACCACGAAGTTGAGACCCCAGACGATCATGACGAACAGGACGAGGCCGTAGTCGGTGAGCTTCATGAACGTGCCAGCTCCTCGCGCCGGGTCTCGAGTTCGAGCCATCGTTCCTCGGCCGCGGCAAGCGCCTCGCGTACCGTGCCGATGCGCCGGACGGCATCCTCGAAGGCAGCGCGGTCGCGCTGGTAGAGCGAGCCGTCGGCGAGCATTGCTTCCAGCGTTTTCTTCTCCTGCGTGAGGCGCTCGATCTCTGCCGGCAGGCCCTCGAGTTCGCGCATTTCCTTGTACGAAAGCCGCGCGCGTGGCTGGCGCTCGGGCCGCTCCGGCCGCCGCTCGGGCGGCTTCGACGGCGGTCGCGGCGTTGCAATTGACGCGTCGCCGCGGCTTTGCCGCAGATAATCGCTGTATCCGCCTGCGTATTCGCGCACGCGGCCGTCGCCCAGCAGGACGAAAGTGCCGTTGACGAGGCGGTCGAGGAAATCGCGATCGTGGCTGACCAGGATCAGCGTCCCGTCGTACTCGTCCAGCACCTCCTGCAGCAGATCGAGCGTATCCATGTCGAGGTCGTTGGTCGGTTCGTCCAGCACGAGAAGATTGCTCGGCTGGGCCAGTACGCGGGCGAGCAGCAGGCGGTTGCGCTCGCCGCCGGACAGACTTGCCACCGGCGCTTTGGCCTGTTTCTCGTCGAACAGGAAATCGCGCAGATAGGCGACCACGTGGCGGGAATGGCCGCGGACCATGACCCGGTCGCCTCCTTCAGGGCAAAGCGTCTGCCACAGCGTCTTGCCGGGATCGAGCGATGCGCGCCGCTGGTCGAAATAGGCGGGGTGCACGGTCCGGGCGAGCCGCACCGTTCCCGTGTCCGGCGGGATCTGACCGGTGAGAAGCCGCACGAGCGTCGTCTTGCCGGCGCCATTGGGGCCGATGATGCCGATGCGGTCGCCGCGCATGATGCGCGTGGAGAATTCCTTGACGATCGCCCGCGGCGGCTCACCCGGCGCGGTGCCGGGCAGGTACTTGGAGATGGCCTCCGCTTCGATCATGAGCCGCGAACGGCTTTCCTCCGTCGCGATGGCAAGATTCACCCGCCCTTGCGGGCCGATCCAGGCAGCGCGCTGTGCCCGCAGCTCGAGCAGTCGTCGTTTGCGGCCCTCGTTCCGTTTGCGCCGGGCGGTGATCGAACGCCCGAGCCATTCGGTCTCGCTCTCGATGCGTCGTTCGAGCCTGGCGAGCGCCCGCTCTTCCTCCTCGAGGATGGCATCGGACCATGACTCGAAATCCGCATAGCTGCGATCGAGCCGGCGCAGGCAGCCGCGGTCGAGCCAGTAGGTCCGACGCGAGATCCGGGTCAGGAAGGCGCGGTCGTGGCTGATCACTAAAAATCCGCCCCTGTATGCCAGGAGGAACTGCTCAAGCCACTCGATCGTCGGCAGGTCGAGGTGGTTGGTCGGTTCGTCGAGCAGCAGAATGTCCGGTTCGGGCGCGAGGGTACGGGCAAGCGAAGCACGTCGCGCCTCCCCGCCGGACAATTCCGACAGCCGACGATTCCCGTCGAGCTGCAGGCGCGACAGAACGGTTTCGATGCGGTGCGGTTCGGGCGGCCTAGAGAACGCCTCGGCGACATGATCCCACACAGTCATGTCGGTGCGGACCGGCGTTTCCTGGGGCAGGTACGCGATCGTGACGCCGGGCTGCACGAACCGTTCGCCGGCATCGAGGTCGATCAGGCCGGCGAGAGCTTTGAGAAGCGTCGACTTGCCCGAGCCGTTCCGGCCGACGAGACAGGCGCGGTCGCCACGCTCGATGCCGATATCGAGACTGTCGAACAGGGCGCCTCGACCGAAGGAAACGGCCGCGCCTTTGAGCGCAAGAAGTGGTGGTGACATTCCGTGCTAACTAACCGGCTCGGACGCGACGGGTTTCTGACCGCGTTCGATGCGAATCCGATCATAAGCTGCGTTGATGGCGGCGAGTTTCCGTTCGGCCAGCCGCATGAAATCCGGCGGCAGACCGCGGGCGACAAGGGCATCGGGATGGTGTTCCCGGACGAGCCGTTTCCACGCGCGCCGGAGCGTGTCGTCGTCCGCGTTTCGCGGCACACCCAGGATGCCGTAGGGATCGCCATCATCTTCGTCGAGATGCGATGCCTTCAGCCGTTGGAAGTGCTCGTCCGACAGGCCGGCGATACGCGCAACGTTCGCAAGGAATTCCAGTTCCACGGCTTGCACGCCGCCGCCCTGCTTAGCGATATGGAACAGCGCATCGATCAGTTCCTCAAGCAATCCCTGGTCGTTGCGCAAAAGCCTGCCGATCTGGCGTGCATAGACTTCATAGCCGGCAACGTCACGCTTGGCCAGATCGAATACGCGGGCCACGTTCCGCATTTCATCGGGCGGAACGTGGAAAACCTCGCGGAACGCACGAACCTCGTCCTGCGTCACGCGCCCGTCCGCCTTGCTCATCTTGGCGCCGAGGGCGATGACTGCGATCGTAAAGGCGATCTGCTTGGTCGGATCATCGTCGGCAGCACCGTCGTCGCGCGACAGTGCATGCAACCGCTCGATCCCATATCCGGCGGCGAGGCCGAGCAGGGCGCCGAGGGGGCCGCCCAAGGCAAAGCCGGCGGCGCCGCCGAGAATTCTGCCCCAGATCGTCACCGCCGCTATCCGTGCTCAGCAATTGGCCGCGCGGATCGCATCGCAGACGGCTTCGGTCACCTCGCGGGTCGTTGCCGTGCCGCCGAGATCGGGCGTCAGGCGCGTGCCGGCGCCGGTGACCATCTCGATGGCGCGCATGAGCCGTGCAGACGCGTCCGCCTCACCAAGATGCTCCAGCATCATCGCGCCCGTCCAGAACGTGGCGATCGGATTGGCGATACCCTTGCCGGCAATGTCGAATGCCGAGCCATGGATCGGCTCGAACATCGACGGGAAGCGCCGCGACGGATTCAGGTTTGCAGTTGGCGCGATGCCAAGGCTGCCGGCCAGTGCCGCGGCAAGATCACTCAGGATATCGGCATGGAGGTTGGTGGCAACGACGACATCGATCGTCTGCGGCTTCAGGACCATACGCGTCGTCATCGCATCCACCAGCTCTTTGGCGACGGTGACGTCGGGGAAGTCCTTTGCCACCTCGGCGGCGATCTCGTCCCACATCACCATGGCATGGCGTTGCGCGTTGGATTTCGTGACCACGGTGAGATGGTGCCGCGGTCGCTTTTGCGCCATTTCGAATGCGAACCGCATGATCCGCGTGATGCCGGTCCGCGTGAACACGGCGGTTTCGGTGCCGACCTCCTCCGGCAGCCCGCGATGCACGCGGCCGCCGTTGCCGGCGTACTCACCTTCGCTGTTTTCGCGAATGATGATCCAGTCGAGATCTTCAGGGGCGCAGTTTCGCAGCGGGCTCTGCAATCCGGGCAGAATACGTGCTGGCCGCACGTTCGCGTATTGGTCGAACCCTTGGCATATCTTGAGACGCAGGCCCCATAGCGTGACGTGATCGGGAATCTGCGGGTCGCCGACGGCGCCGAAATAGATGGCGTCGAACTTCCGCAGCGTATCGAGGCCGTCCTCCGGCATCATCATGCCGGTGCGGCGATAGTAGTCCGATCCCCACGGCAAACGTTCCACCTTCAGGCGGAAGCCGCCATCGCGCTGCTGAAGGACGTCCAGCACCTTGAGGCCGGCTTCGATGACTTCGACGCCGATGCCGTCACCGGGAATTGCCGCGATCTTGTGCTCGCGCATGGTCTGTCTCGTCTCCGCATCCGTTCGCCGTATTCGCACGGCCAGGATCCTGCCGGACCGGGTCCGGCGGGAACCCGAAAGATCATGTCCAAATGACAGTGGAACGACCGTCCGACCCATCGGTGGACGACGGGCGCCCGGTCGCGGCCGTTACGCGCGGCGTGCGGGTGCTAACATAGACCGGGATCAGCCATAGGGCCAGTCACGTCGATTGGCCTTCTATAGGCCGGGCCCCATCAGGGTGTTTGGCAGCCACAAGACAAGCTCGGGGAAGATGCTGAGGATCACCATGGCGGCAATCATCAAGTAAACGAACGGCATCGACCCGCGCAGGATCGTCGGCAGCGAGACCTGTGGCGCGACGCCGCGCAGGACATAAAGATTCAGTCCGACGGGCGGCGTGATCAGGCCGACCTCCATGTTTATCGTCATGATGATCGCGAACCAGATCAGATCGAAATCGTTGGCTTCGAGCACCGGGATCAGGATCGGCATCACCATGAGGATGATGGCGACCGGCGGGAGAAAGCATCCGGCGATCAACAGGAAAACGTTGATGGCGAACATCAGTACCCAGCGGTTCATCTCGAGGCTGACGAGCGCCTCGGCAGCCGTCTGGGTCAGGTAAAGCAGCGACATCATATACGAGAACAGCGCCGCGGCACCGATGATCATCAGGATCATCGTCGACTCGCGAACCGTATCCCGGAAGATCGCCCAGAAGTCCTGCAGCTTGTACGTCCGGTAGATGACGACGACGAGAACGAGGGCGAGGAACGCCGCGATGGCCGCAATCTCGGACGGCGTGGCGAAGCCGCCGTACATGAAGTAGGCGATGGCGACGATGATCGCGATGAATGGCGTGACCCGCCACATCCCCTCCATCTTCTCCTTGAGCGTGAAGGTCTGGACGGGCGGCGCCGCTTCGGCCCGTTGGCCGATCATCGACATGATCCAGGCGTAGAGGGAGAACATGACGACGAGCATCGCACCGGGCACGACGCCCGCCAGGAAGAGTCGACCGATCGAGGTCTCGGTCGCGATTCCGTAGAGAATCAGCGTGACGGAGGGTGGGATCAGGATCCCGAGCGTTCCGCCGGCGCAGATCGCACCGGTCGCGAGCGCCGGCGGGACGCCGCGCTTCAGCATCTCCGGCACACCGATCTTGCCGATGGCTGCCGCCGTGGCCGGCGATGACCCGCATACTGCGGCGAACAGACCGCACGCTACGATATTGGCGATCACCAACCCGCCGGGAACGCGCGAAAGCCAGCGATAGAGCGATTCGTAGATATCGCGGCCCGCGGCCGAAACGCCGATGGCCGCACCCAACAGAACGAATAGCGGGATCGTGAGAAGCGCGAACGAGCTGATCTCGTCCATGAACGTGATCGCGACGACTCCAAGGGCTGTCGGGCCCTCGAAGATCGCCAGGAAGGCGACGGCGATGAGCGCCAGGCCCCATGCGATCGGCAGTCCCGAGAACAGGACGACGAGCGTAACGACGAGCAGGAGAATTCCGATCTGCGTCTCGGTCACGGTTCACTCCCGGGGGACTGATTCCGCAGGCGCACGAGTTCGGCCACGTATTGCAGCGCGGTCAGGCCGAGGCCGAGCGGCATCATGATGAACATTGGCCAGCGCGGCGGCGCCCAGAGCGAGCCGCTGGTTTCGCCCGTCGCCCAGCTATGAAGGGTCAGTTCGGCCCCGACATAGGTCAGGTACAGGCAGACGATCAGGCCGACGACCGATACGACGGCGACGACCGTCCGGGCGGAACCGGCAGGAAGCAGGGTCGGCAGCAGGTCGACCGAAACATGCCCGTTCGTCTTGAGGCAGTACGGAGAGCCCAGGAACACGGCCGCAACCATCAGGTACACGGCGAATTCGATCTCCCAGTACGAGGAGTAACCGAGAGCGCGAATGATCACCATCCAGGTCACGACGAGGACGGCACCCGTCAGGAGGATAGACGCAACCACGGCGCAGACGACGGAGAGCCCGTCGACGAAGCGCACGAAACCGTGCATGGTAATTGTCTCCGAAAGGGAACGGGGCGGGACCATGATCCCGCCCCGACGACAGGTTTATCCTACTTCACCTGCGTGATGAGCTGGAGAAGCTCCTTCGCGGTCGGCCCGAGATTTTCATAGTCGGCCCAGGCCGTCTTCTTGGCGAGTTCGAGCCACGCGTCGTATTCCTCCTTGCTCAACTGCCGGACCTGCGCGCCCGCCTTCTCGAAGGCTTCCTTCATCTTCTTGGTCGCGTCGTCCTGAAGATCGTTGAAGAAGGCGTCGCTCTTGTCGGCCGCCTCCTGGAAGATCTTCTGCTGTTCGGGCGTGAGCTTGTCCCAGGCGGACTTCGCCATGACGAGCGGCTGCAGAAGCATCCAAAGCGTGTAAGGGCCACCCACGGTCGCGTGCTTCGTCTGCTCGTAGATCCGCATGCTGACGAACGTCTCGGCCGAGGTCAGAGTCGCATTCAGGACGCCGGATTGCAGCGCCGGGTAGATCTCCGTCGAGGGCATGTTGTGGACCGAGGCGCCCGCGCTTTTCAGCATCGCCTCGAAGGTCGGGTCGGCCGCACGCATCGACAGCCCATTGACCGTCTCGGGGCCGCCGATCGCCCGGTCCTTGCTGGCGAAGCCGCCGGGCAGCCACCACCACGTGATGATCCGGATCCCGGCCTTCTGCTCCGCCACCTCCTGAAGTCGCTGGTGGAACTTGGTGCCCTTCATCCGCATGGCGTGTTCGAGGCTCGTGACGGTTCCGGGCATGATCGTGATCGAGAATTCCGGCACCTTGCCGACCGCGTAGGTCAGCGGATACACGGCCATTTCCAGCGTACCGGCCTGCATCGCGTCGAGCTGCGCCACGGGCTTGATGTTGAGCGAGCTGCCCGGATAGATGCGGAACTTGATATTCTTGTCGCGCTTGTTGACTTCTTCGACGAAAACGCGCGTTGCGCGGTCGCGGGCGTCCGTTCCCTGGCGCCACTGATGCGAGATCTTGATCTCCTGCGCCATCGAAACGTCGGCGCCGGCGACGGTGCAGGCGGCGGCAAGGAGCAGCGCGGCGGCGCCGCGTGCGAATGCGGAAGAGGGTTTCACGTCATGTCCTCCCATCTGGCTCGGTTGCAACGATGCCGGTCGCGCCGGTTGTACGGGTAAAAATGCACGGCTTCGCCACGATTCGCAATGCCGAGTCGGCGCAGGCGGTATGTCGGGTCCGGAGATGGCAGGTTGGTTGCGGTCGGTTATGCTGCGCCCGCGAAGCGATCGAAAAATCGAAAACGAGCGACGACAGTTCAGCATGAGCAATGTCCCCAATCAGGAAATACGGTTCCGGTCCGCACGGCGCGAAGATCTGTCTGCGATCGTGCGTCTGCTTGCCGACGACCCGCTCGGCGCAACGCGGGAGCGATACGAGGATCCGCTGCCGGAGGCCTATCAGCAGGCGTTCGATGCGATCGCGGCGCAGGCCGGCAACGAGATCATCGTCGCCGAACTCGACGGGCAGATCGTCGGGTGTCTGCAGCTGACGGTCATTCCCGGTTTGTCGCGCATGGGAATGACGCGCGGGCAGATCGAAGGCGTTCGGGTGGACGCGCGGTTGAGGGGGCGGCGGATCGGAGAGCGTATGATCCGCGCGGCGATCGAATGCGCCCGCGCGCAGGGCTGCCGGCTGGTGCAGCTGACGACCGACAAAAGCCGGCCGGACGCGCACCGGTTCTACGAGAACCTCGGATTCGTCGCGAGCCACGTCGGCATGAAGCTCTCGCTCGACTGATGCGAAGGCCCGCCGACGGGCTTTCTCTAACCTAGGGCTGCCTCGATGGTGGCGGCGATGCGCAGAAGTCGATGGTCGGCGCCGTGCCGCGCGACGAGCATGAGGCCGACCGGAAGCGGACCGGCGTCCGGAATCGGCAGGGAGATGGCACAGAGGTCGAAGAAATTGGCAACGGACGTGTTGCGGAGCACCAGGGCATTCGTGCGCCAGAACTCGTCGTCGCTTTCCAGGTCGTCGATCCGGGGTGCGACGACCGGCACGGTCGGCATGAGCAGGGCGTCGAGGTCGGCGAGTTGATCGTCCATTGCGGCGACGAGCGTCGCGCGCAGCCGCATGACCTCGATGTAATCGGCGGCCGATACCTCGCGGCCGCGTTCGATGCGCATGCGTACGCGCGGGTCATATCGGGTGCCGGCCTGCTCGATCAGACCGCGGTGATAAGCATAGGCCTCGGGCGCGGCGATCCCGCCTTTGACGGCCGCATTCGCCTTCGCCATCTGTGCCAGGAAGGGCTCGAGATCCGTGTCGAGGAGGCGGACCTCTTTCTTGGCAAGCCGTGCCAATGCACGCCCGAAGGCGGTCCCGACCGCCGCGTCGGTCTGTGGCTCGATCAGAACCTTCGGCAGTCCGAGCCGGAGGCCCGACAGGGGGGCCGGTTCGATCGCACGCGGCATCTCACCGGCCATGATCGCATCCGCGACGGCGCAGTCGGCGACCGAGCGTGCCATGGGACCGATGGAGTCGAGCGTGAAGGAAAGGGGAAAGACCCCCTCGCGCGGCACGCGGAACTGTGTCGGCTTGAAACCGACGATGCCGCAGAACGCGGCAGGGATTCGGACGGAACCGCCGGTATCGGAGCCGATCGCGATCTCGGCCATGCCGTCGGCAACGGATACGGCACCGCCCGACGTCGAGCCGCCGGGGACGCGTGCCCGATCGGCCGGATTGCCGGGCGTGCCGTAATGCGGGTTCAGGCCGATGCCGGAGTACGCGAACTCGGTCATGTTCGTCTTGCCGACGATCACGGCCCCCGCCGCACGCAGGCGCTGGACCACCGGGCAGTCCCAATCCGCCGGGGGTGAGTTCCGCCGGACGACCGAACCGGCCGTAGTCGGTTCACCCGCTACGTCGAACAGGTCCTTGATCGAGACGATGGCGCCGTCGAGCGGCCCCAGCCGGGTACCGGTCCGTGCGCGGGCGTCCGCCGCGTCGGCTGCGGCACGGGCGGATTCCGTATAGACTTTCAGAAACGTGCGGCTGCCCTCGCCGCGGGGATCGGCGATGCGGGCAAGGCAGGCTTCGAGCCGTTCGCGCGCGGACGAGGATTTTTCTGCGGTCATCGGGGCCTCGAACATGGAATTCGGCAGGATCGTGCCGGGACGGTGGGCCGCTTTTCACCGCGGCGTGCCGCCACGGATGTCCGGGCGTGCGCCGGTCGGAGTTGCGCAGGCATCCGGATTCGACGATAACACCGCGCTCGACGCATTTTTAAGTCTGATCGCATGAATTCAATGGCTTCCGGCTGGCAGTTCTGGATCGATCGTGGTGGTACGTTTACCGACATCGTGGCCAAGCGCCCCGATGGGGCGATTCTGACCCATAAGCTCCTTTCGGAGAATCCCGAACGTTACCGGGATGCCGCGATCCAGGGCATTCGCGAGCTGCTCGGCCTTCCGTCCGGCGCGCCGCTTACGGACGCCCCGATCGAGGCCGTCAAGATGGGCACGACGGTCGCGACGAACGCGCTGCTCGAGCGCAAGGGCGAACGCGTGGTTCTTGCCATCACGCGCGGTTTTGCCGACCAGCTCCGCATCGCCTACCAGAACCGGCCGAAGCTGTTCACGCGCCGCATCATCCTTCCCGAGCTGCTCTATGAGCGTGTGGTGGAGATCGCCGAGCGCATGTCCGCGCAGGGCGAGGTCCTGACGCCGCTCGAGACGGAATCGGCCCGGCGCGAGCTCCAGCGCGCCTACGATGACGGCATCCGCGCCGTCGCCATCGTCCTTCTCCACGGCTACCGTTATCCGCAGCACGAACTCATGCTGGCCGAGATCGCGCGGGAGATCGGGTTCACACAGATTTCGGTCTCGCATCAGGTCAGCCCGCTGATGAAGATCGTCGGGCGCGGCGATACGACCGTCGTCGATGCCTACGTCTCGCCGATTCTGCGCCGTTACGTCGACCGGGTGTCCGGTGAGATCCGGGGCGGGACGGCCGATGGCGAAGGGCCGCGGCTCATGTTCATGCAGTCGAACGGCGGCCTCGTCGACGCGCGGTTCTTCCAGGGCAAGGACTCGATCCTGTCGGGGCCGGCAGGCGGCATCGTCGGCGCCGTCCGGACCGCGACGATGGCCGGATTCGACCGGATCATCACCTTCGACATGGGCGGGACGTCGACCGACGTCGCGCTGTACAACGGCGAGTACGAACGGGCGTTCGAAACGCTGGTCGCCGGCGTGCGCATGCGTGCGCCGATGATGAAGATCCACACCGTGGCGGCCGGCGGAGGTTCGATCCTGTTCTTCGACGGCGCACGCTTCCGCGTGGGGCCGGAGAGCGCGGGTGCCAATCCGGGCCCCGCCTGCTACCGGCGCGGCGGGCCACTCTGCGTTACCGACGCCAACGTCATGGTCGGCAAGATCCAGCCGGCGTTCTTCCCCAAAGTTTTCGGTCCGAACGGCGACCAGCCGCTCGACGCCGATATCGTGCGCGCGAAGTTTGAGGCCCTGGCCGAGGACGTGGCCAAGGCGACGGGCGAGCGTCGCACGCCCGAGGAGATTGCCGACGGTTTCCTGAAGATCGCGGTCGAGAACATGGCGAACGCGATCAAACAGATCTCGGTGCAACGCGGCTTCGACGTGACCGAGTATGCGCTGTGTACCTTCGGCGGCGCGGGCGGGCAGCACGCCTGTCGCGTCGCCGATGCGCTGGGCATGACCACGGTGTTCGTGCATCCGCTCGCGGGCGTGCTGTCCGCCTACGGCATGGGTTTGGCCGACCTGCGCGTGATGCGCGAGAAGGCGGTGGAAGCCGTGCTTGACGACGCGCTGATGCCGACGCTCGAGGCCGATCTCGCCACCCTGGGGCGCGACGGCATGGACGAGATGCGGCGCCAGGGAATCCCCGACGACCATATTGAGGTCCAGCGCAAGCTGCACCTCAAATACGAAGGCACGGACTCCACCCTGGTCGTCGACCATGGCACCCGCGCGGAGGTCGCAGAGGCGTTCGCAGCCGCGCACCGGCAGCGCTACGGCTTCACGATGCCCGGCAAGCGTATCATCGTCGAGGCGGTCGCGGTCGAAGTCGTCGGCCGGACCGAAACCGCGAATGATCCCGTGCTGCCGCTTGCGAAGGAAAGCGAGCCGCCCGCGCCGCGTGCACGTATCGCCATGTATGCAGAAGGAGAAAGTCACGACACGCCGGTCTACGACCGCGACGGGCTGAAGCCCGGCATGATCGTGACCGGCCCCGCGGTCATCGCGGAGAAGAACGCGACCACCATCGTCGAGCCCGGCTGGCGCGCCGAGGTGACGCCGCGCAACCATCTGGTTCTGAAGCGCGTCGTGCCGCTCGCCCGTAAGGTTGCCGTCGGCACGCAGGTCGATCCGGTGATGTTGGAGGTGTTCAACAACCTGTTCATGTCCATAGCCGAGCAGATGGGCGTGGCGCTGCAGAACACGGCGTACTCCGTCAATATCAAGGAACGGCTGGACTTCTCCTGCGCCTTGTTCGACCGCGACGGGCAGCTCATCGCCAATGCGCCGCACATGCCGGTGCATCTGGGCTCGATGGGCGAGAGTGTCGCGGCCGTGAAGCGTGCGCGCGGCGACACGATGCGCCCGGGCGATGTCTATGTGCTGAACGCGCCATACAACGGCGGCACGCATCTGCCGGACGTCACGGTCGTGACGCCGGTGTTCGACGAGGCCGGCAAGGAGATCCTGTTCTTCGTCGCCTCGCGCGGCCATCATGCCGATATTGGGGGACTGACACCCGGTTCCATGCCGCCCGACTCCACGACGGTGGAGGAAGAGGGCGTGCTGATCGACAACTTCCTGCTGGTCGAGCAGGGCCGTTTCCGCGAGGCGGAGATGCTCGAACTGCTGCGTTCGGGCAAGTATCCGGCGCGCAATCCGGCGCAGAACATTGCCGACCTCAAGGCTCAGGTCGCGGCCTGCGAGAAGGGCGTGCAGGAGCTGCGCAAGATGGTCGCCCATTTCGGCCTCGACGTCGTGCGCGCCTACATGCAGCACGTGCAGGACAACGCGGAGGAGCAGGTCCGTCGCGTCCTCGACGTGCTCAAGGACGGCAGCTTCGCCTACGAGATGGACGACGGCAGCGTCATCAAGGTGAAGATCTCGATCGACAAGGCGGCCCGCACGGCCGTGATCGACTTCACCGGTACCTCGCCGCAGCGCCCGACCAATTTCAATGCACCCGCCGCGGTGTGCATGGCGGCGGTTCTCTATGTCTTCCGGACGCTTGTCGAAGACGAGATCCCGATGAACGCCGGTGTCCTGAAGCCGCTCAAGGTCATCATTCCCGACGGCTGCATGTTGAAGCCGCGATATCCGGCGGCCGTCGTGGCAGGCAACGTCGAGACGTCGCAGGTCGTGACCGACACGCTCTACGGCGCGCTCGGCGTGCTCGCGGGCGCGCAGGGCACGATGAACAACTTCACGTTCGGCAACGAGCGTCATCAGTATTACGAGACCGTATGCGGCGGCTCCGGCGCCGGCCCGGACTTCGACGGTACCGACGCCGTGCATACGCACATGACGAATTCGCGCCTCACCGATCCGGAAGTGCTTGAGTGGCGTTTCCCCGTGCTCGTCGAGTCCTTCCGCATCCGTCGGGGGAGCGGTGGACGGGGCCTCCACCGGGGCGGCGACGGCGTCGTGCGGCGGATCCGGTTCCGCGAGAAGATGACGGCCGCGATCCTCGCGAACCGACGCCGCGTGCCGCCCTTCGGTCTTGCGGGCGGCGAGCCGGGCGCGGTGGGCCGCAACTGGGTCGAGCGCACCGACGGTACGCGCATCGAGCTCGCCGCCACCGGCAAGGCGGAACTCGAACCCGGCGACGTGTTCGTGATCGAGACTCCGGGTGGCGGTGGCTACGGCAATGCGCTCGCGAGGGCGGCGGAGTAGGCGTGCCGGTCGGGTGGCTTGTTCGTCTGGCGGCGCGGGCTGGGGCCTGCGCCGCGCCGCGACCCTGGCGATCTTGGGGCTTTCGACGTCGCGGATGTCGCCGGCCAGGCCGGAGACCTTCGAGTAGCCTGTCGTCGCCTGCGTCCTGCGCGATTCAGTGGTGAAGCTATCGCCGGCTTGACGGAATCTTCATCAACAGGCGAGCATGTCGCCTGCATGCGGATTCCTGCCGCGCAGTATCGGCGCAGCGCGCTTCATATACCCGGCCGGCGACACCTTGCCGCCGGACTCCTCGTCATTTTGGGGCTGGTCGCACCTTCCGGAATTGCCGTTGCGGAGGAGCCTGACGCGCTGTCGGCCGTCTGCGGCGTGCCGGGCGACATGGTCGCAAGTCCCCATGGCGTGCCGCGGACCTTGGGCAAGCTCCGTCGCGGCGAGGCAGTGCGGATCGTTGCCATCGGCTCGTCATCGACGTTCGGGACGGGTGCCTCCGCCCGGAGCGCGAGCTACCCAAGCCGACTCGAAGCGAGCCTCGAGCGCCTGTTTCCTCAGTCCAGCATCACGGTCGTCAACAGGGGGGTACCCGGCGACACGTCGACCGGAATGGTCGCGCGCTTCAGACGCGATGCCGTCGAGACGAAACCGGATCTGATCATCTGGCAAACGGGAACGAACAGCGCGCTCGGCCGCAGCGACATCGACCAATTTGCCCGGGACGTGCACCAAGGCATTGCCATGGCGCGCAGCGCCGGGATCGAGATCATGTTGATGGGGCCGCAATTCGCGCCGCGGTTCGAGGCGGCGCCGAACCGCATGGCCTATGTCGAGAAACTTCGGGCCATTGCGGCGGCGGAGCGGATTCCGATGTTTCCGCGGTACCAAATCATGCGACACTGGATCCAGACCGGCCAGTTCACGCTCGCGACGATGATCGGCCGCGACGGGCTTCATCTGACGGATCAGAGCTACGCCTGCACCGGCTGGCTCGTCGCGCGCATGATCTCAGGTGCGGGGAGTGCGACGGCACACGCCGGCCGCTGAGCGGCACCCTAGCCGCGCCATTTGATCGAACAGCCCATGCTCGGAAACTGCGTGGCCGGTGCGCGTCCGGTGCGTGCGATCGCGGCCATCGCATCGAACAGTTCGCGCGCACTGCCCGGTGTCCGTTGCAGGCTCCGCATCTCGTAGATCCGCCCGCGGTATTGCAGGTCGAGGTCGCGGTCGAACCCGAAGAAATCCGGCGTGCAGACGGCGCCATAGGCACGCGCGACGTCCTGCGAGCGGTCGATGGCGTAGGGAAACGGAAATCGTTTGGCCTCGGCGATCCTTCGCATGTTCTCGAAGGAATCCTCGGGATACGCCGCCGGATCGTTGGACATGATGGCGATCGCCTTGACGCCGAGCGGCTCGAGATCGCGCACATCCTGAATGATGTCGTCGAGCACCGCCTTCACGTATGGGCAGTGATTGCAGATGAACATGACCAGCGTGCCATTCGGCCCCTTGACGTCGGCCAACCGGTAGCGCCGACCGTCCGTCGCTTCGAGATCGAAATCTGGTGCCTTGGTGCCCAACTGCGGCGCCGGCGTGACAACCGCCATGTTTGCCTCCTCGTGCCTTTGCGTTGGTCGTACACGGCGTCCTGACGTGCGGCCGCCTAGTTTCGTTGCAGGCTATGCGAGATCACGGCGGCCAGATTCTTCGCGATACAGGCATAGACGTCATCGGCAATCCTGACCGCTTGCTCGCGCGTCTTGTCCTCGAAACTCACCTGCTCGCTCTCGACCCATTCCCGCATCAGCTCATAGCGCGGAAAGACGTAGACGTCCCGCATCGCGGCGGCGCGATCGACCGCCTCGACATAGGGCTGGAAATTGATCAGTCGCGCCGTGTTCCGGGCGTACTGCATATCCATCAGGATGACTTCGATTCCCGCCTGGGTCAGCTTGTCTATTCCGGTCAGCAGCCCTTCTGTCAGGACTTCGACGTCGACTCCGCGCACGGCCTCGCTCGTGCCGGCTTCCCAGACCACGAGATCGGGCTGCTGGGCGATGACGTCCCGTTGGATCCGGGCGAGCATCTGCGGGACGGACTGGCGTACCATGCCCTTGTTGACGACCGTGACGTCGACTCCCGCCAGTCGCCGCTCGAGCTCGATTTCGAGCCGCGCAGGCCACGCGGTTGACGCGCCGCTGCCGCCTGTTCCGAGCGTCGAAGACGAGCCCAAGGCGACGATCTTCAGCGTCTTGCCACCGGCGATACTCTTCGCCGCCCGGGGCAGGAGAGGCGCTGCCTCGGTCAATTTCTCTTCCACGGCACAGCTCCATTCGGCATTGCCATGGTCCGAAGCGAAGCCGGGGCCGACGGCAATCATCGCCCCGAACCCCGAAGCGCAGACCAGCCGCGCAATCCTGTGCATCGCTATTCTCCCCCCTGTCGAGCGATCTTGGTCTCAGGGCTTGCATGGGCGGCCGCGGTCGCGCGGCCCTGTGCCCTGGCCCACGAAAGGAACGCGGCGGCAGCAAACATGACGAGGACTCCGCCGGCCGAAACGGTGAACTGGAGCACGAGCGAGTGGTCGATCTCGGTCAGAATGAAGTGGCCGAGATAGGACAGCAGAATACCGAGACAGAAGATATAGAGCGAATGCTGGCCGCACCGCACGATCGCTCGCGAGGCCGTCGCGTTCACGACCGGCGAGTCCGGCGGCACGAAACGCACGACGACGGCCGCAAGTGCCAGGAAATTGAGCAGCCGCAGCGGCCCCAGGCTCGTCTTGTCCAGAAACAGCCAGATCCCCTCGACGACGACGGCAGGGACGATGTCGACGAAATTGTCCAGGGTGAGGAGCAGCTTGGTCACGATGGACACGGTCAGGAATATGGCTGCGGCGGCGAACAGCCGCTTGTCGCCGAGGAACGACAGCCGATCCGATCCGGCGTGAATGCCGCACAGCGCGCCAATGACGAACAGGATCTGCCAGGCGAAGGGATTGTGGAACCAGTGCCCGTCGGGGTAGGCGGGCAGGTTGAGCTCGAAGAGGAGCGTCGCCGCGTAGAGTATCGCCGAGGCCGTGATGATCACGGTTCCGCGACGATGGATGACCGGCAACACCGCCGCGAAGCCGAGCAGAAGAACGATGTAGAGCGGCAGGATGCCCATGAACATCGGTTGGAATTGAAGCAACAGCGCCTTCGTGATGGCGACATGTGGCTCGTCGAGGAAGGCGGCGACCTTCATCTCGTCGACGAACATGGGGTTCGCGAATTTTTCCGCCGTATAGGCGACTTGCGCCGTGAAGAGCACGAACAGGAAGATATGCGCGACGTACAGCGTCCAGCACCGGCTCAGGACCTGCACCACGGCGAACGTGGTGCCGCTGCGCAACGCCATTCGGCCGAACACGATCGCGGCGGTGTAGCCCGAGATGAAGACGAAAACCTCGGCCGCATCGTTGAACACGAGATTCGCCAGCGTGACGTAGGAGAACGCGTTGCCGGGAATGTGGTCGACGAAGATGAAGAGGAGACTCAAGCCCCGGAAGAAATCGAGCCTCAGGTCGCGCGTCGTGGTGTTCATATGTCGCTCGGGCGTTGCGGCCGACGGCCCCTTGTCCCGTATTTTGATACCCTGGGTATCCTCGGTCCACATCGCTCGCCAGGCTGGCGACGCGGGGCGTCCGGGTACCGTCTCCGGGGCGGTTCCGCTGGGGGCGGAAGGGTCGATTGCGCCAGGGCCGAGGTTGACCTAGTTTGCTCGTGACAGCAGGAGTGAACACGTATGGCCATACCCGTTACCGCGGATCCCGTCGAACCCGCCGCCCGCGATGCCGCCATCGCGGAGATTAAGGCCGTCCTGGGCGACCGCCTGTCGACGGCCGCTGCCGTCCGCGAGCAGCACGGGCGGGATGAATCGTACCACCCCTCGATGCCGCCGGACGCCGTGGCCTTCGTCCGCTCGACGGAGGAGGTGAGCGCGGTTGTCAGGATCTGCGCGCGCCATCGCGTCCCGGTCGTCCCATTCGGGACCGGTACGTCGCTCGAGGGGCACGTGGCGGCGCTCCGCGGCGGGATCTGCATCGACGTAAGCCAGATGAACCAGATCCTCGCGGTGAACGTCGAGGATTTGGACGTTCGGGTACAGCCGGGCGTTACGCGCAAGCAGCTCAATGAGTATTTGCGGGACACAGGCCTGTTCTTTCCGATCGATCCGGGTGCCGATGCATCGCTCGGCGGCATGGCGGCGACGCGGGCCTCCGGCACCAATGCCGTCCGTTACGGCACGATGCGCGAGAACGTGCTGTCCCTCGAGGTCGTGCTGGCCGACGGCCGGGTGATCCGCACGGCGCGGCGCGCCCGCAAATCTTCCGCGGGGTATGACCTCACGCGTCTGTTCGTCGGGTCCGAGGGCACGCTCGGCGTCATCACCGAGCTTACGTTGCGGCTCTACGGTATTCCCGAGGCGATCTCGACCGCGATGTGCTCTTTCCCTTCGGTCGAGAAGGCCGTCGATACCGTGATCGAGACGATCCAGTCCGGCATTCCGGTTGCGCGCATCGAGCTTGCCGACGACGTCCAGATGGAGGCGATCAGGCGTTATTCGAAGCTGGACAGCCTGTCGGTCGCCCCGACGTTGTGGCTCGAGTTCCACGGCACGGCTGCCGGCGTAAAGGAGCAGGCCGAAATGGTCCAGGCGATCGCGGCGGCGCATGGCGGCGCGGATTTCGTCTGGACGACCGCTCCCGAGGAGCGCACGCGCCTTTGGCAGGCCCGGCACGATGCGGCCTATGCCAACAGGACGCTCAGGCCCGGCTGCCAGCTATGGGCGACGGATGTCTGCGTTCCAATCTCGAATCTCGCCGCGTGCATTGCCGAGACGAAGAAGGACATCCAGGAATCGTTCCTGATGGCGCCGATCGTCGGCCATGTCGGCGACGGCAACTTCCATCTCACCATTCTGCTTGATCCGTCGGATCCCAAGGAGGTTGCCGAGGCCGAACGCCTCAACGACCGCCTCGTGAAGCGGGCACTGGCGCTCGACGGGACGTGCACGGGCGAGCACGGCGTTGGTTACGGGAAGGTCGATTTCCTGATCGCCGAGCATGGCGAGGCGCTCAGCGTCATGCGCGCCGTGAAGCGGGCCCTCGACCCCGACAACATCATGAATCCGGGCAAGATCCTGCGGGTCTGATTTCGCCATCCCACCTGCATGTCCGGGATTTGATGGCGGCGGCGACTCCGTGCGCGGCGCGCTCGAACGGCTGCATCGGCCCGGCGCGCCGGGCGCATATACTTACGGCGAAAGATAAATGATGGGTTCGAGCGTCGATTTCCGGGACGTCGGTCCCGGGCACAGGGGCGGGAGAATCGCGTGAGGCGGCTGTTTGTCGTCGTGGGCCTCGCGCTGGGCGTCGCCGCGCTCGCCATCGCGCTCGCGCCGTGGCTGGTGGATGCGAGCGTCTACCGTGCCGAAATCGCGCGCCGGCTCGAGGCCGCGACGGGACGGCCTGCCACGATCGAAGGGGCGGTCGATGTCGTGTTCTTTCCGTCCCCGCGCATTCGCGCAGGCCAGGTGCTGCTGGCCGAAGCGCCGCAACAGGCAGGTCCCAGCGTCACCGTGCGACTGGTCGAGTTCGAGCTGGGTTGGGGAGCGCTGTTCGACGATCGACCCACGCTGGAGCGGTTGAGGCTCGTCGAGCCCGAGATCATCGTGCGGGCGGCCGGGCCGTCTCTGCCGGCATTGGCGATGGACGATTGGGCTCTCCGCTTCGAACGCGCCGATATCGACGACGGCCGCGTCGTCTGGTCCGATGCCGCAGGGAACGTTCGCGAGACCGTCGAGCACGTCCGGGCGCGCATCCTGGTCGCGGAGGCGGGTGGCCTGCGGATCAACGGCTCGGCCGTGGCGGCGGGCGCGCCGCTCGAGTTCGATGTCGCGGTCGGCGATCGCGCCGCGGCCGGCGCACGTCCGTTCGCGGCGACGGTCACGCTTCGCCCCGGCCTTGCGCGCGCGACGATCCGCGGAACCGGGGGGGTGGGCGACAATGCCGGGATGCGCGGCCGCGTCCAGATCGAGGGGGCGGATCTGGCCGCGGCCGTGCGCGCCATGGGTCTCGAGGCGGCGTTCGGCGATGGCATGGCGCCGGGCGTTCTCGACCAGCCGTTTTCCGCTTCGGCGGAAATGACGTCGGACGGCGTCGACTTTGCAGCCAATGATCTCGCGATCCGGCTTGGTGAGATGAGCGCGACGGGCGCGGTCAGCGTCCGCCTGGCGGCGACTCCGGTGGTCGATCTGGCCTTGACGATGACGTGGCTCGACCTCGACCGCCTGCGCCCGGGCACACGGGCCGCGACGCCGGCGCCGGGCAACGGCCGGCCGCAGACCGATGGTGCCGTGGTGACGCGCATCCCGGCCGTGCCGCAGGCTCTCCGTGCCGCCGTGCCGAAAAATCTCGACGCCTCGATCGACGTCGCGATCGAAGCCATTGGCGTGCACGGCGCGATTATCCGCCAGACCCGCCTGAATGCTGCACTTAGCCGCGGCGAGCTCGTCGTCAACGAGGTTGCCGCCGTGCTGCCGGGTGAAACCGAGTTCTCCGGGTTTGGCCAGTTGACGTTCGATGGCGGGTCGGCGCGTGTGGAGGGCGCAGCCACGTTCCAATCGGACAATCTTCGAGGGTTGCTCCGGTGGTTCGGCGTCGAGGCCGGGGCGGTACCGGCAGACCGGCTGCGCCGGATCGAGGGCAGCACAAGGATCGCGGGTCGCCTGGATCATCTCGAGTTCACGGGCATCGACGTCCGCATCGACAGCTCACGCCTGAGAGGCGGTGTTGCGTTCGTACCGGGTCCGCGGCCGGGATTCGGAATCGATCTTACGCTCGACCAGCTCAATCTGGACGGCTATGTCGGCGCTCCGGGCACCGGTGCAGGTACCGGGGCGGACAGTCAGGGCCGTTCGCTTCGCGAGGTCATCAGTGCATGCGATGCCAACCTCCGGCTTCAGGCCGGTTTCGTGACGGCGGCCGGCATCGCGATTCGGGACGTCGCTCTCGACGCCACGCTGAATCGTGACGGGCTCGATATCCGCGCGCTCAACTTGCGTGATATCGCCGGGGCGTCGCTCCGCGCGTCGGGTCGCGTCGACAGCCTGTCGAGCGATCCCGCGCTCGCGCTCGATGTGGAGCTCGACGCGCCGGAGCCGGGCCGGCTCTTGCGTCTTGCCGACATTCCGCTTCCGGATGTCGCGCCGCCGTTGCGTGCACGCGGACATATGCGGGCCGGACCCGGCGACGGAATCGTTGTCGAGAACCTCGCCTTCGCGCTCGGCGAGGTCGAGCTCAGCGGAAATGCGCGCCTCGAGCTCCTGCCGCGGCCGCAGTTGCATGCCGATCTTTCGGCTGGTGTGCTGCCGTTCGAAGCGCCGGTCGTCGCCACGCTGCGGGCTGCGAGTCTGCCCGTTGCGACGGAACTGCATCTGAGCGCGTCGAAACTCGACCTCGGCGACCAGGCGGTCGAGGAGGCCCGATTGTCGATCGAGTCCCAACCGGGCGCAGCAGTCGCAACCCGCCTGCAGGGGCGGCTCTACGATGGCACGCTCGAACTCGCGATGCGGCTCGACGACCCGCGGCAGCCCATCGCCGGAACGCTGATGCTGACAGACGTCGATCTGGCGCGGATGGTCAAGCATCTGACCGGCAGCGGTGCGGTCGCCGGACGCGGCGATCTGCGCGCAGACCTGTCGATCGAGGCGGGGACCGCCGCACCGTCCTGGGCGATGGTCTCGGGGACCCTGACCGTGGCCGGGCGGAACGGATCGATCGCAGGGGCCGACCTGATGGCGATGCGCGATCGCCTCAGGGGATCCGAGCCGCAGCATGACATCGTCTCGCTTCTCGGGACCGGTCTCTCCGGCGGTTCGACGCGCTACGAGCGATTGACGGCGACGGCAAGCATCGACCGGGGCGTCGTGCGCAGCGAGGATCTTCGGGTCGAGACCGAGGTCGGTGTGGTGCAGGCCGGCGGGACGCTCGATCTCGGCCTGCGGACAATTGATGCAGCGCTGACGGTGCCGGTCAGCGACCGCGATGGCGTCCCGCCGCTCGGCGTCACCCTCGCCGGCCGTCTCGACGATGCGCATGTCGGGATCGACTTCGCGCGGCTGCAGGATTACTTGCGGCGTCAGCGGGCCGCGGTGCCGTCGCCGGACGGGACGCAGCCCTGATCGCGAATCGCCGTCAGGACGATACGCCCTCGTTGATCGGGGGTGTTGCCGCCTCCCGTGACTCGGCCGCCGCGGCGAGCCGACCCTGCAGAAAGGTCAGGACATAGACGCGCAGCGCACTGGACAGATTCCCGCGTCGCTGGCCGTCCACCTCGGTCACGAGCTCGTTGATCGAAAGCGCACGATGCTGCGCGATTTCCTTGAGCGCGGCCCAGAACTCCGGCTCCAGCGAGACGCTGGTCCGGTGACCGGCAATGATGACCGAGCGTTTTTGGATCGATCCCGCCATGGGAATCATGTCTCTCGGGGACCGAGCATATCTTTCGGACGCACCCAGTCGTCGAATTGTTCCGCCGTGACCAGCCCCAACTTGACCGCCGCGTCCCTCAGGGTCATCTCATGCGCGTAGGCGTATTTCGCAATCTTGGCCGCGTTATCATATCCGATATGGGGGTTGAGGGCGGTGACGAGCATGAGCGATTCCTCGACCATCCGCGAGATCCGCTTGGTGTTCGCCGCAATCCCGGCGATGCAATGATCGGCGAAGCTACGGCTTGCGTCCGCCAATAAGCGGATGGATTGCAGCAGGTTATAGATGATCACGGGCTTGAATACGTTGAGCTCGAGGTGACCTGACGCGCCGGCCACCGTGATCGTTACGTGATTGCCTATCACCTGCGCCGCCACCATCGTCAGGGCCTCGGCCTGGGTCGGGTTGACCTTGCCGGGCATGATCGACGAGCCGGGCTCGTTCTCGGGCAGGTGCAGCTCGCCCAATCCGCAGCGGGGGCCGGAGCCGAGCAGGCGGATGTCGTTGCCGATCTTCATGAGCGAGGCGGCCAGCGTGTTCAGCGCGCCGGAGCACTCGACCAGCGCATCGTGCGCGGCCAGCGCCTCGAACTTGTCCGTGGCCGGCATGAACGGCCGGCCCGTCAGCCGGGCAAGCTCCTGCGCGAAACGGGCGGCAAAGGCGACATGGGCATTGAGACCTGTGCCGACGGCCGTTCCGCCCTGCGCCACCGCATAGAGGCGCGGCAGGGTCGCCTCGACACGCGCGATGCCGAGCTGGATCTGCGTCGCGTATGCGCCGAACTCCTGTCCGAGCGTCAACGGGACCGCGTCCTGCAGATGGGTTCGGCCGATCTTGATGATCTGGGCGAATTCCGCGGCCTTCGCGTCCAGCGCCGTCCTGAGGCGTTCGAGGCCGGGCAGCAGGCGCTCATGGATCTCGGTGACGGCGGCGACATGCATCGCCGTCGGGAAGCTGTCGTTCGACGACTGTCCGCGATTGACGTGGTCGTTGGGATGCACCGGGCTGCGGCTGCCGAGCGGGCTGCCCAGCATTTCGTTCGCCCGGTTGGCGATCACCTCGTTCACGTTCATGTTGGTCTGGGTACCGGAGCCTGTCTGCCACACGACGAGCGGGAACTGGTCCGACAGGCGCCCATCGATGACCTCGTCGGCTGCCGCGACGATTGCCTCGCCCAGTCGCGGATCCAGCTCGCCCAGCGCCATGTTGGCAAGGGCCGCCGCCTTTTTCTGAAGACCGAAGGCGCGGATCAGCGGCTCCGGCATGCGCTCCTCGCCGATCCGGAACAGGTCCAGGCTTCGTTGGGTCTGGGCGCCCCAGTAACGGTCGGCGGGCACCGCGATGGGGCCGAACGAATCGCGCTCGATCCGGGTCTTCACCGTGTCTTCCATACCGCGTCTTCCATGACGTCGTACCTGATCTTGGATGATGCCATTCTAATTGAATGGCATCGTCATGTCCGACAGGAGTGCGCAGCGTCTCTTTTTGCGACGGGATGGGAACGTCGGCGCCGTCGCGGATTTCGGCCGCGGATCAGGACGGGGTGCGCGACCGGCGGCTACTCGGGCCCGGCACCCGGGGGCTCGGACGGGCTTGGGACCAGGTTCTTCCGCACACGCCAGGGCGCCCGCTGGAGCAATCCCCGCAGCCAATCGGCCGCCGTCGCAACAGCCGTGCTCAGCACCATCATGGCCAGGATCGCGAGCGAAAAGGGGAAGGCCAGAATGGCGATGACGGTCGAGCTAAGGACGACGAGAAAGGTCGGCATTTCGGCACCGTCCAGCTTGGAGGCGGCGCGGGCGCCTTGGCCCACTCCACGGTCCTAACGCGCATGACCGCTATCCAGGCTCCAGCCTCGTGCGGCGGTGCCGGGTTACTCGGAAGGGCAGTCCATCGGAAAGGCGCGAAAGGCTCGGACCGGCTGTCGCCTCACCTTGGCCGCATCGGCGGGCTGCCGCGACGGATGGAGTCGCGGGACGCCGCCGCAAGCGCCTTTTGCGCCCACGCCCGCATCTCGTCTGGGTCGTCGAACAGCCCGGGCGGCGCCTCGTAATACGACATCGTCACGGTCCTTCCGCGGCTTGCATACGTGAACGGTGCCGCGCCGACGGCGACGAAGTCCGGCCGCGTGCGATCGTCGACCTTCAGGTAGAGGACGTCGTCGTCAATCAGCGCGAACATCAGGCCCCGGCGGAACAGGCCGTGGCCGCCAAACATTCTGCGCGCGGCGACGCCGCCCAACGGACGGAGCAGGTCGAGGACATGGGCGACGAAGTCGCTGCCCGACATCGTCGCCCCCGCGTCATCCCTGGAATTTCGCGAAGAAGTCGTTGCCCTTGTCGTCGACGACGATGAACGCGGGAAAGTCGACGACATCGATCTTCCACACCGCCTCCATCCCGAGCTCGGGATACTCGAGCACGCTCACGCTCTTGATGCAGTCCTTCGCGAGCCGCGCCGCCGGCCCGCCGATCGAGCCCAGGTAGAAGCCGCCGTGCTGCTTGCACGCGTCGGTGACCTGCTGGCTTCGGTTGCCCTTCGCGAGCATCACCATGCTGCCGCCGTGCGACTGGAACAGCTCGACGTAGCTGTCCATGCGCCCCGCGGTCGTCGGCCCGAACGAGCCCGACGCGTAGCCCTCCGGCGTCTTCGCGGGGCCCGCGTAGTAGACGGCGTGGTCACGCAGGTACGCCGGCATCGGCTCGCCCGC
>DASVCL010000067.1:0-23207 GCA_036381615.1 Alphaproteobacteria bacterium
CCTGATGGACGCCCCGGACACGGTGACCGGGCCGATCAATCTCGGCAATCCGGTCGAGTTCACCATCGCCGAGCTCGCCCGCAAGGTCATCGACCTCACCGGCTCCGCCTCCAAGATCGTCTACAAGCCCCTGCCCGTCGATGACCCCACCCAGCGCTGCCCCGACATCACCCTTGCCCGCAACCTCCTCGGCTGGGAACCCAAGGTCTCCCTCGACACCGGCCTGCGCCGCACCATCGAATACTTCCGGCAGCAATTGGGCGCCGTCGCTTCGACCCCGCTGATGGAGGACGTCGTCCAATGATGTCCGGTACGACTGATGGCATGCTGCCGCCCGGCGCCGGGCCGAAATCGGGCCGGCCAAATCTGATTACCGGCGCGCGTCGCCTGCCGCGCCGGATTTCGCGCTACGTGCGCCGCATGGCCGGTCGGCGTCTCCTCGGCACGGTGACGCACGTGATTACCACGGTACCGGTAGCAGCCCTTACCTTCGACGATGGCCCGGATCCCACAGCCACACCGCGGTTGCTCGACATCCTCGCGCGCCACGGTGCCAAGGCCACCTTCTTCGTACTCGGTCGCAATGCGCAGCGGTATCCGGCACTGATCGAGCGGATCGCCGGCGATGGGCACGCGATCGCCAACCATTCCTATGATCATCCGAAATTTCCCACGATCTCGCGCGCAGAGCGGCAGAATCAGATCCGCGCCTGCCACGCTGCGATCATGCCGTACGGCGTGCCGCTCTTTCGGCCGCCATTCGGGCTCCAGACGATCAGGTCGCGCATCGAAGTCGCGCTTCTCGGCTACGATGTCGTCACATGGAACGCGTGCCCGATGGATTGGGAACTCCACGACGCCGACTGGTTCACGGCACGGTTGACGCGCGAGGTCAAGCCGGGGTCCATCGTCCTGCTCCACGACACGCTCGCGGATCGACCCGGTGATCCGGTCGCGAACCGTGACGCCATTTTCACTGCGCTCGACCGGTTTCTTGGTAATGTCGGGTCGACGCTATCCTTCGTAAACGTTCCGACCTTGCTGAAGTTCGGACCGCCGTTCCGGGCGAACTGGTTCGTTCGTTCCGATGACGATTGGGTGAACCACAACCCCTGACGCACGAATGTCCGATGCTCAGCCCAAGGTGACGGTCGTCACACCTGTCTACAACGGCGAGAAGTTTCTGGCCGAAGCGATCGAAAGCGTTCGCCGTCAAACCTACGCGAACTGGGATTACGTCATCTCCGACAACTGCAGTACGGACCGCACGCGGGCCATCGCCGAACGCTACGCCCGGATCGATCCCCGTATCCGGGTCCATGCCGGCGATACCTTCCTGCCGATCATCGCCAACTGGAACCGGGCCCTGCGCCAGATCCCGCCGGATGCGGTCTACTGCAAGGTGCTTCACGCCGACGACATGCTGATGCCCAACTGCCTCGCCCGGATGGTCGAGCTGATGGAGCATCATCCGCGGGTGGGGATCGTCGGGTCCTACATCCTTGCCGGCAACCAGGTCGAAGGCACGGGCCTGCCGCCGGATCGATCCGTCTGGGACGGGGCGGAGATCTGCCGCAATACGCTACTCGGGCACTACTACCTGTTCGGTAGCCCCTCCTCGCTCCTCCTGCGGGCCGATCTCGTGCGTGCCAAGCCCGACGGCTTCTACAACGAGGATAACGTCCACGCCGATTTCGAGATCTGCTACGAACTTCTCGAACATCACGATTTCGGCTTCGTCCACGAGGTGCTGACGTATACGCGCAAGCACTCGGGCTCGATGGGAAATGCGTTTAGCCGGTTCTACAACCCGCAACTGGTCGAATATCTCGGCATGATGCGGAAATACGGTCCGAAGTATCTCGACCGCGCGACGTTCGATCGTGTCCACGGCGAAATGCTGCGCAACTACCGTCGGGTGATTGCCCGGCGTATCGTGGCAGGCCGCGGGCGAGACTACTGGCGCTTTCATCGCGACAAGCTGCATCGGCTGGGATACCGGATCAGCGGATGGAACATCGTCCGGGCGGGGTTCGAAGAGCTCGGCCGCCTCGTTCTACACCCGGCGGAGGCTGCGCAACTCGTTCGCAGCGTGGTCGCGCAGCGGCGCCTGGCGGCGGACGACATGGTCGATCGTGCCAGGACGCTGCGCGCCGCAAACTACGACGAGACGGCGGCGGATATAGGACCGGGGCGATGACCGCCAAGACGGACCGTCGCAAGCCGCGACGTCTGTTCCGGCCGCGGACGGCGCCGCAACGGCCGCTCGTGACCGTCCTCGTCTGCAACCACAACTATGAACGTTACGTCGCGGCAGCAATCGACAGCGTGCTGGCGCAGACATACCGTCCTGTCGAGGTGCTGGTGATCGATGACGGCTCGACCGACGGCTCCCGCAGGCTTCTGGCCGGGTACCGGGACCGGGTGCGCATCATCTTGAAGGCGAACGGCGGCCAGGCCAGCGCCGTCAATCTCGGCTTTCGCGAGAGCCGCGGCGAATACATATGCTTCCTCGATGCCGACGACCTGTTCCGGCCCGACAAGGTCGCCCGCGTCGTGGAGGTGTTCGAACGCAACCCGGATGTCGGCTGGGTCTATCACGAACTCGATTACGTTGACTCGGACGGAAAGCCGCTGCCCCTCGCATCCTTGCCGGATCCGGCCAACGTCCGGGCCGTGATGACCCGCCGCGCCCGGTACCGCGAAACGAGCTTTCTCGATCTCCGCTCCTACTACGCCGCGGGCCACCGGTCGCCCTATACCTGTCCGGCGTTCAGCGCGCTCTCGTTCCGCCGGACGACACTGGCCGCGATCCTGCCGATGCCCGAGGACATCGCCCGGGCGAGCGACGAGTTTCCGAAGATCGCGGCGGTCGCGCTCTTTCCGGGCGTCCATGTCGCGGTCTCCCTGGCCGAACAGCGTATCCATCCGGCGAATGCGGCGACGGCCCGCACCGACGCCGCGGTCGACCAGTCGCTTCGCTATGTCAAGACCGCGTATCACCTCAGACGTCGTTTTGCCCAGATCGGCCCGACAGCGGACAAATGGTTCGCGAGCTCGTTCGGGCGCGTGATCGGCTTGGCCGGGGCGCGCACGGCGTTCGCCGCGGAAGAAAGCCGGCGGTATCTGCGCGACTATTTCGGCCCGGCGACATGGCTGCGGCAGGTGCCGCGCATCGCGCTCCATGCGACGCGGGAAAGCCTGCGGCGGGTGCGACGCGACGGCCAGCTCGACCGGAGATGACGCATGGACGCCAGCTTCATGCCCCAGGTCGACCACCTTGCGCCGGTACTCATCTATCGGGACCATATCCTGCGCTACTCCGAGATCTGGGTGCGGCTTCAGGGCGAGTCTTTACGCGATTTCCGCGCCTACTACGCCGGCTCGAAGCGCATTCATCACCTCGACACGCCGGCGGATCGGACCTTTGTGATCAATGGTGGCGGACTGGTCGGCCGCGCCGCCGAGGCGGCGTTCAAGGCAACCGGCCGCTCGCCGCGGCTCGAACGTTGGGCGCGCAGCATCCGTCCCGTCCTCGTCCATGCGCATTTCGGTCTCGACGGCGTGCTGTTGCGCCAGTTCGCGCGCCGGCTCGGCGTGCCGCTCGTCACCACGTTTCACGGCTATGACGTGATGACCTATGACTCCTACGCCTCGCGCGCATTCTATCTGCACCGGAAATTCGTCCGCGAGCGCAAGCTTCTTGCCCGTGACGGTGCGCTGTTCATTGCGGTGTCGAAATACATCCGGGGGCTTCTGCTCGACCTCGGTTTCCCCGACTCCCGCATTGCCGTCCACTATATCGGCGTGGATGTTCGGTTCTTCACGCCGGACCCCGCCATCCCCCGGGAGCCCATCGTCCTGTTCGTCGCGCGGCTCGAGCCCCAGAAGGGGTGCGACTATCTGATCCGAGCCATGGCCGAGGTGCAGAAGGCGTATCCCGAGGCCGAACTCGTGGTGATCGGCGAAGGATGCGAGCGCGCCGCCCTCGAGGCGCATGCGCGCGAGGTCCTTCGCCGCTTCCGGTTTCTCGGCATCCGCTCCCAGGACGAGATCAAGGCATGGCTCAACCGCGCGATGGTGTTCGCCGTTCCAAGTCTCCGGATCGAAAGCGGCCATGGCGAAGCCTTCGGCCTGGTGTTCGCGGAGGCCCAGGCGATGGGCGTACCGGTCGTAAGCTTCGCGAGCGGCGGCGTCCCCGAGGCTGTCGCCCACGGCAGGACCGGGTTTCTTTCGCCCGAACGCGACTGGCGCGGACTGGCCGAGTCCATCGCAAGGCTGCTGTCCGACCCGCAACTCTGGACGTCGATGAGCCGCGCGGGCCGGCAGCGGACGCGGGAACTCTTTGACCTCGCGGCCCAGACGCGGCTGCTGGAGGATCTCTACCGGACCGCGCTACGGGAGCCTGCCGGACGGATGAGCAACCCCCAACCCGCGTTCCACCATACGTAGCAACCCGTCGGTATGCACCGGGGCCGGATCCGGCGCCGCTCCTCATGCCGGCGACCGAAGCTGCGTCGTTTGGCTATCCGCTACGGTCGTTTGGGCCCGGTTGCCGCTCGCAATTACCGCCCCATCTGCCCATAGAGGCGAATAGGGTAGCTTGGCTTTGCTCCGTAACATTCCGTCAGGGCCGAGATGGGCACAGGAACCCCGGCACCTGGCCCCAGGGTGACCGCGCGGTCGAATGTGGAGGCAAGGTAGGATGGAGTCCGTGTCGACACTCTTGGTGGACGCAAGCCGGCTGTTTCGCGAAGGACTGCGCCATCTCCTCGAGGGTACGATATTCCGGATCGAGGGCGAGGCCGCGACGATCGACGAGGCGCTGGCGTGGTTGGCGCGCAATCCGCCGCCCCAGCTCGTGCTCGTCGAGTTCGAGGAAGGACCAAGCGAGCCCTTCGCACAGGTCGAGCGGCTTCGCGCCGCGTACGCCGGCAAGATCGTGGTGCTGACAAATCGTCTCTCTTCGCGCGCGCTCGCGCAGGCGCTCGAGGCCGGCGCCGACGGATATCTGCTCAAGAACATGTCGACCGAGGCCCTGATGCACTCCCTCAGTCTCGTGTTCACCGGCGAGAAGGTCTTCCCGACCCAGCTTGCGGGGCTTCTCGTCGGAACCCGCACACGCTTCGAGCGCACGGCGTCGCAGTCATCTGCGGCGCCCAGCGGCTTGTCGGAGCGTGAGGCCGCCATCCTGCGCTGCCTCGTACGCGGCTATCCGAACAAGGTGATCGCCGATCATCTGCAGATCACCGAAGCAAGCGTGAAGCTGCATCTCAAGACCATCCTCCGCAAGATCCAGGTCAGCAACCGGACGCAGGCCGCCATCTGGGCGATCAATCACGGCTTCCAGGGCGATCAAGCCGGCGAGAGCGACTAGCGCGCCGACCGGAAACGCGCGGAACGCGCCTGCGGTGCCCCCGCTTCCCGTGCGGGCCTGTCTTCGGTGAACCTTATCTCGAGCGGGCCGCATGGATCGGGCTGATCAACCGCGCTTTGGCCCCCTATTCGGTGGCGAATCAGGCGGCAAATCGCCCTTCCCTGTCTCAGGTTCGTTTGCTAAGTGACTGATCTCCCGGCACGGATGGGTGGCCGAGCGGTTTAAGGCACCGGTCTTGAAAACCGGCAGGCGGGCAACCGCCTCGTGGGTTCGAATCCCACCCCATCCGCCATCGGTCGCCGCTTTGCCAATAGATTCCCGCCGTCTATCGCTTCACGGCGGGCCGCCCTTCTGATCACAGCGGCGCGCGCCATTCCCCGATGTGCTCATAGAGCCGGTCGCGAAGGCGCCGGATATCGCGGTTCAGCCTGGCAAGCTCGCCGGGTGCCTGCCCCGAAGCCGTGAGCAAGGCGTCGCCAAGACGGCCCGCCCGCCCTTTGAGCGCCTTTCCCTGTTGGGTTAGTCCGACCACGACCTGACGCTCATTGTTCGGATTTCGTGTTCTGTACACCAGGCCGGCCGTCTCGAGACGCTTCAGCAGCGGAGTCAACGTGCTCGATTCCAGCGCCAGTTTCTCGGCAATCGCGCCGACCGTCTGTTTGTCGTTACGCCACAGGACGTTGAGAACCAGATACTGAGGATAGGTCAGCCCGAGCTCGTCCAGGAATGGTTTGTAGAGCCGCTGGATCGCCATGCCCGCGGAGTAGATCGCGTAGCAGAGTTGATCGTCCAATGCCACGGGCGGGTTGCCGGCTTGTGAGGACATCGGTGCGTCTTGCCGAGCTTGTCCGGATCGAGACCGCAAAAACATATATCGCGATAAAATATTTGTTGAAAAGGGTTTGGGTACGGCCCATCCGATCTGCTATCGCGATAAAAATTATCGCGTGTATTGAAATGGATGTATCCCATGCGCTCGAAGTCCAAGACCCTGCTCGCGGCGGCGGTTACGACCGCCGGCCTGGCTGCGGTCGCCACCGCCTCCGCCCGGGATCCCATTCCGTCCGATCAGGTCATCGGGAATGTCGTGCTGGTGCACGGCGCCTTTGCCGATGGTTCCGGATGGCGGGGCGTTTACGACAGGCTGACGTCGCGCGGCTATCGCGTCTCCATCGTGCAGAACCCTCTCACCTCGCTTGCCGACGACGTGGCGGCAATACGGCGGGTGCTCGACCAGCAGGATGGCCCCACGATTCTCGTCGGCCACTTCTGGGGCGGCACCGTCATCACCGAAGCCGGCATCCATCCCAAAGTCGCCGGTCTGGTTTACGTCTCGGCCCTTTCGCCCGATGCCGGCGAAACGACCTCACAGCAGTATGAGGGCTTTGCGCCGACGCCGGAATTCGTCATCGACGTCGGCGAGGACGGATACGGGTTCATCAATCCGGACAAATTCAAGGTCGGGTTCGCACATGACGCCGGCGACGCGGACGCGGCCTTCATGCGTGACTCGCAGGTACGCATCAACATGTCGGTCTTTGCCACGTCGCTCGAGAACGCGGCTTGGCGCAGCAAGCTCAGCTGGGCAGTCATCGCGACCGAGGACAAGGCTTTCGACCTGGCCATGCTGCGTCACATGGCCAAACGAATTGGCGCGACGACCGTCGAAGTGCCGGCGAGCCACGCTGTTTACATGACGCAGCCGGACGTCGTTGCGGATACGATCCACAGCGCGGCACAGAATGCTCTCGTCGCCGCGAAGTGATCACGCAACTCAAGTGATCGCGTAACTCGAGAATTGCGCGGGCGGCGCCTTGAGGTGCCGCCCCCTTCTTGAGGTTCAAAAGAGCCGTTTCGCTATTTCAATAGGTATCAGGCGCATGGCCTGATGCTGGGCAGTGTGACCGCGTGGGTAAACCGTCAGCTTCGCCCGCGCCATTTGTCCGTTATGCCTTGCTCATTCCCCATTCCGCCAACTTTCACCCCTGCCCGGATCATCTAGCTTTGTCCGCGTCGGAACCACGGACGTTGAGTACAGACGATACGACATTCGCACCACGAGTCACCGCGACGCGGGTGCAAGCGTTCTGTCCGGCGTCGCGGTTGCGATCGCGAGTTCCGAACCTGTTGGTTCCGGCAAGCGCCAGCGAACGGACGAAAGGAGAAAGGCATGGCCAGCAACATCCTGACCATCAGCAACGGCACCCGGATTTTCTACAAGGATTGGGGCTCACGCGACGCACAACCGGTAATGTTCCACCACGGTTGGCCGCTTTCGGCCGACGACTGGGATAACCAGATGCTGTTCTTCCTCGCCCAGGGTTATCGCGTGATCGCGCATGACCGGCGCGGCCATGGCCGCTCGGATCAGACCGACACCGGAAACGATATGGACACCTACGCCGCCGATGTTGCCGAACTGGCTGCCGCGCTGAATCTCAGGAACGCCATCCACGTCGGCCACTCCACTGGCGGCGGTGAAGTCACGCGCTACGTCGCGCGCGCCGAACCGGGCCGCGTCGCGAAGGCGGTCTTGATGGGCGCCGTACCGCCGATCATGGTGAAGAACGAGGCAAACCCGGAGGGGCAGCCCAAGGAGGTCTTCGACGGCTTCCGCGCGGCGCTCGCGGCAAACCGGGCGCAATTCTTCATCGACGTGCCTTCGGGGCCGTTCTACGGCTTCAACCGCCCGGGCGCGAAGGCCGTCCAGGGCTTGATAGACAACTGGTGGCGGCAAGGCATGGCGGGCGGCGCCAAGGCGCAGTACGACTGCATCGCGGCGTTTTCCGAGACCGATTTCACCGACGACCTCAAGGCGATCACGGTGCCGGTTCTCTTGATGCACGGCGAGGATGATCAGGTCGTGCCGATCGCCGCCTCGGCGCATAAAGCGGTCAAGCTGCTGAAAAATGGTACGCTGAAGACCTATCCGGGCCTGTCGCACGGCATGTTCGCCACGCACCCCGACATCATCAATGCCGACCTGCTGGCGTTCATGCGAGGATGAACCGCCGTCCACGTTTCCGGTTCGTCGGAACGCTCCGAAGAAGCGGAGATGAGCCGGAATTCCTGCACATGAAATTGAAGGGCTATGGCGTAGACATCGTTCTCCGTTTCGTTGTTCTGCGGCTCGCCATTTGCGGCCGATTGCCTGTTACGGCCCGAGATTTGCGTCGGCCATCGCATGCCATCACGCGGCATAGCGACTCCGCCCGCGTCGACGCCATAGCCCGGTTTGTTCCTGGTTACGACGGCGGTCTGTGCCGGCCGCTGATCGACGTCGCGACCCGCGCGTCCGCGACTACGTTGCTCCGAACCGGTCGATCACCTCCCTCAGCTCGACATGTCCCCTGCATGCCCCATTGCCGCTCGCATTTTCGCCGTTCTCCAGCGCCATCGCATCGATGAAGGCCGGATCGGCCTCGATGCGCTCCCTGAGGGCGGCGAGTTTCGGCCAACGGGCTCTGTCGGCCACCTGATGGAAATCGAGCCCGGCGAGCGGCGCCACCCCTGGTCGAATACCGTGAACGAAAATTCCCTCGTCGCGCCGCGGCGGCGCCACAGTTCCGCCATGGCGCGCAACGACACTCGCTTGTGACGATGGTCACGGCGCCACGGGCCGGCCTCGTGCAATGTTCGCGTTCGTCGGACGACTTGCGGGGGAAAGATCATGTTGCAGGCGTTCATGGCTTATATCGCGGATCTGCTCTTCGGCGGCTGCCGTCTGCGCCGCCAGGTCGTGGTCGTCCGGCGTCTGCCGCGGAACTACCTGCGTTAGTCTAGCCCGGCCCCGTCGGCGACCGGATCGGAGGGCAATGCCGCGTCCGGCGCGGGGTGCTATGGTGGCGGCCGCAACTGCCACGGGCCGCTGCCATGCACCTCGACGAAATCAAGACCCCCGCCCTCGTCCTCGATCGGGCGCGCCTTGAGCGCAACATCGCCCGCATGCACGCCCGGGCGCGCGAACTCGGCGTCGATCTGCGCCCCCACCTGAAGACGGCCAAGTCCGCCCGCGTCGCCGCGCTGGCGACGAAAGGGTTTTCCGGCGGCATCACCGTTTCGACCCTTTCCGAGGCACGCTACTTCGCGGCGCGCGGGTTCACGGACATGACCTACGCCGTCGGCATTGTCCCCTCCAAGCTCGACGAGATCGCCGCCCTGCACCGCCAGGGCGTTACGGTAACCGTCATCACCGATGACGTGGCAGTGGCCCGCGAGATCGGCGCGCGGGCGGCTGCGCTCGACGCGTCGTTCCGTGTCCTGATCGAGGTCGACACGGGCGGCGCCCGTGCCGGCGTCGACCCGGAGTCGCCCGAGTTGCTGGCGATCGCCGAAGCACTGGCCAGCGCCCCGCGGGTTACGCTCGCCGGCGTCCTGACCCATGCCGGTCATTCCTATGGATGCGAATCGATCGACGACATTGTCGCCGTTGCCGAGGAGGAGCGCGCCGGCGCGGTGCGCGCGGCGGCCCGCCTTCGCGCGGCCGGACATGCGGCCCCGGTCGTCAGCGTCGGCTCGACGCCGACGGCGCTGTTTGCGCGGCACCTCGACGGCGTCACGGAAATGCGTCCGGGAAACTTCGTGTTCTTCGACCTGTTCCAGGCCGGCCTCGGCACCTGTGCGGAGACGGACATCGCGGTTTCCGTGCTGGCCTCGGTGATCGGTCACCACCGCCGGCACAACCACATCCTGCTCGATTCAGGCGCGCTTGCGCTGTCCAAGGACGTGGGGGCGAACGCGCGACGTCCCGGCACCGGCTACGGTGCGGTTTGCCGGGTCGATGGCGAGGTTCCCGAACCGGGGCTCGCCGTCCTCGACGTGCACCAGGAACATGGCATCGTCGGCCACGCTTGTGGCCTCGATGCGATCGCGCCGCTGCCGTTCGCCAGCTTCCCTGTCGGCAGCCGGGTGCGCGTGCTGCCGAACCATTCCTGCATGACCGCGGCGATGTATGACCGCTACGTCGTGACCGACGGGGGCACCGAGGTCGTCGACGTCTGGGACCGCGTCAACGGCTGGTAGACCACGGTTGCCCCCCGATTCGAGTTCGCCGTCCCGAATGGCGGGTTCGCATTCGGCTCTCAACGCCGTATGCTTTCCAGAAGCAGGGAGGCGAGCATGCCGGTCATCTGGCTTGGTGCGTTGCTGGTCCTCGTCGGCATCCTGTTTATGGTGGCCCAACCCCTCTGGCGGGGTCGCCTCAGTGAGCGGCGGTCCCGATCGGCGGTGGCTGGTGCCGATACGCTCGAGCCTCGACGGCCCGGTGCCGGCTTCGGGCTTGCGACGAACTGGCCCGGTGTCGCGCTGGTCGTGCTCGGCGCCATCCTCCTGCTGGTCGGCGCCAATCTCTGAAACTCGGGTCGGGACGTTACCCGAACGGCCTGCCGTTACTCCGCGGCATGCCGGGGCAATGCGCCTGCTGTCGTCAGTTCCTGCACGGCCGGTTCGGCGGCCCTGCGCGTGCGCGCCAGCAGCGTATAGACCGTCGGGACGACGAACAACGTCAGGAGCGTGCCGAGCAGCAGGCCGCCGACGATCACCAGGCCGATCTGGTTGCGGCTTTCGGCGCCGGCGCCGGTCGCCATCGCCAACGGCACTGCGCCGAGCACCATGGCGGCGGTCGTCATCAGGATCGGGCGAAGCCGCAGCGCGGCGGCCTCGATGACCGCGTCCAGGCGTGAACGTCCCTGCTCCTGGAGCTGGTTGGCGAATTCGACGATCAGAATGCCGTTCTTCGTGATCAGGCCGACCAGCGTCACCAGACCGACCTGGCTGTAGATGTTCATGGTTCCGCCGCCGAGCTTGAGCGCGAGCAGCGCACCGGTCATCGACAGCGGCACTGTCAGCATGATGATGAACGGGTCGATGAAGCTTTCGAACTGCGCCGCCAGCACGAGGTAGATGAACACCAGTGCCAGCACGAACATGAAGTAGATGTCGCTGGAGGCCTGTTTGAACTCGCGTGTCTGCCCGTAGTAGTTGATCTGCACCGACGGCGGCAGCACCTTGCGTGCGGCCGCCTCCAGGGCCGCCACGGCCTCGCCCTGCGTGTAGCCGGGGGCGATGTTCGCCGTGATGTCCGCCCCCCGCATCTGATCCAGGCGGATCAGCTCCCGCGGTGCGACCGACTCCCGGATGTCGACGAGGTTGGAGAGCTGGATCATCTCGCCGTCGCGGCCGCGTACATAGATTCGGGACAGATCGTCCGGGTTGGTACGATCGACGTCGGCAACCTGCACGATGACGTCGAACTGCTTGCCGCCCCGCTTGAAGCGCGTCACCTGCCGCCCGCCGAGCATGGTCTCGAGGGTTCGGCCGATGGTCTCGACCTCGGCCCCGACGTCGGCCGCCTTGTCGCGGTTCACCGCCACCTTGATCTCGGGCTTGTTGAGCTTGAGGCGTGTCTCGAGGTCCTTGAGTGCCGGATGCTTTTCGGCCTCGGCCAGGACCGCCTGTACCATGCGGTCCAGCTCTTCGTAGTCGGCCGTAGACTGGATCACGAGCCAGACCGGGTTCGAGCGCGGACTTTGACCGAGCGACGGGGGGTTGACGGCGAAGGCGCGAACGCCCGGAAGAGCCGACATCTCCGGTCCGATGCTCTGCACGATCTCCTGCTGCTTGCGGTCCCGTTCGGCCCAGTCCGCCAACCGGACGAACGAGCTTCCCTGCGAGACGGTGGGATAACCCGAGACGACGAAAAAGGTCCGGACCTCAGGGATCTTCTCGTAGATGGATTCGAGTCGCCGGGCATACTTGTCCATGAAGTTGACCGTCGCATTCTCGGGGCCATTGAACACGCCGACGATCGTGCCGCGATCTTCGACCGGCGACAGTTCCGACTTCAGGGACGTGAACAGGAAGTAGCTGGCGCCGGCAAAGACGACGCCGATCAGGATGACGGCAAACCGGGCCCGCAGGACGACCCGCAGCGCCGTCCGGTAGCCGTCGGTCAGGCCGACGAGCCCCCGCTCTATGAGATTGTATAAAAACCCGTGCTTGCTCTCGTGCCGCAGGAGGCGCGAACACATCATCGGGCTCAACGTCAGCGCGACGAAACCCGAAACGAGGACCGCGCCTGCGAGCGTCCAGGCAAATTCAGTGAACAGCCGCCCGGTCGTGCCGGTCATGAAGCCGATCGGCGCATACACGGCGGCGAGGGTCAGCGTCATCGCAATGACGGCAAACCCGATCTCCTTGGCCCCCTTGAGGGCCGCCGCGATCGGCGTCATGCCATCCTCGATGTGGCGGTAAATGTTTTCCAGAACGACGATGGCGTCGTCCACGACCAACCCGATCGCCAGCACCATCGCGAGCAGACTCAGCGTGTTCACCGTGAAGCCGAGCGCGTACATGATCGCGAAGGCGCCGAGCAGCGATGCCGGAATCGTAACCACGGGGATCAGGGTCGCCCGGAACGTCCGCAGGAAGACGAAAACGACCAGGACGACGAGCAGGATGGCTTCGCCGATCGTCCGATAGACGGAATCGATCGAGGCCTGAATGAAGACGGAGCTGTCATAGGCCACGTAAGCCCGCATGCCTTCGGGCAGTGCCTCCTGGATCCGCGGCAGTTCTTCCCGTACCGCCTTGGAGATATCGAGCGGGTTGGCGACGGCCTGCTTGACGATTCCGAGTGCGATGGCGGTATTGCGGTTGAATCGGACGATCACACGCTCGTCCTGCGGGCCGAGCTCGACCTTGGCCACGTCGCGCAGGCGCACGGGGTATCCCGACACCTCCTTGATGATGATGGCGCCGAACTGCTCGACCGTGCGCAGATCGGTTTCCGCCAGGACCGTGAATTCGGTTTCATGGCTTTCGATTCGCCCGGCGGGGACTTCGACGTTCTGCCGCTTGAGCGCGTTCTCCACGTCCTGCGGTGTCAGGTTGTACGCCGCGAGCCGCGCCGGATCGAGCCAGATCCGCATGGCGTAGCGGCGCTCGCCGAAGATTCGCGCCTCGGCGACGCCGTTGATCGACTGCAGGCGGTCCTTGACGTACCGGTCGACGAAATCGGTGATCTCCATCGGCGCATGCCGGTCCGAGGAGAACGCTAGGTAAAGGATGGGATCCGCGTCCGCCTCGACCTTGGAAATCACCGGCTCGTCGATCTCTTCAGGCAGCCGGCCGCGGACGCGCCCGACGCGGTCGCGCACGTCGCTTGCCGCGGCATCGGGGTCGCGCGAGAGCTTGAATCGGACAACGACGAAGCTGGTTTCCTGCCGCGTGATGGAGCGCATGTAGTCGATGCCCTCGATGCCGGCGATCGACTCCTCGAGCACACGGGTGACTTGGCTTTCGATGACCTCAGCACTGGCGCCGCGATAGGTGGTTTGCACGCGGACGACCGGCGGGTCGATGTTGGGGTATTCCCGGACGGTCAGTCGGCTGAACGAGACGAGCCCGATCAGCATGACGACGAGGCTGAGAACGGTCGCCAGGACCGGCCGGCGAATGCAGATGTCGGACAGGACCATGCGTCACGTCTCTTTCCGGCCGACGGTGCGAATCGTGACGCCGTCGCGCAGCTTCACGGCCCCTTCCGTGACGATGACCGCGTCAGGTTCGAGGCCGTCGACGATCTCGACCTGTCCTTGGCGGCGCTGCCCGATCTGGACCTTGGTCAGCACGGCCTTGTTGTCCACCACGCGGAACACGAACTTGTCGTCATTGACGGGTACGAGCGCGGTTTCAGGCACGAGAATCGCTTCCTGGCGTTCCTCGAAAACGAGCGTGACACGCGCGAACATGCCCGAACGCAAGCGACCGTCGCTGTTGGGAAGGCGCGCCCGCAGGATGACGGCCCGCCCGTTCGGGTCGAGCGCCGGATCGATGGCGTAGACCGATCCTTCGTACGTTTTGTCGGGAATGGCGTCGAGCCGCACCAGGATCTGCTGTCCGACCTGCACGTGCAGCGCGTAGATCTCGGGGATCCGGAAATCGACCTTGAGCGCGTCGATGTTTTCCAGATTGACGAGGTCCTGCCCGGGGTTCACGTAATCGCCCACGCTGACCCGGCGCAAGCCGAGAATCCCGTCGAACGGGGCGCGGATCGTCGCCTTGTCGAGCGTTGCCTGGGCAAGCGCCACCGCCGCCTCGTCGGCACGGAGCTTCGAAATCGCCTCGTCCCGCGCCCGCTGCGTTCCGGCGCCTTTGCGGTACAAATCCTCGGCGCGCTCATGATTGGCGCGGCTCAGAACGAGGCTGGCCTTCGCCTGATCGAGCTGTGCCTGGGCGATCGCCGCGTCGAGGCGGAAGAGCGGCGTCCCTTTCCGGACGTGCTGTCCCTCGGTGAACAGGATCTCGGTGATGCGGCCTGCGATCTCGGGCCGGATCACGACGGACTCGTTGGAGCGAAGGCTGCCGACCGCCTCGATCTGGCGACGTATGGGGCCGAGCTTCACCTTCGCGGCTTCGACGACCACGGCTGCGGCCGTGCCGGTCGCGGCCTCCGCGGCGACGCCGGACCGTTCCGCATTCGGCGCGGACATGTGCCGCCACGCGAGGCCGGCTCCGGCCAGCGCCACGACGACCACGATCCCAATCCACCACCGCATGCACCCTCCTCGAGCCCTGCCACCCTTGCCCGTGATCCGGCTGGATACGATCTAATACTATACCGTATAGTTTAGTAATTCACGACTGCGGAGTCGACGACTGCATGGATATGCAACCGGCCCTGCGGCATCCGAAGGTCGCCAAATCGAACCTGCCTGACAGGCAGCGGCGTGGCCGTCCCTTGGACCCGACGAAGCATACCCGGATTCTGAAGGCCGCTACAGGTGCGTTCCTCGAGTTTGGGTTCCAATCGACCAGCATGGAGCTGGTGGCGCGACGGGCCGGCGTTTCGAAGATCACGATCTATTCGCATTTCCGCAACAAACGGGCGCTGTTCGGCGCGATCATCGATGGCTTGACCCGCAAGCTTTCGACGGCGATCGACCGACTGGCGGTGGGCGACATGCCGCTGGAGCAGGCACTCCGTCACGTCGGACGAATGTATCTCGAGCTCGCGCTTGCGTCCTCGTCGCTCGCCCTTCACCGTACCGTCGTCGCGGATACCGCGCGCGTGCCCGGGTTGGGGCGCCTGATCTACGAAATCGGTCCGGCGCAGGTGGTCGGCGCGCTTGCCGAGTATTTGGCGCGCCAGCGCACCCTGAGGTTCGACGACCCGCATCTCGCGGCGGAACAATTCTTCGGCATGGTCCTCGGACACGCGCAACTGGGCGTCCTTTTCAAGGCGCGGGCGCCGCAAGCGATGCGGGCCGATATCGCCCGGCGGGTCGACCACGCGGTGCGGCTATTTCTCCACGGCGTGGCGAGATCCGCAGGCACGACCTAGGCCGCGATCCTCCAGGTCAGAACCGACGCCCCGATTCCGGGCCCGACGACGCCACGTTCGGATCCGACAGGTACTTGGGATTGCTGATCGCAACGTTTGCACGCGCCGTTTCGGCGAGAATGTCATAGGCTTTGCGCTGCCGTTCGGGATCGCCGCGAAACGCGCCGCGCCGGAGATCGTCGGCGAGCCGCCGGTTGAGTCGGCCGAGCGCCGCGTCGATGGTCTCGCCGTCTGACACGCCATCCGGTTCGCTATAGAACGCGGCGAGCGCTGCCAGTTCGCGGCGCTGCGGCGTTTCGCCGACCTCCAGCTCGCGCCCGACGATCGCCATCGCGTTGGCGATCATCAGGCCGGTCAGCCGCCGGTCCGCGCCGAGCGTCGGCAGCACCTCGCGCACGAACGTCTCGCGCGCGATGGCGAGAAGATCTGCACCGCTCGGTCGGTCACGCATCGTCGCCCCCCTATTCCGTTTCCGGCGCCGTCATGCGCAGAAGCTCGTACTCCAGTTCGGCGACGCGACGCCCGGTCAGCGCGAGGTCGAGCGACGGCTCCGCGCCGGACACGTGGCGTTCGCCCTGCTGCAGCGCGATGACGGCCCAGCGCGCATGCGCCATGACTTCCCAGTACCGCACGGCCCGATCGTCGATCCGGCGGCCCGACTGGCGTTCATAGCCGCGATAGAAATCGCGGCGACTGCCGATGCCGCCGGCTTCGCGCGCATCGGCGCCGAAGCGCCAGCATTTGGCGCAGAACCAGCCGATATCTTCGTGCGGATCGCCCCACCCGGCGAACTCCCAGTCGAGAATGCCGGTCAGCCGGTCGCCGTCCACCATGTAGTTTCCGGTGCGGAAATCGCGGTGGCACAGGACCAGGTCGCCCGCCGCCGGTGCATGCCGCTCCAGCCAGGAGAGTCCCCATTCCAACGCCGGCCGCGGATCGCGATATCCGTCGAGCCAGGAACGGTACGCGGCGATTGCCTCGATCGCCGGCGGGTGCGTCGGCACCGGCAGGAATGCGAGATCCGGCCGCGGCGGGCGGATCGTGTGAATCTTGGCAAGTTCCGCGCCCAGTTGCTCAGCGAGCCGGGTACGATCACCCTTCCATTTGTCGTCCCTGACCAGGATATGGCCCCCGGCCGTTCCCTTGAGCCGTGCCATGACGTAGAACGGCTTGCCGATGACCGCACGGTCTTCGCAGTAGGCAACCGGCACCGGCACCGTGACGCCGGCCGCATGCGCGGCCTTGAGCAGCGCGAACTCCTTGCCGCGATCATGGCTGACCGCCACACCCGACGGCGCATCGGTGCGCAGGACGAGCGCGCGGACGTTTCCGTCGCAGGCTATATCGAGCGCCCAGTTCTCCTGGATCGCGCCGCCGCTCAATTTCTCGAGCCGCACGAGTTCAGCGGATGGCGCCGCAAGGACGCTCCTGAGCCATGCGCCGAGACGCGCCCGGGTTTCGTCGTGCGACAGGTCGCCCGTCACTTCCACGCCCAGAAATCGATACCTTCGTCGAGCAGGAAGCGCGATAGAACCATCTTGTGGACTTCCGATGCGCCGTCGACCAGCCGGGCCTGGCGCGCGTAGCGGTACATCCACTCGAGCGGCGTGTCGCGGCTGTAGCCCTTCGCGCCCATGAGCTGGATGGCCGTGTCGATCGCCTTGTGCAGCACGTCGGCGACGGCGATCTTGGCCATGGATATCTCCTTGCGCGCGAAGTCGCCCTGGTCGAGCTTCCACGCCGCCCGCATCGTCAGCAGCCGCCCGATCTCGATTTCCATCGCGGCCGAACCGAGAAGCCACTGCACGCCCTCGTGCTGGGCGAGGGTGGCGCCGAAGCTCTCGCGTTCCCGCACGTATCCGAAGCAGGTTTCGAGTGCCCGCTTGGCCATGCCTAGCCAGCGCATGCAATGCGTCAGGCGCGCCGTCCCCAGCCGGATCTGGGTCGCCTTCAAGCCGTCGCCGACGTTCATCAGCACGTTTTCGTCGGGAATTTCGAGGCCATCGTATTCCAGCTCGCAGTGACCGCCGTGCTCCTCGGGTCCCATGATCGGAATGCGCCGGACGATCCGCCAGCCGGGGTCGTCCGCGTGATGGAGGAAGGCGGTCAATCCCTTGCGCGGATCGTCGGACGTCCGCGCGATCAGGATGAAATGCTTGGCCACGCCCGCGCCGGTGATGAACCACTTGCGCCCGCGGATGACCCATTTGTTGCCGCGCCGTTCGGCCCGCGTGCGCATGGCGGACGGGTCCGATCCGGAACCGGGCATCGGCTCCGTCATCACGAACGACGAGCGTACGGTCCCGTCGATGATCGGCTGCAGCCATCGCGCCTTCTGCGCGTCGCTCGCGACCTTGTTCAGCAGGATCATGTTGCCGTCGTCGGGCGCCGCGCAGTTGAACGTCACCGGGCCGAACAGCGATCGCCCCGCCTCTTCATAGACCGCCGCCATGCCGACGACCGGCAGCTCCATCCCGCCGCGCGCCTTGGGCATCTGCGGTGCCCACAGCCCGGCGGCCTTCGCCTTGCCGCGTAGGATTTCCAGCCGGTCGAGCGCGATGTTCTCGCCCTCGCCCCATGCGTCGGGATCCCGCTCCAACGGCATGATTTCGCGCGCGACGAAATCGCGGACCTTCAGGCGGACCGCTTCGATGTCCGCAGGCAGACGGAAGTCCATTTACGATGCCTTTGATGCTGTCCAGAACGGTGCCGGCCGCAGGATCGCGTTCTCCATGTGGCTGAACAGCGTCGCCGCTTTCGAGAGATACGCATTCCACGCCGGATCGGCCTGCATGGCCGCCCGTCGCCGTTGCCGGTCGGCGATATCGGCATAGCCCCACAGGTGTATGATCTGGTTCTGCGCGCCGATGTCGCTCTGATAGAAGCCCAGGCAGTTGCCCAGATGCTTCACCTGCGTCGCCATTCCCTCGTTCTCGTAGAGCTTGAAAAATGTCGCGGCCTTGCCGGGCAGCAGCGTATAGATGCGCAAGTCGATGCAGTTGAAGGACGTGCCGCCCTCGCCCTTGATCGGCCAGAACGGAACCGGTTTCACGATCCGGTTTTCCTGCGCCTGCATGAAGGCGGCCGACTTCGCCCGATAGGCGTTCCAGGCCGGATCGGCTTCCATCTCGGCGCGGCGCCGGGCGCGCTCGCCGATGTCCGAATAGCGCCACAGGTGCACGACGCGGTTCTGTACGCCGATGTCGACGACGTAATAGCCGAGGCAGTCGGGCAAATGCCTGGTTTGCACCGGCCATCCCTCGCTGGCGTAGAGTTTGAGGTAGGCGCCGAGGCTGCCGGGCTGCACTGTATAGGTGCGAATGTCGACGATCATCTGTGCTCCGCCTTCTGGTATCGCGTGTGATTCGGGGCTGGCTGTTACAGGAACCCGAGCGCATGTCCGCCGTCGACGACGACGACGCTTCCCGTCATGTAGCGGCCGGCATCGGAGGCCAGCAACAGCATCGCGCCGTCGAGGTCTTCCGGTGCGCCGAACCGGCGCAGGGGGACGCGCTTGACCATCGCCGCACCGGCCGGACTTTGCAGGAATTCCCGATTCAGATCCGTTTCGACATATCCCGGGGCCAGCGCATTGACCCGAATGCCGTGCCGGGCGAGTTCCAGCGCCATCGTCTGCGTCAGGCTGATCAGCGCCGCCTTCGCCGCCGCGTAGGCCGAAACGCGCGCGGCGGGCCGCAGGCCCAGGATCGAAGCGATGTTGATGATCGACCCGCCGTGTCCGTGCGCCGCCATCTGCCGGGCCGCAAGTCGGGCGACCCGCCACGCGCCGTCGAGGTTCGTCGCCAGGACGTCGCGCCAACCCGCCTCATCCTGCTCCAGAAACGACGTCGTCGTCGCGATGCCGGCGTTGTTCACCAGGATGTTGAGGGAGCCGAGTTCGGTCTCGGCTTCGGCCATCGCCCGCTCGACTGAAAGCTGGTCGGTGACGTCAAGGCGGAGAGGCAAGGCGCGCGCATCGAACGCGGCGATCTCCTTGGCCAGATCTTCCAGCCGGTCGAGCCGCCGCGCGCCGATCGCGACCTTCGCCCCGGCCCTGGCCAGCGTCAGCGCGAAATGCCGCCCTAACCCCGACGATGCCCCGGTGACGAACGCCACCTTGCCCGTAAGATCGAAGATATCCGCCATCGGGTTAGACATGCGGCGGCAGGATGGAATCGAAACCGCCTCGGCCACCGAGAACACCAGGAGGAAGGTTGGCGCGCCACGCCTCACGGAACATGGCGTCCTGGCTTCCTTGGTGGTTCTGGACCTCTGGGCACGTCATGTGAGTTCTCTCGCGCGGTCGCGCAGGACGAATTTCTGGATCTTCCCGGTCGAGGTCTTCGGCAACGGGCCGAACACGATGGTCTTGGGCACCTTGTAGCCGGCCATGTTGTCGCGGCAGTAGCGGATGATCTCCTCGGCCGTGACGCTCGCCCCGTTCTTCAGCGTCACGAAGGCGCAGGGCGTCTCCCCCCATTTCGGGTCAGGCTTGGCGACGACTGCCGCCTCCATGACGGCAGGATGCTTATAGAGCACCTCCTCGACCTCGAGCGACGAGATGTTTTCGCCGCCGGAGATGATGATGTCCTTGGCGCGGTCCTTCACCTCGACATACCCGTCCGGGTGCCGGACGCCCAGGTCGCCTGTATGAAACCAGCCGCCCTTGAATGCGGCGGCCGTGGCCTTCGGGTTCTTCAGATAGCCCTTCATGATCGTGTTGCCGCGCAACATGATCTCCCCGATCGTCTGGCCATCGCTCGATACCGGCTCCAGCGTCTTCGGATCGGCGACGATCATCCCCTCCAGCGTCGGATAGATCACACCCTGGCGCGCCATCCGTGCGGCACGGGATGGCAGGTCGAGCTCGCTCCACTCCGCTTGCGGCAGGCAGACTGTCGCCGGTCCGTAAGATTCGGTCAGTCCATAGAGATGGGTGACGCGGAATCCCATGCGCTCCATGGCCGCGATGACGGCCGAGGGCGGCGCGGCACCGCCCGTCGCGACCTCCACGATATGGTCGAACTTGAGCTTCACCTCTTCCGGCGCATGGATCAGCATGTTGAGCACGATCGGCGCGCCGCACATATGCGTGACGCGCTCCTTCTTGATGGCCGGAAAGATCAGCGCCGGATCGACGCGCCGCAGGCATACATGGGTTCCGCCCACGGCCGTGACCGCCCATGTATAGGTCCAGCCGCTGCAGTGGAACATCGGCAGCGTCCACAGATACACGGTCTGTGGCGACAAACCGAAGGCGAGCGCGTTGCCGAGCGCGTTCAGATAGGCGCCGCGATGGTGATAGACGACACCCTTGGGATTGCCCGTCGTGCCCGACGTGTAGAGCAGGCAGATCGCCTGCCACTCGTCCGCCGGCGGTGCCCACCTGAAATCGGGATCGCCTTCCATCAGGAACGCTTCATAATCCTTTTCGCCCAGCCGCGGCCCGTCGCCCGTATAGAGTGGATCGTCGATGTCGATCACCGGCGGCGGCTTCTTCATCATCTTCAGGGCCGCCGCGATCGTGGGCGCGAACTCGCGATCGGTGATCAGCAACCTCGCCTCGCCGTGCTCGAGGATGAAGGCGATCGACTTCGCATCGAGCCGGTAATTGAGCGCGTTCAGGACCGCGCCCGCCATCGGAATTCCGTAGTGGGCCTCCAGCATGGCCGGCACGTTCGGGGCCATGACGGCGACGGTGTCGCCCTTGCCGATGCCGCGCTTTTTCAACGCGGACGCGAAGCGCAGGCAGCGTGCATGGAACTGCGCATAGGTGAAGCGTCGGTCGCCATGGATGACGGCCGTCTTTCGCGGATGGATGCTGGCGGCACGGACCAGAAAGCTCAGCGGCGTAAGCGGCACGTAATTCGCCGCGACCCGGTCGAGATCGCGCTCGAACTTGTTCCGTGTGCTGCTCTTGGTTCGTTGCCTTTTCGGCGGGCTCCGGCGCGCCAAGGGCGTTCCCTCCTTTCCGTCCTGGTGCTGACAAGCGCTGCAGGCGGATAATCCGCCACGCTCCGGTGCCGCGGTCAACCGAAACCCGTCGATGCGGGCAAGGCTTGCTTGCTGCGGACTGCCCGCGGGCCTATCCTCTTGACCATCATGATCATCGACATCGTCTCGGACGCGATCTGTCCCTGGTGCTACATCGGCAAGCGGCGCCTTGAACGCGCCCTCGCGATGGCACCCCAGGCCGACCTCCAGATCGGCTGGCGCCCGTTCCAGCTCAATCCCGACATGCCGGTCGAGGGCATGGACCGTCAGGAATACCTGCGCCTCAAGTTCGGTGATCGTGCCGGCGGGCGCATGTACCAGGCCGTCGAGGAAGCGGGACGCGCGGAAGGCATCCCGTTCGCCTTCGATCGCATTCGGCGGACGCCGAACACGATCCTCGTGCATCGGCTCATCCGTTACGCCACCCGGGAGGGGCGCCAGGACGACGTCGTCGAGGCTGCGTTCCGCGCCTATTTCGTCGAAGGAGAGGACATCGGCCAGGTCGACACGCTGGTCCGGATGACCGAAGGCATCGGCATGGATGGCGCGCGCGTCCGGGCCTATCTGGAAAGCGACGAAGATCTGGCGCAGATCAAGGCCGAGGATCAGTTTGCCCGCCAGATCGGCATCCAGGGCGTGCCCTGCTTCATCATCGACCGCAAGTTCGCGCTTTCCGGTGCGCAGCCGCCCGAGGCCTTCCTTGAGGTCTTCGAGCTCGCCCGCCAGGCGGCCGAAAGCGCGACGACCGACGTCGACATCGTGTAGCGCCACTCTGGGACATTTGGATCCAGGGGGGCGGCTCGGTTGACAGCGTCCGCCCCTTCGGCCAAGATCAGCGCCGGATGAATGCGCCCGCCGGGTCCGGACCCGCGCGGGCGTTTTGATTCGGCACGGCCTAGCCGCGCCATCAGGGGGATCTGTCCCACTGTCCCACTGTCCCACTGTCCCACTGTCCCACTGTCCCACTGTCCCACTGTCCCACGGTCCCACGGTCCCACGGTCCCACTGTTTCACCGTCCCGGATCTCGTCGCGGTCGGGCTCCCCCGGCCGCGCCCTCTCCCCAACAGGAAGGCGGGACGAATGCTTCACTGCCGTCGGGCAACGGGAGCGTGAGGGGGACACGGGCCGGGACGCCGCCCGAATGAGGACGGGACACACCTGAGACAGCTGAGACGGCTGAGACAGCTGAGACGGCTGAGACGGCTGAGACAGCTGAGACAGCCGAGACAGCCGAGACAGCCGAGACAGCCGAGACAGCTGCCAAAGACAGCGATTTCAAAGACTTACGCGATGTGTCAAGTGTTTTACGCGAAGATTGCTGTCTCGCGGGCTCAGGCAGCGAGCTTTGCCAAGTCGGTCAGGAGGTTGCCGACACCCTTGAGGCGCTGCTTCGGCTCGTCCCACGCCCGCATGAAAACGAGCTTGTGGTCAGGCCTGAGCTTGACCGTATCCGCCCGCTTCATCACGAACTGGATCAGCTTGTCTGGATGCGC
>DASVCL010000068.1:0-8689 GCA_036381615.1 Alphaproteobacteria bacterium
CGGCGATGCGGCCGACCCCCTCGGCGGCGAGCTGGCGGGTGATCTGCGGCACCGTCAGCGGCCCGTCCACCGGCTGGCCCCCGGTCATCGCCACCGCGTCGTTGAACAGGATCTTGTAGGTGACGTTCACGCCCGCCGCGACCGCGGCGCGGATGGCGAGAATGCCCGAATGGTAATACGTGCCGTCGCCGAGATTGACGAAGACGTGCGGGGTCTCGGTGAACGGCGCCTGGCCGGCCCAGGTGACGCCCTCGGCGCCCATGTGCGTGAACGTCTCCGTGTTGCGGTCCATCCACAGCGCCATGAAATGGCAGCCGATGCCGGCCAGCGCGCGGCTGCCCTCCGGCACCTTGGTCGACGTGTTGTGCGGACAGCCGGAGCAGAAATAGGGCACCCGCTTGAACGACGACGTCTTCGCCGCGAGCGCGCGCTCCTTGGCCTCGATGAAGGCGATGCGCTCCTCCATCTGCGGCGACGTCCAGAACGGGCGCAGGCGTTTGGCGATCACCTTGGCGATCTGCGCCGGCGTGAGCTCGCCGGCCGAGGGCAGGATCCACTCGCCCTTCTCGTCGAATTTGCCGACGACGCGCGGGCGGACGTCCTCGCGCCAGTTGTAGAGCTGCTCCTTGAGCTGGTTCTCGATGATCGCCCGCTTCTCCTCGACAACGATCACCTCCTCGAGGCCCTCGGCGAAGTGGCGTGCGCCCTCGCGCTCCAGCGGCCACGACATGCCGACCTTGTAGAGGCGGATGCCGATTTCGGCCGCCAGCTTCTCGTCGATGCCCAGGTCGTCGAGCGCCTGGCGGACGTCGAGATACGATTTGCCCGTCGTGATGATGCCGAAGCGCGGCCTGGGGCTGTCGATCACGATCCGGTCGAGCCGGTTGGCGCGGGCGAAGGCGAGCGCGGCGTAGGCCTTGTACTTCTGCAGCCGGTATTCCTGATCGGTCCAGTGATCGGGCCAGCGGATGTTGAGGCCGCCCGGCGGCATCTCGAAATCGGTCGGCAGCACGATGTTGACCCGGTGCGGGTCGACCGACACCGACGCCGAGGACTCGACCGTCTCCGCCGTGCAGATAAAGGCGACCCAGCAGCCGGAGTAGCGGCTCATCGCAAAGCCGTAGAGGCCGAGATCGAGGAATTCCTGCACGCCCGACGGATTGAGCACGGGGATCATCGCCGAGATGAACTCGTGCTCGGACTGGTGCGGCAGGGTCGAGGACTGACCGATATGGTCGTCGCCGGCGAGCAGCAGTACGCCGCCATGGCGCGACGTGCCGGCGGCGTTGCCGTGCTTGAACACGTCGCCGCAGCGGTCGACGCCGGGCCCCTTGCCGTACCACATGGCGAAGACGCCGTCGTACTTGGCGCCGGGGAACAGGTTCACCTGCTGCGTTCCCCACACCATGGTCGCGGCCAGATCTTCGTTCACGCCGGGCTGAAAATGGATGTGGTTGCGCTCGAGGAAGCGCTTTGCCCGCCACAGGTTCTGGTCGAGGCCGCCCAAGGGCGAGCCGCGATAGCCCGAGATGAACCCTGCAGTATTGAGGCCGGCAGCCGCGTCGCGCTGACGTTGCATCATCGGCAGACGCACCAGCGCCTGTGTGCCGGTCAGGAAAACGCGGCCAGATTCGAGTGTGTACTTGTCGTCAAGCGTGACCGCGGCGAGCGCCATGGGCCATTCCTCTCCTGCCGGCGTCGTCTGAATGTTCGCCGTTTATGCGCAAAAGCGTAATGCACGCGGTGCCGGGAAACAATCGCGCGCGACCTTCGGAAATCGAAAAGCAAGAACACGACCGGCGCCGCAGCCAGGCAGACGCAAAATTTCGGCTTCGGGTCGGCCGTCTGATCACATGTTACCCGCTCCAGCCATGTCTTACCTGCACCAGTCACGTCGCGGACGGCGAATCGTTCGCACCATCCGCGACGGCTCGGGCGAAAGACGGTTCAGCTTGCGGCGGCGGCCGCGGCGGCATGCGAGGCCACCGCTGCGCCGGCCAGTCGGCGTACCACGTTCGCGATCAGACGGTGCCCGACCTCGTGCCCCAGCGACAGGATCGACTCCGGGTGGAACTGGACCGCCGCAATCGGCAGCGCGCGGTGCTGAACGGCCATGATCAGGCCGGTCTCGCTCGCGGCCGTGATGGCGAGCTGGTCGTGCGGGAAATCGTCGCGCCGCGCGGTCAGGGAGTGATAGGCGCCGACGCGCGCGGGCGACGGCAGGCCATCGAGCAGGCCGGTGCCGTCATGCACGATCGTCCACGTCTTGCCGTGCCGCGGCTCATCGAGAATCGCGAGGCTGCCGCCGAACGCCTCGACGATGCCTTGCAGGCCAAGGCACACGCCGAACTGCGGCACGCCCACCTCGGCCAGACGGCGGACCAGCGCAGGCACGCCGAAATCGGCAGGCCGTGCCGGGCCCGGTGAATGCACGACGAGGTCGGGCGCCAGCGCCAGCAGGCGGTCGAGCGGAATCCCGTGTCGATAGATCGTCACCTCGGCGCCGGTCTGACGGAAATAGTCGGCGAGCGTGTGCACGAACGAGTCCTCGTTGTCGATCAGCACGACGCGACGGCCGGCGCCGGGCTGCGGCCGCACCGGCGCCGACGTCGCCCGATGACCCGCGAGGATCCGAAAGAGTGCCGTCGCCTTCGTCCGCGTCTCGGCATCCTCCTCCGCGCCGACCGAATCCCAGACCAGGGTCGCGCCGACGCGATAGGTGATGCGACCCTTCATCAGATGGATCGTGCGGATGGTGATGCCGGTGTTGACGTTGCCGTTGAGCAGCAGCGCGCCGACCGCGCCGCCGTACCAGCCCCGGGGACTCGTCTCGAGATCCTCGATGATCTGCGCGGCCATGCGCTTCGGCGCGCCGGTGAGCGTCACCGCCCACATATGCGACAGGAACGCGTCGAGCCCGGTCATGCCATCGCGCAGGCGCCCCTCGACGTGATCGACCGTATGGAACAGGCCGGCATAGGTCTCGATCTGGCGCCGGGCGAGCAGACGGACGGTGCCGGGCCGGCAGACGCGCGCCTTGTCGTTGCGGTCGACGTCCGTGCACATCGTCAGCTCGACCTCGTCCTTCTCCGAGTTGATCAGCGCCTTGAGCCGTTCGGCGTCCTCCATGGCGTTGGCGCCGCGCCGCGCGGTGCCCGAGATGGGGCATGACTCGACCCGGTCGCCGTCGACGCGCACGAACATTTCGGGCGAGGTGCCGATGAGCTGTTCGTCGCCGAGCTGGATGAAGAACTCGTAGGGGCTGGGATTGACCGCGCGCATCTTGTGATAGAGCGACGAGGCCGTGCCGGCATACGGCGCGAAGAAGCGGCGCGACAGCACGACCTCGAACACGTCGCCCACGCGCATGCGCTCGCGTGCGGCCTCGACCAGCGCCGCGTATGCCTCGCTCGTGCAGTCCGTGCTGATCTCCGGCGGTTCGGCGGCGGCCGCAGGCGCCGGTCCGGCGATGGCCGGAAGATCGGGATACGAAGCCGCCGCGGCGTCGGCCGTGGTGCAGGCGCCGCGCGCGAAGTCGTACTCGAGGCCGAAGGCCTGCTCCTTGCGCCGGTCGACCACGACGATGCGGTCGGGCAGATAGAGATGCAGCTCCTTCTGCGTCGCCGGCCGCGCATGGACGAGCGTGATGGGATCGAACTGGAACAGCAGGTCGTAGCCGAAGGCGCCGTAGAGGCCGAGCGTGCCGTCCTCGATCCCGGCGAACTCGGCGATCAGGCGGCGCAGCGGCGACACCAGGGAGGGGCGCAGGCTGCGTTCCTCTTCCGGAACGACGGTGCCGCGGTCATCGACGATGTCGAGCAGGATCTCGCGCGGGCACGCCGCGACGATGCGCGCCGCGCGGACGTCGGCGAGGACGGGGGCGATGATCTCGAGCAGTCGCCGGCCGCGCGGCGACAGCGCGCGGAAGGCGAGCCGCCGGCGCCGGCCGACGATCTCGACCGGCGGATCGATGAAGCCGAACTCCCAGCGCGAATAGCGGCCGGGATAGTCGATGCCGGAAGAGAACAGCGCGCCGCGACGGCCGTCGAGCGCCTCGGCAAGGCCATCGAGCGCGGTCGCCGGATCGAGCGCGCGCTTGCGGCGGGTGACGGAAATGCCGGTCGGCGTGACGAAGGAATAGAGCATGGTCGGTCCTCGTGCGGCGAGGGCGCCGGACGGCAGCCCTCGGCGGGTTGAAACGGGCCTTCAGCCGACAGCTCGGCGAAAAGGCGATCTAGCGGATCTGAAAAAAGGGAAAGGGCTTCGTGGTGACGTGCGTCACCACCAGAACCAGCGGACCGACCGGTTCAGGGCGCTGAGAGGAACAAGCGCGTTGAGAGCCCGTTTCATGCGGACGTCACGCTAGCAGCTATGGCGCGCCCCGGCAAGACGGTCGTCGCCGCGGTGCAAGATCCGCTGAACGTTTCGTTCGGTTCCGTTCGTTGGCGAATGACTCTTCGCCTGATCAGGGTCGCGGGCTTCGTCGCCTGGTTCATCAGCACCGTCGGCGGGGGGCGCGGCGAATTCATCTATATTCTCGCGATCGCGCACCTGCTGGGGGCCCAAGCGGTGGCGCCGGTGGTGACGTTCGGCAACCTGCTGGGCGTTCCCTCGCGCATCTATCTGTTCCGAACACCATATCGACTGGCGGATCGTGCGCTGGTTTTTGTCGGGCGCGGTACCCGGCGCGATCTTGCAGACCATCGCCGGCGCGTGACGGCGGTCAGCGCCGCGCGCCCGCGTCCGTCCTGACGCCCGCCCGCTTGCGGAGTTCGTCCGCCAGCAGCAGGAACTCCTCGCGCCGGCCGCTGCCGCGCCGCCAGACGAGGCCGATGTCGCGCGACGGCTGTTTGGCCGCGAGCGGTCGTGCCACGAGGCGCGTGCCCCTGAGGATGCCGGCATCGATGGCGAGCTGCGGCAGCAGCGTGATGCCGAGGCCGTTGTCCACCATCTGGACGAGGGTGTGCAGGCTCGTCGCCTCGAACGCCTCCGCATGCGCCTTGTCGGAGAGCCGGCACGCCGACAGCGCATGCTCGCGCAGGCAGTGCCCGTCCTGAAGAAGAAGCAGATTCTCCGGCGGCACGTCGGCGGGCCGGATCGACGGCGCCGCGGCTAGCTTCGACTCGCGCGGACAGGCCACGCTGAAGCGGTCCTCGAACAGCGTGACGCTCTCGACGTTGCCGCATGCATAGGGAAGCGCGATGAGAAGGACGTCGAGCTTGCCGGCATGGAGCTGCTCGACCAGCCGTTCGGTCAGATCCTCGGTCAGGAACAGGCGCAGCTTCGGATAGGCCTTGCGTAGCTGCGGCAGCACGCGCGGCAGCAGGAACGGCCCGATCGTCGGAATCACCCCCATATGCACGGTGCCGGTCAGCGGTGCCCGCGCCGATTTTGCGGCGCGGACGAGGGCCTCAGCGTCGTGCAGCAGATGCCGGGCGCGCTCGGCGACGTCGCGCCCCAGCGGCGTGAGCACGACCCGCCGGCTGGTGCGGTCGACCAGCGCCGCCTCGAGGGCATCCTCGAGTTCCTTGATGCCGGCGCTCAGCGTCGGCTGCGTCACGTTGCAGGCGGCCGCTGCCCGCCCGAAATGCCGGTGATCGGCGACGGCGACGAGGTAGCGGAGCTGACGCAGGCTGGGCAGGAAATTCATAGATATCATCAATCAATATAAGAGGAACAATTCATTGGATCAATGGCGACCCGGTCACCATCTCTTGGATGTGACCGGCGGCAGTCGCGCCGCCGTCGCACGAGATCAGGGGAGAGTTCCAATGGCAGATCCGACCCGCGTGCAGCCCCGACCGTACCGCCGCTTTCCCGCCCTGACCGAATGCGGGTCTTGCCGGGGCTGAGCGTCCCTGCTCGTGCGCTTCCTCGTCCTCAAACCTCATCCGAAAGGAACAACAACCATGTTGACCGTCGGCGACAAGCTTCCCCCGTTCAACCTGACCGCCGTCCAAGGGACCGATCCCAAGACGGCGTTCATTCCCGTCACGAACGAAACCTATGCCGGCAAGTGGCTGGTGATCGTCGCGTGGCCGAAGGATTTCACCTTCGTCTGTCCGACCGAGATCGTCGGGTTCAACGAGCTGAACCGCGAGTTCGCGGACCGCGACGCGCAGCTCCTGGGCCTGTCGATCGACAGCGAGTTCGTGCATCTCGCCTGGCGCCAGAGCCGCGAGGATCTCGCCAAGGTCGCCTATCCCTGGCTCGCCGACATCAAGCGGGAGTTCTCGACGGCGCTCGGCATCCTCGACAGGAACGAGGGCGTGTGCCTGCGCGCGACCTTCATCGTCGATCCCGACGGCGTCATCCGCTACGCGGGCGTGAACGATCTTTCGGTCGGCCGGAATCCGCAGGAGGTCCTGCGCGTCCTCGATGCGCTGCAGACCGACGAGCTGTGCCCCTGCAACTGGCAGCAGGGCCAGGACACGCTGAAGGCGGCCTGAGGAACCTTCGCTCGAGGCCGCAGCGGGCGGGCCGTCCTCCGTGCTTCGGACGGCCCACCCGTCTCCTCAATTCATCACGACAGGAACAGCAGCCATGTCGATCGAATCCCTCAAGGACCGTTTGCCCGAATACGCCAAGGACCTGAAGCTGAATCTCTCGAGCCTCGCCGCGGAGGCGAGCCTCACCGAGCAGCAGCGCGCCGGCACGTTCATCGCGGCGGCACTCGCCGCGCGGAATGCCGACGTCGTCGCCGCGATCACGGCCGAATTTGCGCCGCGCCTTGCGCCCGAGGCCTTCCAGGCGGCCAAGGCGGCCGCGGCGATCATGGGCATGAACAACATCTACTACCGCTTCGTACATCTCGTCTCGGCGGCCGACTACAAGACGATGCCGGCGAAACTGCGCATGAACGTCATCGCCCGGCCCGGCGTCGACAAGGTCGATTTCGAGCTGTGGTCGCTCGCCGTCTCGGCGGTCAACGGCTGCGGCATGTGCATCGATGCGCATGAGCGCGAGCTGCGCAAGGCCGGGCTTCCGGCGGAGGCGATCCAGGCCGCGGTGCGGATCGCGGCGGTTGTGCACGCGGTCGCCGGCGTCCTCGAGGGCGAGGCGGCGATCCCCGCCGATCTCGCGGCGGCGGCCTGAGCGCCGGCGCGGTCCCGTGACCGGCATCCTCGTCGCCTGTGTGGCGCGCGGTGCGGCGTGCGGCGCCGCACCGCAGCGCGCCGGCAGCGGCTGCGCGCATGATCGCGCGTGCCGCCTGCACCGGCCGTATGGCCGTCGTGCGCGCTATGCGGTCGGCGCCGTCATCTACGGGATGGCGGCGGCGCAGATCGTATCATCCGCGCTGTCGATGTGAGCGCCCGTGGCACCTGTAACTTCCGGCCGATACCGTTCGGCCAGAGCCGGGGAGGCCGAACGCCGCGCGTGATTTCGGGGACGGGTCGCGTTACAAGACGTCCGTTCGTCACGACCAAGCGATCGACCGTCCTTCGCAATGACCGTTCTCGTCACCGGCGCGGCCGGGTTCATCGGCTACCATGTCTGCGAGAAGCTGCTTTCGCGCGGCGAGCGCGTAATCGGCCTCGACAATCTCAACAGCTACTATGAAGTCAGTCTGAAGGAGGCGCGCGTCGCGCGGCTGCAGCGGCACCAGAACTTCCGCTTCGAGCGCCGCGACATCGCCACCCCCGGCGCGGTCGGGGAACTGCTGGCGGGTGACGAGGCCATCGATCGCGTCATCCACCTCGCCGCGCAGGCCGGCGTCCGCTACTCGCTGACCAACCCCGAGGCCTATATCGAGGCCAACATCATCGGCCACTTCAACGTGCTCGAGGCCTGCCGACGGCACGGACGGCTCAAGCATCTGGTCTATGCGTCATCGTCATCGGTCTATGGCGGCAACAAGCGGCTGCCGTTCTCGGTCGAGGACAAGGTCGACCAGCCGGTGTCGCTCTACGCCGCGACCAAGGCGGCGGACGAGCTGATGACGCATTGCTACAGCCATCTCTATCGCATTCCGGCCACGGGCCTGCGGTTCTTCACCGTCTACGGGCCGTGGGGGCGGCCGGATATGTCGGCCTTCATCTTCACCAAGGCGATCCTGGAAGGCCGGCCCATCCGGGTGTTCAACCACGGCGACATGATGCGCGACTTCACCTACATCGACGACATCGTCGCCGGCGTCGTCGCCGCGCTCGACCGGCCGCCGCCCGATGTGCCGCGCGAGGCGCCGCACCGCCGTTACAATCTCGGCAATCATCGCGCCGAGGAGCTGCTGCACTTCATCCAGGTGATCGAGCGCGCGACGAACCGCAAGGCGATCCTCGCGTTCGAGGACATGCAGCCCGGCGACGTCAAGGAGACCTACGCCGACATTGAGCACGCCAGGCGCGATCTCGGCTTCGAGCCCCGCACCACCATCGACGAGGGCATCCCCCGCTTCGTCGACTGGTTCCGCAAATATTACGGCGTCTAGGTCACGCCGTCGGACCGCGTCAGGCGCGGCGCCGATTTCGGCGCGTAGCCGCTGACCTCCGCGCCCGCGTCGGCATCGAGGAACGCGAACACGACCGCCGACGCCGCGACGATGGCGGCGGCGACGAGGAACGCGATGGTGAAGTCGCCCAGAGCCAGGACGTGGCTGCCGCGCACCATCATCGCCAGGTGCAGAATCAGCGCGCCCGTGCCCACCCCGACGCTGGTGGCGAGCTGCTGCGCCGTGCCGGAGAGGCTCGTG
>DASVCL010000069.1:0-80247 GCA_036381615.1 Alphaproteobacteria bacterium
CTCTGCCTGGTCAGGCTCGCGTCCTTGAGCTGCCCCCAAACCTGATCGCCGCGGACGGCGTTGACGGCGTTGAACAGCGACAGCAGCAGCGTGTTGCGCGCCGCGGTCGCGATCGTTCGGTGGAGCATGCCGTCCCACATCTCGAACGCGCTCGTCGTGGTCGCGGCCTCTCCCTTTCTTAGGCAGTTCTCCATCACCGAGATGTCGTTGGCGCTCGCGCGTATCGCCGCGAGCGCCGCCATTGACGGTTCCACGATGCGGCGGACCTCCATGACCTCGGCCGGGTTGGTGAACCGCGTCACGGCGCCGTCCGCCTCGACCACGGGCGGTCGCGCGCCGGCGAACGTGCCGCGGCCGACATGCCGCCAGATCTTGCCCTCGGCCTCGAGCACCTCGAGCGCGCGGCGCAGCGTGCCGCGGCTGACGCCGAGCCGCGCCGACAGCACGCGCTCGGGCGGCAGGCGTTCGCCGGCACGGCTGGCGTCCTTCACGATCTGACGCAGGCGCGCGAGGGTCGTATCGGTGCGCATGACTGCCTTCTGTACCAATCCGGTATTGGATCAAATAGCTCTGTTGAACTCAAGCCGGCAAATGGGTAACACGGATGCATCGTGACAACCAACAATAGACCAATCGCAGATTGGTACGAAATGGTGGACCCGTGCGACTGGTAACTTTCGACGACGGCAAGGGAGCGCGCGTCGGCATTCTCGACGCGCCGGCAAAAGCGGTCATTGATCTCGGCGCCAGCGACCTGCCGCGCGACATGCTCGGGCTGATCGCGCTCGGCGCGGACGGGCTCGAGAAGGCGAAGCGCGCCGCGGCAACGGCGCCGCGACTCAAGGCCGACGCGCTGCGGCTGCTTCCGCCCATTCCGCGGCCCGCGCGCAACATTTTCTGCGTCGGCAAGAACTATCACGAGCACGCACACGAGTTTCATTCGAGCGGCTTCGACGCGTCGGCCGGCGCGACCGCCGTGCCGGACGTGCCCATCATCTTCACCAAGCCCTCCTCGGCGGTGATCGGACCCGGTACGCCGATTCCGGCACATCTCGATCCGACCGACTCGGTGGATTACGAAGGCGAGCTCACCGTCGTCATCGGCAGGGGCGGACGCGGCATTCCCCGGTCGCGCGCGTTCGAGCATGTCTACGGCTATACGATCATCAACGACGTCACGGCGCGCACGCTCCAGCACCGCCACAAGCAGTGGTTCCTGGGCAAGAGCATCGACGGGTTCTGTCCGATGGGGCCCGTGCTGCTGACCGCCGACGAGGTTCCGGACGTCGGGGCCATGCATCTGGTGACGCGGGTCAACGGCGAGGTGCGCCAGGACGCGAAGGTCGCCGACCTGATTTTCGATATTCCGGCGCTGATCGAGACGATCTCCGCCGGCATCACGCTCGAGCCGGGCGATCTCATCGCCACCGGCACGCCGTCGGGTGTGGGCATCGGCTTCAAGCCGCCCAAGTACCTGAAGAAGGGCGACGTGGTATCGATTACGATCGATCCGATCGGCGAGCTGATCAACCCGGTCGATTGAGACATCGCTCAGCAGGAGACCGAGCAAGACGGAGGACCGCCATGTCATATTTCCGCAAGTTCATGTGGGCCGCGGCAGCGGCATCGATGTTCCTCGTGCCGGCGGCTGCCTCGGCGCAGGAAGTCTATCCCTCGCGCCCGATCACGATGATCGTGCCGTTCCCGCCGGGCGGCGTGGCCGACCAGTCCGGCCGTCCGGTCGCCGCCGCACTCGAGAAGATCCTCAAGCAGCCGGTGGTCGTGAACAACCGGCCCGGGGCGGGCGGGGCCGTCGGCATGGCCGCGGCGGCTAATTCGAAGCCCGACGGCTACACGATCCTGATGGCGCTCTCGAGCATCTCCATCATTCCCGAAGCCGACAAGCTGTTCGACCGCCAGCCGGCGTACCAGATGAGCCAGCTTGCGCCCGTGGCGCTCGTCACGGCCGATCCGACCGTCCTGGTCGTGCCGGCCGACAGCCCGTGGAAAACGGTGAAGGACTTCGTCGAGGATGCGAAGAAGCGCCCCGGCGAGATCTCGTTCTCGTCCTCGGGGGTCTATGGCACGCTGCACATGGCGATGGAAATGTTCGCGTATGCGGCGGACATCAAGCTGAAGCACGTCCCCTTCAGCGGCGGCGGGCCTGCGCTGACGGCGTTGCTCGGCAATCACGTTCAGGCGCTCGCCTCGGGCCCCGGGCCGGTGATCCCGCACATCAAGGCCGGGAAGCTGCGGGCGCTCGCGGCCTGGGGCGACAAGCGGATCGAGGCGCTGCCCGACGTGCCGACGTTCAAGGAACTCGGCTACAAGGACGTCGAATTCTATATCTGGTCGGGCGTGTTCGTGCCGGCCGCCACGCCGGAGCCGGTCGTGAAGGTGCTGCGCGACGCCATGCGCCAGGTCGTTCAGGATCCGGAGTTCAAGAGCGCGATGGAGAAGCTTCAGACGCCGGTCGTCTACATGGACGCGCCGGAGTTCCGGAAGTTCTGGGACCGCGACGCGGCGATGCTCGCGGCCGCCGTGAAGCGCGTCGGCCGCATCGAGGAAAAGAAGCAGTAACCTGATGACGTTTCCGGTCGTCGGCCGGGGATCGGTCGCGGGCCTGACCCGCGACCGGTTCGCCGGCCTCGTCCTGGCCGCGCTGGCGGCCTTCATCGCGTGGGAGACGCGGGTCCTGCCGCTCGGCACGTTCCGCGAACCCGGGCCCGGCTACATGCCGCTCCTCACCGCGGTCATCCTCGGCGCGCTGGGCGTCGTCGTGGCGCTGCGCGGCGGCGGGCCGGCGCTGCGCGACATGAGCTGGTCCGAGGGCCGGCACGCGGCGATGCTGCTCGCCGCCTGCGCGTTCGCGGCGCTGGCGCTGGAGCGGATCGGCTACCGGCTCACCGTCATTGCACTGCTCGTGTTCTTCCTCGGCGTCCTCGAGCGCAAGCATCCGCTGGCTGTGGCCGTCGTCACGCTGGCGCTTGCATTCGGCTCCTTCTTCCTCTTCTCCGACCTCCTGCGCGTGCCGTTGCCGCGCAGCCCATGGGGCTTCTGACTTGAACGACGATCCGGCGCAGGCGCCTTTACTTGTCTGCGGAGTCGCGGCGTGACTGATACGCTTTCCAATCTCTTCCTGGGCTTCACGGTCGCCCTGTCGCCCGATGTCCTGCTCTTCGCCGTCGTCGGCTGCGTCATCGGCACGCTCGTCGGCATGCTGCCCGGCGTCGGACCGCTCGCCGGCATCAGCCTGCTGCTGCCGGTCACGTTCGGCCTCAACCCGACCACGGCGATCGTGCTGCTCGCCGGCATCTATTACGGCGCGATGTACGGCGGTTCGACGACCTCTATCCTGATGCGCATACCGGGCGAGGCCGCATCGGTGATGACGTGCATCGACGGCTATGCGATGACGCAGCGCGGCCGCGGCGGCGCCGCGCTGACGATCGCCGCGATCGGCTCCTTCATCGCGGGCACGATCAGCATCGTCGGCCTGATGCTGCTGGCGCCGCCGCTTGCCGCCGTCGCCCTTCGCTTCGGACCGCCGGAATATTTCGCGCTGCTGACGCTCGGGCTTCTCGTCCTCGCCTTTCTTACCGGCGGCTCGATGCCCAAGGCGCTGGCCATGGCGGCGCTGGGCCTGTTCCTCGGCACGATCGGCATCGATCTGATGAGCGGATTTTTCCGCTTCCAGTACGGATTGATCGAGCTCGGCGACGGCATCGGCATCGTGCCTGTTGCCGTCGGCCTGTTCGGCATTTCCGAGATCCTGCTGACCGCGGGCCAGGAGACGCCGCCGCAGGTCCAGAAGCCGAAGCTCAGGGACCTGCCGCCCTCGCGGGAGGAACTGCGCGCGGCGATGGGGCCGGTCGGCCGCGGCACCGTGCTCGGCTTTCTCGTCGGCATCGTCCCGGGCTCGGCGCACATCATCTCGTCGTTCGTGTCCTACGCGCTGGAGCGGCGGCTGTCGCGCCATCCGGAACGCTTCGGCAAGGGCGCGGTCGAGGGCGTCGCCGGCCCCGAATCGGCGAACAATGCTGCGGCCTGCGGTGCGTTCGTGCCCATGCTGTCGCTTGGCGTGCCGTCGGGCCCGATTCCCGCCGTCATGCTGGCGGCGCTCATGGTCCACGGCATCGCGCCGGGTCCGCTCCTGATGCAGCAGCAGCCGGAGCTGTTCTGGGGCTTCATCGCCAGCATGTATGTCGGCAATCTGGTGCTGCTGATCCTCAACCTGCCGCTCGTCGGCCTGTTCGTGAACCTGCTGCGCATTCCCTACGCCTATCTCTACCCGGCCATCCTCGTCTTCTGCGTGCTGGGCGTGTATTCCGTGAACAACAGCGTCGTAGACGTGTGGATCATGACGGTCATGGGGGCGCTCGGCTACGTGCTGCGCAAGTTCGACTTCGAGGTCGCGCCGATCGTGCTCGGCCTCGTCCTGTCGCCGATGCTGGAGACCGCGCTCCGCCAGTCGCTCGCGATGTCGTCGGGCAGCTACGCGATTTTCGTCGACCGCCCGATCGCCATTGGCATGCTGGCGGTCGCCGCGGTGCTCCTGCTGCTCAGCTTCCTGCCGACGCTCAAGCGTGGCAGTGGCTGGCGCCGCACCCTCGGGCTCGAGACCGAGACCTGACCGGAGCCAGGGCGGGTTACGATTGACGGCCGCAGGATGCGCCGGTTGCCTGACTTCCGTCGTCGACGTCGACCTGGCGCATCCCCAGGCGGGTGATGGCCGGGCACCGGCGCCTTGATTTTTCGTCCGTTTGCGCAATCGCTCTGGACGTCGGCACGCTGCTCCATATATTGGGCCCCCCGCGCGGCGCCGGTCGCGCCGCCAGCGTTGCGGAGCCCGAATGTTCGGCTTTCGTAGACAATCCTCCGAGTCATTGATCGGCCAATCGTTCCAGTCGATCTCACCGTTCGCCGGCCGGGAGATGCCGGTCTGGCAGGTTCACGGCATTTTCGCCGTCGGCGGCGTCGAGCATGCCCGGCTGGTCGGGCGCGATCGCCCGACCGAAATCCGGAGCGTGGCCGTTTCCGTGCTGACGGATCCCAGGCGCTACCGCCGCGTCGGCTGACCCACGTCGTTCACGCTTCGGGATCGATCGTGAACAGCTCCTGCGGCCGGCGGACGCCGCGCAAGGCATAGCGGCCGACCGAGACGAGCCGGTTGCGGCAGCCGGCCGCGGCCTGCGCGAAGGCGGAGGAGAGCAGTACGTCCTGATCGAGCGCGCGGCACATGACGGCGATCCGGCTCGCCTCGTTGACGGCCGGTCCGACCACCGTGAAATCCAGGCGGTCGGCGCTGCCGACATTGCCGTAGAACACCTCGCCGTAATGCAGGCCGGCATAGAAGCGCGTGACGGGCAGTCCTTGCGTGTGCCGCCGGGCGTTGGCGGCGGCCACGCGCCGGCGCGCATCGGCCACGGCGTCGAGCGCCTGCCGGCATGTCGTATCGCCGTCGCCCTTGTTGAAGATGGCCAGCACGCCGTCGCCGATCAGCTTCAGCACTTCGCCGTGGCTGGCGTGGACCGCCGAGATGATCGCGTCTGCGTAATCGTTGAGCAGCGGGATGATCTGCTGCGGCGGCGCCGTGTCGGTGATGCGCGTGAAGCCATGCAGGTCGCTGAACCACAGCACCGCGGTAATGCGTTCGGCGACGCCCCGCTCGATGTTGCCGCGGAGCACGCGGCGTCCGGCATCGGGCCCCAGATAGGTCTCGACGATGGTCTCGGCGATGCGGGTGACGACGGCGCCCTTGATCGCCAGTGCCAGCGGCGGCACCAGCACGTCGAGCGCGGCGATTTCGCGATCAGCGAACCCGCCGGGCCGATCGGTGGTCCATGACGAATAGACGCAGTCCATCCGCCCGATGCTGCCATCGGCGCCGAAGCGGCTGACCATCGCGACGTAGTCGGTCGCCCCGATCTGCCGCAGGTCGGCCAGGATCGGGAACTCCGCCAGCTCGGACTCCGGCCCGTCGAGCCGCCGGCGCAAGCGGGTGGCACCCGTCTCGATCAAGCGGAAGAACGGGCTCCGGTGCCATTTCCCGTCGTCGTTGGCCGGATCGGTGCGTCCGTATTCCTTTTCGACCGCATCGCGCCAAAGGCGGCGCCACTCGTAGACGCGCCCCTCCAGCGTCGGATGCAGGGTGTCGACGGCGATGAGGGCGCGGCTCAGCGGCAATCCCGCCGATACGGCCCGCGCGCAGAAGGCGTCGAGCAGCTCCTTCTCGCGGGCGCCGGCAAGCCCGGCCTCGGCGATCCACGTCGCGAGACGCAGCAGCTTGGCTTCATCCATGATCGCAAGATTAGCACGGCCCGGCGGCACGCCGGCCATCCATGACCTTGTTGTCCCGGTTGCGCTGCCGTCGGACGCCAAGGGACGCGCCTGACCGCACGCGGGGACGCGCCCGAAGATCGAGGCACTCAGCGACCTTGCCGCCGCTCGGCCGTGCGATCCGTGGTCCGGTCGGAAAGCAGGTCTTCGAGATACGGCGGCAGAACGAAGGCCGCCTGATGCAGCGCCGGCGTGTAGTAGCGCGTGACGATGCCGGAGGCGGCGAACCGTTCGGCAAGCGCCGCCGCGGATAGGGTATGCCGGTGGGCGGCATCGGATGCCCATGCGAACGACATGGGACCGCCATAGTATGTCGGCACCGTTGCCGTATAGACTCCGACGTCGCTGAACGTTTCGCGCAGCCGCATCACCGTGCGTTCGATCTGATCGCGCTGCAGGAATGCGACGCCGCTTTGGGCGACGAGAACCCCGCCCGGCCGCAGGCGTGCGCGGCAAAGGGCAAAGAACGCGGCCGAAGACAGTTTCGCGCCCGGGCCGACGGGGTCCGTCGAATCGATGAGGATCACGTCGAAACGGGCCGTGGTGTCCCGGACGAACGTGGCGCCGTCCGCGATCACGATTTCGGCGCGCGGATCGTCGAATGCACCGGCCGCGATCGAGGGGAGATAGCGCCGGCTCAATTCGACGACGCGCGGGTCGATTTCGACGAGGACGGCGCGCTGGACGGTCTTATGCCGCAGGACTTCGCGCAGAGTCCCGCCGTCACCGCCGCCCACGACGAGAACGGAGCGCACCGCACCGTGCGCGAGGATCGGAACGTGTGCGATCATCTCATGATAGATGAACTCGTCGCGCTCCGTCGTCTGTATGTAGCCGTCGAGGGCGAGCACGCGCCCGAACGCCGGATTGTCGAAGATCCGTATGCGTTGAGGCCCCGTATCGTCCTGGTGGACATTCCGGGTTGCCAGCAGGCGCTGGCCGGCCGGTTCGTCCGGCGCCTCGTCGAACCAGGGCTTGGCACGGTCAGGGCGTGAGGGCAAGGGCCGGCCCTGCGGCGTCGCGGTGGACAAACCGCCCGCGGGCGCGAAAGCGTCGGGCGATGGTACGGCATCGACCATGGTTCACCTGTTTCGGTTTGAGCGGAACGGGACGTCAGGACGCACGTCGTTGCGGCAGTCGCAGCCTCGATATGTCGGTGAAGCGGCCGCCGGGATCGGCACGCACGCCATCGGCCGGCGGTCCAACGGTCGTTTCATGCCGCGCGCCGCGGAGCAGCGAATCCAGTCGGCCGAAATCGCCGCGGCTTATCCTGATGTCCGGTCCTGATATCCGGTAGCGTCATGGCTCCGATCTTCAGTCCGGCCAGTGCTCGCCGGCGTTGTCCGTCCCGGTACGGCGTTGCTCGCTTGCCTTTGCGTACGGCATTGCCTTCACCGGTGAAAATCGCACGTGCGTGCCGCAGTGCAGGCAGCGTGCGGCTGCTGCGGGAACGACATGATGGCATTTGGCGCAGATCCGGGAACGAGTTCGCTGTTGATTCACAGACACCTCCTCTTTCTCGGTTGCCGAAAGCGGACAGGCCACGGGCATGCCACGCCGCGAATGCGGCGGCCGGCCCGACCCATGGGTTTACGTGCGGTGTGTCGAAGAAAGAGCCCCGGATGCAACTATGGCGTCAGGCACGACGCTGGGCATCGCGGGGCATACGATTCCGGTTTGGCGCAGCCAGCGAGCCGGGCACTCCAGCAGAACATCATGACGATGTACGACCGCGCATTCGACATTGCGCATCGTATATTAGGGCCCGTCGCAACGTTTTCAAGCCGACGCAGCCGCAAGCGGACAACGTCGCGACCTGCGGCAATGCTTTGGCGGCCCATCTTGCGGCGGGCGACGCGATCTCGCCCTCCGTCGTACTTGGCTTGCGGGCAAGACGATGTCGCCTACGGGATCCAACGGCGAAATCGAAGGAGCGGACGTGGACGGCTGGGCGGATCCGCAGGCTTGTTGAGGTCCGTTGGCACCGTGCCGGCGCGCCGCGGCTCCAGCATTGTCTGCCATTGCCGGAGACCTTCGCGCAGGACGTCGCCGAGCTGCGAAGCCTCAAGGAGTGAGGTTTTCAGCCGGCCGACAGCCAGCACGAGAAGCACGGCATCGGTGGCGGCGGCGACATGAAAGTTTGCGGCAGGCGGCACGTGCGTGAGCTGTCCGATCATCATGCCGGGCTCGATGGTGGCGCGCTCCATGCCCCGCTCATCCCGAAGCACGAGAAGTCCCTCCGACACGATACCGACGTCCTCGCCGCTGCCGGCATCCGGCCGCAGCACCTCGCCGACGATAAGCATTCGCACGGACAGGGCGGAAGCAAGCTGGCTTATTACCTCGGTTGGTAAGGTCTGGAAGCCGGGAATGTGCGTGAGTGCCTCGACCGGTGCGGCCGCCGGAACGTGCGGCCGTCGCCTGGGCCGTTCGATGACCACGTGATCGCGACTGGCTATGGAAAGGCCCGCCAGGCGCAGGTGCCGATCGATATTGGCAAGAACGGCATCGCGGCAATCCGCATCATCGGCGAAGCTGGAAAGCCAGTATCGGACGAGATATCGGATGCCTCGGTCCGTGTAGGCGTCGACCTTGATGTCCGGTTTGGGATCGAGACGAATGCATTTCGTTGCCATGACGGCGGCGAGCAGGATGCGTTTGGCGCGCGCTACCGGCAGGTCGAAGTCGAGCACGACGGCGAGTTGAGTGCGGAAGTGCGGCTGCGGAGCGCTGTAGTTGGTGAGGCGCCCGACCGCCATCCGCCCGTTCGGTACGACGATATGAACCTGATTGCGGGTCTCGATGCGGGTTGCCCGCCAAGTGATGTCCACGACCCGGCCCGCGATTCCCGTATCGGCTTCGATCCAGTCGCCGATCCGGTACGGGCGTTCGATGCTCAGGGCAATGCCCGAGAACAGGTCGCCGATGACGTTTCGAAGCGCGAATCCGACGATGGCAACCAGAATTCCGGACGTCGCCAGTGCACCTGCCATTGCGCTTTCCGACATGGTCGAAAGGATGACCATCGACGCCGCGATGAAAAGAATTGCCGTGATGAGTTGACGCAGAAGGCGTGACGGGTACCTGCCTCTGCGAACCATCACTTTCGCAACGATCAGCCAGATGAGCCGGCTGGCGAGCCATGTCAGCGCAAGCAGGCCGGCCGCCATGACCGCGTGGTTTGCCCGGTCCGCAACTGGGTCCGGCAGCCCAACTGCGGTCAGGCTTCGCGCGACGATGTCGGCCTCATATGCCAGGAGAAGGGCCGCGGCCGCGACGAGCGGTCGCAGAAGTCTTCGGAATGGATGAAGTTTCAGCAGTACACGAGGCGTCACGACACCCTGCATTATTGGAACAAGAGGAATCCGGACATGCGTCCGCCGTCGCGGCAACGCCGTTTCATCCGCGTTGGTCGTATTCGGCGCAGGGCTTGCGAAGCCGGGCGCCGCACGGCGTGTGCCGGTCGTGGCGGAAGGAAAATGTGGGCCGGGTCAGGCCCGGCGGTGCATGTTCACCCGTCGCGCGCGACGATGGCGCGGCGGGGCGGCAAATCCGGTTTGATGCAACCGGCCCCGTCTATGGTCCAATGCCGCGAAGCCGGAGCGGCAGTGGCTGGAAATCCGTGCATGGCACCTAATATATGGTCAAGATTCCACTGGTTCAATGTAGGCCCGCTCGGGGTGCGTTATGTCCGGACCTATTCTGGTAACCGACCGCGATAAGGCGCGGCTGAGCGAAATCGTCGAACTGTTCTCGACGAAGCGTTACGACGTGCTCGTCGAGTTTCTTCGCCGTGAACTCGGACGTGCGAAGGTCATCGCGCCGGAACGCGTGCCAAGACACGTCGCGACAATGCATTCGCGCGTTCGCTATCGCGACGACACGACCGGTGACGTGCTGGCGGCCACGCTCGTGTATCCGGGCGAGGAGGACGATCTGCTCGGCCGCATCTCGATCCTGAGTTCGTTGGGAACTGCGCTGCTCGGGCTCTCCGAGGGGCAGTCCATCGCGTGGACGAGCCTCGACGGGCGTCGGCGACGCGTGACGCTGCTGGAGGTCGTGTATCAGCCCGAGGCGGCGGGCCGTTTCGAGTCCTGATGGTCGGGGAGGGGGTGACCGATGGCGAAGGACGGTGTCGAAATCGGCGACATCTTCGTGAGGCTCGGCGAGCCGAAGGCGCGGGCATGGCGCGTCGAGCACATCTTCGAACTGCCGGAAGGGACGCACGCGCGGCTGGTTCGGTTGGACGACCCTTCGCGGATGATCACGCTGGCGGCGAACGCCGTTCTCGATCCGCGTCTCATGACCTGGATAGGCCGCGCGGACGACGGCGGCTGAAGGTCCGGCGGCGACTTGGCTACGCGCACCAGATGTTGCCGAGATCCATCAGGATCGCAGGACCTCGCACCGCCCACAGATGGACCACGCCCAGCAGCAGCGCCGCGGCCGCGCCGATCAGCGTCAGGCGCAGGCCGCCGTTCCTCATGCGGCACCCGCCTGCGCGAGCCGCGAGACGGGCCGCTCGCGGATCGGCCAGTGGAGCGCCGCCGCCGCGAGGCCGAGCGCGACGCACAGCCACCACATCATGTCATAGGACCCGGTGACGTCGTAGGCGTAGCCGCCCAGCCATGCGCCGAAGAAGCTGCCGACCTGATGGCTGAAGAAGACGATGCCGTAGAGCATCGACATGTAGGCGGGGCCGAAGATGTAGGCGATGAGTCCGCTCGTCAGCGGCACGGTGCCGAGCCACAACAGGCCGAGCGCGGCGCCGAACGCAAGCACGCTCCACTCGGACATCGGCAGGATGATGAACAGCAGGAAGACGAGCGAGCGCAGGGCATAGACCAGGCTCAGCAGGTTCTTCTTGCTGTAGCGGCCGCCCAGCACGCCGCAGCCATAGGACCCGACGATGTTGAACAGGCCGACCAGCGCCAGCGTCCACGCCCCGACCCAGGTCGGCAGGCCGCGGTCGGCGAGGGAGGCCGGCAGGTGCGTGGCCACGAACACGAGCTGGAAGCCGCAGACGAAGAACCCGGCCGTGAGCAGCCAGAACCCGCGATGGCGGAAGGCCTCGGCGAGCGATTCGCGCAGCGTCTGCCCGCCGGCGTTCGGTCCTGCGCCCGGCGCGCTTGCGGCTCCCCGGCTCAGCGGCAGCATCAGCATCGCCGTCGCCGCGAGGCCGAACAGCGCCGCCGACCAGCCGAGGGATTCGAGCAGGACGTGCGCGTACGGCACCATCGCGAATTGCCCGAACGACCCGCCGGCCGTGATGATGCCGAGCGCCGCGCTGCGCTTGTCCGGCGGGGCGGCGCGGCCGATCGCGCCGAGCACGACGGAGAATCCGGCACCGCTCAGCGCCAGCCCGACCAGGACGTTGCCGAGCACGATCTCGGCGCCGCTGCCGGCCATGCCCATGACGGCAAGCCCCGCCACATAGCACAGGGCGCCGGCGCCGATGACGCGGCCGGCCCCGAACTTGTCGGCGATGGCGCCGGCGAACGGCGAAGCCGCGCCCCACAGCAGGTTCTGGAGCGCGATGCCCAGTCCGAACAGTTCGCGGCTGATGCCCAGGTCGAGGTTGATCGGCTTCAGGAACAGGCCGAAGGTCGCCCGCAGGCCCGTGGCGAGGGTCAGTACCAGGGCGCCGCATGCCACCGCGATCCAGAAACGCCGTTGCACCGTCATGTGCCGCCTCTTGCCCGGGGTCGAGGCAACGATCTTGCGCTGTCCGCGGTAACGGCCGCAAGTCGGCCGGCATTGGCGCCGGCGCGGGCCCACCATGCCGGATATGCATGCCGGAAGGGGGTATTGGCCGCCCCGTCGGGAGGACAAACCGCCGCGGTTGATAATTCGACCGGAGCCTTTAAAAGAGGGCCCCTCAATCGTTCAGGGAGCACCCGCCAATGGCCCAGCCCGTTCCGCCCGGCACACCTCCAGTTCTCGGCATCATCGGCGGGAGCGGCGTATACGAGATCGGCGGCCTGACCAATGTCCGGTGGGAGCGCGTCCTGACGCCCTGGGGCGAGCCGTCCGACGACCTGATGTTCGGCGAGCTCGACGGGCAGCGGCTGGTGTTCCTGCCGCGCCACGGTCGCGGCCATCGCATTCCGCCGTCGCAGCTGAATTACCGCGCCAACATCGATGCGCTGAAACGGGCCGGCGTCACCGAGATCATTTCCGTGAGCGCCGTCGGCAGCCTGCGCGAGGAGCTGGCGCCCGGAACCTTCGTCATCGTCGACCAGTTCATCGACCGCACCTTCGCCCGGGTGAAGAGCTTTTTCGACACGGGCTGCGTCGCGCACGTGTCGATGGCCCATCCGGTGTGCAGCCGCCTCGGCGACCACATCGAGGCCGCCGCGCGCGAGCTCGCTCTGCCGATCCGGCGCGGCGGCACGTATCTGGTCATGGAGGGGCCGCAATTCTCGACGAAGGCCGAATCGAACCTTTACCGCAGCTGGGGCTGCGACGTGATCGGCATGACCAACATGCCCGAGGCGAAGCTCGCCCGTGAGGCCGAGATGTGCTACGCGACCGTCGCGATGGTGACGGATTATGACTGCTGGCATCCCGATCACGACCACGTCACCGTCGACGCCGTCGTCAAGGTTCTCCTCGAGAACGCCGAGAAGGCCCGCGCGCTGGTCAAGCAGGTCGCGCCGAAGATCGGCGGACGCACGCATTCGTGCACGGCCGGCTGCCACACGGCGCTCGACCACGCGATCATCACGGCGTCCGCGGCGCGGGATCCGGGCCTCGTCCGAAGGCTCGACGCCGTTGCCGGGCGCGTGCTGAACCGTGCGTGATTTGGGGATGCGGGAACGGTAAGCAGTCGGATGGCGCGTTATAGGTACTCGTCCGTCGGCCGGGGCGGGGACGAAGCCCGGCTCACGTGGTTCCAGGCGCCAACACGAGGATCGACGACATGAAGAATCTCTGGTCCGACAAGGACGCCGAAGCCGCCGTCGAGAAATACGCGAAGCAGGGCGTCAACCGCGATCTCGCGCTGCGTACCTACACGACGCGGCTGCTCGGCGGCGTGCCCGAGCTCGTGCTGCACGGCGGCGGCAACACCTCGGTCAAGACGCACATGAAGGACACGCTCGGCGAAGACGTCGAGGTGCTGTGCGTCAAGGGCAGCGGCTGGGACATGGCCGTCATCGAACCGCAGGGGCTGCCTGCCGTGCGGCTGGAGCCGCTGCGCAAGCTCTACGCGCTCGACCGGCTCAGCGACGAGGACATGGTCAATTTCCAGCGCTGCAACCTGCTCGACGCGGCGGCGCCGAATCCCTCGGTCGAGACGCTGTTCCATGCCTTCCTGCCGCACAAATTCATCGACCACACGCACGCCAATGCGGTGCTGGCGCTGAGCGATCAGCCCAACGGGGCCGAACTGTGCCGCGAGGTCTATGGCGACCGGGTCGCGATCGTCGACTACGTCATGCCCGGCTTCGCGCTCGCCAAGATGGCGGCCGAGGCGCAGAAGAAGATGCCGCAGGCCGAGGGCCTGATCCTGCTCAAGCACGGCATCTTCAGTTGGGGCGACACCGCGAAGGAAGCCTACGACCGCATGATCGAGCTGGTCAGCCTCGCCGAGGCGCGGCTGTGCCAGGGCCGGCGCAGCGTGTTCGCGCTCGGCGCGCTGCCGGCACGGCTCGCGACGCCGGCGGAGGTCGCGCCGATCCTGCGCGGCCTCGCGGCGATTCCCGTCGACGCCGACGACGGCATCTACCGCCGCTTCGTCATGGAGTTCCGGACGAACCCGCAGATCCTCAATTTCGTCAACGGCGCCGACCTCCCGCGCTACAGCCAGGCGGGCACCATCACGCCGGATCACGTCATCCGCACCAAACCCAATCCGCTGATCGTGCCGGCGCCCGAGGCGGGCAGGCTGGATGCTTTCGCCACCGCTGCGAAGCAGGCCTTCGCCGACTACGCGGCGGCGTACAAGGCGTATTTCGAACGCAACAACGCGCGCGTCGGCGGCATCAAGAAGATGCTCGACACCGTGCCGCGCGTCATTCTCGTACCGGGACTCGGCCTGTTCGCGCTGGGCAATTCGGCCAAGGACGCGAAGATCGCGGCCGACGTCTATGAGAACGCGGTGGCGACCATCACCGATGCCGAGGCGATCGGCCGATTCGAAAGCATCTCCGAGGCCGACCTGTTCGACGTCGAATACTGGTCGCTGGAGCAGGCGAAGCTCGGCAAGGGTGTCGAGAAGCCGCTCGCCCGCCACATCGTCCTCGTGACGGGCGGCGGCAGCGGCATCGGTGCGGCCACGGCGGCCGCTTTCGCCGCGCAAGGCGCCGAGGTCGTCGTGCTCGACCGCGACGAGGCGGCCGCGCAGGCGGTCGCGAAAAAGTTCGGCGGGCTCGGCATCCGCTGCGACGTCACTGATCCGGACGACGTGCGCGCCGCGTTCGACCGGGCGGCATCGCGTTTCGGCGGTATCGACATCGTGGTGTCGAACGCCGGCGCCGCCTGGCAGGGCCGCATCGGTGACGTCGAGGACAGGGTCCTGCGCGAAAGCTTCGAGCTCAACTTCTTCGCGCACCAGACGGTGGCGCAGAACGCGGTGCGGGTGATGCGCGCGCAGAAGACCGGTGGCTGTCTCCTGTTCAACGTGTCGAAGCAGGCGGTCAATCCGGGGCCGGATTTCGGGCCCTACGGCCTGCCCAAGGCAGCGACGATGTTCCTCGTCCGGCAGTACGCGGTCGACCATGGGCGCGACGGCATCCGCGCCAATGCCGTAAACGCCGACCGCGTACGCACGGGCCTGCTGACCGGGGACATGATCGCATCGCGCGCCAAGGCGCGTGGGGTCAGCGAGAAGGAATACATGGGCGGCAATCTGCTCGGCCGCGAGGTGAAGGCCGAGGACGTGGCCCAGGCCTTCGTGTCGCTCGCGCTCGCCAACAAGACCACGGGCGCGGTTCTCACCGTCGATGGCGGCAACATCGCGGCAGCGCTGCGATAGGGCGCGGGCCGGCCGGTTCGTGCCGGCGGCGCCGCACCGCGGCGTCTTGACGATGGATACGGCGTGACCATGGCAGTGCGCTGGATCAAACCGCTCTACGGGATCACCGGCCGGCCCGTGCTCAGCGCGACCCGTGCCGCGCGCAAGCGTCTTCTGGAAATCGGCGCCGAGCTCGCGGGCACCGACGACTGTGTTGCGATCTACGTACCGGAGAAGGCGCGCGGCTTCGGCGACGAAGCTTATCGCGGGCGCGTCGCCGGGGCGATGTGGCTGCTGCCGATGCCGGCCGGCCGCACGATCGACGATCACGGTTTCCGCGACATCGACGGTACGCTACGCTGGCCGATCGGCTGGCCGGTCGATGTCGCCCGCACGCGCAAGCTTGCCCCCGATGCGGCGCCCGCGCTGCGGCCGCTCGTGATCGAGCTGGCCGGCGCGGCGGCATGGCGTGCGCTGTCCGCGTCCTTTCAGGGCGGCGCGCCGGCACGCCTCGACGGTGCCCTGGCGCCGCTGGCAAGCCGGCTCGATGCGATCTTCGCGGGAGGGTGAGTTTCGATGCGGGCGGTCACAGGCATCGATCATTCGATCGTCGGCGTGCGCGACCTCGAGGCCGCGCGCGCGGCGTATGCGCGCCTCGGCTTCACGCTCACGCCGCGCGGGCGGCATGTCGGCTGGGGCACGGCCAATTACTGCATCATGTTTCCGCACGATTACGTCGAGCTGCTCGGCATCGTCGATCCGACGCAGTTCACCAACGATCTCGACCGGTTCCTCGCACGCCGCGAGGGCCTGCTCGGCTTCGCGTTCGGAACCGATGATGCCGACGCGGCGGCGCGCGAACTCGCCGCTGCCGGCCTCGAGCCCGATGGCCCGAAGGATCTCGGTCGCCTGCTCGAGCTGCCCGAGGGCGACGTCATGCCGCGGTTCAAGCTCGTGATGCTGCCGCCGCGCAGCACGCCCGGCGTCTCGGCGTTCGTGTGTCAGCATCTGACGCCCGATCTCATCCGCCGGCCGGCGTGGCTCCGGCATGCGAACGGCGCGGTCGGCCTCGTCGGCCTGACGGCGGTGGTCGACGATCCGCCGGGGCTGGTCGATGCCTACGAGCGGCTTTGCGGCGCCGGCGCGGCGACGTTGACCGACGACACGCTCGCCGTCCATGTCGGGCGCTCGTTCATCGCCTTTGCCCGGCCCGACGACCTGCCGCTGCTGCACCCGGACGTCGACCTGCCTGTTGCCGACCCGCCCTATCTCGCGGCGATGACGATCGCCGTCGCCGATCTCGAGGCGACGCGCGAGCTGCTCGAGGACAACGGCTTCGACGTCGCCGTCGACAGCACCGGAATCCTCCGCCTCGGCGCCGACGCCGGGTGCGGCACGATCCTGGAATTCAGGCAGGTCGCACCTCGCTAGCGTCCGCGCAAAAGTCCCGGACTCGACCCTGAGGTCACGGGCGCCGGCATCGGGAGAGGGGCCGGCCGGCTCCGCGTGGCATTCCGGCATCGCGGAACCCGATCCGGTCCTACGCATATTTGAAAGGAGCGGTGTGCAGCCGCAGCCAAGCGTGCTCGCTGCGGCAAGCTTGACCTGATGCGGCAGCCGAGTGTGCCTCAGCCTTGCCGCTTCGCCGGATTCGAGCATGACGGACCAGCGCCGCATCGTTGTCTTTGGCGGTTCCGGCTTCATCGGTCGGCACGTGGTTGAACGGCTGCGGCTTGACGGCTGGCGTGTCCGCGTGGCGGCGCGGCACCCCGAGCGGCTCGCTTTCGCCATGTCGAAGGACGGCGGCGATCGGGTCGAGGCCGTTCGTGCGGATATCGCCGGCGATCCCGCGGCGGTGGAGGCGGCCGTCGACGGTGCCGAGGCGGTCGCCAATCTCGTCGGCATACTCTACGAGCGCGGCCGGCAAAGCTTCGAGCGCATCCATGTCGACGCGGCGGGCCGCCTTGGCATGATCGCAGCGGCGGCTGGGGCGCGTCGTTTCATTCACATCTCTGCGCTCGGTGCCGCCGCGACGTCGCCATCCGCTTACGCGCGCTCGAAGGCCACCGGTGAGATCGTGGTTCGCCGGACGTTTCCGCCGGCGACCATATTCCGGCCGTCGATCGTGATCGGGCCGGGCGACCATTTCTTCAATCGCTTTGCACGGATGGCGCGTTATTCGCCGGCCCTGCCGTTGATCGGCGGCGGGAACACCAGGTTTCAGCCGGTCTATGTCGGCGATGTCGCCGCCGCACTTGCGACCGCATTGAGAGATCCGGCGACGCAGGGGCGGAACTACGAGCTTGTCGGCCCAAGGACGTACACGTTCCGCGAACTCATGATGCTGATGCTGGTGGAGACGCATCGCACCCGCCTGCTCGTATCGCTGCCGTTCCCGATCGCGCGCATGGAGGCAGGACTGCTCGAGCTGCTGCCGAGGCCGCCGCTCACCCGCGATCAGGTGAAGCAGCTCGCGCGCGACAACATTGCCACACCCGAGGCGCCCGGAATGCGCGACCTGGGCCTTGTGCAGACGCCGATCGAATCGGTTCTCTCGGCCTATCTGGCGTCCGCGCCGCCAGCCTTATGACACGGGGCAACACGTTGAGCGACCGGCCGGAATCGATTTGGTCCGGCGCCCGTATCCCGCGCCGGCATGGGGAATGGGACAGCGAAACCCGCGTCCCGGGACACCGTCACGCACCGGCCTGGGAAATGGGACACGCAGAAAAAAGGAAACACCGTACCGGCCGCCGGATGGCCCGTGAATGGAACTTTGGCGGCAGCCCCAGGTTTTGAAGCCGCCGGATCAAAAGGAGCCGCCGCGATGGACCTCGCTCGTTCCGCCCAGGGTGCCTACCAATCGGTGTTCGGTGGTCAGAACAATCTTTCGATGGCCGAGCGGGCCGGCTCGGTCATTCTGGGCCTCGCCGCGCTCGGGGCCGCGGCCCGGCGCCGCCCGGGGCTCGGTGCGCTGTTGGCGCTCGGCGGTCTTGCCTTCGTGGCACGCGGGATGAGCGGCCACTGTCCCATCAAGGCGGGCATGACCGGGCGCGGCGGGTACGGGCTCCTGGCCGCCGGTTCAGGGCAAGACCGCCCGCGCCTCGGCGACAAATCCGAACCTTACGGGACCGACATCGAAGGCAAACCGGCGACCGCCGGGATTCCCTAGTCCCGGCACGTCCCCGCAGGCGGCGCCCGGGGCGACGACCTAACTACCCCAAATGTCGCGCGAAAAAGGCGAGCGTGCGCTCGCGTGCGAGCTTCGCGCTCTCGGCGTGGTAGCTGCCGCGCTGATCGCAGTTGAAGCCGTGCCCGGCGGGATAGATGTGGATCTCGACGCGATCGTTCTGGGCGGCGCGGACCTTGTCGACCTCGCTCAGCGGGATGGCATGATCCTTCTCGCCGAAATGCATCATCACCGGGCAGCGCGGCGCGGCATCGGCGTGATTGCCGATGCCGCCGCCGTAGTACGACACGGCCGCGGCAAAGCCGTCGAGCCCCGTGGCCGCCAGCCACGCGACGAGGCCGCCCCAGCAGTAGCCGACGATGCCGATCTTGCCCACGCCGGCGATCGCGTCGCGCGCGGCGGCAACGTCGAGCAGCGCCTGCTCGTTCGTGACCTTGCCGCGGATCTGGCGGCCCTCGGCGATGTCGGACTCGCCGTAACCAAGCTCGATGCCGCGGCTGACGCGGTCGAACAGGGCCGGCGCGATCGCCGCATAGCCGTCCCTCGCGAAGCCGTCGACGACGCTGCGGATGTGGTCGTTGACGCCGAAGATCTCCTGCACGACGACGAGGCCGCCCTTCGGCGTGCCCTTGGGATCGGCGCGATAGGCGGAGAGCACATGACCGTCGGCGGCGGTCAGGGTCGTGTTGCCGAGCGCGTTCACGGTGGCCAAGGTGTCCTCCTTTTTCGGTAATTCGCGGACGCCTTACCACCTCGCCCGCAGGCAAGACAAGCTGCCCACCTGGGCCATCCCGCGACGGAACGCGCGTCACGGCTGCGGCGTTGCGCGTCAGGTTGGCTACGCCGGGTCATGGTGCGCCGAACGTCACGGCCGCGCGGCCGCTCGCGATGGCCGACTCTCCCCGTCGCGCCCTCGGCGCGTGGCTCGAAGCGGTCGGGTTCGGGCCGATCGAAACGCCGTGGCGAGCGGTCGTGACGCGCGCGGGCATGCGCCTGCGGGCCTACGGGAATGGCGCGGGAAACCGGCGTCCGCTCGTCATCGTGCCGGCCCCGATCAAGCGCGCCTATATCTGGGATCTTGAGCCTCGACGCAGCGTCGTCCGGCGTGCGTGCGCGGCCGGATTCGAGGTCTATCTCCTCGAGTGGCTCGAGCCGGCCGGCCCCGTCCTGGCGTATGGCCTGTCCGACTTCGTCGAAACCTTGGTGGCCGATGCCGTCGCGGCGGCCTGTCGGGATGCGGGGACCAATACCGTGCTGTTGGCCGGACATTCCCTCGGCGGCACGCTCGCCGCGATATTTGCGGCGCGGCACCCGGGCCGGGTCAGGGGGCTGGCGCTGATCGAGGCACCGCTTCACTTCGCCGAGGATGGTGGGGCATTCGCCCCGTTCGTTACCGCCGGTCCGCTGGCCGCAGCCGCGAGCGACGCGCTGTTCGGCGTCGTGCCCGGTTCGCTCCTGGACGTCATGAGCGTCACGGCGGCGCCGATGACATTTGTCGTCGAGCCGATCCTGGGCGCGTTCGTCAGCGGGCTCGATCCGGCGTCGTTTGAAACCCATCTGCGCGTGCGGCGCTGGACGTTGGACGAGTTTCCGCTCCCGGTTTCGCTCTTCGCGGATGTCGCGGTCGGGCTCTACCGGGACGACCTCTTCATGAAGGGCGCCCTTCCGGTGGCCGGGCGGATGCTCGGCCCGGCGGATCTGACCGCGCCGGTGTTGGCCGTCGTCGACCCGGACAGTCGCCTCATACCTCCCGCATCCGTGATTGCGTTCCTGGCGGCGTCACGGTGCCGGACCCGGTGCGTGGTTCGGTACACGGGCGATGTCGGCGTCACGCTGCGGCACCTGGGTATCCTGATCGGCGACCGCGCGCATCAGCGCCTGTGGCCGGAGATCTTCGACTGGCTTCGCTCGACGTGAAGCGCGCCGCCGCACGCGTCAGACGTTGAACCGGAACAGCATCACGTCGCCGTCGGCGACCGTGTAGTCGCGGCCTTCCTGGCGCATCTTGCCGGCTTCCTTCGCCCCCTGCTCGCCGCCGCAGGCGACGTAATCGTCATAGGCGATGACTTCGGCGCAGATGAAGCCGCGCTCGAAATCGGTGTGGATCACGCCCGCGGCCTCGGGCGCTTTGGCGCCCTTGCGTACGGTCCAGGCGCGCGCCTCCTTGGGCCCGGCGGTGAAGTAGGTGATGAGATTGAGCAGGCCGTAGCCGGCGCGGATGACGCGGGCGAGGCCGGTCTCGCTCAGACCGAGCGATTCGAGAAAGGCCTGCCGTTCGGTCTCGTCGGGCAAGGCGACGACCTCGGCCTCGATGGCCGCGGAGATGACCACGGACGAGGCACCTTCCTGCGCCGCCTTGGCCGCCACCTTGCGCGACAGCTCGTTACCCTCGGCAGCGGCGTCTTCCTCGACGTTGCAGACATAGAGGACGGGCTTGGTGGTCAGCAGCTGAAGCTGCTTGACGAGCGGCGCCTGCTCCGCCGTCGGCGTGAAGGCCCGGCCGGGCTTTCCCTCGCGCAGCAGGGCGAGGATCGGCTCCATGACCTCGAGCTGCGCCTTCGCCTCCTTGTCGCCGCCGCGCGCCTTCTTCTGCGCGGCCGCGACGCGTTTTTCCAGGCTGTCGAGATCGGCGAGCATCAGCTCGGTCTCGACCGTGTCGGCGTCGCGCAGCGGATCGACCGATCCCTCGACATGGGTGACGTCGCTGCCTTCGAAGCAGCGCAGCACGTGCGCGATCGCGTCGACCTCGCGGATGTTGGCGAGGAACTGGTTGCCGAGGCCTTCGCCCTTCGAGGCGCCGCGCACCAGCCCGGCGATGTCGACGAATTCCAGCTGCGTCGGGACCTTGCGTGCCGATTTCGCCAAACGGGCCAGCGTATCCAGCCGCGCGTCCGGCACCGGCACGCGGCCGATATTCGGCTCGATCGTGCAGAACGGATAATTCGCGGCCGCGGCGGTCGCGGTCGCCGTCAGTGCGTTGAACAGGGTCGACTTGCCGACATTCGGCAGGCCGACGATGCCGCAGCGGAAACCCATGTCGTCTAGTCCTTGTTTGAATCGGTCCGGGGCGGCTTCGGCGCGGGCGGATTCATCGCGTGCGCGACGCGGCTCATGAAGCCGCCGTCATCGCCGGCGACGAGGCGCGGGACCTCGGCGGCGATCGCTTCGAGCAGCGGCTCCAGCCACGCCGCGTCCGCCTTGGCGAAGTCGTGCAGCACATAGCCGCTGACCAGGCGCTTGTCGCCCGGATGGCCGATACCGATGCGCACGCGCCAATAGTCCGGCCCGAGATGCGCATCGATGGACCTGAGCCCGTTGTGGCCGGCGTTGCCGCCGCCGCGCTTGACGCGGAGCCGGCCCGGCGCGAGGTCGAGTTCGTCGTAAAAGACGATGATCTGCGACGGATCGACCTTGTAGAAGCGTGCCGCCGCCGCAACCGAACGCCCCGACTCGTTCATATAGGTCTGCGGTTTCAGGGCGACCACCCTGGTGCCGTCGATCTGGCCGTCGGCGGCGAGGCCTTCGAAGCGGGCACGATAGGGGCCGAAGCCATGGCGGCGGACGATCGTGTCCACCGCCATGAATCCGACGTTGTGCCGATGCTTGGCATAGGTCGGCCCGGGATTGCCCAGGCCGACCAGCAAAACGAGATCTGCCAATGCCGCCGATTACTTCTTGCCGGCGGCCTTCTTCTCGCCGGCTGCGGACGCCTTGGCCGCCCCACCGGCAGCCGCCTGTGGCGCCGGTGCGGCAGCGCCAGCCTCCGCCGGCGCACCCGCTGCCGCAGCACCGCCTTCCTCGGCACCGCGGAGCACGGACGGCGCCGCGACCGCCGCGATCGTGAAGTCGCGCGTCGTGATGGTCGGGCGCACGCCTTCGGGCAGCTTGACGGCGCTGATGTGCACGCTGTCGCCGATGTCGAGGCCCTCGAGGTTCACGGTGATGACCTGCGGAATGTTCTCGATCGAGCAGTAGACCTCGATCTCGTGGCGGACGACGTTGAGCACGCCGCCGCGCTTCAGGCCGGGCGAGCGCTCCTGGTTCTCGAACCGCACCGGCACCGACACGCGGATCTGCGTCTTCGCGCCCACGCGCTGGAAGTCGACGTGTTCGGGCCTGTCGGTCACCGGGTGAAGTTGCACGTCGCGCGGCAGCACACGTTCGCTGCGGCCGTCGATCTGCACGTCGAACACGCGGGTGAAGAAGCCCGGCTTCTGGAACTCGCGGACGAGATCCTTCGGATCGAGCGCAATCAGCGTCGGGGCTTGCTTGTCACCGTAGATCACGCCGGGAATGCGCCCGGCGCGGCGTACGGCGCGGGCGGCCCCCTTTCCGGCCCGCTGGCGCGACTGCGCCGAAATCGTCACTGTTTCGACCATCTCTTTCTCCTCTTCAACAATCGGCGTCGGCCTCCAGGGGTGCCGCACGCCGGCCACGGGCCCGGCCTTGCGTCCGGGCTCAATCGAACAGGCTCGAAACCGAGCGCTCCTCGCTGATGCGGCGGATCGCCTCGGCCATCAGCGGCGCGATCGTGATCTGGCGGATGTTGTGGGAAACGCGCACCGCCTCGGTCGCCTGGATGCTGTCGGTGATGACCATCGACTTGATCGGCGACGAGGACACGCGTGCGACGGCGCCGCCCGACAAGACGCCGTGCGTGACATAGGCATGGACTTCCTTGGCGCCGGCCTCCATCAGCGCGACCGCCGCATTGCACAGCGTGCCGGCGGAATCGACGATGTCGTCGGCGAGGATGCAGGTCTTCCCCCTGACGTCGCCGATGATGTTCATGACCTCGGACACGCCGGCGCGCTCGCGCCGCTTGTCGATGATGGCAAGGTCGGCGTCGATGCGCTTGGCGATGGCGCGCGCGCGAACGACGCCGCCGACGTCGGGCGATACCACGGTCACGTCGGCGCCGCGGAAGCGCTCGCTGATGTCCTTCACGAACACGGGCGCCGAGAACAGGTTGTCCGTCGGAATGTCGAAGAAGCCCTGGATCTGGCCGGCATGCAGGTCGAGCGTGACGACGCGGTTGGCGCCGGCGACCGTGATCAGGTTGGCGACCAGCTTCGCCGAGATCGGCGTGCGCGGGCCCGATTTGCGATCCTGGCGGGCATAGCCGTAATAGGGGATCACCGCGGTGATGCGTCGGGCCGAGCCGCGCTTGAGCGCATCCAGCGTCACCAGCAGTTCCATCAGGTTGTCGTTCGCCGGATAGGACGTCGACTGGATGACGAATACGTCCTCGCCGCGCACGTTCTCGAGGATCTCGACGAAGACCTCCATGTCCGAGAAGCGGCGCACGCTCGCCTTCGTCAACGGCAGATTGAGATAGGCGCTGATCGCCTCGGCAAGCGGACGGTTGCTGTTGCAGGTAAGGACTTTCATCGCCCCTGGGACCCGTGCGAGCGGACGGTTAATGCCCTGAAATTCAAACAGGAAACCCGCGACGGATCATTCCCGGCGCGGGCGGCGCGGAATGTATCAGGGTGTCATACCGGTGTAAACCGGCATGAGGCCCCCGGAGGGCCCCTAATGGGCCGGTGTCGCGGGGGGCGGCGCCCGCTCGACGAGTTCGGCAATCCCCTCGGCCGCCCCTTCGGCGACCGCGACCGCCAGCTCGGCCCAGGCGCGCTCCAGATACGTGGCCGGGACGTCGTTCTGCTGGTTGACTTGGCCGATTTCGGTCCCGTCCGGAGCCAGAACGGCCCATCGCACGTCGACGGTGCGGAGCTGGGGCCCCTTGGCGGCGATCGCGACCGTGCCGTTGACGACGAGGCTGTCCGTCACGGACGCGTCGGCAAGATTGATGCCGAGGCGGCGCAACGCATAGTCGAGCGCGCGGGAAAGCGCGATGTCGCCCCCTTCGGGCGTGCCGGTGATCGTGCCGATGCGTACCGCGCGCGGCGCCGGCGGCGCGGCGGCGACCGCATCGGGCTGCAGTGCCCTGGCGAACAGAGCTGCCGTGTCCTGGAGTTCCGGCGGAATCCGGTCGCTGCCGCCGGCTCCGGTTGACAGCGCAAGCTCATGCTCTCGGACGATTTCGCCGGACGGCGCGCGCAGGACGAGCCGGGCGCGGCCACCCCCGAGCACGTCGCCGTCGAGTACGAAGCTCGCCGCGTTGCCGCTGCGCGTGCTCGCGGGCACGTTCTCGCGGCGAAGCGCATCGGCCAGGTTCTCGGCAAGCCGTGCCGCGTCGGGCTCCGGCAGGCCGGCGACCGGCCGAACGAGCACACCGGCGCGGTCGGGCAGAACCAGCAGCCGGTTTTCCTCCTGCTTCCCGTCGGGCTGGAACGGGCGCGGCAGATCGCCGCAGCCGGCGAGCAGCAGCGCGACCGCGACGATGGCCCCGTGAACGAGCGGCCGTGATCTACAGAACACAGGTCACCAGCACGAGACCGATGATGCAGAACAACACGAACAGGATCAGGTGCGGCATGCCTATCCGTCCAGCGCGATCGCGGAGAGGTCGCGTCCGTAATCCTTCTCGCCGCGCAGGCAGGCGCGACGATAGCTGAAGAACAGGTCCTCTTCGCCGCACGTGTCGTGCGGCATCTGGTGCACGTCGCCGAGCCCGAGTTTGCGCAGCCGGCGCGCGATATAGCCGGGCAGGTCGAACATGTAATGGCCGGCGCGCGCGCCCGGCGTGAAGAACGCCGCGTCCGCCGGATCCGCGGCGATGAACGGAGCGGGAAATTCCGGGCCGACTTCGTAGGACCGTTGGGCGATGCACGGTCCGATCGCCGCGACCATCGTCTCCGGCCGCGCGCCGTGCTTGGCCATCGCGGCGACGGTGGCCTCGAGCACGCCGCCGACCGCGCCGCGCCAGCCTGCATGCGCCGCGCCGACGACGCGGGCCCTGCGGTCGGCAAACAGCACGGGCGCGCAATCGGCCGTGAGGATGCCGAGCGCAAGGCCCGGCCGCGTCGTGACCATCGCGTCCGCCTTGGGCGCGTTCTCGCGCGTCCACGGTTCTTCGACCTCGATCACGGTCGGGCTGTGGACCTGGTACAGCGTGACCAGCGATTCGGGCGTATAGCCCAGGCGGGCCATTGCCCGGCTGCGGTTCGTGGCGACGTTGTCGATCGCGTCGCCGGAGCCGAGCCCGCAGTTCAGCGAATCGAAAATGCCGCTGCTGACGCCACCCCGGCGCGTGAAGAAGCCGTGTCGCACGCCGCCGATCGCATCGAGCGGACTCATCGTCAACATCGTCATGGCTGTCTCAGGCAAAGATTGGGGGCGGGATCGAAGCCGGGCGGCGGCGTTGCGCCGGGCGGCACGATCGCGAGCGCCTTGAACAGCGTGCCCATTCCGCCCTCGCCGATCAAGCGCTCGTATGCGGACGCGATGTCGCGGCGTTGCGCCGCCGTCGCGCGCCGCAGGAGCATCGCCGCGCGCGCGGCAATGCCCAGGCGATGAAGAAATATGCCCTGCGGCACCGGGCCATAGACATCGGCGCCGGCCTCGCGCGCGACGCGGGCAAGCGCGACGAAATCGACGTGCGCGGTCAGGTCGCTGCCGCCGGGGTCGGCCAGCGGATCGACTTTCCGATGCCGCCGCACGGCCTGCAGCGTGTCGCCGATACCGCTCGTCATCGGGCCGTAGTCGATCGCGAGTGCGGCACCGCCGGCCCGAACGCGGCGCGCAAGCTGCGCGGCGATCTCGCGCGACGCCGGACTGATCTCGACGACCGCGCCGACCGGTGCGGACCGGTGTGCCGGTTCGAGTTCCGGATCGTCGACGCGCGGACCGGGGACGAATGCAAAGCGGCCCGAGGTGGCATCGACGCCGACACATCGCACGCGCCACCCATCGGTGCCGCGCACGAATTGCTGGACCGGCAGCGCATCGAAGAATTCGTTCGCGATGATGACCGCCGGACCGTCTGGCACGGTGGCGAGCGAATCGTGCCATGTCGGACTCGCCTCCCGCAGTGCGGCGGCCTGCAGCGCCCGAAGGCGCGGATTGATCTCGACGAGATGGAGGTCGATCGCGGTGCGGAACGCCGGCAGCGCCTGGCCTGCGGCGCGCAGTGCGTCGCGCATCAACGTGCCGCGCCCGGGGCCAAGCTCGACCAGCCGGACCGGACGCGGCTGACCCGTGCTCAGCCAGATCTCGGCCGCCCAAAGGCCGAGCAGCTCGCCGAACATCTGACTGATCTCCGGCGCGGTAATGAAATCGCCGCCCGCGCCGATGGCCTCGGCACGGCGGTAATAGCCGTGCTCGGGATGCCCGAGGCACAGCGCCATGTAGTCGGCGACCGGAATGGGGCCGTCGCGCCGGATGCGGTCCGCGAGCAGCGCGCCCAGCGGAGTCACGTCGCGGGCTTCTCGAGCGGCAGCGGCGGCTGTCGGCGGCTTCTGACGATCAGATACGCGCCGATCAGCAGCATGGGCAGCGACAGGATCTGGCCCATCGTGACGCCGCCGAGGATGAAGCCGAGATGCGCGTCGGGCTCGCGGAAGAACTCGCTGATGATTCGCGCGACTGCGTAGCCGGCGAGGAAGGCGCCGCCCAGAGCACCCGGACGGCGCCGGATCTCCGTGCGGTGCGCAAGCCAGGCAAGCACGGCGAACAGCACCAGGCCTTCGAGCGTCGCTTCGTAAAGCTGGCTCGGGTGGCGCGGCTCGGGGCCGCCATGCGGGAAGACCATGGCCCAGGACACGTCGCTCGGCCGTCCGAAGAGTTCACCGTTGATGAAGTTGGCGATGCGGCCGAAGAACAGGCCGATCGGCGTTGCTGCGGCGACGACGTCGCCGAGGGCGAGGACGGGGATGCGGTGGCGTCGTGCGAACAGGCAGATTGCGAGGATCACGCCGACGAGACCGCCGTGGAACGACATTCCGCCGCGCCAAAGGAACAGCACCTCGAGCGGATTGAAGATGTAGTAGCCCGGCTTGTAGAACAGCACATAGCCCAGCCGGCCGCCGAGGATGATCCCGAGCGTCGCCCAGACGACGAAGTCGTCGATCGCGGCGCGATCCATCACGTGCGGTGGACGGCCGGCCAGATGAATGACATAGCGCCAGCCGAGCAGAATGCCGGCGATATAGGCCAGTGCGTACCATCGAATTGCGAACGGACCGATCTCGATCGCGACCGGATCGATCGATGGGAACGTCAGCGCAAAGGTCATCACGGGCGCGAACTCTTCTGTTCGTTCAGTTCGGCGGTGGTTGCCGGGGCGTTATAGGCGCGCGGGTCAAGCTGTGCAACGACGCCAGCCATGCGATGTTGCGTACGGATGGAAACGCCGCCCATCGTCGTGGATAATCGGAAAACACGAGAACGTACGAGGTTACGCATGCAGACCGACAACCGCTTCCTGGACGACATTGCGCGCGCGGCGAGCGGCGCGCTCGGCGCGCTCGCCGGCGTGCGCACCGAAATCGAATCGCAGTTGCGCGGCATGATGGAGCGCTGGCTGAAATCGCAGGACCTCGTAACGCGCGAGGAGTACGAGGTCGTCAAGGCGATGGCGACGCGCGCGCGCGAGGAGAACGAAATGCTCGCGGCGCGTGTGGCCGCGCTCGAGGCGGCACTGGCCGGTCGGATGGACGGCCCGGCGCCGTCGAGCGCGCCGGGCGGCGATTGAGCGGGTCGGCCCGGGAGCGCAAGAAATAATCCCCATAAATTTGGGTGTTCTGTCCGTTTTCGCCTTGCGTCCACGACTCGCCTCTGGCAACCTACATTCTGTTGTGTATCGCGATCGTCTTTTACACAACCTGTCGAAGATCGATCGCGGTTCCGGTGCCACGTTTCTCGGTTGCGCACTGGGAGGGCGCTTAAATGCCAGACGTTTCGGCATCCACCTTCGAGCAGAACCCTCATCCCCTTGATCTTGTTGAAGAAATAGCCTTCGCGAACGAATGGGCGTTCGATCGGACGAGTGACGACGAGCTGGTCGCGCAGATGCCCGGTCGCTGGTGTGACTACCGGCTTTACTTCGGCTGGAGCCCGGACATGAGCGCCCTTCAGTTCTCGTGCGGGCTCGACCTCCGGGTACCCAAGCAGCGCCGCGGCGCGGTGAACGAGTTGCTGGCGCTTGCCAACGAACGCCTCTGGCTCGGACATTTCGAACTCTGTTCCGACGAGGACACGCCGATGTTCCGGCACACGGTCCCGCTTCGCGGCCTGCGGGGCGCATCAGTGGAGCAGCTCGAGGATCTGGTGGACGTCGCCCTCAACGAGTGCGAGCGGTATTACCCGGCGTTCCAGTACGTGATCTGGGGTGGCCGGTCCCCGGCCGAGGCGGTGGCCGCTGCCTGCCTCGATCCGCAAGGCGAGGCCTGACGCCGGAGTCCACATCCATGACCCGGGATACGCCGTCGCTGCTGCTCGTCGGCTGCGGCAAGATGGGGGGCGCGCTTCTGGCGGGCTGGATCGAGCGCCGCATCGCCGATGCCATCGCCGTCATCGAACCCTCGCCCGAGGCCGTCGCGCCGTTTCGCGGCCGCGCCGGCGTGACGCTCTACGACGACCTGCGTTCGCTGCCGCCGGGGCTGGCGCCGGACATCGTCGTCTTCGCGACCAAGCCGCAGGGTATCGAGGCGGTGGTGCCGGGGTATCGCCGCTTCGCGCCCGACGCCCTGTTCCTTTCGATCGCGGCGGGAAAGACCATCGCCTCGTTCGAGGCCATGCTCGGCGGCAATGCCGCGATCGTCCGCGCCATGCCGAACACGCCGGCGCAGGTCGGCCGCGGCATCACCGTGGCCTGCGCCAATGCCCGCGTGAACGCCGTGCAGCGTCGGTTCGCGGGCGCGCTTCTGGCCGCCGTCGGCGCCGTCGAATGGGTCGATGATGAGCGCCTGATGGACGCGGTGACGGCCGTGTCCGGCAGCGGGCCGGCCTATGTGTTCCTCCTCGCGGAATGCCTCGCCGAAGCCGGGATCAAGGCCGGGCTTCCCGCCGATCTCGCCGCCACGCTTGCGCGCGCGACGGTGGCGGGGGCCGGTGAGCTGCTCCATCGCGCGCCCGAACCGGCGGCGGTGCTGCGCAAGAACGTGACGTCGCCGGGCGGCACGACCGCGGCGGCGCTCGAGGTGCTGATGGGCGCCCAGGGCTTGCAGCCGCTGTTGACGGCGGCGGTCGCCGCGGCGACGCGGCGGTCGCGCGAGCTGGCCGGCTAGGTCGGCGGACGGGCAGGGGCCGGCCGTGCGGCCATTGAGCGCGTCGGCGCAAAAGGTGCAGGACGCCCTCCTTGCACGCGGCTTTTCGAACAGGGTGATCGAGTTCGAGCAGCCGACGCGCTCGTCGGCCGAGGCCGCGGCGGCCGTGGGGTGCGAAGTCGCCGACATCGCCAAGTCGATCCTGTTCAAGGGCGCCGTGAGCGGCCGTCCCGTCCTGGTGATTGCGAGCGGCGCCAACCGTATCGACGAACGCAAGGTCGCGGCCGCAATCGGCGAACCGGTCGGCAAGGCAGATGCCGCGTTCGTCCGGGCGGCGACCGGCTATGCCATCGGCGGCGTGCCGCCCGTCGGTCATGCGCAGGCCGTCGTCATCCTGATCGACCGCGATCTCCTCATGCGGCAGAACCTGTGGGCGGCGGCCGGCACGCCGAATGCGGTATTTCCGGTGACGCCGGACGAATTGCTGCGCCTGACCGGCAGTCAGGTTGCGGACGTCGCACGCGCCTGAGGTGATGACCGGAACGGTTTGACTCCTGTCTCGTTCTCTTTACCGTTCAGCTCGCTAGGAGCGGAGGCGGGCATGGCGGCGAGGAAGGGTCGAAAGAAGGCCGAGAAAGGCGAGGCGCGCGCACCGGCGGCCCAGGCCGGTGCCGGCGAGGTGGACCGCGCCCAGCGTATCATCGACGCCACGATGGAGCTGATCGCGGGGCGGGGCTGGCGCAACATCGCCCTTGCCGACATCGCCGCCGCGAGCGGCCTGACCCTGGCTCAGCTCTATGCCATCTTCCCGTCGAAGCTCGCAGTGCTCGACGCGTTCGAGCGGCGGATCAACGAGAAAACGCTCGAGGGCAGCGTCGAGGCCGAGGACTCGGTGCGCGACCGCCTGTTCGAGCTGATCATGCGTCGCCTCGATGCGCTGGCACCCTACAAGCCGGCCCTGCGCGCGCTGCCCAACGAGACGGTCCGGGATCCGAGCATCGCCCTCTATACCGGCCCGCGCTTCCTCAACGCCATGCGCTGGATCGGCGAGGCGGCCGGCCTCGAGACCGCCGGGCTCGGCGGCATCCTGCGGGTCAACGGCCTGGCGGCCGTTTACCTGACCACCCTCCGGGCCTGGCTGGACGACGACACGCCGGACAATACCCGGACGATGGCGGTCCTCGACCGGGCCCTGAAGCGGGCGGAGCTGTTCGTCCGCAGCCTGCCGCCGTTGCGTCGCCGGGGCGGTGCCGCCGCCGTATGACAGCTTTGCTGCACTGCAAAAAGTTTCTTGACGAAAAGTTGCGCAATGCCGATACTCACGACGGTTTTGCAACTGTGCAATGCAGCGAGATCCCCGCTGCAGAAGGGAACTCAATGGCTCGTGCCGACACGCCGTTCATGGATTTTGACTTCGCCAAGGTGCTCAACCCGTCGAAGATGCTGACGGATTTTCAGTTCGACGGCTTCGACGTGGACGCCGTGCTCGCGGGCCAGCGCCGCAACCTCGAGGCGATCACGGCCGCCCACCAGGCCGCCCTCAATGGATTCGAGGCCCTGACCCGGCGGCAGGCCGAGATGCTGCGCCAGGCGGTCGAGGAGACCACGCGGGCCGTCAAGGAGATGCTCGCTGCCGGCAGCCCCGAGGAGAAGGCCACGCGCCAGGCTGAGCTCGCCAAAGAGGCCTTCGAGCGCGCCGTCGCCAACACGCGCGAGCTCGCCGACCTCGTCGCCAGGTCGCAGACCGAAGCGTTCGGCCTGCTCCACCGGCGCGTGTCCGAGGGCTTCGACGAGGTGAAGACCTATATCGCCAAGCGCGCGGCGAAGAACGGTCAAGCCGCCGCCTGAGGCGTCGACCGACGTTGTAACGATTACCCTGCCACGACCGGGGCCGCCGATCGGCGGCCCCAACGTTTTTTCGCGCTCGAGGTGCCGAAGGTCGCGGCAGCCGCGGGTTGCATCCGGCGTGGCGCTGGCCCAGATTGCATGGGCCATGACCACGATCACCTACGATGACTTCGCCCGGGTCGACATCCGCGTCGGCACGATCATCGCCGCGGAACCGTTTCCGGAGGCGCGCAAGCCGGCGATCAAGCTCCGCGTCGATTTCGGGCCGGAGATCGGCATCAAGAAGAGCTCGGCCCAGATCACGGTGCACTACAAGCCCGAAAGCCTCATCGGCCGGCAGGTCGCCGCCGTCGTCAACTTTCCGCCGCGCCAGATCGGCCCCTTCATGTCCGAGGTGCTGGTCCTGGGCTTTCCCGATGCCAACGGCGCCGTCGTCCTGATCGGGCCGGATTTCAAGGTCCCGGACGGCGGCCGGCTGTACTGATCCCGCGCGGCGCTATACCGGCATTCGGATACGGACGCGCAGGCCGTTGAGCGGCGAGTCGCCGAGCGTGATCTCGCCGCCGTGGCCGCGCACGAAGTCGCGGGCGATCGTCAGCCCCAGGCCGACGCCGCCGGTCGCCGCATTGCGCGAGACGTCGAGCCGGTAGAACGGCTTGAACACGTCTTCGCGCGCATGCGGCGGAATGCCGGGGCCGTTGTCGTCGATGGTGATCTCGATCCAGCGGCCGCGCCGCGCCGCCTTCACCTGGACCTGCGTTCCGTGCCGGACGGCGTTGGCGATCAGGTTGTCGAAGCACCGCTTCGCGGCCTGCGGCCGGACCGGCACGACGAGGTCGCCGTCGGTCTCGACCTCGACCGCATGCCCCTCGCGCCGTTTGGCCGACGCGATGTCGCCGATCAGGCGGCCGAGATCGATCGGCTCCGGCTGCTCCTCGCCCTCGCCGCGCACGAAGGCCAGATAGCTGTCGACCATGCGTTCCATGTCGGCGACGTCGGCCTTGAGGCCGGCGGCTGACGGGCTGTCGAGCATGGCGAGCTCGAGCTTCATGCGCGTCAGCGGCGTGCGCAGGTCGTGACTGATGCCCGCGAGCATCTCGGTGCGTTGCGCGAGAAAGCGTCGGATGCGTTCGCGCATGACGATGAAGGCGGCGGCGGCCTGACGGACCTCGGCGGCACCGGCCGGGCGGAAATCGGAGTCGTCGCGCCCCTTGCCGAACTCCTCCGCGGCTGCGGCGAGACGGCGGATCGGGCGCACCTGGTTGCGCATGAAGATCGAGGCGATCGCGAAGAAGACCAGGGACGAACCCACCATCCACATCAGGAAGATGTAGACGGTCGAGGTGAACAGGCGCTCGCGCTGCGCGCGCACGTTGAGGACGCCTTCCGGCAGCTGAACCGAAAGCGCGACCTCGCGCGGCAGGCTCCAGACGTCGAGCAGGAACGGGCGCCGGACGCGCTCGTTGAGCGCGCGCACGAGGATCGGCTCGAGAATGCCGCTGCCGCGCTCCGGTCCGGTGTTGGCGAGGATGGCGTCCGGCTCCATCCAGGCGCGGATTCCGACCGTCGTCTCGGCCGTCTGGAAGACCCAGGTGCGCCATTCGGGATCCGTGCTGCGGCCCAGCAGCTGCACGATCATCGCGACGTCGCCGGCCAGCCCGTGCGCAAGACGGCGGGTCACGGTTTCCCATACGCGATCATAGAAGACGAAGGCGGCGACCAGCTGCACGAGGACGAGCGGCGTGACGATGATGATCAGCGCCCGGCCAAAAAGACTGCGCGGCATGTAGCGCTTCAGCACGCGACCTCCAATCGTCCGCCGGTGGGTATCCCTAGTCCGTCCGCAGCAGGTAGCCGGCGCCGCGCACGGTGTGCAGGAACCGCGGCTGCCGCGGATCCGCCTCGATCTTACGCCGCAGGCGCGTCACCTGCACGTCCACCGTGCGCTCGCCGCCCGAGATTCGCGACAGCCGCAGAAGCTCGCGCCGCTCCACGGCCGTGCCGGCGTGCTGCGCCAGAACCTTCAGCAGCGATGCCTCGGCGGTGGTCAGCCGGACGATGGCATCGCCGCGCCGCAGCTCCTCGCGCTTGAGGTTGAAGCGAAACTCGCCGAAGCTGACTTCGTCGACCGGGGCGACCGGCGGCGGTGCGCGGCGAAGAATCGCGCGGACCCGCAGCAGCAGCTCGTCCGGCTCGAACGGTTTGACGATGTAGTCGTCCGCGCCGCTCGCCAGCCCGCGGATTCGGTCCGGCGCCTCGCCCATCGCGGTGAGCAGCATGATCGGGACGTCCGTGGACGCGCGCAGCCGCCGCGTGAGATCCACGCCGTTCTCGCCCGGCATCATCACGTCGAGGATGAGCAGATCGAAGGTGATCGCGTCGCACTTGGCCAGGGCCTCGGCGGCGTCGGCGGCCGTGGTGACGAGGAAGCCGTTCTTCGACAGATACTGGCGCAACAGTTCGCGCAACCGCGCATCGTCGTCGACCACCAGGATGTGCGCGCTCTCCGTCATCGGCGCGGGTCAGTATAGAGACGCTTGGCGGGCCGGCAAGCTGAACCGCCGTCGCAGGCGACGCGCGATCCCCCGTGTTCCGGGGCGTTCAGCGCGCGCGTGCGGGCGCGGTCGCGCCGACGAAGCGGGCGCGGTCAGCCTCGTTGATCAGGCCGAGCATCACCCGCTTGTAACCCTCGACGGCGGCGGCCCCGGCCGCGCGATAGGCGGCAGCGACGCGCGCGCGCTGGTTTTCCGTCAGCTTGCGCTCGAGCTCCTGACCCGCGGCGGTCAGCTCCAGCCGCCGCTCGCGGCGGTCCGTGGGGCCCGGCCGGTGGGTGACGTAGCCCTCGCGGATGAGCTGGCTCAGCACGCGACTCAGGCTCTGCTTCGTCACGCGCAGGATGCCAAGGAGCTCGCCGACGCGGATGCCGGGATAGCGGCCGACGAAATAGATGACGCGGTGATGGGCGCGCCCCATCGCCAGCTTCGCGAGGATGGCGTCCGGTTCGGCCGTGAAGTCACGGTAGGCATAGAACAGGAGTTCGATCCCCTGCCGGAGTTCCTCGTCGCGCAGATAGAGGTGTTGCACGCCGGGTTTCAGGTCAGCCATCGGGCATTCGATTCCTGCAGGGCAGATTTACGTCAGGTTTGTTGACTTATATGGGGCAAATGTGTTTCTTGATGCAACAGCTTTGCGCATGGAAATTTTCGGAAGCGCCTGATTAACGCAAGGAAACGACCATGGCTGATCTTGTCCCGTTCGACGATCGCGACGGCTACATCTGGTTCAACGGCAAGCTGATCCCGTGGCGCGAGGCGAAGATCCACGTCCTCTCGCACGGCCTGCACTATGCCAGCGCGGTCTTCGAGGGTGAGCGCGCCTATGACGGCCATATCTTCAAGTCGCGCGAGCACAGCGAACGGCTGATCAAGTCGGGCAAGATCCTGGGCTTCGACGTGCCCTACACGGCCGAGGAACTCGACCGCGCCAAGATCGAGACGATGAAAGCCAACAATCTGACCGACTGCTACGTGCGGCCGATCGCCTGGCGCGGGTCGGAGATGATGGGCGTCTCGGCGCAGGCAACGAAGATCAACGTCGCGATCGCGACCTGGCAATGGCCGTCCTACTTCTCGCCGGAGCTGCGCGAGAAGGGCATCCGCATGTGCTGGGCCAAGTGGAACCGCCCGGCGCCCAATACCGCGCCGACCGCTGCGAAGGCGACGGGCCTCTACATGATCTGCACGATGTCGAAGCACGCGGCGGAGGCGGACGGCTATCATGACGCCCTGATGCTCGACTGGCGCGGCCAGATTGCCGAGGCGACCGGCGCCAACGTGTTCCTCGTCATCGACGGCGAGATCCATACGCCGAAACCGGACTGCTTCCTCGACGGCATCACGCGCCGCACCGTGATCGAGCTCGCGCGCCAGCGCCAGTACAAGGTGATCGAGCGCGCCATCATGCCGAACGAGCTTGCGCGCGCGCAGGAAGTGTTCCTGACCGGCACCGCCGCCGAAGTGACGGCGGTCGGCGAGATCGGCGAGTACAAGTTCACGGTCGGGCCGGTCACCCGCAACCTGCGCGACGACTACGCCAAGCTGGTGCGCACGCCGCCCGCCGCGGCGGCGTGACGGACGCTACCGCTCTTCCCACCGCGCGGCCGCGGCGTCGTCTTTCGCGTCGGCGGCGACCCATTTGGCGCCGCGGTCGGTGTCCTCGAGCTTCCAGAACGGCGCCTTGGTCTTGAGCCAGTCGATCAGGAAGCGACAGGCCTCGAACGCCGCTTCGCGGTGCGCCGAGGCGGTGATGACCAGGACGATGCGGTCGCCGGGCTCGAGACGTCCGTAGCGGTGGACGATGAGGGAGGCCGAAAGCGGCCAGCGCCGGTTCGCCTCGGCCTCGATCTCGGCGAGCTGCTTTTCGGTCATGCCCGGATAGTGCTCGAGCGTCATCGCGCTGATCCTGGCGCCGCCCGCCATATCGCGCACCAGCCCGACGAACGACACGACGCCGCCGATGTCGTGCCGGCCGGCGATGAGCCTGTCGAGCTCGGCGCCGGGATCGAAGTCGTCGCGCTGGACGCGGATCATGGCTCGCCGCAGCCCCCCGTGACGGGCGGGAAGATCGCGACTTCGTCGTCCGGGCCGACCGCGTGGTCGAGCGAGACGTGCTCCTGGTTCACGGCGACACGGATCACCGACATGTCCTTGAGTGCCTCGGCGTGGCCGGGGGACTGCCGCTTCAGCCATTCAAGGAGGGTGCGTACGTCACGCACTTCGGGCGGCGGGTCGAGCGATTCCTCGCCCGTGCCGACCCGCGAGCGCACCCAGGCGAAGTAGAGCAACTTCATGCTGCGACCTCGCTGAACGGCAGGAAATCGACCATGCCCCCGGCCGGCACGGCCGTCAATTCCTCGGGCAGCTCGACCAGGCCGTCGGCCTCGACCAGCGACGTCAGGATGCCGGCGCCGTCGCGGGGAAACTTGATCGCGACGGGCACGCCATCCTCGCCGGTGGTGAGCCGCGCCCGAATCCATTCGCGGCGGCCATGCTTCTTCCTGATCTCGAAGGCGCTCCGCACCCGGAACAGGCGCGGTTCGCGCTCGGCCGCGTTGGCGCCGGCGAGGCCGAGCAGCAGCGGCCGGGCGAAGCGCAGGAACGTCACCATCATCGCGACCGGGTTGCCGGGCAGGCCGACGAACGGCACGCCCTTGACCTGGCCCAGCGCCACCGGACGTCCCGGGCGGATGGCGAGCCGCCAGAAATGGATCGAGCCCAGCGCCTCCACCGCGGCGCGGACATGGTCTTCCTCGCCGGTCGACATGCCGCCCGAGGTGATGATCGCATCGACTTCGCCGCTCGCGCCGGCAAGCGCCTCGCGCACGACGTCGAGGCGGTCGCGCAGGATGCCCATGTCGCGCACATGGCAGCCGAGCTGCTCCAGAACGGCCCGCAGCACATAGCGATTGGCATCGTAGACGGCGCCGGGCGGGGTCGGCTCGCCGGGTTCGCGCAGCTCGTCGCCCGTCGAGAAGATCGCGACCGTCAGCGGGCGATAGACCTCGAGCCGTGTCGCCCCGATCGAGGCGGCTAGGCCGATGTCCTGCGGCCGCAGACGATGGCCGCGCTGCAGCACGGTGCTGCCGGCCCTGACGTCCTCGCCGGCCTTGCGCCGGTTGGCGCCGCGCTTGATGCCCGGGGGCAGCACGACATCGCTTCCGTCGACGCGCGCGTCCTCCTGCATGAATACGGTGTCCGGACCCGCCGGCATCGGCGCGCCGGTGAACACGCGGACGGCGGTGCCGCGCGCGGCCGGCCCGTCGAGCGGATGGCCCGCCGCGGCCCGCCCAGCGATGCGCAGGCGCGTTTCGCCGTTCGGGACGAGGTCGTCGTAGAAGACCGCGTAGCCGTCCACGGCGGCGTTGTCGTGCGGCGGCACGTCGCGTGTCGAGACGAGGTCCGCGGCCAGAATGCGCCCGCGCGCGGTGCCGAGCGGCACGGTTTCCGTGCCGGCGATGACGGTGATGCGCGATGCGAGGATTTTCAGTGCCTCGTCGGCGCGCATGAGGGCGCCGCCGAAGGCGAAGCAGTCGTCGGAAAGCTGTGCCATGGCACTAAGGGCCCGCTGCGGCGTGCGCCGGCCGCAGGCGGCAATGCGCGACGATGAAGTCGGCGATCTGCCCGACGTCGTTGAGGTCTAGGCGCGGCCGGCCGTGCGTCTCGGCGATCGCGGCATCGGTCGCCACCGCGACGACATAGGGGTCACTCGCGCACAGCAACGGCTTGCCGACGGTCGCGCGATGAACCTCGATCTTGTCGTGCGGGTGGCCCTTGAACCCTTCGACGATGAGCAGGTCCACCGGCGTCATGCGCGCGACGAGTTCGTCGAGGCCCGGCTCGGGTGCGCCGCGAAGCTCGTGCATCAGCGCCCAGCGCCGTGCCGAGGAAACGAGGACCTCGGTCGCGCCGGCCGCGCGGTGCTCGTACGAGTCCTTGCCCGGTTGATCGACGTCGAACCCATGATGCGCATGCTTGATGGTCGAGACCGTAAGGCCGCGCGCGGTCAGAACGGGAATGAGCCGGACGAGCAGCGTCGTCTTGCCGCTTCCGCTCCAGCCCACCACGCCGATGACCTTCATTGCTGCCGTCCCGGCCCGCGCCGGCGCGCCTTACAGAACGTGCCGTACCGGTTTTTTCGCCTGGCCGGCGCCGGCGTCGTGCCGCCTCTCGTCGTCTGCATTCTCGTCGCTGACATGTTTCAGGCCCTCGGCGAGATAGTCATAGCCGGTGATCAACGTCAGCAGCGCCGCGACCCACAATCCGACCTCGCCGATGAGCGTGACCGGCAGGAACGCGGTCGGTGCGGCATCGCCGACGATGAGAAAGCCGAGCGCCGTCATCTGGATACCCGTCTTCCATTTGGCGAGCTGCGTCACCGGCAGGTTGTGCCGGTTCAATTCGGCCAGGAACTCGCGCAGGCCGGACACCAGCACCTCGCGGCAGAGAATGACGAGCGAGGCAAGCACGCTCCAGCCGGTGATCCGGTCGGTGGCGACGAGCATGAGGATCGTCGATGCGACCAGCAGCTTGTCCGCGATCGGGTCCAGGATGCGCCCGAGTTTCGACTGCTGCTGCCAGACCCGCGCGAAATAGCCGTCGAAATAATCCGTGACCGCCGCCGCCGTGTAGATCGCGCAGGCGACATAGCGCGTGTAGTCGCCGTCCACGTAAAACAGCGCGACGACCACCGGAATGGCGATGATCCGCGACAGCGTCAGCGTCATCGGGAGGGTGGAAAGCATTGGCGTGTCCTTCCGGTGCGCGGCGGGGAACCGACCGCGCGCATCTTAGCTTCCACCATGGAAATGGTCATAGATTTTTCGGGCGACGGCCCGGTTGATGCCGGGAACGTTCTCGAGGTCGGCAAGCCCCGCCCGCGACACCGCCTTTGCCGAACCGAAATGCAGCAACAGCGCCTTCTTGCGCGAAGGGCCGATGCCGGCGATCTCGTCGAGCGGCGAACGTACCATCGTCCGCGCGCGGCGTGCGCGATGCCCGCCGATGGCGAAGCGGTGCGCCTCGTCGCGCAGCCGCTGCAGAAAATAGAGCACCGGGTCGCGCGGCTCGAGCTGGAACGGCGGGCGGCCGGCCATGAAGAAGCGCTCGCGGCCGGCGTCGCGATCCGGCCCCTTGGCGATCGCGACGACGGGAATGTCCGAGATGCCGAGGTCGGCCATCGCCTGCTGCGCGGCGTTGAGCTGTCCCTGGCCGCCGTCGATCAGGACCAGATCGGGCCACGTGCCGCCGGTGCGCCCCGGATCCTCCTTGAGCGCGCGGCCGAAGCGGCGCGTGAGCACCTCGCGCATCATGCCGTAGTCGTCGCCCGGCGTGATTCCCTCCGGGTTGTCCGGACCGGCGGCGGTACGGATGTTGAACTTGCGGTAGGCGTTCTTGATGAAGCCCTCGGGCCCGGCAACGATCATCGCGCCGAGCGCCTCCTGGCCCGCGATATGGCTGTTGTCGTAGACCTCGATGCGGGTCGGCGGCGCCTCGAGACCGAAGGCGGCGGCAACCCCTTCCAGCAGCTTGCTCTGTGAAGCGCTCTCGGACAGGCGGCGGGCCAGGGCCTCGCGGGCATTGGCGAGCGCGTGCTCGACCGGCTTGCGCTTGTCGCCGCGCTCGGGCACCGTGATCCGCACGCGCATGTTCATCTTCTGCGTCAGCGCGTCGGCCAGCAGCTCGCGTTCGGCGATGTCCTCGCTCAGCAGGATCAGCGGCGGCGCCGGCTTGTCGTCGTAGAACTGGGGCAGGAAGGCGCCCAGCACGTCGGCCGTCGACAGGTTGCGGTCGGCGCGCGGGAAATAGGCGCGGTTGCCGTAGTTCCGCCCGTTGCGGAAGAAGAACACCTGGATACAGGTCTGGCCGCCGGCCTGGTGGGCGGCAATCACGTCGGCATCGCCCACGCCCTCGATATTGATGTCCTGGCGGGCCTGAATCTGGGTCAGCGCGCGGATACGGTCGCGGAACAGCGCCGCACGCTCGAAGTCGAGCGTATCGCTCGCCGACTGCATGCGTTGCGCGAGGTCGGCCTGCACCTCGTGCGATCGTCCCGACAGGAATTCCTCGGCCTGGCGAACGAGCTGGCCATAGTCCTCGACGCTGATGCGCCCGACGCACGGGGCCGAGCAGCGCTTGATCTGGTAAAGGAGACACGGACGCGTTCGCCCGGCGAACACGGTATCGGCGCACGAGCGCAGCAGGAACGCGCGCTGCAACGCCGTCAGCGTCTGGTTGACGGCACCGGCCGACGCGAACGGTCCGAAATAGCTGCCCTTGCGGTCGCGGCTGCCGCGATGCTTGGCCAGCTGCGGATATTCATGCTCTTTCAGGATCGCGATGTAAGGAAACGACTTGTCGTCGCGCAGCAGCACGTTGTAGCGCGGCGTCAGGCGCTTGATCAGGTTGCTCTCGAGCAGTAGCGCCTCGATCTCGGTATGGGTCGTGATCACCTCGAGGGTGCGGGTCTCGGCCACCATGCGCTGCAGGCGGTTCGGCATGCGCGAGAACTGCAGGTATTGGGCCACGCGGCGCTTCAGGTTTCGCGCCTTGCCGACGTAGAGCGCTTCGCCCTTGTCGTCGAGCATGCGGTAGACGCCGGGGCTGCCCGGCAGCGTCGCCAGCGCCGCGCGGATCGCTTCCACGCCGCGCGCCAGACCGCTTGGAACCGGCTCGTCGCCGAACTCGGCCGTGTTCGTTTCGTCGTCCATCCTTGTTCGCGTATTAGGGACCGCGCGGCATCCCCGTCAACCGGCCGGCGGCGCCGAATGTCCTGAAAATCGGGGGATTTCCATGGCCAGCCGCCCTATCCACGGAAGCTGTGGATAAACCTGTGCGTAACGGCGTGGCTAAGCACCGCGAAGGCCCAGATTCCTTTATCCGCGACGCAGTTGCCTATTTTATAGGCAAAAAGCTAAGCCATTGGAATTTCGAAAAAACTCCACCGGGAGCCGTCACGCGGATGCCATGTTTCGCGGAAAAGTGGCGGATTTCCTAAGGATTCGGGGCATGTCAAGGCCTATGTGCACAACTGCCGGTGCGCCGTGCGCAGGCAGTCCGTTGCCCCCGTCGAATCCGGGTTGTCGTGATTTTTCCGCGGCTCAGCGCGGACGGGCATCAGCCGTCGCGCCGCCGTTCGATCTCGACGCCGACGCTGACCGCATCGGGATAGACGTCCAGCTTCTCGACTCTCACTCGTGCAACCCGCACGCGCGGGTCGCGCAGGCAGACCTCGGCAATACGCTCGGCCAAGGTTTCGATCAGATGGACATGCTCATCGGCCTCGACGAGGCAGCGGACGCCGGCAGTGATGCCGTCGTAGCACACGACGTTTTCGATGCGGTCCTGGGCATCCGTGTCGAGGACGCCAAGGTCGAGGTTGATCCGGACGCGCTGGCGGCGTCCCTTCTCGTGCGCGCGCACGCCGATTTCGGCTTCCAGCACCAGGTCGCGGACGAACACGTGCCGCAGGCCTGTCGCGAGGTCGGCGATCGGCCGCGGGGCGGGGTACTGGGGTTTGGGCAAGGCCACGCTATTCCTCCGGACATGGGTGGAGCTGAGGCGACGCCCAGTTGAGGTGCTGGCCGCCATCGAGCGCGATCATCTGTCCGGTCATCGATCGGGCCTCGAGTATGAACCGGATCGCCGCGCAGATTTCGTCGAGCTTTGGGCCGCGTTGCAGCGGGACGCTCGACACCTGCCGTTCGAACTGGGCCTGGCTCTGACGCACGCTCGGCATCACCGGACCGGGCCCGATCGCATTGACGCGGATCCGCGGCGCCAGCGCCAGTGCCAGTGTCTGCGTGATCGTCCACAGGCCCGCCTTGCTCAGCGTGTAGGACGTGAAGTGCGGGGTCACGTTCCACACCCGCTGGTCCAGGATGTTGACGATGACCCCTTCGGCCCCGGCCGGCAGGTTGCGCGCAAAGTCCTGGGACAGCAGGAAGGGCGCGCGCAGGTTGGTTTCCATATGCGCGTCCCAGCTCGCCCGCGTCACGGTCAACGCTTCGTCGCGCTCGAACAGGGAGGCGTTGTTGACCAGGAGGCCGGGCGGCCCCAGCGTCGATACCAGGCGCGGCATGATCGTCGCGACGTCGGACTCGCGGCTCAGATCGGCCTTGAGGGCGACGGCGCGGCCGCCCTTCGCGGTGATCTCCGCCACCACCTGTGCGGCCTCCTCGGCCGAACGGTGATGATGAACGCCGACGGCGAACCCTTGCGCCGCGAGATCGAGCGCGATCGCACGTCCGATGCGGCGGGCCGCACCGGTGACGAGCGCAACGCGAGGAATCAAAGCCATCATGACTCGACGACAATGGGCGAGCGGCGGCGGTTGTTCAAGCCCGTCCCGCCGGCGCACCATCCCCCTGCGCCGGGCGGACGAAGAACGACAATCCGCTTGCCAATGTCGCGAGGGCGACGGCTGCGAAACCCAGCGCATAGCTTCCGGTCGCCGACAGCAGCACGCTGAAGATCGCCGGGGTCACCATGACGCCGCCGAAGGTGAAGAGCCCGGTGCCGCCGGTGACCTCGCCGGCCTTGCCGGGCGGCGAAAGACGGGCGACCTCGGCAAGGTAGACGCCGTTCCACGCGACCGCCGTTCCGCCGAACGCGGCCGCAACGGCGAGGATCGCGACCAGCGGCCAGTGGGGCGTAAGGGCGCCGGTCAGCAACGCGAACGTGGCCATGCCGATGCCGAGCCCGCCCAACACCCGGTCGGGCCTGACGAAGCGATCGGCGACGACGCCCCAAAGAATGCGGCCGCCCGCGCCGGCGGCCTGCGCCGTCGACAGGACGAGGCCGGCCAGGACGAGCGGCAGGCCGAGACCCTGGTGAAGATACGTGACCAGGAAGGCGCTGAGGGAGACCTGCATACCGGAGTAGGCGACCGAGATCAGCGCGATCTGGCGAAGCCTGCGATCCTCGAGCACGAGCCGAAGCGGTCCCGTGAACGCGCTGCGCCAGGTAAGGCGGCGGGTCGGATCGCGCTCCGCGTCGAAGTCCGCGCGCATCGGCTGCACCACGCAGGCAAGCACGAGGCACGCGCCCGCGCCGGCCAGGATGGCCATACGCCAGCCGAACGCCAGCGCGAGCCCCGGCAGGACCGCACCCGCCAGCATGTTGCCCAGCGGCACGCCCGTCTGCTTGATCGAGAAAACAAGGTTCATCCAATTCGCCGGCGTGCGACGCGCGAGGATCGTCGAGGACGCCGGCGTCGCCGGCCCGTAGGCGGCACCGAGCAGGATCGCCGAGAGGCCGAGCGCCAGCAGATGCCCGGTGACGAGCATGACGAGGGCGATCGCGGCGAGGACGAGGCTGATCTGGCTGACGCGGAGCGGTCCGAGCCTGGCGATGATCCCACCGCTGACGAGGGCCGCGACGGCGGCGACGCCATAGATGGCCGATACGTAGAGGCCGAGCAGGATCGGGTCGGCCCCGAAATCCGCGGCGGCGAGCGGCGCCAGCACGGGCCCGGCGAGCGCGGCCGCGGACACCATGACCTGGATCGCCAGCATCGCGACCAGCGGGGGAAGGACGCTCTTTGTCGGCAGTTCGCTCAGGACCGTAAACTTCGCAGAAAGGGTACGGACGGCGCCGCAGTGTGTTGGGAACGACGCGCCGAATCAACAATGTACGCGTAATCGACGCAGGCCGCATCAATTCGCGTTTGCGGCCCGGTGTGGGATGGTGCAATCCTACGCGACATGCGTGATCGGACACGCCTCGCGTCGAAGGCGTGTCATCACGCAGGAGAGGCCCAATGAACAAGTTCGCGACGGTCGTGTCTGCGACCGTGCTCCTGCTGTCTGCAGGCAGCACCTCGGCGGGGCCGACATTCGATGCCGTGAAGGCGAAGGGTTACGTTCAGTGCGGGGTCAACGGGGCCGTGCCCGGGCTCTCGGCGCCCGATTCCCAAGGCATCTGGAAAGGAATCGACATCAACCTCTGCGGGGGGATCGCGGCGCCGATGTTCGGCGACGCGGACAAGGTCAGGTACGCGCCGGTCGTGCTCGTGCGCGGCCTGAACGATCTGTGGACGCGCGGCGGGCTGATGTACGCAATCCCGATGCGCTGATCGCGCAGCAAGGAGTCCTTGCAAGCCGCCATCGCAGCGGCCACGGCTATGAGGGGCACTGGCCGCAACGGACTTCGGACGGTGCGGAGCGCACGGGAGGGAACGGCGTCAGCTCGTGCTGACGCCGTTCTTGTTTTCGCGGCGCTTTGGAGGTGGACACGAACATGGTCGTGCTGCCGATCACGACGGCGCGGCTCCGTCTGCGCATGCCGCGCCTCGACGATGCGCAGGCGGTCGAGGCGATGGTGTGCGAGCGCGCGGTCGCGGAAACGACGGCGGCAATTCCGCATCCCTATCCGCCGGGCGGCGCCGGGCCGTTTCTTGCCCGCGTGCTTGCCTGGTGGGCGGATGGACGCACGTATCACTTCGCCGTGGAACGGCGCGAGGACGAAGCGCTGATCGGCATGATCGAGCTGCGGCCGGGTATCGACGGCAGGCCGGCCGATCTCGGCTACTACGTCGGCAGGCCGTACTGGGGCCACGGCTACGCGACCGAGGCCGTCGGCCGGGTCGTCGCGCTCGGATTCGAGGCGTTCAACGTCGCGCGCTTCGAGACATGCGTCTTTGCGGGCAACGTCGCCTCCGCCCGGGTCCTGTCCAAGATCGGGTTCAAAAAGACGGGCGAGGCGGAGCGCGACTATCCGGTACGCGGCCGCCGCATCCGCGTCTGGCTGTACGCGCGCGACAGGCCGGTACCGCCGAGGCCGGGTTAGATCGGGGGACCGCCGACCGCGATTCGAAGGGACGAAATTCCCGGCCGCGCCGTCATTCACGGCGAACCGGAGGTGCCGCTCGTCCCGGAACGCCTTCCCGGCAGTGTAGACCTTCTTGTTCTCGAAGGTCGCATCCTGGCGCAGCGCCCGGCGCGCAGAATGGACGAAGGTCCGGATAGGAAGAGACCGCGCGGCCTGCTATCGCCGCCGTTGCGGGCGGCGGGCGCGACCCTTGCGGGAATTGACGGCACCGGCCGTGGAACGGCCTCTGGGCCGCCGGCCCGGCCCCGGCTGGGCCGCGTAGTTCGCCCCGTCCTCGCGCAGGCCGTTCGGCATCTCGAGCTCCATCGCCTCGAGCCGGCGGATCTCGTCGCGCAGCCGCGCGGCCTCCTCGAATTCGAGGTCGGCGGCGGCCGCCTTCATGCGCTGCTCGAGTTCGGCGATATAGCTGCGCAGGTTGTGCCCGATGAGGTGCGGCTTTTCCTCGTCGCCGGTCTCGACGGTGACGTGGTCGCGCTCATAGACCGATCCCAGGATATCGCCGATCTGCTTGCGGATCGATTCGGGCGTGATGCCGTGCGCCTTGTTGTAGGCGATCTGCTTCTCGCGCCGGCGGTTGGTCTCGTCGATGGCGTACTTGAGCGAATCGGTCATCCGGTCGGCGTAGAGGATGACGCGTCCGTCGACGTTGCGTGCAGCCCGGCCGATGGTCTGGATCAGCGAGGTTTTCGATCGCAGATAGCCTTCCTTGTCGGCATCGAGGATCGCGACCAGCGCGCATTCGGGAATGTCGAGCCCCTCGCGCAGCAGGTTGATGCCGACCAGCACGTCGAAGGCACCGAGGCGCAGGTCGCGGATGATCTCGATGCGCTCCAGCGTCTCCACGTCGGAATGGATGTAGCGCACGCGTATTCCCGTTTCGTGCATGTACTCGGTCAGGTCTTCGGCCATGCGCTTGGTCAGCGTCGTCACCAGCACGCGCTGGCCCTTCGCGACCACCTCGCGCACTTCGGACAGCAGATCGTCGACCTGGCGTTCGGTCGGGCGCACGATGCAAACGGGGTCGATCAGTCCGGTCGGACGGATCACCTGCTCGACGAACACGCCGCCCGTCTGCTCCAGTTCCCACGGGCCCGGCGTGGCCGAGACGTAGATCGTCTGCGGCCGCATCGCGTTCCACTCCTCGAACTTGAGCGGGCGGTTGTCGACGCAGGACGGGAGGCGGAAGCCGTACTCGGCAAGCGTCGATTTGCGCTGGTAGTCGCCGCGATACATGCCGCCGAGCTGGGGAACCGTCACGTGGCTTTCGTCCACGATCAGCAGCGCGTTCGGCGGCAGGTATTCGAACAGCGTCGGCGGCGGCTCGCCCGGCTTGCGGCCGGTGAAATAGCGCGAATAGTTCTCGATTCCGGGACACGAGCCCGTCGCCGCCATCATCTCGAGATCGAAGGTCGTGCGCTGCTCGAGGCGCTGCGCCTCCAGAAGCTTGCCCTGCGCGCGCAGCTCCTCGAGGCGGGCCTTGAGGTCGATCTTGATCTGGGCCATCGCCTGCTCCAGCGTCGGCTGGGGCATGACGTAGTGGCTGTTGGCGTAAAGCCTCACCTGGCCGAGATCGGCCTTCTTCTCGCCGGTCAGCGGGTCGAACTCGTAGATGCCTTCGATCTCGTCGCCGAACAGCGAAATCCGCCAGGCGCGATCCTCGCAGTGCGCCGGGAAGATCTCGATCGAGTCGCCGCGCACCCGGAACGTGCCGCGGACGAAATTGGCGTCGTTGCGCTTGTACTGAAGCTGGACGAAGCCGCGCAGAAGCTCGGTCTGGCTGATGATCTGGCCGGCGGCCAGCTCCATGACCATCGATGAGTACATCTCGACGGAGCCGATGCCGTAGATGCACGATACCGACGCCACGATGATGACGTCCGGGCGCTCCAGCAGCGCGCGCGTGGCCGAATGGCGCATGCGGTCGATCTGCTCGTTGATCGAGGATTCCTTCTCGATATACGTGTCCGTGCGCGGGACGTAGGCCTCGGGCTGGTAGTAGTCGTAGTACGAGACGAAGTATTCCACCGCGTTGTCCGGAAAGAACGACTTCATCTCGCCATAGAGCTGCGCGGCCAGCGTCTTGTTGGGGGCGAGGATCAGGGTCGGGCGCTGCACGGCCTGAATGACGTGCGCCATCGTGAACGTCTTGCCCGAACCGGTGACGCCGAGCAGAACCTGGTCCCGCTCGCCCCGCCTGATGCCGTCGACCAGCTCGGCGATCGCCTGCGGCTGATCGCCGGCGGGCTGGAACTCCGACACGACGCGAAGCGGCTGTCCCGGTCGCGCGTCCGACTCGCCCGCGAGCGGCGGCCGGAATTCCGCGCTGTCCCGCGAACCTAGCGCCGGGTTGATCAACGCGTCGGGAATCGGATGGTTGAGCTTCGGAGGCATCGCACCTTCCTATATGCGCCCGGCTGCTCGGGATGGCGAGTCCAAATGTCGAACGAAACTTGGCGGCCGATCTGAACCGCCGGCCGCGCCCGGCGTTTCACCTGCTGCCGCTCCCGACCGGTTGAGCGAGCTGGGATGGCCGTTGCATGCAGGCCGGTGACCACGATTCCGGGGCGTCGGGTGACGGGCAGCCGGAGATGCGTCGCGTCCGACGCGGGCGTCGGTTGCGCCGCGCCGGCGACGACCCTGCGACGCGCCGCGTCGGCGCGGCACCGTCGGTTCATCCGGCGACGCCGATGTCGCGGCTGATCGTCGGAACGCTCGGGGTCGTCTACGGCGATATCGGCACGAGCCCGCTCTATACCCTGCGCGAGGCGTTCGGCGGCCACGCGCTGCCGCTCGAATACGCGGCGGTACTGGGCGTGCTGTCGCTCGTGTTCTGGGCGCTCGTCATCGTGGTGACGCTCAAGTACGTCGTCGTCATCCTGCGCGCCGACAATCGCGGCGAGGGCGGCGTGCTTGCGCTGGCGACGCTGGCGCAGCGCGGCGTTTCGTCCAACCGGCATCTGTCCGCGCCGACGGTCATGCTCGCCATGCTGGGCGCCGCGCTGTTCTATGGCGACGGCGTGATCACGCCGGCGATCTCGGTCTTAAGCGCCGTCGAGGGGCTGCAGGTCGCAACGCCGTTGCTGGCGCCTTACGTCGTGCCGGTCGCGGCCGCCATTCTGGCGGTACTCTTTCTGCTCCAGCGGCGCGGCACCGCGCAGGTCGGGCGCCTGTTCGGGCCGATCATGGTCCTGTGGTTCTTGACCCTGGCCGTGCTCGGCCTGATCGAGGTCGTGCGCCACCCCGGCATCCTGCGGGCACTGAACCCGCTCTACGGCCTGGCGCTGTTCGCGACGCATGGCGGGACGGCCTTCCTCGCGCTGGGCGCCGTCGTGCTTGCGGTGACCGGCGCCGAGGCACTCTATGCCGACATGGGGCATTTCGGGCGCCGGCCGATCCGCGCCGCTTGGCTCGGCTTCGTCCTGCCCAGCCTGCTGCTCAACTACTTCGGACAGGGCGCGCTGCTGATTCGCGATCCCGCCGCGCTCGATCATCCGTTCTACCATCTGGCGCCGGCCTGGGCGCTTTATCCGCTGGTGCTGCTGGCGACGGCCGCGGCGATAATCGCCTCGCAGGCGGTGATCTCGGGCGCGTTCTCGATGACGCGGCAGGCGGTGCAGCTCGGCTTCCTGCCGCGGCTCGAGGTCCGCCATACCTCGGAGGTCGAAATCGGCCAGGTCTATGCGCCGAAGATCAACTGGCTTCAGATGGCCATGGTCGTGGCCGTCGCGGTCGGTTTCGGCTCGTCCAGCGCGTTGGCCGCCGCCTATGGAATCGCGGTCACGGGCGCAATGCTGATTGACACGGTGCTGGTGACGCTCGTCGCCGCGACGCTGTGGCATTGGCGCCGCCCGATGCTTGCGGCGGTGATCGCGCTGTTCCTCGCCGTCGATCTCGCCTTCTTCGGGGCCAATGTGCTCAAGATCCCGTCCGGCGGCTGGTTTCCCATCCTCCTCGCCGCCGTCGTGTTCTGTCTCATGTCGACGTGGCATGAAGGGCGCCGCATCCTGTTCGAAAAGCTGATCCGGGCCGCGCCGCCGCTCGACGAGCTTGCGCGTCAGCTCGCCGCCCGGCCGCCGCATCGGGTACCGGGCATCGCCGTCTTCCTGTCGGGCAGCGGCAAGGTCGCGCCGCGGGCGCTGCTTCACAATCTCAAGCACAACAAGGTGCTGCACGAACGCGTCATCGTGGCGACGGTCGTCACCGAGGACGTGCCGCGGCTGGCCGACGGCGAACGGGTCGAGGTCGAGCCGCTCGCCGCCGACTTTCGTCGCGTCCGCATCCGTTACGGCTTCATGGAGCGTCCCGATGTGCCGGCCGCGCTCGAACGCGCCCAAGTGCTCGGCCCGAACACCGACCTCCGCACGGCATCCTACTATCTGAGCCGCGAGACGCTGATTCCGTCGGCCCGTCGCGACCTCTCGGCCTGGCGTGAGCAGATCTTCATCTTCCTGTCGGGCGTGGCGCTCTCGCCCAGCGATTTCTTCTGTCTGCCGCCCGACCGCGTCGTCGAGGTCGGTACCCAGGTCGAGATCTGAGGCGGGCGGCATGAAATGCCGCAGGACGGGCCCTTGAAATATCGCGTAGCCGTGGCTATCCGGATATGTTGTTAGAATAATTCTAATAGTCGATCGCAGCTCCGGTTGGGGCCGTGACGGCTACGCGTGTCCATCAGCAAGGAGTTCTCGAAGAATGCTTACCGTTGGCGACAAGTTTCCGCAGTTCAAGCTGAAGGCGGTCGTGCCCGGCGACATGAAGACGGCCTTCACCGAGGTCACCGAAAAGAGCTTTTCGGGCAAGTGGAAGGTCTTCTTCTTCTGGCCGAAGGACTACACGTTCGTCTGCCCGACCGAGATCGTCGGCTTCGGCCAGCTCGATCGCGAGTTCAAGGATCGCGATGCGCAGCTGATCGGCGGCAGCACGGATTCCGAGTTCGTGCACTTTGCCTGGCGGCAGAGCCGGGACGACCTGAAGAACGTGCCGTTCCCCTGGCTGTCGGACATCAAGCGCGAGCTGTGCCAGCAGCTCGGCATTCTCCACGCGGACGAAGGTGTTGCGCTCCGGGCGACCTTCATCGTCGATCCGGACAACGTCATCCGTTTCGCGATGGTGACCGACCTCAACGTCGGCCGGAATCCGCAGGAGGTCCTGCGCGTCCTCGACGCGCTGCAGACCGACGAGCTGTGCCCCTGCAACTGGCAGCAGGGCCAGGACACGCTGAAGGCGGCCTGAGGCGAGAGGGCCCATGCCGTGCATGGCGGCATGGGCCCTCTTTTGCGTTCCAGGAGAATACGCAGGAAGCGACGAGGTTCCGCGATGCTCGACGAACTCAGGGACGCCTTGCCCGATTATGCCAAGGACCTGAAGCTCAACCTGTCGTCCGTGCTGTCGCCGCCCGGCCTCAGCGACCAGCAGGTCTGGGGTACGGCGCTTGCATCCGCGATTGCCGCGCGCAATCCGCGCGTGCTTGCGGCGGTCGCCGCCGAGGCCGAGCGCCGCCTGTCGCCCGACGCCGTGCGCGCGGCCAAGGGTGCCGCGGCCATCATGGGCATGAACAACATCTATTACCGCTTCACCCACACCGTCACGGCCAAGGAGTACGCCGGCATGCGGGCGGGCCTGCGCATGAACATCATCGCCCAGCATGGCGTGTCGGCGACCGATTTCGAGCTCTGGTGCCTTGCCGTCTCGGCGGTCAACGGGTGCAGCGCGTGCATGGACAACCACGAGAAGGCCGTCGTCGAGAAGGGCGCGACGCGCGAGGCCGTTCAGGCGGTCGTCAAGATCGCGTCCGTCATCCACGCCGTGGCCGTCGTGCTGGAGGCCGAGGCCACCGTGCCGGCCGCCGTCCCGGCCTGATCGCGCGATCCGGCCGGCGGTGCGCGTCGGCGGGCCACCCGCACAGATCCACCCGGTCGCGAGGCGGCCTGCCCCTTGGCGCGATCCCGCCGATGCGGCAAGGAAACCGGCCGCCCGAAAGGCCGGCCTGACCGGCAGGCGCCGGGCAATGGCGATGATGTTGCATGCGGAGCCGTGCGGCGATAGGGTGCGCCCGCTTTTTGTCCCGCTGCCTCCGACGGATCGTCCATGCCGTTCCTTGCCGACCGCCTCTCCCGCGTCAAGCCGTCGCCCACCATCGCCGTCACGACCAAGGCCGCCGAGCTCAAGGCCGCCGGCCGCGACGTCATCGGCCTCGGGGCCGGCGAACCCGATTTCGATACCCCCGCCAACATCAAGGCCGCCGCCATCAAGGCGATCGAACGGGGCGAGACGAAATATACCGCGGTCGACGGCACGCCGGCTCTCAAGCAGGCGATCTGTGCGAAGTTCAAGCGCGAGAACGGTCTCGACTACAAGCCGAACCAGATCTCGGTCGGCACCGGCGGCAAGCAGGTTCTCTATAACGCCCTGGTGGCGACGCTGAATCCGGGCGATGAGGTGATCATTCCGGCGCCGTACTGGGTGTCGTATCCCGACATGGTTCTGCTGGCGGACGGCAAGCCGGTGTTCGTGCCGTGCCCGCAGAACAACGGATTCAAGCTGCGGCCGGAGGATCTCGATGCGGCGATCACGCCCAGAACGAAGTGGCTGATCCTGAATTCGCCGTCGAACCCGACCGGTGCGGCGTACACCTATGACGAGATGAAGGCGCTGACGGACGTGCTGCTCAGGCACCCGCATGTCTGGGTGATGACCGACGACATGTACGAGCACCTCGTCTATGACGGCTTCAAGTTCGTGACGCCGGCACAGGTCGAGCCGCGGCTCTATGACCGCACGCTGACCGTCAACGGCGTCTCGAAGGCCTACTGCATGACCGGTTGGCGGATCGGCTACGCCGGCGGCCCGGTCGAGCTCATCAAGGCGATGGCGGCGATCCAGTCGCAGAGCACGTCCAATCCGTCGTCGGTGAGCCAGGCGGCCGCGGTCGAGGCCCTCAACGGGCCGCAGGATTTCATTCCGAAGAACAACGCCGTGTTCAAGGAGCGTCGCGACCTCGTCGTCGCCATGCTCAACCAGGCGAAGGGCATCCATTGCCACACGCCGGAAGGCGCGTTCTACGTCTATCCCTCGTGCGCCGGCGTCATCGGCCGCAAGACGCCGCAGGGAAAGGTCATCGCGAATGACAGCGATTTCGTGACCTATCTGCTCGAGGCCGAAGGCGTTGCCGTCGTCCAGGGCGAGGCGTTCGGTCTGTCGCCCTATTTCCGCATCTCCTACGCGACGTCGACCGAGACGCTGAAGGAAGCCTGCGCGCGGATTCAGCGCGCCTGCGCAGCCCTGGTCTGAGAAATCCGTGCAGGACATCCGTGACGGTCTCGTGTTCTCTCGTCCGGTGACCGACATCGCCCGGCCCGAACCCGCGCCGGCTCGAAGGATTACGGCTACTGTTTGATGTCGAAGGGACTCGGATGAAGATTGCGATCGTTGGTGCCGGGGGGGTGGGCGGCTATTTCGGCGCGCGCCTTGCCGCCGCCGGAGAGGACGTCTGGTTTCTCGCGCGCGGGCGTCATCTCGACGCGATCCGGCGCTGCGGACTGCGCGTCAAGAGCCGGCTCGGCGACGTGCACGTCGAGCCGGCCCAGGCGACCGACGATCCCGCCGCGATCGGTCCGGTCGATCTCGTGGTCCTGACGGTGAAGTTGTGGGATACGGAGGCCGCGATCGCCGCCGCGAAGCGGCTCGTCGGCGCCGACACCGCGCTCGTTTCGTTCCAGAACGGCGTCGTCGCCGGCGATCAGCTCGCCGCCGCGTTCGGACGTGAACGGGTGCTCGGCGGGGTATCCCACATCTCGGCCGTCATCTCCGGCCCGGGGATCATCCTGCATACCGGCACGATGGCGCGGCTGACGGTCGGCGAGTTTGATGGCCGCCGGACGGCGCGGGCGAACGCCTTCGTCGAGGCCTGCCGCAAGGCGGGGATCGATGTGGTTCTGTCGGACGACATCCGGCGGGCGATCTGGGAAAAGTTCATCTTCCTCGCCTCGTTCAGCGGTGTCACGACGCTGACCCGCCTGGCCAAGGGGCCGATCTTCGCCGACGCGGATACGCGCGCCCTGTTCGAGGCGGCCGTCGCCGAGGCCACGGCCGTGGCGCGTGCGAGCGGCGTGACGCTCGCCGACGACGTCGTCGCGTCGATGATGCGCTTCGCCGAAGGCCTGCCGGATGACATGAAGTCGTCCATGCTGGCCGATCTCGAGCGCGGCAACCGTCTCGAGGTGCCATGGCTCTCTGGCACGGTGGCGCAGCTGGGCGAGAAGACCGGCGTGCCGACGCCCGTGCATCGGGTCATCTTCCAGGCGCTGAAGCCGTATGCCGGCGGTCGCACCAGTTCGGTGATGCCGGTCTGAGTTCGCGCGCGCCCGGCTGCTGAATCGATCCGGCAACGGCCTCGGGTGGAACGAAGCGGCCGTTGCGCGGTTCTTGATCGACTGAGCCGTTGGCGGGACGCGCCACGGCGCCGGGCCGCGACATGTTCCTGTTCGACATCGATCGTCTGCTGCGCGCGCACGATCCGCACTGGCGACGTCGCATCGCCGTGATCTTCACGCTCGCGGCGCTCACCAGCGCCGCCGTGGTGTTGCGGCCGCTGCCGATCAAGACTTTGCTCGAGCCGCCGTCGCCCGATTCGCCCTTCGGCCGGCTGGAGCAGTTCGTGTCGGGCGAGGTCGGCCGGCTGTGGCTCTATGTCGGCCTCGTCATCCTCATCGAGCTCGGCATTCTGGCGCTGCGGCTCGGCGTCGAGTACCGGGTGTCCCATCTGACCGAGCGGATCAACCGTTCGATCCGCAACGACATCGTCGTGAAGCTGCTGCGTGGTCCGTGGCGAACGGCGGGCGGGGTCGGAGCGGGCGCGGTTCTCGCCGCGGCATCGGCGGACCTCGATTCGGTGCAGCGCCTGCTGCGCGAGGCGCTGGTTGCCGCCGGCGTCGCCGTTCTCCAGCTCACGCTGATGCTGGTGGTGATCTTCTTCGTCGAGATCTGGCTGTTCTGGATCCTCGCCGTCGAGGTCGCCGTGCTCGCCGCCGCGATCGCCTGGTACGCGGCCTGGCGCAAGCGCCACTATCTCGTGAAAATGTCGATCGAGGAGCGTTTCCTGAGCCTCCTGTCGACGCTCTATCACAAGAACCTCGACATCCGCTTCACCCGGCTCGGTGCTGCATTTCTCGCCCGGCTCACGGCGCTCGCCCGGCGCTTCTACGCCGTCCAGCTTCTGCTGTGGCGTCGGCACGGCGTCTACCACGGCGCGGTCGAATTCGTCATCGGTATCTCGGCGGCGCTGTCCCTCGTGCTGTTGTTCGTGCTGTCGGCGGGTGGCCCGCCGCCCGTGGGCAAGTTTCTCGTCTTCGCCTACTACACCGTACTGATCTTTCCCAACCTGTCGCAGATCGGCGAGGCATGGCCGATGATCAACGACGCCCGCGCGGCGCTGGGCCGGATCGAGGGAACGACCGCGGGCGCCGAACAGTTTCACCACGCGCACGCCACGCCTGCGCGATTCGGCGACATCGTGTTCGACGAGGTTTCGCTGCGGAACGCGAACGGCGACGTCATTCTCGATCGCGCGTCGTTCGTCATCCGTCCCGGCGAGAAGGTCAGCCTGTTCGGCGAGAGCGGCACCGGAAAGACCTCGCTCCTGACGCTGCTGCTCGGGCTGCAGCCGCCGACATCGGGTCGCATCACGATCGACGGCCGCGACGTGCGCACGCTCTCGCTCGCCGACATCAAGCGGTTCTTCGTGTTCGCCCGTGCCCAGCCGGCGTTCGTGCCGGGTCGGGTCGACGAGAACATCGCCCTGTATCGCCGGCTGGACGAGGCCGACCTCCGCAACGTGCTCGAGCGTGCGCGCCTTGCCGCACGCCTCGCGGGCACGCGTGACGGCGTTCGTGCCGCGATCGGCGACAAGGGCGAGCCGTTCTCGGGCGGCGAACAGCAGCGGATCGCCTTCGCGCGCGTACTTCTGTCGGACGCGCCCTGCCTGATCCTCGACGAGGCGCTCAATTCGCTCGACGAGGAGTCCGAGCTGTGGATGCTGCGGCGCTTGATCTCTGCAACCGACGATCGCACCGTCATCTGCGTTTCGCACCGGCGAAGCGCAGCGCTGCTGTTTCCTTATCGCATTGAAATTGCAAAGGGAGGCAAGGTCACGGTCGTACGACCGGCGAGCGAATAAGAGATACACAGTAAAATCACTTGCCAATCCTATAGGGCGGCGGGAAGCTACTTGAAAAATCAGAACACGAAACCGCGCCCCGAATGGGAGGACGAATGCCCCGTAAGGAACCTTCGGGCCCGCGCTGTGCCGCACTCGTCGGGCCCTACCTCAGCGGTAAGACGACATTGCTCGAAAGCCTGCTCGCCACGACCGGCGCCATCCCGCGAAAGGGATCGGTGAAGGAAGGCAGCTCCGTCGGCGATTCGGCGCCGGCGGCACGGGCACGCCACATGAGCGTGGAAATCAACGTCGCGACGACCCAGTTCATGGACGAGAGCTGGACGTTCATCGACTGTCCGGGCTCGATCGAATTTGCGCACGAAAGCTACACGGCACTGATGGCCGCCGACGTCGCCGTCGTCGTGTGCGAGCCGGTGCCGGAGCGCGCGCTGATGCTGGCGCCGCTGCTCAAGTTCCTCGACGATCACCGGATCCCGCACGTGCTGTTCATCAACAAGATCGACCAGGCGACGGCTCGTGTGCGTGACATTCTTGCGGCAATGCAGGCCGTTTCGGCCCGGCCGCTGGTTCTGCGTCACGTGCCGATCCGCGAGGGCGAGCGCATCGCCGGCTATGTCGACCTCGTCAGCGAGCGGGCCTACCAGTACAAGCCCGGTCAGGCGTCGGACCTCGTGTCCATTCCGCCGGACGTGATCGACCGGGAAAAGGAAGCGCGTCAGAGTCTGCTCGAGACGCTGGCAGACTTCGACGACCGGCTGCTCGAACAGCTCGTCGAGGATACGGTCCCGCAGCGGGACGAGATCTACGCGCATCTGACGCGGAACATGCGCGCCGACCGCATCGTGCCGGTGTTCTTCGGCTCGGCCGAACGCGATAACGGCGTCCGTCGTCTGCTCAAGATGCTGCGGCACGAAGCCCCTCCGGCAGCGGTGACGATGGACCGCCTCGATATTCCGGCGGACGGCGAACCGGTCGCGCAGGTGTTCAAGACGCAGTACGCGGGGCATTCGGGCAAGGTGTCCTATGTGCGCGTGTGGCGCGGCCCCTTGACGGACGGCATGAGTCTGTCGGACGGCCGGACGACCGCGCGGATCGCGGGCGTGTTCCGGCCGCTCGGCACAAGCCTGAGCAAGCTGACCAGGGCGGAGACCGGCGAAGTCGTCGCGCTGGGGCGGCTTGACGGCATCACGACCGGCGCGACGCTCACGCCGTCCGGTGCGATCTTCGAGGGGATTGCGCCCTGGCCGTCGCCGCCGAGCCCGTGCTTCGCGCTCGCGATCGCGGCGGAGAAGCGGGCCGACGAGGTCAAGCTGTCCGGCGCGCTCCAGAAGATCACCGAGGAAGATCCCTCGCTGACGATCGAACACAATGCCGATACGAATGAGCACGTGCTGTGGGGGCAGGGCGAAATCCATCTCGCCGTGGCGCTCGAACGGCTCCGCACCCAGTACAACATGGCGGTCAGCGCCCGCCCGCCCCAGGTGCCGTACAAGGAGACGATCCGCCGCGGCGTAACCCAGCATGCGCGCCACAAGCGGCAGACGGGCGGACACGGGCAGTTCGCGGACGTCAAGGTCGAGATCCGGCCGTTGCCGCGCGGCCAGGGCTTCACGTTCGAGGATCGCATCGTCGGCGGCGCCATACCGCGCAACTTCATCCCCGCGGTCGAGGACGGCATTCGCGAGTATCTCAACCGGGGGCCGCTCGGCTTCCCCGTCGTCGACGTCCACGTCACACTGTTCGACGGCCAGTATCACGACGTCGACAGCTCGGACCAGGCGTTCAAGACGGCGGGTGCCATGGCCATGCGCGAGGGGATGCCGAAATGCGAGCCGGTGCTCCTCGAGCCGATCTGCAAGGTGACGATCGCCGTGCCGAACGAGTTCACGTCCAAGGTGCAGCGCCTCATCCCGCAGCGACGCGGGCAGATCCTCGGCTTCGATGCACGCCCGGGCTGGGATGGCTGGGACGAGGTGCAGGCCTTCCTGCCGCAGGCCGAGATGCACGACCTGATCGTCGAGCTGCGCTCGGCGACGATGGGCGTGGGCACCTTCGAGTGGTCGTTCGATCACTTGGCGGAGCTGACCGGAAAGCTCGCCGAGCGCGTGGTGAGTCGCAGCCGCGTCGAGGAAAAGGTCGCGACGTAGCACCGGTCTTGCGCCCGCGGCCCTGCGGCCGGGGCGGGCGCGTCGCCGGCCGCCGGCCCCGTGCATCGATCGCAACTGCCTCGGGGCCGGCGGCGTCTTCGGCGCGCAATCTCATCGCCGCGCATCTCCCCGGCTCCTGCCGTCCCTTCAGGGGTACCTCCAACACGCCCGGACCCAGTCGCGTTGCCGTTCGTTCGTCGCATGGCTGGCCCGCCGGCCGAGCAGTTGAGTTTAAGCTCGATTGATTATATGGTTATGTCGTACTTTAGATAGATTCTAAATCGTCTCCGGACGGGAAAGGAGCAGATATGGCTGAGGCGCACACCAAGGAACGCACTACGGCGAAGGCGCGGGCTCCGCGCGTGAACGACGCCACCCGGGCGGTCTCGGAAGCATTGGCGCGGGCGCTCGCCAACACTTACACGCTCTATCTCAAGACCCATAACTACCATTGGAATGTGACGGGGCCGCAATTCGCGTCGCTGCATACCCTGTTCGAGACGCAGTACACCGAGCTTGCGGCCGCCGTGGACACGATCGCGGAACGCATTCGCGCCCTCGGCCACGTGGCGCCGGGCAGCTACAGCGCCTTCGCGCGGCTGGGCGAGATCAACGAAGCGCCGGATCAGCCGCCGTCCGCGATGGACATGGTCCGCGATCTCGCCGCCGACAACGAGACGCTCGTGCGCATCGCCGAGGATGTGAACCGCATTGCCGACGAGCACGGTGACGTCGCCTCCGGCGACCTCATGATCGAGCGCATGCAGGTGCACGCCAAGGCGGCCTGGATGCTGCGCGCGCATCTCGAGGGCTGAGGGCGGCGCGCTTCGCGTTGCGCCATCTCAGATCCGTCGTCGCCCCGGTCCGGATCGAGGCCGGGGTGACGACGCAAGCCCGCGCGCGACGATCCGCGCCCGCAGTATGTGCAACCGCCGATCGTTGCGCGCGGCACGGACGACATCTCGCACGGGCTACCCCTCCTAACCCCTTGCCGACGGGGTTTCGGCTTCACGAAAGTTCCAAGGATCTGCAACGGAACTGACGTCATTCCGTCGTGAAGCCGGTCAATCCGCCGATCCTGGCCCTGTCGCCCGCGCGGCGATTGCGCAACCTCGTCCTCGATCAGGCGCGGCGCCTTTGCGCGCTCGTGTGCGCGATCGCGCTTGCGGCATGGCGCGACCGTCGCATCCGCGCCCTCGGGCTGAGCGTCCTCGCGATCGATTTCCTGTTCATCGCCATCAATTTCCTGGTCAAACTCTCGAAGGCCACGCGCAAGATCACGCTCGACATGAGCGCGTTCGACAAGCCGTATCTGTCGCTGGACTGGGATGGCGGCTTGCCGGAGATCTTCGGCTATGTCCAGACGGCGGCGACGGCGCTGCTGCTGTTGGCGCTGGCACGCCGGACCGGTCGGGCGATGTACGCTGCGCTCGGCGGCATTTTCCTCGTCATCCTCGCCGACGATGCGCTGATGATCCACGAAACCCTGGGCGACGCCATCGCCATGGACTTGAACCTGCCGTGGTTCGTGGGACTGCGTCCGCAGGACTTCGGCGAACTCGCCGCCGATGGCGGCATGCTCCTGTTGGTCGGGGCGCTGTTCGTCTACGGCATCCGGCGCTCTGACCGCGACGACATCGACGTGGCGCTGCTTTTCGCGGCCATCGTCGGCGCCATCGCGTTCTTCGGCGTCGTCGTGGATATGCTCGTGATCGAGCTGTATTACGGGCTGTCCCGTCGCTTCGCGCGTCTGCTCAGCGTGCTCGAGGACGGCGGCGAACTGGTCGGCATGACGCTCGCGCTGCTCGTGGCCGTGACGTTGTATGCGGGGCGTCACCTCTCCGTGCCGGCGACCCGGCGCAAGAGGATCGAAAAGACGAAGCCGTAGTCGCTGGCACGTCGGTCTTCTTGGCGGGCGAGACGGCCGTCGAACGGCGCCGCTCTCCCGATCTGCGGCCGTCCGGCCGCGGCGCAGGCGATCCGGGGTTCGTGCCGGATGCGAGGATGCGCTCAGTCGCCCACCCAGGCGACGCGCAGGATGTTGGTCGCGCCCGGTGTGCCGAACGGCACGCCGGCGGTGATCACCAGGCGATCGCCGAGCTTGGCGAATTCCTCGCGGCGTGCGACGGCGACGGCCTTCTCCACCATGTCCTGGAAGCTCCTGACGTCTTCGGTGACGACGGCGTGCACGCCCCAGGCGAGCGACAGCCGGCGCGCGGCGGCGATGTTCTCGGTCACGCACAGGATCGGCACGTCGGGGCGCTCGCGCGACGCGCGGAGCGTGGTGGACCCGGACGTCGTGTAGGTGACGATCGCCGACGCGCGAAGGGTGTGGGCAATCTGGCGTGCCGCGGCAGTGATCGCGTCGGATGACGTCGCCTCGGGTTCCGCGTGGTCGGCATCGACGATGCGGCGGAAGAGCGGGTCGCGCTCGACGCGCTCGATGATGCGGTTCATGATCGTGACCGCCTCGATCGGATAGCTGCCGGACGCGGTCTCGGCCGACAGCATGACGGCGTCGGCGCCGTCATAGACGGCGGTCGCGACGTCGGATGCCTCGGCGCGCGTCGGCGCGGGGGCGTTCACCATCGATTCCAGCATCTGCGTCGCGACGATCACGGGTTTGCCGGCGCGGCGGCAGGCGCGCAGGATGTGTTTTTGCAGACTGGGCACGTCCTCGGGCGGCAGTTCGACGCCGAGGTCGCCGCGGGCTACCATGACTGCATCGGACAGCTCGACGATCTCGTTGAGACGGTCGATGGCGGCCGGCTTCTCCAGCTTCGCCATCAACGCGGCGCGTCCGGCGATCAGCCGTCGTCCCTCGGCGATGTCGTCGGGGCGCTGCACGAACGACATCGCCACCCAGTCGACGCCGAGATCGAGACCGAAGGTGAGGTCCCGACGATCCTTTTCGGTGAGCGGCGACAGCGGCAGGACGACGCCCGGCACGTTGACGCCCTTGCGGTCGGACAGCACGCCGCCGGTCACGACCTTGGTTCGGCAGAAACCCTGCCCGCTCTCGACGATCTGCAGCCGGATACGCCCGTCGTCCAGCAGCAGGTCGGCGCCCTCGCTGATCGCGGCGAAGATTTCGGGGTGCGGCAGCGGCGCGCGTGTCGCGTCGCCCGGCGTCGGGTCGAGGTCGAGCCGGAACTCGGCCCCTGGTTCCAGTCTGACCTTGCCGTCGCGAAAGGTGCCGACCCTCAGCTTCGGTCCCTGCAGGTCCAGGAGGATGCTGATCGGCCGGCCGAGTCGCGCCTCGAGCGCGCGGATCGCCTGCACGCGCGCGCGGTGGTCGTCGTGCGTGCCGTGGCTGAAGTTCAGGCGGAAAACGTCGACGCCGGCGCGGAACAGCGCTTCGATGCGTTCGGGCGTGGATGTCGCGGGCCCGAGGGTGGCGACGATTTTCGTCGATCTGTGCCGTCGCATGGCGTGGTCAATGTAGCGTCAGATTCCCGTGAGTTCGAGCGGTTATGTTCGCGGCTTACGCCGGAGGCAGAACGAGAATCGCCCTGAAGTCGTTCACGTTGGTCAGCGTCGGTCCGGTAATGACGAGGTCGTCCAGCCGCGAAAAGAACGTATAGGCGTCGTTGTCGGCGAGCATGGCACGGGCGTCGAGCCCGGCTGCGCGGGCGCGTGCGAGACTGTCGGGGCCGGTCAGCGCACCCGCATTGTCCTCGGTGCCGTCGATGCCGTCGGTATCGCCGGCAAGCGCATGGATGCTCGCCGCGCCGTCGAGTGCGACCGTCAGGCCCAGCAGGTACTCGACGTTGCGGCCGCCGCGGCCTTTACCCCGCACGGTGACCGTCGTTTCGCCCCCCGACAGGATCACGGCTGGTGGCGTCACGGCGCCGCGCCCCGCCGCGATCTCGCGCGCAAGGCGCGCCTGATCCTGGCCGACGATCCGCGCCTCGCCCTCGATCGCATCGCCCAAAATCAGTGGCGTCACGCCGGCAGCGCGGGCAAGGTCCGCGGCCGCCGCGAGCGATGCCTTGGGGCTGGCGATCATCCGGTATTCGGCTGTCGCCAGGCGCGGATCGCCCGGCTTCAGCGACTCGGCGTCCGGTCGGGCGAGATGTGCGGCGATCGCCGGCGACGGCACGATGCCGTATTTCGCCAGCACGGAAGCCGCGTCCGCGCGGGTCGTCGGATCGGGCACGGTCGGTCCCGAGGCGATCACCGCCGGATCGTCGCCCGGCACGTCGGAGATTGCCAGGGTCACCACGCGCGCCGGATGGGCTGCCGCGGCCAGCCGTCCGCCATTGATGCGCGACAGATGCTTGCGCACGCAGTTCATGTCGTGGATGGTCGCGCCGGATTTGAGCAGCGCCGCGGTAAGGGCCTGCATGTCGGCAAGCTCGATCCCCGGCGCGGGCAGCGTGAGCAGCGCCGATCCCCCGCCCGAGATCAGGCACAGCACGAGATCGTCCGGCGTCAGGCCGGCGACCAAGTCCAGCATGCGGGCCGCAGCCGCGCGACCCTTCTCGTCGGGCACCGGATGCGCGGCCTCGACGATCTCGATCTCGCGGCACGGCACCGCGTGGCCGTAGCGCGTGACGACCAGCCCTTCGAGCGGCGGCCCGTAGTGTTCTTCGACCGCGCGCGCCATCGCCGCCGATGCCTTGCCGGCGCCGATGACGAGGATGCGACCGCGGGGCCGCGGCGGCAGCGCCGCCGGCACGCACTGCCTGGGATCGGCTGCCGCGATCGCGGCCATGAACAGGCGGCGGAGAAACTGGCGCGGGTCTTCGGACACGTCGGACTCCCTCGTTCCGGGGGGCCGACCGTGTCGCGAATTGCCGCGCCGATCAAGTCCGGTCAGCGGCTGGCCAGACGCGCGACGAGGACGCCGAACAACACGATGGCGCCGCCGGCAGCCTGCAGGATGCCGAGCGGTTCGGCGAGCAGGGCCCAGGCGAGCACTGCGGCCGTCGCCGGTTGCAGCAGCAGCGCCACGGACGAGAACGCCGCCGGCAGATGCGCGAGCGCATAGGCGATCAGGCTCTGGCCGCCGGCATGGCTGATCCATGCCAGACCGAACAGGATGATCCAGCCGTAGAGCGTCGCGGGCATCAGTCCTTCGCCGGCGAGCAGGGCGACCGGCAGCAGGACGATGGCTGTCACCACGCCGGTCCACGTCATGATCGTCGCGGTCGAGAAGCGGTTCCGCAGCCGGCTCACGGTCAGCATGTAGCCGGCATAGAAGACGGCCGTGACGATGCCGAAGCCGTCGCCGACGAGGTGGTCGGTCGAGAGCGACAGCGAGTCGCTCATCAGCAGCGCGGCGCCGGCGATCGCGAGGGCGAGCCCGACCACGAACATCGGACGGACGCGTTCCCCGAACAGCAGGAAGGCGCCGAGCGTCACGAAGATCGGTGCGAAGTTCGCGAACAGCGTCGCGTTCGCGACCGTGGTAAGCTTGATCGACCAGTGCCAGAACGTAAGGTCGCCGGCGAAGCACAGGCCGGCGAGCGCGAGCGACCACAACTCGCACGGACTCGCGCGTCGCGGCGTCGCCGGCGTCCGGCGCTGCTCGGCCATGAGCCAGACCCACAGGGCCGGGACGGCGAGGGCGACGCGGTGGAACGCCGTCGCCGTCGGCCCGAGCTCCGACAGCCGGACGAAGATCGGCGAGAATGCAATGGCCACGGCACCGGCAAGCAGCGCGATGAGCGCGATGCGCTCGGTACGCGCGACCGCCGCTGCGGGGATGAGGCTGGTTCGGGCGGACATCGCCGATGCTTATAACGAAGCGCACGGCGCGTTCCAGCAAGGCATGCCCCCCATGCGTGTCGCGCAGCCGGTGGTCGTCACGATGCCCGCCCGGTGCAGGCGGCCGGACCGATCTTGACTCTCGGGCGGCGTTCGTGCCAACTGGTCAGACCACGGTATGAGCACACCGAAGCTTGCCCTGATCCGCGATCCGGACGTCGACGCCGGTAACGGCGCCGAACGGGTCTTCACGTTCTTCCGGGACAAGCTGCTCGCCGGCGAGCTGAAGCCGGGTGACCGGCTGCTCGGCGAACGCGAGATGGCGGCACTTCTCGACGTCAGCCGACCCGTGTTGCGCGAGGCGCTGCGTGCGCTCGCCATGCTGGGGCTGATCGATATCCGGCACGGGCGCGGCACATATGTCCGCCAGGCGGATGCCTCGGTGCTCCGACACTTCTTCACCTACGCGCTCGCGCAGCAGCCGGACATTCTCGAGGATGTGATGCAGGCGCGCATCGCCATCGAGTGTCAGGCGATTCGTCTGGCCTGCGAGCGCGCGACCGAGGCCGACCTCGCCGTGATCCAGGCGACGCTCGACGACATCATGGCGACCCTGCGCGACCCGCAGAAGGGCGGCGAGGCCGATTACCGTTTCCATTCCGGAATCGTCCGCGCCAGCCGGAGCAATACGCTGATCACGATGTACGATGCGATCGCGGAGCTGCTCATGCGCTCCCATGTCGAGCGGCGTCGGACGACCACGCCCATCGAAGGCATCACCGAATATCTGGTCGAAGCCCATCGCGAGGTTTTCCTGTCGCTCGTGCGCCGCGATCCGGACGACGCCGAAAACCGGCTGCGGGCGCATTTCGCGATTGGCGACGAATTCCGCCGCAAGGGCATTATCGCCACCTACAGCGGCCGGAGCTGAGCCCCCAAGAACGACTGCAACAGGAAGGAGACGCAAAATGCAGCTGTGGAGAAAAGCCGCTCTTGTCGCCGCCGCTGCGGCGCTGATGGCAGCGGCGCCGCTCGGCATCGCCGGCGCCAAGGAACTGCGCTACGCGCATGTGGGCGCGGAAGGCGATATCCAGACCTGGTATGCCGACGAGGCGGCCAAGGGAATCGACCAGGCCACGAAAGGCGACGTCAAGATCAAGGTCTTTCCTGCGAGCCAGCTCGGCGGCGTGGCCGAAATGGTCGACGGCGTCCGCATGGGCTCGATCTCGATGGGGCACCACGATTTCGCGTCGCTCGCCCGTTTCGTGCCCGAGGTTGCCGTCTTCAACGCGCCGTTCATCTACCGCGATGGGGCGCACGCGCTTCGCGCCACGGACCCGAACGCGTCGCCGGCGCTGAAGGAGATCAACGAGCGCCTCGTCAAGGAAGGCAATGTCCGGATCATCGGCCGCATCTACCGCGGCGCCCGACACATCTCGAGCAAGTTCCCGGTGAAGGCACCGGCCGACCTCAAGGGCAAGCCGTTCCGCGCCGTACCGCTCGAGCTCTGGGTGTCGATGGTGAAGGGCTTCGGCGCGATCCCGACCCCGGTGGAGGTCGCGGAACTGCCCACGGCGCTGATGTCGGGCCTCGTCGTCGGGCAGGAGAACCCGCTGACGATGATCAACGCCAACAAGCTCTACGAAGTCCAGTCGCACGTGTCCCTGACCGGCCACATGCAGTCCATTCTCGCCGTGTTCGTGAACGAGGACGTCTGGAAATCGCTGAGCGAGGATAATCGCAAGGCCATCTCGGCGGTGCTGGACCAGAAGGCGAAGGAGTCGCTGGAGAAGGCGATCGCCTCCGAGGGCGACCTGATCCGCGAGCTCAAATCCAAAGGCATGACCTTCATCACGCCGGAGACCGGCCTCGACATGGCCGCTTTCAAGACCTCGGTCATGGCCCAGGTGAAGAAGGACTTCCCGGCCTGGGACAGCTACATCCAGAAGATCGAGGCGGTCCAATAAGGACGACAGGGGCGGGCCTCGGCCCGGGGGCCCGCTCGTCTTTCGCGGAAGGTTGTTCCGATGCGCGTGGTGCGGATCGCCCTCACGGTGCTGACCGTCCTCCTGCTGGCGGGCCTGGTGATCGTGCCGAGCCTGCAGATCGTCATGCGCAGCGTTTTCGGCCTGCCGTTCGTCGGCGCGGAGGAGCTGTCGCGCTTCCTCCTGATCTGCCTCGTCTTCACGGCCTATCCGCTCGTCATCGCCGCGGGCGAGAACATCGTGATGGGCGAGTTCAAGGCGGCGTTGCCGGCGGCGGTGCGCCGCTGGGTGGATCTCGCGATCTCGCTGGCCGCGATCGCGACGGCGGTGTTTCTCGTCTACGTGACGTACGACACGATCTTCAAGAACCTGCGGAACGCGACCCCGACCCTGAAGATCCCGTTCTGGATCTTCTTCGCGGCGACGCTCCTCGGCTTCGCGGGCGCGGCGGCCGTCCACCTAGCGCATCTGCGCCGGCCGCCGCAGAAGGACAAGAACGTCGCGCTGTAAAGGCTGGCAGGGGGGCAAATGGGTGTTGCACTGATACTCGCCTTCATGGCGCTCTTCCTGGCCGGCGTTCCGGTCGTCTACGCGATTCTGATTCCGGCGGTCGTCTACGTGGTCGTCGAAGGGCTGCCGTTCGGCCTGCTGACCCAGCGCATCACGTATGCCCTGGACAGTTTTCCGCTGGTTGCGGTGCCCCTGTTCATTTTCGTCGGCAATCTGATGAACTACGCCGGGGTGACCGACCGGATCTTCCGGTTCGCCAACACCGCGGTCGGCCGCGTCCCTGGCGGGCTCGCCCAGGTCAACGTCTTCGGCAGCCTCGTGTTCTCGGGCATGTCCGGGTCGGCGCTCGCGGACGTGGGCGGCCTCGGGCGGATCGAGATCGCGGCGATGCGCAAGGAAGGCTATCCCGTCCCGTTCGCCGCCGCCGTGACCTCCGCGTCGGCGATCGTCGGCCCCATCTTTCCCCCGAGCATCCCCCTCATCGTGTACGGCTCGGTGACGAGCGTCTCGATCGTGCAGCTGCTCATCGCCGGCATCGTGCCGGCGCTCATCTGCGTGGCGCTGCTGATGGTCACGGTCGCCGTTATCGGCGCGCGGCGGGGTTATCCCCGGGCGCCGCGGTGGCCCACGCTCCGGGAAGTCTGGCGTGATCTCGTCCCGGCGTCGCCTGCCCTGTTCGCGCCCGTGCTGATGATCAGCGGCATGATGGCTGGGATCTTCACGCCGACCGAAGCCGCCGCGGTGACCGCCGTCTACGTGATCGCCGTGAGCGCGCTCGTCTACCGCGACCTGACGATCGCCCATCTGATCGATGCCGCGATCATGACCGTGCGCAACACCAGCGCCATTCTCATGATCGTGGCGGTCGCGGCACTCTTCGGCTGGATCCTCGCGGTCGAGCAGATTCCGCAGGAATTCGCGAAGCTCGTCCTCGGCCTGTCCAAGGACCCGCTCGTGCTGCTGCTGATCGTGAACGTCCTGCTGTTCATCGCCGGCATGTTCCTCGACAGCACCACGGCGACGCTGCTGATCATCCCGGTCATCGCGCCGCCGATCGTCGCGGCGGGCGTTGATCCGGTTCATCTCGGCATCGTCGCCATCTTCAACCTGATGATCGGCCTGCTGACGCCCCCGATGGGGCTGTCGCTGTTCCTCATCTGCGACATCGCGCGGATCTCGATGAAGGAGCTGCTGCGCGCGCTGTGGCCGTTCTATCTGCCGCTGTTCGGCACCCTGGCGATCATCACGCTCGCCGAGGATCTGACGCTTTGGCTGCCACGGATGATCAGATAGAAAAACGTATTCGGATTCTGCGGAACGTCCCAAGGAGAACGGATCAATGCGCCTCGTTATCGGATCGGATCATGCCGGCTACATGCTGAAGCCGACCGTGCTCGCCCTCCTGAAGGAGCTGGGGCATGAGGTGATCGATGTCGGCTCCTATGACGACAAGCCGGTCGACTTCCCCGACATCGCACGCAAGGTCGCGGCGAAGATCACCTCGGGCGAGGCGGAGCGAGGCATCATGGTCTGCGGCACCGGGGTCGGCGCCTCGATCGCCGCCAACAAGATGAAGGGCATCCGGGCCGCCGTCTGCCACGACGTGCATTCGGCGCACCAGTCGGTCGAGCATGACGACGTCAACGTCATGTGCATCGGGGCGCAGATCGTCGGGCCGTGGCTGGCGAAGGACCTGGTCAAGACCTACCTGTCCGCGACGTTCTCGACCGACGCGGACTTCCGCCGGCGCGTCGCCAAGCTCCATGCGATGGATGCCGAAAACTGATCCGGCCACGGGCAGGCGGTTCGGACGGAACGCGCCGGCGCCGCGGCGGGGACATCTTCCGTGATCCTGGTCTTCGGCTCGATCAACATCGACCTCGTCGCCACGGTGCCGTCCATCCCGCGGCCCGGCGAGACGGTCCTGTCCGCGCGCTACGAGACGACCGCCGGCGGCAAGGGGGCCAATCAGGCCGTTGCGGCCGCCCGCGCCCGCGCCGATGCGCGCCTGCCGGTCGTGATGGCGGGGGCGGTGGGCGACGACGGATTCGGCGCGTTCGCGCTCGCGAACCTCGCCAAAAACGGCGTCGACACGCGCGCCGTGCGCAAGGGCGGCGAGCCGACGGGCTGTGCCTTCATCGCCGTGAACCCGCGCGGCGAGAACGCCATCACCGTTGCAAGCGGCGCCAACCGGACCGTCCGCGCCGCCGACGTGCCGGACGCGATGCTCGGTCAGGCCCGCGCGGTCGTTCTCCAGATGGAAATTCCGGTCGACGAGAACATCGCACTCGCGCGCCGTGCGCGCGCCGCGGGCACGCCGGTCATCCTGAACCTGGCGCCGGCCCCGGCCGATCTTTCGCCGGCGCTGCTGGAACGCCTGCTCGCGAGCGTCGACGTCCTCGTCCTCAACGAGCTCGAGGCCGCCGCCGTTGCCGCGGCCTATGACGGCGTGACGGGGACCGATCCCGGCACCATGGCCCGCGACATCGCCGAACGGGCGAAATTGACGGCCGTGATCACCCTCGGCGCCGACGGGGCGGTTGCCTCGGTCCACGGCAAGCCGCCGCTTGCGGCAAGGGCGCTGACGATCACGCCCGTGGATACGACCGGTGCCGGCGACGCCTTCGTCGGCATCATGGCGGCCAAGATCGCCGAGGGAGTCGCGTTCGAACGGTGCCTGCGCTATGCCGCCGTCGGCGCCTCGCTCGCCTGTCTCGCCCTGGGTGCCCAGGCGAGCCTGCCGTATGCCGCCGACATCGAGAAGGCCCTGGCCGAATCGCCGACGTGATCCGCATGCGGCGACGGGCCGCCGCCCGGGTGCATCCGGGCCGCGCTCCGGTTGCAGCACCGACGCCGCGTTTCATGTATGCTCCGCCCCGTCATGCCGCGTTCCCATCCCGTACCCGCCGGGCGCGCCCTGCTCGACCCCGGCGATCCGCCCAGCTTCGAGCTGTTCAACGTCGAGTTCCTCGAACGGCCCGGCACCCGGCCGGTGCTGCTCGTCTGCGACCATGCCGGGCGACAGGTGCCCAGGGCGCTGGGCGATCTCGGTCTCGATCCGACCGTTTATGAACGTCACATCGCCTGGGACATCGGCGCGGCCGACGTCGCGCGTCATCTTGCCCGGACGTTCGCCGCCCCTCTCGTGCTTGCGACCTACTCGCGGCTGGTCATCGACCTGAACCGCGATCTCGACGATCCGACCCTGATCCCCGAGGTCAGCGACGACACGACGGTGCCGGGCAATCTGAACCTTGCGGCGCCCGCACGTGAGGCCCGGATCGAGGCGATCTTCAGGCCCTATCACGCGGCGATCGACGATGCACTCGCGCGGCTCGGCCGCGGCGGAGTCCCGGCGCTGGTGTCGGTGCATACCTGCACGCCGGTGTTCAAGGGCTTCGCCCGCCCGTGGCATATCGGCGTCCTGTGGAACCGCGATCCGCGGCTGGCGGTGCCGCTCATCGCGAATCTGCGCCGCCGTGCCGATCTCGTGATCGGCGACAACCAGCCCTACTCGGGCCGCGACGGACAGGGCTACACGGTCAAGCGCCATGCCGAGGCCAAGGGCCTGCCGCACGTGGCGATCGAGATCCGCCAGGATCTCGTCGACACGCATCACGGCGCGGCCGAATGGGCCGGCATCCTCGCGGCGGCGCTCGGCCCCCTGCTTGAAGACCCGGCGCTGCATCGCATCGAGCGCTACTAGGTCCCGCCATGTCCGATCCTTCGTTCACGATCGGCATCGAGGAGGAATACCTGCTCGTCGATCGCGCGACCCGCGACCTCGTGCAGGACGTCCCGGCCGCCGTGCTCGAGGAATACGAGCGGCGGCTGGAAGGGCAGGTGAGCCCCGAGTTCCTGCGCTCGCAGATCGAGGTGCAGACGCGCGTCTGCCGGTCGGTCGGCGAGGCGCGCGCCGATCTCGCCCGGCTGCGGCGGACCGTCGCCGAGGTCGCGGAACGTCACGGCCTGGCGGTCATCGCCGCCGCGACCCACCCCTTCGCCGACTGGGGCGCGCAGCGCCCGACCATGCGCGAGCGCTACCAGATGCTCGAGCGCGATCTCCAGGGCGTCGGCCGGCGCCTCGTCATTTGCGGGCTCCACGTCCATGTCGGGATCGAGGACGACGAGCTGCGCATCGACCTGATGAACCAGGCCGGATATTTCCTGCCTCATCTGCTGGCGCTGTCGACGTCGTCGCCGTTCTGGCGCGGCGAGGATACGGGCCTCAAGAGCTATCGCCTCGCCGTCTTCAACGAGCTGCCGCGCACCGGGCTTCCCGAACATTTCGAGAGCTACGGCGAGTTCCGGCGGCAGTTGAACCGCCTCGTCGCGGCGGGCCTGATCGAGGATGCGACCAAGCTGTGGTGGGACATCAGGCCGTCCGGCCGTTTCCCGACGCTCGAGATGCGCATCACCGACGTGCCGACCCGTCTCGACGACACGATCAGCATCGCAGCCCTGTTCCAGTGCATTCTCGGCATGCTGTGGCGGTTGCGCCGCAACAATCAGCGCTGGCGCATCTATCCGAACATGCTGGTCAATGAGAACCGCTGGCGGGCGCAGCGCTACGGCTTCGATCAGGGCCTCGTCGACTTCGGCAAGGGCGAGGTCGTGCCCTATGCGCAGCTCCTGGACGAGATCATCGAGCTGACCGCGCCCGAGGCCGCGCGCTTCGGCTGCGAGGCGGAGGTCGCGCGGGCGCGCGACATCCTGCGGCGCGGCACCTCGGCCCATCGCCAGCTCGAGGTCTACCGGCACGCCCTCGGCAAGGGCGCCACGAAGGCTGCCGCGCTCAACGCCGTCATCGACTGGCTGATCGAGGAGACCGTCGCCGAGCTCTGACTAGAACGCGAATTCGGTCGCGAGGAACAATCCGACGCCGATCAAAAAGCCGAGCACGGTGCCGTTGATGCGGACGTACTGAAGCTCGGTTCCCGCCCACAATTCCATGCGCCGCGTGAACTCCGCCGTGTTCCAGGCGCGGACCTCGTCGGCGATGAAGCGGGCGATGCGTGCCCGCCACGGCACGTGCTCGGTGCTGATGGCCGCGTCGATCATGGCGGTCAGCTTCCCGGCGATGGCGGGGTCGGTCTCCAGCGTCGTGCCGAAGGCGACCAGCCGGTCGGCGACGGCGCGCCTGAGGGCGGGCGCGGGCGAGGCGATGTCGTCGAGGAGCGCCCGCCGGACGTCATCCCACAGCGAGCTCATCCAGGCCTGCACCTCGGGAAGATTGATCGCCCGGCGCATCACCGCGTTGATCCGCGCGCGCAGGCTCTCGTCGGCCTCGAGGTCGTGGGCGAGGCGCAGCAGCGCCGCTTCCAGCCGCGTCGCGGTCGGGTGATCCGGGCGGGACAGATCGCTGGCCGCCTCCTGAAGGATGACGACGAGGCGCCGGGCCAGATAGCGGTCGACCTTCTTCGGCAGGAACCACAGGCGGCGCTCGACCGCATCGTCGATCGCCTCGGCGTTGTCGGCGATGAGGCTTTGAAGGACCGGCAGGCTGCGCTGCAGCAGGGCCTTGTGATGGCCGCGCGTCACCAGGGCCCGCAGCATCGTGCCGAGAATCGCCGCAAGGTCGAGCGAGCTCAAATGGCTGCCGAAGACCTGCGCGACCAGCCGGCGCATGTCGCGGTCGTCGACCGCCGACAGGATCGAGGGCAGCACATCCATCATCCGCTCGGCCGCGCGCTCGGCGTTGCTGCGGTCGGACAGCCATCGCGCCGCGTGCCCGATCAGGTCGATGGCCTTGATCTCCTTGGCGATGGCATGGGTTGCCAGGAAGTTGTCGACGACGAAGGTGCCGAGCCATTCGCCCACGCGGTCCTTCTGCCGGGGGACGATCGCCGTGTGCGGAATCGGCAACCCGAGCGGCCGCCGGAACAGGGCCGTGACGGCGAACCAGTCGGCCAGCCCGCCGACGATGGCGGCCTCGGCGCCGGCCTGGAGGAGCCGGACCCAGAATCCGGGCGCCTCAATCGCCGTCGTCGCCGCGAACAGGCCGGCGCAGGCGATCAGCAGCCCGGTCGCGATCAGCCGGTACTGCCGCAACTGGGCCGTTTGCTGTTCCTCGCGGGATAGGTTGGGGGAGGGCCGCATCGGATCGGGCGTGGTTCGGTAGGGGCTCCATGCATCGCGGTCGCAGGACCGTTGAATTTGAACGCAATTGCCGCCGGCTCGGGTCGCTTGGCGCGGGTCGCGGGCGGGGCCTATACTCGGATGACATTCGGGCCGGATTTGGGCCGATCCGGGGTCGGCGGTTACGCCCGGATGGTGCGCCCGCCCGCGTAGTTTCGGAGGTAGCATGGACGACAAGACCCGCACCGAGCTCGAGGCCGCTGCATTCCGCCGCCTGGTCGATCACCTGCGCACGCGCACCGACGTGCAGAACATCGACCTGATGAATCTGGCGGGATTTTGCCGGAACTGCCTGTCGAACTGGTATCGCGAGGCCGCCGAGGCCAAGGGCATTGCGATGACCAAGGACCAGTCGCGCGAGATCATCTACGGCATGCCGTACGAGGAGTGGAAGGCGAAATACCAGAAAGAGGCATCGCCGGAGCAGCTGAAGCAGTTCGCCGCACAAGGCGGCCCGCACAAGCACTGAAACCCGACATCACGGCCGCGGGCACGGGCGCACGGGACCTGTCCGCGGCCGTTGAAACATCGACACCATGGCGGACACGGCAACCTGCCGCACCCGGCGCGTCGTACGCCCCCAATCCCTCTTCATCTCTTCCGAGTCGTCGCGGGCTCAAGTCCGCCGGGGTGCTTCGCGTTCGGGGCGTGAATCGCGGCGACATGAAGGCACGAGGAAAGGGTGGCGCGCGGGGCGTGCCGGCGTCCGTCTTCGCGACCATCAGTGTTTTTCATGGGTTTTTCACGATTTGAATCCTTCGTCGCGCGTCCTGTGACAATCCCCGATTTCCACTTTATCCACATACCGGCACGCCTTGCGCAGGCGCGTGACGCGCCGCTATAGAACGCGGTCCCAGCAGGTTTGGACTTCGGCACACGGGGGATACACATGGCGGACGGCAGCGCCGGCGATGTCGGCGGAATCGCGGTTGCGAAGCTCAAGTCCTTCGTCGAGCGGATCGAGCGGCTTGAGGCCGAGAAGGCGGAGCTGGCGGCCGACATCCGCGAGGTCTATGCCGAAGCCAAGGGCAACGGCTTCGACACCAAAATCATGCGGCAGGTGATCAAGCTGCGGAAGCTCGAGCCCAATGATCGGAACGAGCAGGACGAGCTGCTCGATCTCTACCGCAAGGCTCTCGACATATAGGCGGCGTCGGCCCGGATAGGGCCGGCCGAATCTCTAGCTGCCGCGCACGGCAAGCAGGCGCAGCGGTGCGTCCTCGAGAAGGTCGGGGCAGATCCGCGGGGCCAGTTGCGGCGAGACCGCCAGATAGTGCGGGCTCGCCGGGCGCACGTTCTGGAAAACGTACAGCCCGCACACCGGCCAGTCGGCAAAGCGGCCGCCCGAACGGCGGATCAGACGCGCGGCGTCGTCGGACGTGGCGAAGATGAATTCCACGTCGCGGGCAAGGCAGTCCTCGAGCCGCGCGGACTCGGAGCGCCACGCCGCCCGCCTGCCGTTGATCAGCCCGCTGACGTCGCACACCTGCGCCTTGGTGAAATACATCAGATGGCCGACGTCCCATCCGATTCCCGTCGTGCCCTTGAGGCGCGCGAGATTGAGCGCGCGCATGTCGAGGAAGGCCTCGGTGCGATGGCGCACGATGTCGTGGAACATGACGAGCTCGAACGCCAGCACGGCAACCGCACCGGCGAGTGTGGCTCCCTTCCAGTGCCGCCAGCCGTTCCGGATCCGCGTCGTCCATGCGGTCGGCACCACCGGCGTTCTCGTTCCCAGCGCCACCGACGCGTGCGCGAGATTGGCGGCGGTCATGAAAATGATGACCGGCAGAAGATGACGTATTCCCTGGAGATACTGGCCCCGCACGGCGACGACCGCCCACAGAAGCACGAGGCCCAGGTTCGGCAGGATGAGCGCCAACCGGAAACGACGGCCGGGACCCCATCGCCATGCCGCGGCGAGTGCCGTGAGCCATAGCACGAAGAGACCGGCGCCGAAGCTGAGGCCGCCGGCGAACGAGGCGAGAATGGCCACCAGCGAGTCGGCAGGGGCCGCTTCGCCGCTGGCCTTGGCGATGGCCGTGTCGGGGATCACCGCGCCGAACATGCGCCAGATCCAGAACAACGCCGCCATTGCGCCGAGCCCGAGCGCGCCGATCGGCATTACGGCATCGCGGCGTGCGTGCGATGCCGGCTTCGTGCGCAAGTCCGTCGTGATGGCAATGGCGCCGCACGCGAGCACCACCAGTGCCGCCAGCTCGACGCGCGTCATCACCGAGACGGCGCCGAGGACGAAGAGCGCGATCGTCGTCGCCGGCGACGCCCGCAGGCGGCCGGCCGCACGCCCGGCGATCCATCCGAGGAGCAGGACGAGACACGCGACGAGGCTCGTCTCCATGCCGTCGGAGAGCCAGCGCACCCCCATCGGCGTCATCGCCACCACGGCGAGAAGGGCCCAGCCGATTCGCACCGCATTGCGCGTGGCGCAGGCAAGTCCGACGGCGCTGCCGATGAAGATGAAATAGAAGACGACGGAGATTACCTTCGTCGTCAAATCGCTGTGCAGGATCTGGTAAAGCCCGGCCGTGATCAGCACGAAGAGCGGGCTCGACGTGCCAAAGCTCGCCTGCTGTCCGTCGGTGGTGAAGAAGCCGTGGTTGATGAGTAGCTCGGCGAAGCGCAGATGGATCAGCGCGTCATCGAGGACGTGATAGCGCGAAAACCAGAGGATGGCGCCCAGGTAGACGCTCGCGAGGACGACGGCCAGGGACCGGATATTTCGTTGCGCGAAACCGTCGGGCATCGTCCGGCAGCTTCCATCCCCCCGCGTTCGCGGTCTGCCAAGAATGTTTCCGTGCCACTCTCGCGCCGTCGGTGCCGCGAATCGCCGCGGCTCGGCACCAGTGGTTCATCGTTTATGATAGGTTGCAATCCGCAAATCAACACGCATCCCGGTTGCGGCGCAGCATTGCGCGCTTGCGGAACCGTGACGGTTCGCGAAGCGTAGAGTTTGGTGCCGATCATCGACGCGGCGCATCAGGGGCGGATGCACGCGATGCCGGCCGGTCACGGAGCTGCGCTATAGTCGATGCACCGGACCCGGACGTGGGCGATCCGGTGCGAGGCACCTCGGAGGCGGAAAGGATGACGGCATGCGTTTGACGTTTCTCGGCAGCGGCGATGCGTTCGGAACGGGCGGTCGCTTCAACACGTGCTTCCATGTCGCGGCCGCGAGCGCGCGGTTCCTGATCGATTGCGGGGCCTCGTCCCTTGTGGCAATGCGCCGGTTCGGCGTCGATCCGAAGGAGATCGACATGATCTTCATCACCCATCTGCATGGCGATCATTTCGGCGGCCTGCCCTTCGTGATCCTCGATGCACAGTTCGTCTGCCGCCGCACCGCGCCGCTTGTCGTCGTCGGCCCACCCGGACTCAGGCAGCGCCTTCACGACGCCATGGAAGTGCTGTATCCGGGTACGGCGAGTGCCCAGCGCGGGTTTTCGGTCGAGACGATCGAGATCACGCCGGGTCGCGCGCATCAGGTCGGCGCCGTCAGCGTCACGCCGTTCATCGCTGCGCACGAGAGCGGGGCCCCGTCCTTCGCCCTGCGTCTTGCCTGCGACGGCAAGGTCGTCGTCTATTCCGGCGACACGGGATGGACCGACACGCTGAAGGAGGCATCCGCCGGTGCGGATCTTCTCATCATCGAATGCTCGTCCTTCGACAAGGCGATCCCCGGCCACATCGACTACGACACGTTGCGCGCCCGCCGCCACGAACTCGGCGCGAAGCGCGTGATCGTCACCCACATGGGGCCGGAGATGCTGGCCCAGGCTGAGTCCGGCCGCATCGAGATGGAGACCGCGCACGACGGCAAGCAGGTCGAAATCTAAGGCTCGATCCTGACCGGATTACATGCCTGCCGGCCCTTCTTCGGTTGAGAGCGAAAGGCGCCGGCATCCTAATGTCGCCGTGTTGCCGCCGATGAAGAACCGGCCCTTGCGTGGGCTCGGTCGGATGGCTAACAATTTCGCTATCGGCTGGGGTGCTGGCCCGTCATGGGCCGGCTGAGATCATACCCACTGAACCTGACTGGATAATGCCAGCGAAGGGAGTCCGACCATTGCGAACCCTCTGACATCCGTTCATCCGTTGCCGCGGGTCGCCGTCATCGGCGGCGGCATCATCGGCCTGTCGATCGCCTGGCGGCTTGCGTCCGCGGGCTGTCATGTCGACGTCTATGAACGCGGCGAACCGGGCCGCGGCGCCACCTGGGCGGCGGCGGGCATGCTTGCGGCTGGCGCGGAGGCGGAGCCGGGCGAAGAGGCGCTGTTCGCCCTCAACCGCCTGAGCCAACAGCGCTGGCCCGCGTTTGCCCGCGCGCTGGCGGAGGCGAGCGGCATCGATGTCGGCTATCGCGACGAAGGCACGCTGCGCATCGCCTTGAACCGGGACGACGCGGCCAAACTCCGCACGACGTGCGAGTTCCAGCAACGGTTGGGCGTCGAGCTCGAATGGCTCGACGGTCCGGCCGCGCGACCGCTCGAACCGCATCTGGCCCCGGGCGTGGTCGCCGCCGTGCTGAGCCGTCATGACCATCAGGTCGACAACCGGTGCGTTGCACCGGCACTCGTGGCGGCCGTGACGGCGGCGGGCGGCCGTATTCACGCCAGGACCGCCGTCGAAGAGATCGCAATCGCCCACGGCCGCGTCGTCGGCGTCGCGGTCGGCGGTGCCGTCGTCGCCGCCGACGTCGTCGTGCTGGCGGCCGGTGCCTGGTCGCGCGAGATCGCGGGCATTCCCCCGGCGTTGCGGCCGCCGGTACGGCCGGTCAAGGGCCAGATGATCGCGCTCCGGATGGACCCTGCCGCACCGCTGGTCCGGCACGTCGTCTGGGCGCCGCGCGCCTATCTGGTGCCGCGCCGCGACGGAAGGTTGCTGGTCGGCGCCACGGTCGAAGAGCGCGGCTTCGACCCGGCGCTGACGGCCGGCGCGATGCTGGCGCTGCTCGAGGGTGCCTGGCGCGCCATGCCCGCGCTCGAGGAGCTGCCGATCGACGAGACGTGGTGCGGCTTCCGTCCCGGCTCGCGCGACGACGCGCCCATTCTTGGGCCGTGCGAGATCGACGGCCTCGTCTTCGCGACCGGGCACCATCGCAACGGCATCCTGCTCGCCCCGGCGACGGCGGACGTGATCAGTCGCCTGGTGCTCACCGGCGAGATGGACCCGGCGGCGCGGCCGTTCGGCCTCGACCGCTTCACGAAACCTCCGGTGCGAAGGGAAACCGCATGAGTGAAATCCTGATCAACGGCGAACCGGCCGAGCTGCAGGGCGAACACCTCGCGGCGCTGCTGCGTCACCGCGGCATCGATCCGTCGACCCGCGGCATTGCGGTTGCGGTCAACGGCGCCGTCGTGCCGCGCGCCCGCTGGGCCGAAACCGCGATCGGCGCCGGCGACCGTATCGACATCGTTCGCGCCTTCGCCGGCGGCTGAACGTCATCGCCAATCGCAGGGATGGGGAAGATGGACGAGGTACTGGTCATCGCCGGCAGGACGTTCCGCTCGCGTCTCATGATCGGCTCCGCGCTCTATCCCAACCAGCAGGTGATGCTGGACGCGATCGAGGCAAGCGGGGCCGAGATCGTGACCGTGTCGATCCGTCGCATCAATCTCGCGGCCGGCGCGGGCGACATGCTCGATCTTCTCGGGGATCGCTACTGGCTGCTGCCCAACACCGCGGGCTGCGCGACGGCGCGGGATGCCGTACTGACGGCGCAGCTTGCGCGCGAGGCGATCGGCACGAACTGGATCAAGCTCGAGGTGATCGGCGACCGCGAGACGCTTCATCCCGATCCGGAACAGCTCCTGGCGGCGGCGGCAGAGCTGGTGCGCGACGGGTTCGTCGTGCTGCCTTACTGCAGCGACGATCCGGTCCTGTGCCGCCGGCTCGAGGACCTCGGCTGTGCCGCCGTGATGCCGCTCGGAGCCCCGATCGGCTCCGGGATGGGCATCTGCAATCCGTACAATATCGAGATGATCTGCGCCCGCGCCGGCGTTCCGGTCGTCCTCGATGCCGGCATCGGCACGGCATCCGATGCCGCGCGTGCCATGGAGCTCGGGTGCGATGCCGTGCTGCTCAACAGCGCCGTCGCCCGCGCCGACGATCCGGTCCGCATGGCCCGTGCCATGCGCGCGGCCGTCGAGGCCGGTTTTCATGCGCGGCGCGCCGGCCGGATTCCGAAGCTCGCCTACGCGCAGCCGTCCAGCCCGCAACTCGGACTCGTGGGCGCCTGACGCCGCGCCGTCCGGCACGCGCGCCGATATCCCGTTTCTCGCGATCTGCGCGGAACCATCCCGGTGCGGGATGATTCAGACCGATGGGCAGGCCACGTACGGGAACGACGACCGATGGACGAAACGATCCTGATCGTCGAAGACGATCGCGACGCGCGAATGGAGATCGACTCGGTGCTGGTGCAGTCCGGCTATTACGTCGCCGGTGTGGCCAGCGACGACGCGGCTGCGATCGCGCTGGGCAACGTCGTGCGTCCGAATGTCGTCGTGATCGACGTTCACCAGGGCGCCGACCGCGCGCGTCTGGATCTCGCGGCCGAACTCAAGGCAACGTTCGCGGCACCGGTCATCGTCGTCGCGGATACGAGCGACCACGCGCGAGGGGTCGAGGTCTCTGCGCTGCATCCCGCCGCCGTGATCGTGAAGCCGATCCGCGCGCCCGACGTTCTCGTCGCAATCCGGCGCGCGATCGGCGTGGCTGCACAGGCTTCCTGACCGGCTTGACCGTGGCTCACGCGCGCCGGCCGATCGACAGCCGGCGGCGCATCATCATTCCGCCGCCTGCGCGAAGGGGGCGGGCGTGGGCGCGCGATAGGCGGCAAGAAGCTCCGCCTCGCGGGCCTTCGCCTTCTTCAGGTGCTCTTCCTTCACGTGCCCGAAGCCGCGGATGTGCTCGGGGATCTGCGCAAGCTGAACCGCGAGCGCGTGGTTCTCGGGCGTCAGCGTTTGCGCGATCTCGTCCATCAGCGCGAAGTAGTCGGCGATGAGCTGCCGCTCCATGCGCCGCTCCGGCGTGCGACCGAAGATGTCGAACGGCGTGCCGCGCAGGAACCTGAGCTTGGCGAGGACGCGGAACGCCGTCATCATCCACGGCCCGAAACGACGCTTCTTGAGATGCCCGGTCTCCGGGTCGCGCGGCGCGATCAGCGGCGGGGCGAGGTTGAACTCGAGCCGGTCGTACGAGGCGAACTGCCGGTTGAGCGCGGCCATGAAGCTGCCGTCCGTGTAGAGCCGCGCCACCTCGTACTCGTCCTTGTAGGACATCAGCTTGAAGGCATAGCGTGCTACCGCCTCGGCAAGCCCATTGCGACCCGGCGCGCGGACCCGCTCGACCTCCGCCATCCGGCGTACCAGGTCCGCGTAGCGTTGCGCATAGGCGGCGTTCTGATAGGCGGTCAGGAACTCGACGCGGCGGGCGACGACCTCGTCGAGGGACTGCGAGAGCCTGCGTGCCGGCACGCTCGTCGCCGGCTTGGCGGCGCGCTCGACGGCGGCGAGATCGACGGCCGCGAGCCGCCCCCAGGTGAAGGCGCGCTTGTTCGCGTCGACGGCAACGGCGTTGAGTTCGATCGCCCGCTCGATCGCCTCGCGCGAGACCGGGATCATGCCTTTCTGCCAGGCATAGCCCAGCATAAACAGGTTGGTCGCGATCGAGTCGCCCATGAGCGCGGTCGCCAGCGTCGTTCCGTCGAGGAACGCGGTCGCATCGAACCCGACCGCCTCGGCGATGGTCGCGCGCATCTCCGTCGCCGGGAAATGCAGGTCCGGGTTGCGGGTGAACGTGCCGGTGGTGATCTCGTGCGTGTTGATGACGGCGCGCGTCAAGCCGGCGCGGACGCGGCTGATCGCGTCGGGTCCGGCCGCGACGACCATGTCGCAGCCGAGCAGGACATTCGCCTCGCCGGCGGCGATGCGCACCGCGTGGATATCCTCGGGCCGGTCGGCGATGCGGATATGCGAGAGCACGGCGCCGCCCTTCTGCGCCAGTCCCGTCATGTCCAGCACGGTGCAGCCCTTGCCTTCGAGGTGCGCGGCCATGCCCAGCAGCGCGCCGATGGTGACGACGCCGGTACCGCCCACGCCCGTGACCAGGATGTTGTAGGGCGTCTCTGTGCCGGGCCGCGTCGGCTCCGGCAGCCCTGCGAACAGGTCGCGCCCGTCATCCGCCGCCTTGGACTTGCGGACCCTGGCGCCGTGCACGGTCACGAAGCTGGGGCAGAAGCCGTTGAGGCAGGAGAAGTCCTTGTTGCAGCTGGACTGGTCGATGGCGCGCTTGCGGCCGAACTCGGTCTCGACCGGCACCACCGACAGGCAGTTGGAGGCGAGCGAGCAGTCGCCGCAGCCCTCGCACACCAGCTCGTTGATGAACACGCGGCGGTCGGGATCGGGGAAGGTGCCGCGCTTGCGCCGGCGCCGCTTCTCCGCCGCACAGGTCTGGTCGTAGATCAGCGCCGTCACCCCCGGCACCTGGCGCAGCTCGCGCTGCACGCGGTCGAGCTCGTCGCGGTGATGGACGGTGACCCCGGCGGCGAACTCGGCCGTGGTCGGGTACTTGTCGGGCTCGTCCGAGACCACGGCGATGCGGCCGACCCCCTCGGCGGCGAGCTGGCGGGTGATCTGCGGCACCGTCAGCGGCCCGTCCACCGGCTGGCCCCCGGTCATCGCCACCGCGTCGTTGAACAGGATCTTGTAGGTGACGTTCACGCCCGCCGCGA
>DASVCL010000070.1:0-41393 GCA_036381615.1 Alphaproteobacteria bacterium
CTGGCCTGAGGGCATATTGGTGGCCGCTGTCGGCGATGATCGCACTGATCGTCGCGTCCAACTGGCTCGTACAGTTTCCCATCGAACTCGGCACCGTCCTCGGGCTGCCGCTGCTGATCACCTGGGGCGCGTTCACCTATCCCGCGACGTTCCTGGTCACGGATCTGACCAATCGGCGCTATGGGCCCCATGTCGCGCGCCAAGTCATCTATGCCGGGTTCGCGGTCGCCGTCGCATTGTCGGCGGTGCTGGCCACGCCGCGCATCGCGCTCGCATCCGGTACCGCGTTCCTCGTCGCGCAGCTCCTCGACGTCACGGTCTTCAACTGGCTTCGCCGGCAGCCGTGGTGGCAGGCGCCGTTGGCTGCCTCGCTGCTCGGTTCGGCGGTCGACACGGCCGTCTTCTTCAGCATCGCCTTCGCCGGCACCGCGGTGCCGTGGGACCTGCTGGCGGCAAGCGACCTCGTCGTTAAGATGGCCTACGCGGCCTTTGCGCTCATCCCTTACCGCGTCTACATGGCGCTCGTGCGCCCGGTGTGGGGCGAGCCGGTGACGCCCAGGGCATAAGGTACGAGACGCAAGACGGAAAGGCTTAACGGCCGCTTAACCGGACGCCTGCACAATCATGCGGCAGACGGCCGGGCGCATCGCGCCCGCGCCTATCGATGGAGTGATCCGTGGCGGAACATTCGCGGCGGCTGAGCGACAAGATCCTTGCCGCCTTCAATCAGGCCTGCGACCAGGGGCGGATCGAGGTCGCCGAGCATCTCCTGCGTGCGCTCGAACTCGCGCTCACCCGCCACGGCGGCAAAGGGCGTATCGACAATCGCACGGAGCTCGGGCCGGTCGTCGAGGCCTATGGCCGCCTCGAGGCGCTGCGTCGCGCCACGCCGCTCGCGCCAGTTTCGGGCAAGTAGCGCCGGCACCCGCGGGCCGCGCTCGTCCGCGATGGTCGTGATCTCGCGTACGAGCTTCTTGACGATGACGTCCTTGAAGTCGACGTAATCCCGCGCCGACATGACGAAGGCGCCGGTGCCGCCGATCACGAAGGCCTGGTAATACGCCGCCAGCGCCGGCTCCTCGTTCAGGATGGCCATGCCGTTCACCGTTATGCCGAGGAAGACGGCATCGTTCTTCGCTGCCGTCACGTCGCGTCCCTGGTTGCTGATCCCGTCGCCGGAAATGTCGATAACGCGCCGTCCGTTGGCGATGCCGCTGCCGGCCAGCAGGTTCACCGCGAAATCGATCGCCGCGCCGATTGCCGTCTCGCCGCCGATGACGAGGCGAGGTGCTGCGGCAAGCTCGTCGGCGAATGCGTTCAGGCCCTCTTCGTCGCGCAGGATGCGCCAGGGCAGGTTCACGACCTGCTGGCCGGGGCCCGACCACTCGAACAGGGTGACGGCGATGGCCTTGTTGGGGCCCGACTGCACGGCGCGGACGAGATCGGGGTGGCGGAACGCCGCGGCGTAGCCTTCGAGCTGAAGATAGTACTCGTCCATGTCGACGCTGGACGACGAATCGACGGCGAGGACGAGCTGAACGTCGACGGGCTCGCCGTCGACCAGCGCGGCCGCCGGCGCGGCGGCCAGCGCAAGCAGCCCTATGAATAAGGAGAGGACGCGCAAAGCCGGTGAAACTCCCGCGGGTACGCCTCAACATCGGCCTGAAACTATGGCAATTTTCGGACCGATGCAGGGGAATTCCCGGAACGTGTCGGCGCTGCTGACCTGCGCCGAGATGGCGCGGGCTGATGCCGCGGCAATCGCGGCCGGCACGCCGTCGATCGAACTGATGGAGGCTGCGGGGCGCGCGGTTGCGCATGCCGTTCGTGTCCGCTACGCGCCGTGCCCGACGGTCGTCCTGTGCGGGCCCGGCAACAACGGCGGCGACGGTTTCGTGGCCGCGCGATACCTCGCGGAGGCGGGATGGCCCGTCCGGGTCGCGCTCCTTGGCTCGAAGGCGGTGCTCAAGGGCGACGCCGCGGCCAGCGCCGCGCGCTGGCAGGGCGCCATCGAAGCGCTGGCGCCGTCGGTGCTCGACGGCGCATCGCTCGTCATCGACGGACTCTTCGGGGCGGGCCTGGCCCGCGCCCTGTCCGGCGTCGCCGCGGACGTGATCGACGCGATCAATGCGCGCGGCGTTCCGTGCGTGGCGATCGATATGCCGAGCGGCGTTCATGGCGACACCGGCGAGATACTGGGCACGGCGCCCCGCTGCCGTCTCACCGTCACGTTCTTCCGGCGCAAGCCGGGACATCTCATGATGCCGGGGCGCGCCCTGTGCGGTGAGATCGTCGTGGCCGATATCGGCATCCTGGACGTGGTCCTCGACGCGATCGATCCAAAGTGCCACGCGAACGATCCCATCCTGTGGCTGGATGCGTATCCCTGGCCCCGGCCCGACGGACACAAATACAGCCGCGGGCATGCCGTCGTGGTCGGGGGCGCACACACCACGGGTGCCGCGCGCCTGGCCGGACGTGCCGCCTATCGGATGGGCGCCGGCCTCGTGACGATCGCCAGCGACCCTGCCGCCATTCCGATCTATGCGACGGATCGGGCGAGTTTCCTGACCGCACCGCTGCCGGACGATACGGCATTCGCGGCGCTGCTCGCGGACGAACGGCGCAATGCGGTCCTGCTGGGGCCCGGCAACGGCGTCAATCTGACGACGCGCCAGCGTGTGCGCGCAGCACTCGGCGCGCGGAAGCGGTGCGTGCTCGATGCCGACGCGATCAGCGTCTTCGCCGACGAGCCCGACGATCTGTTCCGGGCGATCCGCGGCCCCTGTCTGCTGACGCCGCACGAGGGCGAGTTCGCCCGCCTGTTCGACGTTTCGGGCGACAAGCTTGCGCGCGCCCGCGCCGCGGCGCGGCGGAGCGGGGCCGTCATCCTGCTGAAGGGGCCCGATACCGTGATCGCGGCGCCCGACGGGCGCGCGATCATCAACGACAACGCGCCGCCGGACCTCGCCACCGCGGGGGCCGGCGACGTGCTCGCCGGCATGGCGCTTGGGTTGCTGGCGCAGGGAATGGACCCGTTCCTCGCGGCCGCGGCGGCGGCCTGGATTCATGGCGAGGCGGCGGCACGTTTCGGGCCCGGCCTCATGGCCGATGATCTGCCGGAGCAGATCCCGGCGGTACTACGCCGTCTGAAGGAACAAACTGTTCGTTCGTAGAAGCCTGTTCCCGGAATCGTGGGTGCCGCTTGCGTCGGCCGGTGTCGGCGCGCCACAATCGTCGCATGGCCCAAGCACTTTCCGCAACACGGTTTCTCGATCGAACCTGGCGTAACATTCGCGACGCCTGGCGCGACATCGCGGTATCCGCGCGCGGCGTCAAGCCGGCGTCGTTTCGTCCCGACCTGCCCGACGATGATGCCGACCGGCTGCGCGAGCAGATGCGCGATTGTCTCGCCGCCCGGGGCGGCGAGGTCAGTGCCCGCGCGCGTGCGGCCGAGCTCGGGCGGGCCTACATCAGCCTCAACCGCGAAGGCCGGCAGCGGTTCCTGAGCATCCTCGCGACCGAGTTCGACGTCGATCACGAAGCCGTGAAGGCAGCGGCCGAGCGGCTGCGCGAGGTCGGCACCCTCGATCAGCTTCGCAGCGTCGAGGCGTCGCTGAAGCGCGCGCTCGAGGCGCCGCGCGTCAGGCTGCTCACGCAGTTCAACGCGCTGCCGGAAGGGACGAAGTTTCTCGTCGATCTGCGCGCGGACCTGATCGAGTTCGCGCGCGGGGACAAGGCACTTGCCGCGCTCGAGCAGGATCTCAAGAGCCTGCTTGCGGCGTGGTTCGACATCGGCTTTCTCGAACTCAAGCGGATCACCTGGGATTCGCCGGCCGCACTGCTCGAGAAGCTCAGTCGCTATGAGGCGGTGCATGCGGTACGCAGCTGGAACGACCTCAAGAACCGGCTCGACTCCGACCGGCGCTGCTTCGCGTTCTTCCATCCGCGCATGGAAGGCGAGCCGCTCATCTTCGTCGAGGTCGCACTCGTGAACGGCCTGGCCGACAATATCGCGACGCTGCTCGACGAGTCGGCCCCGGTCGGCGACCCGCGCGCCGCCGATACGGCGATCTTCTATTCGATTTCGAACGCCCAGAAGGGACTCAGCGGGATCAGCTTCGGCGGCTTCCTCATCAAGCGCGTGGTCGATCAGCTCTCGGCCGAGTTTCCGCGCGTGAAGAACTTCGCGACGCTGTCCCCGATCCCGGGTTTTCGGACGTGGCTCGATGCGCAGTTCGCGAACGGCGTGCCGGGCATGCTGACGGCGTCCGAGCGCAAGGCGCTTGCCGCGACGACCGAAGGTGTGGCCAACAAGGGGACGCTCAAGCAGCTCCTGGCGACGAACTGGCATGAGAAGCCGGCCCTCGCCGCCGCGCTGAAAGGGCCGCTGATGCGGCTGTGCGCGCGCTATCTCGTCGAGGCGAAGCGCGAGAACGGTGCGGCGCTCGATCCGGTCGCCAACTTCCACCTGAGCAACGGGGCGCGGATCGAACGGATCTGCTGGCTCGGCGACACGTCGACGAAAGCGCTGAAGCAGTCGGCCGGGATGATGGTCAACTATCTCTACCGGCTCGCCGACATCGAGGAGAACCACGAGGCCTATGTCGGCGAGCGCACGGTGGTCGCGTCGCCGGCCGTAACCGGGCTGCTCTGACCGCCCGCGCGGCCCTTGCCAAGCCGCGTTCGGGGCGGGCGGCACGGTCGGTGGGGCTGTCACGCATTTCCGTACGGCTCGTGCCCGCTCAATCATCAGGAGTGCCGCCCGGCGCCGACGCTCGGCGTGCCCGCCGCGGCGCGCCGTTGACACGACGGCGATATTGACGGGACCGGTCGGGCAGGCTACCTAACCCGACGGATCGCGCCGCGGGCGTGGTGGAACTGGTAGACACGCGGGATTTAGGTTCCCGTGCCGCAAGGCGTGTGGGTTCAAGTCCCTCCGCCCGCACCACCACGGCCTAGTCGCCACCCGGTACGTCGGGTGCTTTCCCTGAAAACGAAACGACAGTCAGGCAGATGCAAGTCATTCAGACCCGTGAGGACGGCCTCAAACGCGAATTCAAGGTCGTCGTGTCGGCAAACGACATCAAGTCCAAGATGGACAATCGGCTGCAGGAACTCGGCCGGACCGTGCGTCTGCCTGGTTTTCGACCCGGCAAGGTGCCGATGCCGATCCTGAAGAAGCGCTACGGCGCTGCGGTGATGGGCGAGGTCCTGGAGCAGGCCGTTTCGGACTCTTCGAACCAGGCGCTGATGGAGCGCGGCCTTCGTCCGGCGCTTCAGCCGAAGGTGGAAGTCAAGTCCTTCGCCGAGGACGCGGGTCTCGAATACACGCTCGCCGTCGAGCTTCTGCCGGAGATCAAGCCGGCCAATTTCAGCGAGGTGCAGCTTGAACGCCTCAAGGTCGACGTTACCGATGCGGAGGTCGACAAGACGCTGGCGCGGATCGCCGAGCAGCATGAGCGGTCCGAGAAGATCGCCGAGGACCGGCCGAGCCAGGCCGGCGACATCGTCGTCGTCGACTTCACCGGCACCATCGGCGGCAAGCCGTTCGCCGGCAGCTCGGCCAAGGATTACCGCCTGAAGCTCGGCTCGGGCCAGTTCGTACCCGGGTTCGAAGACCAGCTGATCGGCGTGCGGGCAGGGGAGAGCAAGACGGTCACGGTGACCTTCCCCGAGGATTTCGGCGGCCCGGACCTTGCCGGAAAGACCGCGGAATTTGCCGTCGACGTCAAGGAGATCCACAAGCCGGTTCCGGCGACGGTCGACGACGAGCTGGCGAAGCAGATGGGCCTCGATGATCTCGAGTCACTGCGCAAGGCCGTGCGCGACCAGCTCGGGCGCGACTACGAACGGATGGCGCGCGCCCGGCTGAAGCGGCAGCTGCTCGACCGTCTGGCGGCGACGCACGATTTCCCGGTGCCCGAAGGCATGGTCGATCTCGAGTTCGACGCGATCTGGAAGAACGTGGAGGCGGAGCGGAAGGCGGGCGCCGTCGATCCGTCCCTCGCCGGCAAGAGCGATGACGAGCTCAAGGCCGAGTTCCGCAGCATCGCCGAACGGCGGGTGCGTCTCGGCCTGCTGCTGTCCGAAATCGGCCGCCAAAACAACATCAACGTGACCCAGGAAGAGGTCAATCGCGCGCTGATCGAGCAGGCCCGCCGTTTCCCCGGGCAGGAGCGGCGCGTGGTCGAGTACTACCGTAACAATCCGGAGGCGCTCGCGCAGTTGCGCGCACCGCTCTTTGAGGACAAAGTAATCGACTTCATCGTCGAGATGGCGAAGGTGACGGATCGGGCCGCGACGGTGGACGAGCTGATGAAGGAGCCGGAGGAGTCGAAGGCCTGACGACATCTGGCTCGGATGGCTCCGGCGGGCCGCGGTCGTCGCGGCCCATCAAGACAAGGGATCGGACCTTATGAGCAATATCGAGACTCAGATGAACATGCTGGTGCCGATGGTCATCGAGCAGACGGCACGCGGCGAGCGGGCGTTCGACATCTATTCGCGCCTGCTGAAGGAGCGGATCATCTTCATGGTCGGGCCGGTGAACGATGCCGTCGCCAGCCTGATCTGCGCCCAGCTCCTGTTCCTCGAGTCCGAGAATCCGAAGAAGGACATTTCCTTCTACATCAACTCGCCGGGCGGGGTCGTCACCTCGGGTCTCGCGATCTACGACACGATGCAGTACATCCGTCCGGACGTCGCCACCGTGTGCATCGGGCAGGCCGCGTCGATGGGGTCCCTGCTGCTCGCCGCCGGGGCCAAGGGCAAGCGGTTCTCCCTGCCGAACTCCCGGATCATGATCCACCAGCCCTCGGGCGGCGTGCAGGGGCAGGCGACGGATATCGAGATCCAGGCCCGGGAGATCCTGAGCCTGCGCAAACGGCTCAACGACATCTATGTCCATCATACCGGGCAGCCGCTGAACGTCATCGAGGCTGCGGTCGAGCGCGACAAGTTCCTGTCCCCGGAAGAGGCGAAGGCGTTTGGCCTCATCGACGAGGTCGTGACGACCCGTCCGCCGCGCCCCGAGGACGTGAAGGCCGCCTGAGTTCGGCGGGCGGCCAGTCGGCCGGGCGACGAGGTGCGGCTCCGCCGCCCGGGCCGTCGATGGCGCGGCGGCACCCCGATCAGCGTGACCATTCGGCTGATCGCCCCGGCGGGATTGACCTGTTTTGGGGAGCCGCCTGCATGAGAGGGGCCGGCCGGATGCCGGAACGTGGAGTTTCGGTCGGGTTTTTTCCCGGACGCAGTTGAAGCGGACCGTACGCTTTACGATTTATTGAGGCGGGACTGGCACGATCGCCGATGCGGAGCCGTAGGTACTCAGGCGGCTCCCTCCGCCGGCCGCAGGCCGGCGGGAGCGTGTCGAGTCGTTTCGGGCACTCTGCTCTAAATGGCTAGTCGGTAAGGGTTTTTTTGCCGTTGTACCGATCGCGCCGCTAGGGCTAACATTTGTTTAAGGTACGGCCGCGACGCGGCAAGTGACGGAGAGTACATGAACAAGTCCAGCGGCGGGGACTCGAAAAACACGCTTTACTGCTCCTTCTGCGGTAAGAGCCAGCACGAAGTCCGGAAGCTCATTGCCGGCCCGACCGTGTTCATCTGCGATGAATGCGTCGAGCTGTGCATGGACATCATCCGCGAGGAGCACAAGACGACCCTCGTCAAGTCGCGCGACGGCGTGCCCAGCCCGCGCGACATCTGCGCGGTCCTCGACGACTATGTGATCGGTCAGGAGCATGCCAAGCGCGTTCTCTCGGTCGCGGTCCATAACCATTACAAGCGCCTGAGCCAGGGCACGAAGAACAACGAAGTCGAGATCGCCAAGTCGAACATCCTGCTGATCGGTCCGACCGGTTGCGGCAAGACGCTGCTGGCGCAGACGCTCGCCCGCATCATCGACGTTCCGTTCACCATGGCGGACGCGACGACGCTCACCGAGGCGGGTTACGTCGGCGAGGATGTCGAGAACATCATTCTCCGCCTGCTGCAGGCCGCCGACTACAACGTCGAGCGTGCCCAGCGCGGCATCGTCTACATCGACGAGGTCGACAAGATCAGCCGCAAGTCGGAGAACCCGTCGATCACGCGCGACGTCTCCGGCGAGGGCGTGCAGCAGGCGCTGCTCAAGATCATGGAGGGAACCATCGCTTCGGTGCCGCCGCAGGGCGGCCGCAAGCATCCGCAGCAGGAGTTCCTCCAGGTCGACACGACGAACATCCTGTTTATCTGCGGCGGCGCGTTCGCCGGGCTGGAGAAGATCATCTCGCAGCGCACCCGCGGCACCTCGATCGGCTTCGGCGCGGACGTTCGCGCGGCGGACGAACGCCAGACCGGCGAGATCCTCCGCGAGGTCGAGCCCGAGGATCTGCTGAAGTTCGGCCTCATCCCCGAATTCATCGGACGCCTGCCGGTGATCGCGACCCTCAACGACCTCAGCGAGAGCGCCCTCGTCGAGATCCTGGTCAAGCCGAAGAACGCTCTCCTCAAGCAGTACCAGCGGCTGTTCGAGATGGAGGGCGTGCGCCTCGAATTCGCCGACGACGCGCTCCGCGCCGTCGCCAGGAAGGCGATCCAGCGCAAGACCGGTGCCCGCGGCCTGCGCTCCATCATGGAAAGCATCCTGCTCGACACGATGTTCGAGCTGCCGACCATGAACGGCGTCGAAGAGGTCGTGATCAACCGCGAAGTCATCGAGGGGCGGGCGAAGCCGCTTCAGATCTATGCCGACCGTCGCGGCGAAAACGTCGGCGGTTCCAGCGCCTGAGCAGGACGGCCCGGTGGCTTGGCCGGTCTCCTGCTTCTTGGCCGATACTTGAAGCAGGAGGTGCCGCTCGCCAAGTAACCATTCCGATGACAATCGCCCTGAACCGGCAGTTCCATGCCGGAAACCCGAGTAAGTGAGGCGTAATGCTCGAAGTTTCGCCCCGAGGCAATCTTTATCCCGTTCTGCCGCTGCGCGACATCGTCGTCTTCCCGCATATGATCGTGCCGCTCTTCGTCGGCCGCGAGAAATCCGTCCGCGCCCTCGAAGACGTGATGAAGGACGACAAGCAGATCCTTCTCGTTGCGCAGAAAAATGCATCCCAGGACGACCCGGCGACGAGCGACATCTACTCGGTCGGCACGATCGGGACGGTATTGCAGCTGCTCAAGCTGCCGGACGGCACCGTCAAGGTGCTGGTCGAAGGCGGCCAGCGCGCGCGTATCGTGAAGTACGTCGACAATCCCAATTTCTTCCAGGCCTATGCGGAAGGAATCGAGGACAAGCTGGGCGACCCGGCCGAGGTCGAAGCGCTGACCCGGACGGTGATCGGCCAGTTCGAGCAGTACATCAAGCTGAACCGCAAGATCCCGCCGGAAGTCCTCGTTTCGATCAACCAGATCGACGATGCGGCCAAGCTCGCCGACACGGTTGCGTCGCACCTGGCCCTGAAGATTCCCGAGAAGCAGGAGCTGCTCGAGACCGAGACGGTGACGCAGCGTCTCGAGAAGATCTTCGGCTACATGGAAAGCGAGATCGGCGTCCTCCAGGTTGAAAAGCGCATCCGCAACCGCGTCAAGCGGCAGATGGAGAAGACGCAGCGCGAGTACTACCTCAACGAACAGCTCAAGGCGATCCAGAAGGAACTCGGCGAGATCGACGACGGCCGCGACGAGGCCTCGGAGCTCGAGGAGCGGATCAAGAAGACCAAGCTGTCGAAGGAGGCCCGCGACAAGGCGACGGCGGAGCTCAAGAAGCTTCGGACCATGAGCCCGATGTCGGCCGAGGCCACGGTCGTCCGCAACTATCTCGACTGGCTGCTGTCGATTCCGTGGAAGAAGCGGACCAAGATCAAGCACGACATCAAGTACGCCGAGAAGGTGCTTGATGCGGACCACTACGGTCTCGAGAAGGTCAAGGAGCGTATCCTCGAGTATCTCGCGGTCCAGCAGCGCATCAACAAGATCAAGGGTCCGATCCTGTGCCTCGTCGGCCCGCCGGGCGTCGGCAAGACCTCGCTCGGCAAGTCGATCGCGAGGGCGACCGGTCGCAACTTCGTCCGCATGTCGCTGGGCGGCGTGCGCGACGAGGCGGAAATCCGCGGCCACCGTCGCACCTATATCGGTTCGATGCCCGGCAAGATCATCCAGGGCATGAAGAAGGCGAAGTCGTCGAACCCGCTCTTCCTGCTCGACGAGATCGACAAGCTGGGCGCGGACTGGCGCGGCGACCCCACGTCGGCGCTGCTCGAGGTCCTCGACCCCGAACAGAACTCGACCTTCAACGATCACTATCTCGAGGTCGACTACGACCTGTCGGACGTGATGTTCATCACGACGGCGAACTCGCTGCGGATGCCGCAGCCGCTGCTCGACCGTATGGAGATCATCCGCATCCCCGGATACACCGAGGACGAGAAGGTCGAGATCGCACGGCGCCACCTGATTCCGAAGCAGATGGAAGCCCACGGCCTCAAGAAGGACGAGTGGCAGATCTCGGACGACGCGTTGCGCGATCTGATCCGCTACTACACGCGCGAGGCCGGCGTCCGCAATCTGGAGCGCGAGATCGCCAACCTGACGCGCAAGGCGACGAAGGAGATCATCACCAAGAAGTGCGACAAGGTCCTCGTCACGCGGAAGAACCTCGACAAGTTCGCCGGCGTGCGGAAGTTCCGCTGGGGCGAGGCCGAGGCCGAGGATCTGGTCGGCGTCACGGCCGGCCTGGCCTGGACCGAGGTCGGCGGCGAACTGCTGTCGATCGAGGCGACCGTCGTGCCCGGCAAGGGGAAGATGACGATCACCGGCAAGCTCGGCGACGTGATGCAGGAGTCGGTGCAGGCCGCGGCCAGCTACGTTCGGGCGCGTGCCACGACCTTCGGCATCAAACCGACGGTATTCGAGAAGCGCGACATCCACGTGCACGTGCCCGAAGGCGCCACGCCGAAGGACGGTCCCTCGGCCGGCGTGGCCATGATCACCTCGATCGTGTCCACGCTCACCGGGATTCCGGTCCGTCGTGACGTGGCGATGACGGGCGAGATCACGCTGCGCGGACGTGTCCTGCCGATCGGCGGCCTGAAGGAGAAGTTGCTCGCCGCCCTTCACGCGGGCATCAAGACGGTATTGATCCCGAAGGACAACGAAAAGGATCTGGCCGAGATCCCCGACAACGTGAAGAGGGGCCTGAACATCATCGCGGTCACGACCGTCGATCAGGTGATCGAGAAGGCGCTCACGCGCAAGCCGACCCCGATCGAATGGATCGAGCCGGAAGAGGTCGAGCCCGTCGGAAAGAAGCCGCAGGGCGAGGTGACCGGCGTCATCACGCACTGAGGCCTGCGCCTCACGCATACGAAGCGGCCGGTCCGGAAGGGCCGGCCGTTTTCTTTTGCGCGACGCGAATCGCGCCAATTTTCGACAATTTGCGGGAAACGTGTGTCCGCGTCGCGATCATCTATCTTCGGTTGCGATCGCTCGTTGACGGACCGGCCGGGCGTGATAAAACCGCCCGGTTTGCGCGGCATCGAAGGGGACGATCGACCGTGCATGTGCCGTTCGTCGGGGGGAGGCATAATGAACAAGAATGATCTGGTCGCTGCCGTCGCCAGTCGGATCGACTTGCCGAAGACGCGTATTGCGGCAACGTTGGACATTGCGCTCGACGTGATCTCGACGGCGCTGAAGAAGGGGGACGACGTGCGCCTGTCCGGCTTCGGCACGTTCTACGTTTCGCACCGCGCCGCCATCAGGGGTCGCAATCCGCGCACGGGCGAACCGATCGCGATCAAGGCCGGCCGCGTGCCGAAGTTCAAGGCGGGAAAGTCGCTCAAGGCGGCGATCGGCTGAGGAGAGAACAGGCCGGTCGCCGGGACGGCCGCAAGCGGCGCGGGTCGCCGCTCGCTTCCGACGGGCGTTTGCCTGACGGGCGCAAGGGCGGTAAAAGTCCGATCGGCGGGCGATTAGCTCAGCGGTAGAGCATCTCGTTTACACCGAGGGGGTCGGGGGTTCGAATCCCTCATCGCCCACCATTTCCGCCTTGTACGGCGCGCCTGCGGTCCCACATGTGCTTGCGCGCGCACCACATCACGCAAAGGGAATTCGAGCATTGAAGATCGATGGCGTTCCGTACCGGACGATTTGGCTCGCCGACGACGGCTGGTCGGTCGAGATCATCGATCAGACGCGCCTGCCGCACGAGTTCGCGACGCTGCGTCTGCGCACGCTCGAGGAGGCGGCGCACGCGATCCGGTCGATGCAGGTGAGGGGCGCGCCCCTGATCGGGGCCACCGCCGCCTATGGCGTCTGCCTGGCATTGCGCGTCGATCCGGGTGACGCGGCGCTCGACCGCGCCTGTCGCGTCCTCGCCGCCACGCGCCCGACGGCGATCAACCTCCGTTGGGCGCTCGACGACATGCGCGCGCATCTGAAGCCGGTCGCGCCGGCCGATCGCGTTGCCGCCGCCTACGCACGCGCCGCCCGGATCTGCGACGACGACGTCGCGATCAACGAGGCGATCGGCCGGCACGGTCTCGAGCTGATTCGCCGCGCAGCCGACCGCCGGCGCGGACAGCGCGTGAACATCCTGACCCACTGCAATGCCGGCTGGCTCGCGACCGTCGACTGGGGCACGGCGCTCGCGCCCATCTACATGGCGCACGATGCCGGGATCCCGGTTCATGTCTGGGTGGACGAGACGCGGCCGCGCAATCAGGGCGCGTCGCTCACGGCGTGGGAGCTGGGGCGCCACGGGGTACCGCATACGGTCATCGTCGACAATGTCGGCGGACATCTGATGCAGCACGGACAGGTCGACCTGTGCATCGTCGGCACCGATCGGGTCACGGCGAACGGCGACGTCTGTAACAAGATCGGCACGTATCTGAAGGCACTCGCCGCCGCGGACAACGGCGTTCCGTTCTATGTCGCGCTGCCGTCGCCGACCATAGACTGGACGGTACGCGATGGCGTACGCGAGATTCCGATCGAGGAGCGGGACGCGCGCGAGGTGACGCATCTCACGGGACGGACGGCGGATGGCCGCATCGAGACCGTGGAGATCACGCCGCCCGGCGCTGCGGCGGCAAACTTCGGATTCGACGTCACGCCGGCCCGTCTCGTCACCGCCCTGGTTACCGAGCGGGGCACGACAGAGGCGTCGGCGGAGGGGCTGCTGCGGCTCTTTCCGGAGCGGCGCCGGGCCGAGGCGTCGTAAGCGGATCCCCCGGCCCACACATACATGATCCCACCTACATGATGTTGCCGGGTCGTGATGGGGTGTCCTTGACTTGCCGCAGGTGAGCGAGTACACCATGCGCCTCTTTCAAAGAGACGCACGCGGGCGTAGCTCAGTTGGTTAGAGCGCCGGCCTGTCACGCCGGAGGCCGCGGGTTCAAGTCCCGTCGCTCGCGCCATTCTCCGTTGTCAATCGCAGCCGATATTCGTGCGTCCCGGGGCCGTCCGACCGGGCGTCCGTTCAGGCTGGCGGGCGGTTGGTTGAGGCGGCGGCTTGGGCTCAACACTGGTCTTTTCATCGCGGCGACCAATATCTATAAGTAGCCCGGGACGCGAGGCCTGGGGGGATGCCGACACAACATGTCGGCCGCAGTCATTCAACGGCTACGCTTCCTGGGAGGATTGGCGCCGCTTCGATGGCATCCGGCTTGCGCGCCGGGGTGCTGGATGAGTCGTGGGGTAAAATGGACGCGCTACTGCGTGAGTATCTTGCCATCCTGATCTTCCTCGGGGTGGCTACCGGACTGTCGGTCGTGTTCGTGGTCGCCTCTCTGATCGCGGGCCGCCAGCGTCCGGACTCCGAAAAGCTGTCGGCGTATGAATGCGGGTTCGAGGCGTTCGGCGACGCGCGTCGGCGGTTCGACGTTCGGTTCTATCTCGTCGCGATCCTGTTCATCATCTTCGACCTCGAGGTGGCGTTCCTGTTCCCGTGGGCGGTGACGCTGGGCGATATCGGCATGTTCGGGTTTTGGTCGATGGTCGTCTTCCTCGGCGTCCTGACGATCGGGTTCATCTACGAGTGGAGGAAAGGAGCGCTGGAATGGGAGTAATGCCCAATCCGTCTGCATCTGCCGGCGCCGTGCGGGCCGATCAGGTGCTCCCGCCCGGTCCGCAGCAGGATGCGTTCCTCAGGACGGTCACCGACGAGATCACCGAGAAGGGCTTCGTCGTCGCACAGCTCGACAAGCTGGTCGCCTGGGCGCGTACGGGCAGCCTGTGGCCGATGACGTTCGGGCTCGCCTGCTGCGCGGTCGAGATGATGCACACCGCGGCGAGCCGTTATGACCTCGACCGCTTCGGCCTCGTCTTCCGGCCCAGCCCGCGGCAGTCGGACGTCATGATCGTCGCCGGCACGCTGACCAACAAGATGGCCCCGGCATTGCGCAAGGTCTACGACCAGATGGCCGAACCCCGCTGGGTGATTTCGATGGGGTCCTGCGCCAACGGCGGCGGGTACTATCACTACTCGTATTCGGTCGTTCGCGGCTGCGATCGCATCGTTCCGGTCGACATCTACGTACCCGGCTGCCCGCCCACCGCCGAAGCGCTGCTTTACGGCATCCTCCAGCTCCAGAAGAAGATCAGGCGGACGACGACAATCGCCCGCTGAAGGCGCTGCACCCCCCATGAATCAGGCCCTCAAGGATCTCGGCGAGTACATCGCCAACGCGCTTCCGAACGACGTCATCTCGGCCGAGGTGCTGCTCGACGAACTCATCGTCATGGTCCGCAGCCCGGCGATCGTGCGCGTGCTGACGTTCCTGCGCGACGACGCCAACTGCCAGTTCAAGCTGCTGATGGACCTGTGCGGCGTCGACTATCCCGATCGCGAGCAGCGCTTCGAGGTCGTCTACAACCTGCTCAGCCTCAAGCATAATCAGCGCATCCGCGTGAAGATCATGACCGACGAGGCGACGCCCGTGCCGTCGGTGACGTCGGTGTTCAGCTCGGCCGGCTGGTTCGAGCGCGAGGCCTGGGACCTTTTCGGCATCTTCTTCTCCGACCACCCGGACCTGCGGCGCATCCTGACCGACTACGGCTTCGAGGGGCATCCCCTGCGCAAGGATTTTCCGCTCACCGGATATGTCGAGGTCCGCTACGACGAAGAGCAGAAGCGGGTCGTCTACGAGCCCGTCAAGCTGACCCAGGACTTCCGCACGTTCGACTTCCTGTCGCCGTGGGAAGGCATGACCCGGCTGCTGCCCGGCGACGAGAAGGCGAACGTGGCAGAGAACAAGAGCTGACGACGCTATGGCGACCAACGAAGTTTCCCTCAAGAACTTCACGATGAATTTCGGGCCGCAACATCCTGCGGCCCACGGCGTGCTGCGTCTCGTGCTGGAGATGGACGGCGAGGTCGTCGAGCGCGCCGATCCCCACATCGGCCTGCTGCATCGCGGCACCGAGAAGCTGATTGAGTACAAGACGTATCTCCAGGCGCTGCCGTATTTCGACCGGCTCGATTACGTCTCGCCGATGTGCCAGGAGCACGCCTTCGCGCTTGCCGTCGAGAAGCTGCTCGGCATCGAGGTGCCGCCGCGCGGCCAGTACATCCGCGTGCTGTTCTCCGAGATCACGCGCATCCTGAACCATCTCCTGAACATTACGACCTTCGCCCTCGACGTCGGGGCGATGACGCCGCTTCTGTGGGCATTCGAGGAGCGCGAGAAGCTGATGGAGTTCTACGAGCGTGCCTCGGGCGCGCGGCTCCATGCCAACTATTTCCGGCCCGGCGGCGTCGCGTTCGATCTTCCCGCCGGCCTCACGGACGACATCTACGCGTTTGCCCAGCGGTTCCCGAAGATGATCGACGACATCGAGGAACTGCTCACCGAGAACCGGATCTTCAAGCAGCGCACCGTCGACATCGGCAAGGTAACGGCGGCCGAGGCCATGGACTGGGGCTTCAGCGGGCCGATGCTCCGCGCCTCCGGCGTGCCGTGGGATCTGCGCAAGGCGCAGCCCTACGACGCCTACGAGCAGATGGAATTCGACATCCCGGTCGGGAAGAACGGCGACTGCTTCGACCGCTATCTGTGCCGGATCGAGGAGATGCGCCAGAGCGTGCGCATCATCAATCAGGCGCTGGACCGGATGCCGGGCGGCCCGTTCAAGACGAACGACCGCAAGATCACGCCGCCGCCGCGCGCCGAAATGAAACGCTCGATGGAGGCCCTCATCCATCACTTCAAGCTGTTCACCGAGGGCTACCACGTCCCGCCGGGCGAGACGTACACGGCGGTGGAGGCGCCCAAGGGCGAATTCGCCGTGTATCTCGTCTCCGACGGCACCAATCGTCCCTATCGCTGCAAGATCCGGGCGCCGGGCTTCGCCTTCCTGCAGGCGATGGACTTCATGTCGAAGGGGCACATGCTTGCCGATGTCGTGGCGATAATCGGCTCCATGGACATCGTGTTCGGCGAGATCGATCGATGACTGTTCCTACGCATAACGAGAATCAGCCGGCGACGTTCGCCTTCACGCCCGAGAATCTGAAGCGGGCGGAGCAGATCATCGCCAAGTATCCGCCGGGCCGGCAGGCGAGCGCGGTTCTGCCGCTGCTCGATCTCGCGCAGCGCCAGCACGACAACTGGCTGCCGCGCGCGGCGATGGATTACGTCGCGGCCCTTCTGGATATGCCGCCGATCCGCGTGTACGAGGTCGCGACGTTCTACACGATGTTCAACCTGCAGCCGGTCGGCCGCCACTTCCTCCAGATCTGCACGACGACGCCGTGCTGGCTGCGCGGCAGCGACGAGGTCGTACGTGCCTGCGAGCGCAAGCTCGGCATCCGCATGGGCGAGACGACGCCGGACGGGAAGTTCACGATGCGCGAGGTCGAGTGCCTGGGCGCCTGCGTGAACGCGCCGGTGGTGCAGATCAACGACGACTTCTACGAAGATCTCGACGGCGAAAGCATGGAAAAGCTGCTCGATGCGCTTGCGCGCGGCGAGCGTCCGGCGCCGGGCTCGGTCATCGGCCGGCAGGCCTCGGCCCCGGTCGGGGGTCCGACCACGCTGACGGAAATCGGCGCCGCGAAGGGATCAGGGGACGAGTGACGATGCTGCGCGATTCCGACCGTATCTTCACCAACCTCTACGGGCAGCACGACTGGCGGCTCGCCGGTGCGCGGGCCCGCGGCGACTGGGACGGCACGAAGGACCTGCTCCTCAAGGGGCGCGACTGGATCGTACAGCAGGTGAAGGATTCCGGCCTGCGCGGCCGGGGCGGTGCCGGCTTTCCCACCGGTATGAAGTGGTCCTTCATGCCGAAGGAGTCGGGCCCGCGGCCGCATTATCTCGTGGTCAACGCCGACGAAAGCGAGCCGGGCACGTGCAAGGATCGCGACATCATCCGCCACGATCCGCAGAAGCTCATCGAAGGCTGTCTGATCGCGGGCTTCGCCATGGGCGCCCACACCGGATACATCTATATCCGCGGCGAGTTCTATAACGAGGCCGTACGCCTGCAGCAGGCGATCGACGAGGCCTACGAGGCCGGCCTGATCGGCAAGAACGCGTGCGGCTCCGGGTGGGACTTCGACCTTTACCTCCATCGCGGCGCCGGCGCCTACATCTGCGGCGAGGAAACGGCGCTCCTCGAAAGCCTTGAAGGCAAGAAGGGGCAGCCGCGACTGAAGCCGCCGTTTCCGGCGGCGGTGGGGCTCTACGGTTGTCCGACCACGATCAACAACGTCGAGACGATCGCCGTGGTGCCGACCATCCTGCGCCGGGGCGCTTCCTGGTTCGCCGGCATCGGTCGGCCGAAGAACAGCGGGACCAAGGTCTTCTGCATCTCCGGGCACGTGAACAAGCCGTGCAACGTCGAAGAGGCGATGGGCATCCCGCTGCGCGAACTCATCGAAAAGCACGCGGGCGGCGTTCGCGGCGGCTGGGACAACCTGCTGGCGGTGATACCCGGCGGCTCGTCGGTGCCGCTCATCCCGAAATCGATCTGCGACACGGTCCTGATGGATTTCGACAGTCTGCGCGAGGTCAAGTCCGGCCTCGGCACGGCGGCGGTGATCGTCATGGACAAGTCGACGGACATCGTGAAGGCGATCGCGCGCCTGTCGAAATTCTACATGCACGAGAGCTGCGGGCAGTGCACGCCCTGCCGTGAAGGCACCGGCTGGATGTGGCGGGTGATGACGCGCATGGTGCGCGGCGAGGCTTCGCTCGAGGAGATCGATATTCTTGAAGACGTGACGCGGCAGGTCGAGGGACACACGATCTGCGCGCTCGGCGACGCGGCGGCGTGGCCGATCCAGGGCCTCATCCGCCATTTCCGCCCCGAGCTGGAGCGCCGGATCGCGGCCTACAAGGCGGCGGCCGTGCGGCAGGCGGCGGAGTAGGAGTAACGGGAATGCCGAAACTGACGGTCAACGGGATCGAGGTCGAGGTTCCGGCCGGCGCAACCGTGCTGCAGGCCTGCGAGGCGGTCGGCGTGGAGATTCCGCGCTTCTGCTATCACGAGCGCCTGTCGATCGCCGGCAATTGCCGCATGTGCCTCGTCGAGATGGAGAAGTCGCCGAAGCCGATCGCCTCGTGCGCGATGCCGGCCGCCGATGGCATGGTCATCCGGGCCAACACGCCCATGGTCGAAAAGGCGCGCAAGGGCGTGATGGAGTTCCTGCTGATCAATCATCCGCTCGACTGCCCGATCTGCGACCAGGGCGGCGAATGCGACCTTCAGGATCAGGCCATGGCCTACGGTTACGACCGGGGCCGCTTCGACGAGAACAAGCGGGCGGTTCCGGAGAAGGAGTTCGGTCCGCTCATCAAGACCTACATGAACCGGTGTATCCACTGCACGCGCTGCATCCGGTTCATCACCGAGGTGGCAGGCGTGCCGGAGCTCGGCGCCACCGGCCGCGGCGAGAACATGGAGGTCGGCACCTATGTCGAGAAGGCGCTGTCGTCCGAGCTGTCGGGCAATATCATCGACCTTTGCCCGGTCGGCGCGCTGACGTCGAAGCCCTATGCCTTCGCCGCGCGCCCGTGGGAGCTGCGCAAGACCGAGACGATCGACGCGCTCGACGCCGTCGGCAGCAACATCCGCGTCGACAGCCGCGGCAACGAGGTGATGCGTGTCCTGCCGCGCACGAACGACGAGATCAACGAGGAATGGCTGTCGGACAAGAGCCGCTTCGCCTATGACGGCCTGAAGCGCCAGCGCCTCGACCGTCCCTATGTCCGCGGGGCCGACGGGCGCCTGCGGCCGGCGAGCTGGCAGGAGGCCTTCGCCGCCATCGCCGCGCGCGTCAAGGGCGTGCCCGGCGACCGGATCGCCGCGATCGCCGGCGACCTCGCCGATTGCGAGGCGATGCTGGCGCTCAAGGACCTGATGGCCGCGCTCGGCTCGCCCAATATCGACTGCCGGCAGGATGGGGCGAAGCTCGATGCGTCGGCCCGGGCCGGCTACCTGTTCAACACGACCATTGCCGGCATCGAGCTCGCGGATGCGTGCCTACTCATCGGCACGAATCCGCGCTGGGAAGCGCCGATCATCAACGCGCGCCTGCGCAAGCGCTGGCTTGCCGGCGGCTTCCGCGTCGGCGTGATCGGGCCGCAGACCAACCTCACGTACCGGACGGAATATCTCGGGGCCGGCCCGCAGACCCTGCGCGATCTCGTCGCCGGGAGCCTGGGCTTCGCCGACGTCCTCCGTCAGGCGACGCGGCCGATGCTGATCGTGGGGCAGGGCGCCCTGGCGCGGCCCGACGGCGCCGCGGTCCTGGCGCTCGCCCGCAAGGCCGCCGAACAGTTCGCCATGATCAAGGACGACTGGAACGGCTTCAACGTCCTCCATACGGCCGCCGCCCGCGTCGGCGGGCTCGACCTCGGCTTCGTGCCGGGGCCGGGCGGCCGCGACGTGCTGGGGATCCTCGACGGCGCTGCGCGCGGGGACATCGAAGTCGTGTATCTCCTCGGCGCGGACGAGATCGACACCGGCCGGCTGGGCAAGGCCTTCGTCATCTACCAGGGGCATCACGGCGATGCCGGCGCGCATCGGGCCGATGTCATCCTTCCGGGTGCCGCCTACACCGAGAAGCACGCGACCTACGTGAACACCGAGGGAAGGCCGCAGCTTGCGCGTGCGGCGGTGTTCCCGCCGGGCGAGGCTCGCGAGGACTGGAAGATCATCCGCGCGCTGTCGGAAATCCTCGGGCACCGGCTGCCGTACGACTCGATCAAGCAGCTGCGCGCGCGCATGGCGGTCGTGAATCCGGTGTTCGCGCGCCCGAACGCCGTTCAGCCGGCGGCGTGGGCGCCGTTCGGGGTCGAGGGACCGGTGGAGTCGACGCCGTTCCGTTCGCCGATCACCAATTTCTATATGACGGACCCGATCAGCCGGGCGTCGGCGACGATGGCCAAGTGCACGGATACCTTCCTCACCCCGAAAGCGGAGAAGACCGGTACCCATGACTGAGTTTCTGATCGGATACGGTCTGCCGGCCGCGACGATCGTCGCCAAGATCCTGCTGATCGTCGTGCCGCTGCTGGTGGCGGTCGCGTTCCTGACGCTTGCGGAGCGCAAGGTCATCGCGGCGATGCAGCTGCGCAAGGGGCCGAACGTCGTCGGCCCGTTCGGCCTGCTGCAACCCTTCGCCGACGGTCTCAAGCTGCTGATCAAGGAGACGGTGATCCCGAGCGGCGCAAACCGCGTCGTCTTTCTCGCGGCGCCGATCCTTACGTTCCTGCTGAGCCTCGTCGCGTGGGCCGTGATTCCCTTCGATTACGGCCTCGTGCTCGCCGATATCAATGTCGGGATCCTCTATCTGTTCGCGATCTCGTCGCTCGGCGTGTACGGCATCATCATGGCCGGGTGGTCGAGCAACTCGAAATACGCCTTCCTTGGCGCCCTTCGTTCGGCCGCCCAGATGGTGTCCTACGAGGTCTCGATCGGCTTCGTCATCATCACCGTCCTGCTTTGCGTCGGCTCGCTGAACCTGACCGACATCGTGATGGCGCAGAAGAACGTCTGGTTCTTCATTCCGCTCCTGCCGATGTTCGTCATCTTCTTCGTCTCGGCGCTGGCGGAGACCAACCGCTCGCCTTTCGATCTTCCCGAGGGCGAGTCCGAGCTGGTGGCGGGCTACTTCGTCGAATATTCGTCGATGAGCTTCGCTCTCTTCTTCCTCGGCGAATACTCGGCGATGATCCTGATGAGCGCGATGACGTCGATCCTGTTCCTCGGCGGCTGGCTGCCGCCCTTCGACATCGCGCCGTTCAACTGGGTGCCGGGGCCGGTCTGGTTCGCCCTCAAGATCTCGCTTTGTCTGTTCGTCTTCCTGTGGGTTCGCGCGACTCTGCCGCGCTATCGCTACGACCAGCTCATGCGGCTGGGGTGGAAGGTGTTCCTGCCGTTCTCGCTGCTGTGGGTGGTGGTGACGGCGGGCGTCCTGATGGCGACCGGCTGGATTCCGCGCGCGTGAGAGGTGCCTAATGGCCGTACTTGACCGTGCCGCACGCAGCCTGCTGCTGTCCGAGATCATCTCGGGACTGGCGCTGACGCTGCGCTATTTCTTCAAGCCGAAGGTCACGCTGAACTACCCCTTCGAGAAAGGGCCGCTCAGTCCGCGCTTCCGCGGTGAGCACGTGCTTCGCCGTTATCCGAACGGCGAGGAGCGCTGCATCGCCTGCAAGCTCTGCGAGGCGGTATGTCCGGCACAGGCCATCACCATCGAGGCCGAGCCGCGCGCCGACGGCAGCCGCCGCACGACGCGCTACGACATCGACATGACCAAGTGCATCTACTGCGGTCTGTGCCAGGAGGCCTGCCCCGTCGATGCGATCGTCGAGGGACCGAACTTCGAGTTCGCGACCGAGACGCGCGAGGAGCTGATGTACAACAAGGAAAAGCTGCTGGCGAACGGCGACCGCTGGGAGGTGGAAATCGCCGCCAACCTGGCCGCCGAAGCGCCGTACCGCTGAGGCAGGCCGTTGGGGGGAGGGCATTCAATGCTGCGCGCCGCGATCGAACCTCGGCAGGACGGGGACGGAAGAATCAGATGATACAGGCGATCATTTTCTATCTCTTCGCCGGGGTGATGGTGGCCTCTGGCGCCATGGTGATCTCGGCGCGCAACCCGGTGCACTCGGTCTTGTTCCTGATCCTGGCGTTTTTCAATGCCGCGGGACTGTTCGTTCTCATGGGCGCCGAGTTCCTCGCCATGATACTGGTCGTCGTCTATGTCGGCGCGGTCGCGGTTCTGTTCCTGTTCGTCGTCATGATGCTCGACATCAACTTCGCCGAGCTGCGGCAGGGTTTCCTGCGCTACCTGCCGGTCGGTGCGATGGTGGGGCTCGTGCTGTTGGCGGAGCTGGTGCTCATCGCAGGTGCATGGGCATTCTCGCCCGATGCCGCCTCCGCCGTGACCGTTCCGATCCCGGACCCCGGCACCGTCACCAATACCCACGCGCTCGGCCGGATCCTCTACACGGATTACATCTACGCGTTCCAGGCGGCGGGGCTCGTGCTGCTTGTCGCCATGGTCGGAGCCATCGTGCTGACCCTGCGTGAGCGCGCGGGCGTGCGGCGTCAGAACATCGCGGCCCAGATCGCCCGGAGCCGCGCCGAGTCGGTGCAGGTGGTCAAGGTGCAGCCGCGGCAGGGGGTCTAGAACTATGACGATCGGTCTCGGGCATTATCTCACCGTCGCCGCGATTCTGTTCACGCTCGGCATCTTCGGTATCTTCCTGAACCGCAAGAACGTGATCGTGATCCTGATGTCGGTCGAGCTGATGCTGCTCGCCGTCAACATCAACTTCGTCGCGTTCTCGACCCATCTCGGCGACCTGGTCGGCCAGGTCTTCGCGCTCATGGTTCTGACCGTGGCGGCGGCCGAGGCCGCGATCGGTCTTGCGATCCTGGTCGTCTATTTCCGCAATCGCGGGTCGATCGCAGTCGAAGACATCAACCTGATGAAGGGCTGAGCAACCGCCAATGTACGCCGCTGCCATTTTCCTTCCGCTGGTCGGCGCGATCGCTGCCGGTCTGTTCCTGGCCTTCGCCAGGGACCAGGCCTTCCGCGACCGTGCGGCACAGGTCGTCACCTGCGTCTGCGTCGGCGTCGCCGCGCTGATTTCGCTGGGCATCCTTTATCAGGTCGCCATCGAAGGCCAGGCGCGCACGTTCGAGCTGTTCACCTGGATCGATTCGGGCGCGTTCGAGGCCTCGTGGGCGCTCAAGTTCGACACCCTGTCGGCGGTGATGGTGTTCGTGGTCACCGTCGTGTCGTCGATGGTCCACGTCTACTCGATCGGCTACATGGCCGAGGACCGGTCGATCCCGCGGTTCATGGCCTATCTCAGCCTGTTCACCTTCTTCATGCTGATGCTGGTGACGGCCGACAACTTCGTCCAGATGTTCTTCGGCTGGGAAGGGGTCGGCGTCGCCTCGTACCTCCTGATCGGGTTCTGGTACGAGCGGGATTCGGCCAATGCCGCGGCCATCAAGGCCTTCGTCGTCAACCGCGTCGGCGACTTCGGCTTCGCGCTCGGCATCTTCGGCGTGTTCTTCGTCTTCGGCACGGTCAACTTCGACGTCGTGTTCTCGGCGGTGCCGACGCGTGCGGCCGACACGTTCGAGTTCCTCGGCATGGAGGTCCATGCGCTGACGGCGCTTTGCCTGCTGCTGTTCGTCGGCGCGATGGGCAAGTCGGCCCAGCTCGGGTTGCACACCTGGCTGCCGGACGCGATGGAGGGGCCGACGCCGGTCTCGGCGCTGATCCATGCGGCAACGATGGTGACGGCCGGCGTCTTCATGGTTGCGCGGCTTTCGCCGATGTTCGAGTACGCCCCCGATGCGCTTGCCGTGGTGGCGCTGATCGGCGCGACGACCGCCATCTTCGCCGCGTCGGTCGGCCTCGTGCAGAACGACATCAAGCGGGTGATCGCGTATTCGACCTGCAGCCAGCTCGGCTACATGTTCTTCGCGGCCGGCGTCTCGGCCTATGCCGCGGCGATCTTCCACCTGATGACCCACGCCTTCTTCAAGGCGCTGCTGTTCCTGGGCTCCGGCTCGGTCATCCATGCCTTGGGCGGGGAGCAGGACCTGCGCCGCATGGGCGGGCTCTACCGCCTGATTCCGGTCACCTACGTACTGATGTGGATCGGCAGCCTGGCGCTCGCCGGCCTGCCGTTCTTCGCCGGCTTCTACTCCAAGGACATCATCCTCGAGGCGGCCTTCGCGGCGCATACGCCGGTCGGGCAGTACGCATTCTGGCTGGGCGTCGTCGCTGCGCTGATGACGGCGTTCTATTCCTGGCGCCTGCTGTTCCTGACCTTCCATGGCGCGCCGCGGGCGGACCACCACGTCATGGAGCACGTGCACGAATCGCCGTCGGTGATGCTCGTGCCGCTCTACGTACTGGCGGCGGGTTCGGTCGTCGCCGGCTGGCTCGCCTACGATGCGTTCGTGGGGCATGGCATGGAACAGTTCTGGCGCGAGTCGATCCTGGTCCTGCCGCAGCACAACACGATCGAGGCCGCGCACCATGTGCCGTTCTGGGTCAAGATCGCGCCGATCGTGGTCGGCCTCGTCGGCATCGGTATCGCCTACGGCCTTTACATCCGCGCGCCGGAGATGCCGAAGCGGCTCGCCGACCGGTTGCGCGGGATCTATCTGTTCCTGCTGAACAAGTGGTACTTCGACGAGCTCTACGATCGCGTCTTCGTCCGCCCGGCCTTCGCCATCGGGCGCAGCCTCTGGCAGAAGGGCGACGTCGGCACGATCGATGCGCTCGGGCCGGACGGGATCGCCGCGACGACCGTGGCGCTTGCCCGGCGGACGAGCCTTCTTCAGACGGGATATGTCTATCATTACGCGTTCGCGATGCTGATCGGCGTGGTCATCCTCGCGTCGTGGTACCTGCTGTTCGGGATCGGGTGAGCTATGAACGCGAGCTGGCCGCTGCTTTCCCTTGTCACTTTCCTGCCTCTCGTCGGGGCGGGGTTCATCCTGCTTGTCCGCGGCGATGCCGAGGTCGTCGCCCGCAACGCCCGCGCCGTGGCGCTGTGGACGTCGCTGATCACCTTTGCGCTGTCGCTGCTGCTGTGGATCAACTTCGATACCACCACGGCGCAGTTCCAGTTCGTCGAGAAGCACGACTGGATCAGCGGATTCGGCATCAGCTACCACGTGGGCGTCGACGGCATCTCGATGCTGTTCGTGCTGCTGTCGACGTTCCTGACGCCGCTCTGCATCCTCGCCAGCTGGGAGGCGATCGAGACGCGGGTGAAGGAGTACATGATCGCCTTCCTGGTCCTCGAGACCATGATGGTCGGCATGTTCTGCGCCCTCGACATGGTCCTGTTCTATGTCTTCTTCGAGGGCGTCCTCATCCCGATGTTCCTGATCATCGGCGTGTGGGGCGGACCGCGGCGCGTCTATTCGGCTTTCAAGTTCTTCCTCTACACGCTCGCGGGCTCGGTCCTGATGCTGGTCGCGCTGCTGGCCATGTATTTCGAGGCCGAGACGACCGACATTCCGACCCTTCTCGGCTACGACTTCCCGGTCGCGATGCAGACCTGGCTATGGCTTGCGTTCTTTGCGTCCTTCGCGGTCAAGATCCCGATGTGGCCGGTCCATACCTGGCTGCCGGACGCGCATGTCGAAGCGCCGACGGCCGGTTCGGTGATCCTCGCCGGCGTCCTCCTGAAGATGGGCGGGTACGGGTTCCTGCGGTTCTCGCTGCCGATGTTCCCCGAGGCGTCGGCCTTCTTCACGCCGCTCGTCTATGTCCTCAGCATCGTGGCGATCATATACACGTCGCTGGTGGCACTGGCGCAGGAGGACATGAAGAAGCTGATCGCCTACTCGTCGGTGGCGCATATGGGCTACGTCACGCTCGGCATCTTCACGGGCATCACGCAGGGCGTGCAGGGCGCCGTGATCCAGATGTTGAGCCACGGCGTCGTGTCGGGCGCGCTCTTCCTCTGCGTCGGCGTCGTCTATGACCGGATGCATACGCGCGAGATTGTACGCTACGGCGGCCTCGTCCGGCGCATGCCGCTCTATGCCGCGGTCTTCATGGTGTTCATGCTCGCATCGGTCGGTCTGCCGGGGACGAGCGGATTCGTCGGCGAGTTCCTGGTGCTCGCCGGCGCGTTCCAGTCGAACACCTGGGCCGCCGTGTTCGCCGCGACCGGCGTCATCCTCGGCGCCACCTACATGTTGTGGCTCTACCGGCGGGTGATCTTCGGCGAGCTGACGCGTGCCGATCTCCGCGACATCCTCGACCTGAACCGGCGCGAGCTCGCGACCTTCCTGCCGCTGATCGCCGTGGTGCTCTGGATGGGCATCTATCCGAAACCCTTCCTCGACGTGACGGCGGCGTCGGTCGACAACCTGCTCGTCAGGTATCAGACGGCCCTTGCCGCTGCTGATGCGCCCGATGGGGGCGACACGGCGCCGTCGGGACGCCTGCTCGCCACGCGATAGATCCTGGTGACGTAGAAATGCTCAATTTCCTTCCCGCCGTACCCGAGATCGTCCTGGCCTGCCTTGCCATGGCGCTGCTGATGCTTGGGGTGTTCCGCGGCGACGGCGCCACGCGGACGATTTCCTGGCTGGCGCTTCTGGGCCTCGGCGTCGTGGCCGTCCTTGTCCTGTCGGTCAACGGGACGCGGACGCTCGTCCTCAACGACATGTTCGTGACGGATGCCTTCGCCGCGTTCATGAAGATGCTGGTCCTGCTCGGCTCGGCCGCGGGCATCGCCATGTCGCTCGATTACAACCAGCGCGAGGGCATCGCCCGGCCCGAGTATCCGGTTCTCGTGCTGTTCGCGACCGTCGGCATGATGATGATGGTGTCGGCGAACGACCTGATCGCGCTCTATGTCGGTCTCGAACTGCAGAGTCTCTCGCTCTATGTCGTGGCGTCCTTCCGGCGCGATTCGCTCCGTTCGACCGAGGCCGGCCTGAAGTATTTCGTCCTCGGTGCGCTGTCGTCCGGCATGCTTCTCTATGGCGCCTCGCTGATCTACGGCTTCGCCGGCACGACCAAGTTCGCCGCGCTGGCCAACATCATGGTCGAGAACGCGGACGGCATCCCGCTGGGCGTCATCTTCGGAATCGTCTTCCTGGCGGCCGGACTGGCCTTCAAGGTGTCCGCGGCGCCGTTCCACATGTGGACGCCCGACGTGTACGAGGGCGCGCCGACGCCGGTGACCGCCTTCTTCTCGATCGCGCCGAAGATGGCGGCCATCGCGCTGTTCGTCCGCGTCCTTGTCGAACCGTTCGGGCCGCTGGTCGCCGAGTGGCGGCAGATCGTCATCTTCATCGCCATTCTCTCGATGCTGGTCGGCGCTTTCGCCGCGATCTGGCAGACCAACATCAAGCGACTGATGGCCTACAGCTCCATCGGTCATGTCGGCTACGCGCTGATCGGGCTTGCTGCGGGCGATGAAACCGGCATCCGCGGCGTCCTGATCTACATGGCGATCTACCTGTTCATGAATGCCGCGACGTTCGGCGTCATCCTGTGCATGCGCCAGCAGGGCCGGATGGTTGAGCGTATCACCGATCTCTCCGGTCTTGCCCGGACACAGCCGATGCTGGCCGCAGCCCTCGCCATCGCCATGTTCTCGATGGCCGGTATCCCGCCGCTCGCGGGATTCTTCGGCAAGCTTTACGTGTTCCTGGCCGCCGTGACGGCCGGGCTTTACACGCTCGCCGTGATCGGCGTCCTCACAAGCGTCGTGGCGGCGTTTTATTATCTCCGCATCGTCAAGCTGATGTATTTCGACGAACCGGTCGAGGCGTTCGACTGGCCGATCGGCCGTCCGCTTGCGGTCGTCCTTGCCGGATCGACGCTGTTCACGCTGCTGTTCTTCGTCTACCCGACCCCGCTGGTCGCAGGTGCGGGGGCCGCCGCCGCTGCGTTGTTCGCGGGCTGATCGGGGCATGACCGGCGAACTCGGTTTGCCGCCGGCTTACCGGCTCGTCGCACTCGAAACGGTCGGCAGTACGAACGACGAGGCGAAGCGTCTGGCCCGTGCCGGCGCCGAGGATGGCACGATCGTCTGGGCCAAGGCGCAGACCGAGGGGCGCGGGCGCAGCGGTCGAACCTGGCGCTCGTTGCCGGGCAATCTCTATGCCTCGATCGTCCTTCGTCCCGAATGCACGCCGGCCGAGGTCGGGCAGCTCAGTTTTGTCGCCGCCGTCGGCGCGGGCGGCGCGCTGGCCTCGCTGATGCCGCCGCTGGTCGAACTCAAGTACAAGTGGCCGAATGACCTGCTGGTCAACGGCCGTAAGGCCGGCGGCATTCTGCTCGAGACCGAGAGCACGGGCCGGGACCGGCTCGACTGGGTCGTGCTCGGCATCGGCATCAACGTGGCCAGTCACCCTGACGACACCGAGACGCCGGCGACGTCGTTGCACGCCGAGGGCGGCACCGACATCACCGTCGAGGCGACCCTGTCCGCCTTCGCGCGCTATTTCCTCAATTGGGTCAATCGCTGGCTCGACGACGGGTTCGAGCCGGTACGGCTGGCCTGGCGACGCGACGCCAAGGGCATCGGCGAGCCGATCCGCGCGCGCCTTCCCGATCGCGAGCTCCACGGCACTTTCGTCGATATCGCCGCGGACGGCGCGCTCCTGCTGCGCACCGCCGACGGAGTCGTGCGGCCGATCGCCGCCGCCGACGTGTTCTTCACGGGACCCGCGAAGGCCGGCTCACCGGACTGAAGGGGAGGGGCGATGCTGCTCGTCATCAACTCCAACAACACGACGACCGTGTTCGGTGTGTACGAGGTCGACGGCCGCCGCAAGCGCGGGGTATGGCGGATCTCGACCGATCCGAAACGCACGGCCGACGAATATGCTGTCTGGCTGACGCAGCTGATGGCGCTGGAGGGAATCGGCCGCGGCGACATCGACGGCGTCATCCTGTCCAACGTCGTGCCCCAGACGACCTTCAACCTCCGCTCGCTCTGCCAGCGTTATTTCGGGACGGAACCGATGGTGATCGGCGATCCGTCGGTGAAACTCGGGATCAAGGTGCTGCTCGATCGGCCCGAGGAGGCCGGCGCCGATCGGATCGCCAATGCGGTGGGCGCACGCACGCGGTATCCCATGCCCGGAATCGTCATCGATCTCGGCACGGCGACGACCTTCGACGTGCTCGACGCTGAAGGCAACTATCGCGGCGGCGCGATCGCGCCCGGGATCAACATGGCATTCGAGGCGTTGTACATGGGGGCGGCAAAGCTGCCACGCATCGAAATCCGGCGACCCGCCAAAGTCGTCGGCACTACGACCGTAACGGCCATGCAGTCCGGGATCTACTGGGGGTACATCGGCCTGATCGAGGGCCTCGTCCGGCGCATCGAGGACGAGCTGGGGGCTGCCATGACCGTGATCGGAACCGGCGGCCTCGTGCCGCTGATCGCCGAAGGTGCCAAGGTCATCCAGCACATCGAGCCCGATCTGACGCTTCTCGGGATGGTCGACATCTACGCGATGAACCGATGACGGACGACGATCGGGACGGTAGCGGCCGTTCGAAGCAGGATCTGGTTTTCCTGCCGCTGGGCGGATCCGGCGAGATTGGGATGAATCTCAATCTCTATGGCTACGGCGGCAAGTGGCTGATGGTCGACCTCGGCGTCACGTTCGGCGATGAGGGTCTGCCGGGCATCGAGGTGATCACGCCCGATCCGACCTACATCGAGGAATACAGGCGCGATCTCGTCGGCCTCGTGCTGACGCATGCGCACGAGGATCATCTCGGCGCCGTGCCGTATCTGTGGCCGCGGCTGCAGTGCCCGGTCTATGCCACGGGCTTTGCGGCCTCGGTCCTGCGGCGAAAGCTCGAGGACGCCAATCTTCGCGGCCGCGTTCCGCTGACGGAAATTCCGTTGTCCGGCCGTTTCCAGGTCGGACCGTTCGACGTCGAGCTGATCCGTCTGACCCATTCCATTCCCGAGCCGAACGCGCTCGCGATCCGCACGCCGGCGGGGCTGGTGCTGCATACCGGCGATTGGAAGCTCGACCCCAATCCGCTGGTCGGCGAGGCGGCGGACGTCAACGCGCTTTGCCGCCTGAGCGAGGAGGGCGTGCTCGCGCTCGTCGGCGACTCGACGAATGCGCTTCGGCATGGCCGCTCGGGCTCCGAGGCCGACGTACGGCAGGCGCTGACCGACCTGTTCGGGCAGTACAAGCGCCGCATCGTCGTCGCCTGCTTCGCCTCGAACATCGCCCGGCTCGAATCGATCGCGGCGGCTGCGGCGGCGAATGGTCGCGAGGTCGCGCTCGTGGGCCGGTCGTTGTGGCGCATGGAAGAGGCGGCGCGCGAGAACGGCTACCTCGCCGGCACGCCGCACTTTCTCGACGAGGTGCAGGCGGCACGGGTTCCGCCCGAGAAGATCGTCATGATCTGCACGGGCAGCCAGGGCGAGCCGCGCGCCGCGCTCGCGCGCATCGCCGCCAACGACCATCCGCATGTCGAGCTCGAGCCGGGCGACGTCGTGATCTTCTCCTCGCGCATCATTCCCGGCAACGAGCGGTCGGTGCTGCGCATCATGAATGGTCTTGCGCGGCTCGGCGTCGATATCGTCACCGACCAGGAACGGTCGGACATTCACGTTTCCGGTCATCCGGCACGCGACGAGCTCGTGCAGATGTACCAGTGGGTGCGACCGAAGATCGCGATCCCGGTCCACGGTGAGCTGCAGCATCTTCATGCGCACGCCGAGCTGGCGAAGTCGTGCCAGGTGCCGCACACGGTCATCGTCGAGAACGGCATGATGGTGCGGCTGGCGCCGGACGGGCCGGAGGTGATCGACGAGGTACCGGTCGGCCGTCTCGCCGTGGACGGGGACCGCTTGCTGCGCATCGATGGCGAGGTCATGCGCAGCCGCAACCGCATGCTATGGAACGGGGCCCTTGTCGCGACGGTCGTCATCGACCGCCGCGGACGGCTCGTCGCACCGCCGCAGATTGCGGCACCCGGCCTGATCGATCCCGATGCGGATGGGGCACTTGTCGCCGAAATCGGCGACGTAATCGATCAAGGCGTGGCCGAGCTCCGCCACGCCGACGACGATCGGCTGCGCGACGAGGTACGCCGCCGTGTCCGCCGCCTTATCAAGGACCGGATGCAGAAACGACCGAACGTTGACATTCACCTGGTAAGGCTTTAGGGCGGAGGGGACGTTGCAGCCAGAGCGGCCCGGCCGGTGATCGGAAGACTCAATCACGTTGCCATTGTGGTTCCGGATCTCGCGGCGGCCGCGGCCGTCTACCGCGACACGCTCGGCGCCGAGGTCTCGGCACCGGTCGATCTGCCGGAGCACGGCGTCACGACCGTCTTCGTGACCCTGCCCAACACCAAGATCGAGCTGCTCCATCCGCTCGGTACGAATTCGCCGGTCGCGAAGTTTCTCGAGGATCGCCCGTCGGGCGGCATGCACCACGTCTGCTACGAGGTCGACGACATCATCGCCGCGCGCGATCGCCTTGTCGCGGCAGGGGCGCGTATTCTCGGCGACGGCCAGCCGCGGACCGGCGCGCACGGCAAGCCGGTGCTCTTCCTGCATCCCAAGGATTTCTGCGGCACCTTGATCGAGCTCGAACAGGTCTGAGGGACGATGAGCCTCGCTACGGGCATCGCCGTCTATGTCGTCGTCTGGTGGATCGTGCTGTTTGCCGTTCTCCCCTGGGGCGTGCGGTCGCCCGATCAGCCGGTGCGCGGGCATGCCGAGAGCGCGCCCGAGAACCCGCGCCTGCTGCTGAAGGCGGTCGTGACGACGCTGATTGCCGGGATCGTCTGGTTCGGCATTTACGCCCTTGTCCAGTCCGACTGGATCTCGTTCCGCGAGATGGCCCGCTGAGAAAAAAGAGAATCACGAAGAACGTGAAGGACCCGAAGATCGGGATTGGGCGCACGGCAGGCACCGGGCTGGCGCGTCGGGTGCCGGATGACAACGGTCACGTGAATTCCTAATCTGCTTCGGCCATGTCCTGGTACTGCGACATAGCGCCCGGCCACGAGTTTCACGGGCCCTATCACGATCGGGAATACGGCTTCCCGGTTGACGACGATGCGGTGCTGTTCGAGCGTCTGGCGCTCGAGATCAACCAGGCCGGCCTGTCGTGGTTGTTGGTGTTGAAGCGGCGCGAGGGTTTTCGCCGTGCATTCCGGGGCTTCGACGTTGATCGAGTCGCGCGCTTCGGCGCACGCGACGAGGTGCGTCTCCTCGCGGACGCCGCCATCATCCGCAATCGCGCCAAGATTCGCGCGGTCATCGAGAATGCCCGCCGCATCCGGCGGCTGGCGCGCGAATATGGCTCGTTCGCGGCGTGGCTCGCCGCGCATCATCCGCGCACGAAGGACGAATGGGTCCGGCTCTTCCGCAAGGAGTTCGTCTTCATGGGCGGCGAAGTCGTGGGCGAATTCCTGATGAGCATCGGCTATTTGCCGGGGGCACATCGGCCGAATTGCCCGGTGCATGCGCGGATCGTGGCCAAGCGTCCGCCGTGGATGCGCGCCGCCGACTTCCGATACGACTGAGAGAGGTGTGGCCCGCGGCCGGAGGTCCGGCGCAGATGGGGCCAAAAAATGAAGCCTGGATATCCGTCGCCGGATCCAGGCTGGAATGATATCTCCCCAAACTCGGGCCGTGCCGGCGATTTTTCGCCGCGTGTTATGGGCCGGACTATAAGAGGGGTCCGGCCCAATTGTCACGTTCTTTTTACACGGCGCCCGCTGCCGAAACGATATTTCGTCATCCCGGGAACAGGACAAACTTTATGACGAACAGGGCGGCAAGGATCGGGACGGCGATGCTCATCTCCTTGGCTCGTCCGGTGAGGATCTTCGCGCCGGCATACGTGATGAAGCCGAAGGCGATACCGTGCGCGACCGAGAAGGTGAGGGGCATGCCCAGCGCCGTCACGACCGCCGGCGCATATTCGGTCGGGTCGTCCCAGTTGATCTCCGTGAGACCGCGCGCCATCAGGCACGCGACGAACAGCAGCGCCGGTGCCGTCGCGTAGGCCGGCACCGTGCCGGCGAGCGGCGCGAGAAAGAGTGCGAGCAGGAACAGGCAGGCCACGGTCGCCGCGGTCAGCCCCGTCCGGCCGCCGGCCTTCACGCCCGCGGCGCTTTCGATATAGCTGGTCGTGTTCGACGTCCCGAGCAGCGCGCCGATCATGGTGGCGGAACTGTCGGCGACGAGCGCCTTGCGCAGCCGCGGCAGCTTGCCCTCGGGCGTCAGCAGGCCGGCGCGGTGCGACACGCCGACCAGCGTACCCGCCGTGTCGAACAGGTCGACGAACAGGAGCGCGAAGATGATCGCGAGCAGGCCCATCTCGAGGGCGCCGGCGATGTCGAGCTGGAAGAATGTCGGCGCCAGGCTTGGCGGCATCGAGATGATGCCCTGCGACGGCGTCACGCCAAGGGCGACGCCGGCCGCCGTGGTCAGCAGGATCGCGATGATGATCGCGCCCGGCACGCCGCGCGCGTCGAGGGCAACCATGACGATGAACCCGAGGGTCGCCAGCACCACCGGCATTTCCGTCAGGTTGCCGATCGTGACGAACGTTGCCGGGTGGGCGACGATCACGCCCGCGCTCTTCAGCGCGATGATGCCCAGGAACAGACCGATGCCGGCGGAAATGGCCATCTTGAGCGTGTGCGGTATGGCGTTGAACAGCCATTCGCGGACCGGCGACACGCTGAGGACGACGGCGATGACGCCCGACAGGAACACGGCGCCCAGCGCGGTCTGCCAGCTCAACCCCATGCCCTGGACGAGGCCGAACGCGAAATACGCGTTGAGGCCCATGCCCGGCGCCAGCGCGATCGGATAGTTCGCGTAGAGCCCCATGATGAGCGAGCTCAGTGCCGCGGCGAGGCAGGTGGCGACGAAGACCGCACCCTTGTCCATCCCGGCCGCCTCCAGGATCGACGGATTGACGAAGATGATGTACGCCATCGTCAGGAACGTCGTGGCACCGGCAATGAGCTCGGTCCGGACGTTGGTGTGGTGTTCGTGGAGCTTGAAGTAGCGATCCAACACTGATGTCCCCCTCATTTGGCCCGATCCGGTCGGATGGGCATTGGCCGGGCCGGGGGGTTATCTGATTGTTAAAACGGCCTACCCCACAATGCCGGCATGAAGCGAATCGCCGTTTGCATATGGCTTACAGCTTCGGCAGCCGCTTTGGCAATGGCGGCACGGGCCGAGACCATCACGCTCACCGGCGTCGACTGCCGCAAGCTGGTGCGCCACGTGCCGAGCCCGGATGCGGCCTATCGGCCGGGCGTCGACGCCTACGGCCGCTCCGTCCCCCCGGCCGACCTGGAAGACGTACCGAGGATACGGATACCGGACGCGATCACGTTCGATGCCGCCGCGGATCTGCGCCGGTTCGGCATTCCACCGAGCTCACCCCTGTTCCAGCCCAATGTCCGGATCGGCGAGATCCGGGTCGAGTCCGACGGACAGGTCTTCTTCAACGGCGAACCCCTGCAGGGCCGCGAGATCGCCGCCCTCGAAGCCCTCTGCCGCGAACGTCTTTTGCCGCGCTGACGTTTCGAAAGCGCTCTCCCTGGGGGCGAATCGCGGGCGAATTGCGTTGCCCGATGGCTTTCCCTAAAGTCGCGCAGCGCCCGGCCGAGATCGGTTTGTCCGGACCTCGACCCGCAGCGCCCCTCGACCTGTCGGCGCCCCGCCGGGGAAAGAAGGGGGAGGGGTGCCCCGCGGGTCATGCGCGGGACGAACCGGACGGCGGGATACCGGAAAGATCCAAGAGGCTCCATGCGTCTTTCGCAATTCCTGATGCCCACGCTTCGCGAGAACCCGAGCGAGGCGCAGATCGTTTCCCATCGTCTGATGCTCCGCGCCGGGATGATCCGGCAGTCGAGCGCGGGCATTTACACATGGCTGCCCCTCGGGTTCCGGGTGCTCAAGCGGATCGAGCAGATCGTGCGCGAGGAGCAGGACGCGGCCGGCTGCCAGGAGCTGCTGATGCCGACGATCCAACCGGCCGAGCTGTGGCGGGAGTCGGGGCGGTACGACGACTACGGCAAGGAGATGCTCCGCATTCGTGATCGGCACGAGCGGGAGATGCTGTACGGCCCCACGAACGAAGAGCTGATCACCGACATCTTCCGCAATGCCGTCCGCAGCTACAAGGAGCTGCCGAAGCTGCTCTACCACATTCAGTGGAAGTTCCGCGACGAAGTGCGGCCGCGCTTCGGCGTCATGCGCGGCCGCGAGTTCCTGATGAAGGACAGCTATTCGTTCGATATCGACGCGACGGCCGCGCGACGCAGCTACAACAAGATGTTCGTTGCCTATTTGCGCACCTTTGCGCGGATGGGGTTGAAGGCGATTCCGATGGCGGCCGAGACCGGGCCGATCGGCGGCGACCTGAGCCACGAGTTCATCATCCTCGCCGAGACGGGAGAGAGCCAGGTCTATTGTCACCGCAACCTCGTCGAGTTCGACGTGCTGGCGACGGACGTCGACTACGAGGCCGATCTCCAGCCGATCGTCGACAAGTGGACCAGCCTTTACGCCGCGACCGACGAGAAGCACGATCCGGCCAGGTTCGCGCAGATCGCGGAGAGCGACCGGGTGGAGGCGCGCGGTATCGAGGTCGGGCACATTTTCTATTTCGGCACCAAGTACTCGGCGCCGATGAAGGCCACCGTCGCCGACGCCGAGGGCAGGGACGTCGTCGTCCACATGGGGTCGTACGGCATCGGCGTGTCGCGGCTCGTCGGCGCGATCATCGAGGCAAGCCACGACGACGCGGGCATCATCTGGCCTGAAAGCGTCGCGCCCTTCGACGTGGCGCTCGTCAATCTGCGGAGCGGCGACGCCGCATGCGACGCGGCGGCGGGCGACCTCTATACGAAGCTGCGCAACGCCGGCCTTGAGGTCCTCTACGACGACCGCGCGGAAAGTCCGGGTGCGAAGTTCGCCACGATGGACCTGATCGGCGTGCCGTGGCAGCTCATCGTCGGGCCGCGCGGTCTCAAGTCCGGCGTCGTCGAGCTCAAGCGGCGGAGCACGGGCGCGAAGGAGGAGCTCACGATCGACGCCGCGCTCGCCAGACTCGCGGCCAAGGGCTGATCGGACGCCGGCGATGGCTTTCGGTGCGTTCGAGCGGATGATGGCGTTCCGCTATCTGCGGGCACGCCGCCAGGAAGGCTTCATCTCCGTCATCGCGGGGTTCTCGCTTCTCGGCATCGCGCTCGGCGTGGCGACGCTCATCATCGTCATGGCCGTGATGAACGGCTTCCGGGCCGAACTGCTCGGACGCATTCTCGGCCTCAACGGGCATATGACCGTCTACGGCCAAGGGGGGCCGCTGACCGACTATGTCGACGTGACCGACCGCATGCGCGGCTTGCCCCAGGTGGTGGCGGCCGCGCCGATCATCGAGGGGCAGGTGCTGGCGACCGCGAACGGCGTGGCCGGCGGGGCGCTCGTGCGCGGCATGCGGCCGGAGGATCTGCGCAACCGCACGCTCGTCGCGAGCCACATCGTCGGCGGCGACCTTGCGCGGTTCGAGGGCGAGGATGTGGCCGTCATCGGCAGCCGCATGGCGCAGCGGTTCGGGCTCCGCATCGGCGACAGCATCACCCTGATCTCCCCGCAGGGGACGACCACGGCCTTCGGCACCGTGCCGCGCATGCGGGCCTATCGGGTGGTGGCGATCTTCGAAGTCGGGATGTTCGAATACGACAACACGTTCGTCTATCTGCCGCTCCAGGCTGCCCAGCTGTTCTTTCGCCTGGGCGACGGCGTGAGCGGCATCGAGCTGATGGTCCAGGACCCGGATCGGCTGCGCGACATGCGGCGCACCGTTGCCGAAGCTCTCGGGCCCGGCTTTCGCATCTTCGACTGGCAGCAGGCGAATTCGAGCTTCTTCAACGCCCTCCAGGTCGAACGGAACGTGATGTTCCTGATCTTGACCCTGATCATCCTGGTCGCGGCGTTCAACATCGTCTCCAGCCTGATCATGCTGGTGAAGGACAAGTCCAAGGACATCGCGATCCTGCGCACGATGGGCGCGACGCGCGGTGCAGTGATGCGCGTCTTCTTCCTGGCGGGCGCCAGCGTCGGCGTCACGGGCACGATCGCCGGTTTCGTTCTCGGCATCCTGTTCACCGCCAATATCGAGACGATCCGGCAATGGCTGCAGGCACTGACCGGAACGCCGTTGTTCTCGCCTGAGATCTATTTCCTGTCGCGGCTTCCGGCGAAAGTCGATCCGATGGAGGTCGTCTCCGTCGTCGTCATGGCGCTCGCCCTCTCGTTCCTCGCGACGATCTATCCCTCCTGGCGGGCCGCCCGCCTCGATCCCGTGGAAGCGTTGCGTTATGAGTGACGCGGCGCTCGAACTGGTCGGAATCGTCCGGCGCTTCCGTCAGGCCGACGCGGCGCTCGAGGTGCTGAACGGCGCGTCACTGGCGATCCGCCCCGGTGAGACGGTCGCCCTGGTCGGCCCGTCCGGGGCCGGGAAATCCACGCTGCTCCATATCGCCGGTCTCCTCGAGCGGCCGGACGCGGGCGACATCCTCCTGTCGGGGCAGTCCTGCGCCGCGATGAGCGATGCCGAGCGCAGCGCCATGCGTCGCAAGTATCTCGGCTTCGTCTATCAATTCCATCACCTGCTGCCGGAATTCTCCGCGCTCGAGAACGTGATGCTGCCGCAGATGATCGCCGGCGTGCCGCGCAGCATGGCGCGGGCGCGGGCGCGCGAACTGCTCGCGGCGGTCGGCCTTTCCGCCCGCGAAACGCATCGGCCGGCGCGGCTCTCGGGCGGCGAGCAGCAGCGCGTCGCCATTGTGCGCGCGCTCGCCAATGCGCCGCGCGTCCTGCTCGCGGACGAACCGACCGGAAACCTCGATCCGCATACGGCGGACGCCGTGTTCGAGGAGCTGATGCGCCTGGTGCGGTCCACCGGTCTTGCCGCGCTGATCGCAACGCACAATCCCGAGCTTGCCAGGCGGATGGATCGGACCGTGACGATCCGCGACGGCCTGATCGTGCCGGCTTGACCGTGGGCGACGCGGCGCGGAACATTGCTGGCGCGGCTCCGCGAGTCGCACGACCGTGCCTCTCTCGTGGACGGAGTCTGATCCGTGGCCCACGCTGATTTCGTCCATCTGCGCGTCCACTCGGCGTACTCGCTGTCGGAAGGCGCGATCAAGATCAAGCAGCTGATCGAGCTGTGCAAGCGCGAACGGATGCCGGCCGTCGCCGTGACCGACACCGGCAATCTCTTCGCCGCGATGGAATTCTCGCTCGCCGCGATGGATGCCGGCGTGCAGCCGATCATCGGCTGCCAGATCGCGATCCGGCGGACGGACGAAGGCATGCGCGGCGGTCGTGTGTCGAAGCCCGACACACTGGTCCTGCTGGCCCAGACCGAGGCGGGTTATCGCAACCTCGCCAAGCTCGTCAGCAAATCCTATCTCGAAACGGAGTCGGCCGAGGCGCCGCAGGTCCCGATCGAGGCGGTCGAGTCGCTCGCCGACGGCCTCATCGCGCTCACCGGCGGACCGGCCGGAACCGTGGGCCGCCTGCTGGCCGACGGGCGGACTGCGGCGGCCGAGGAAATGCTGACGCGTCTCGCCGCCGCCTTCCCGGGCCGGCTTTATGTCGAGTTGATGCGGCATGGAATCGAGGCGGAAAACCGCATCGAGCCGCAACTGATCGAGCTCGCCTACCGTCACGGCCTGCCGCTGGTGGCCACCAACGAGGCGTTCTTCGCAAAGGAGGACATGTATGACGCGCACGACGCGCTCCTTTGCATCGCCGATGGCCGTTACGTCGCCGAACCTGACCGGCGGCGCCTGAATCCCGAGTATCGTTTCAAGTCGGCTGCGGAGATGCGCGCGCTGTTCGCGGACGTTCCTGAGGCGCTCGACAACACGCTGGTCATCGCGCGTCGTTGCTCGTTCCTGCTGAAGCCGCGCAAGCCGATCCTGCCGGTCCCGCCGAAGGCGCAGGCGCGGGGCGTGGAGACGACCCTGCGCGAGCTTGCCGTGACGGGGCTCGAGCGGCGCCTGGCGCAGCAGGTCTGGAAGGCCGAGCACGACGAGGCGACGCGCGAGACGCTTGCGCGTCCGTATCGCGAGCGGCTGGCCTACGAACTCGACGTCATCGTCAAGATGGGGTTCGCGGGCTACTTCCTGATCGTCGCCGATTTCATTCAATGGGCGAAGGATCATGGAATTCCCGTCGGGCCGGGCCGTGGATCGGGCGCCGGCTCGCTCGTCGCCTGGGCGCTCACCATCACGGATCTCGATCCGCTGCGTTTCGGCCTGCTGTTCGAGCGCTTCCTCAATCCGGAACGCGTGTCGATGCCGGATTTCGACATCGACTTCTGCCAGGACCGCCGCGACGAGGTCATCCGCTACGTTCAGGCGGAGTACGGCGCCGATCGCGTCGCCCAGATCATCACGTTCGGTAAGCTGCAGGCGCGTGCCGTGCTGCGCGACGTCGGTCGCGTTCTCGGCATGCCCTATGGGCAGGTCGACCGCATCTGCAAGCTGGTGCCGAACAATCCGGCCAATCCGGTGACCTTGCAGCAGGCGATCGACGGCGAGCCGCTGCTGCAGGAGATGCGTCGGACGGACGAGGCGGTCGCCCGCCTGATCGATATCGCCCTGAAGCTGGAGGGGCTCTACCGCCACGCCTCGACCCATGCCGCCGGCGTCGTCATCGGCGACCGGCCGCTCGACGAGCTCATACCGCTCTATCGCGATCCGCGCTCGACCATGCCCGTCACCCAGTTCAACATGAAATATGTCGAACAGGCGGGCCTGGTGAAGTTCGACTTCCTCGGCCTCAAGACGCTGACGGTGCTTGCGCGCGCGGTCGAGCTGCTGCGCCGGCGCGGCATCGAGCTCGATCTGTCCAATCTGCCGCTCGACGACCGCAAGACCTACGAGCTGCTTGCCCGCGGCGACACGGTCGGCGTGTTCCAGCTTGAAAGTTCGGGCATGCGCGATGCGATGCGGCGCCTTCGTCCCGACCGGTTCGAGGACATCATCGCGCTCGTCGCCCTCTATCGGCCCGGCCCGATGGAGAACATCCCGAAATACACGAACTGCAAGCACGGGCTGGAGAAGCCCGATTACATGCATCCCGCGCTCGAGGGCATCCTCAAGGAGACCTTCGGCGTCATCATCTATCAGGAACAGGTGATGCAGATTGCCCAGGTGCTGTCGGGCTACAGCCTCGGCGGCGCCGACCTGCTGCGCCGTGCCATGGGCAAGAAGATCAAGGAGGAGATGGACGCCCAGCGCAAGCACTTCGTCGACGGCGCGGTGGCGCGTGGGGTGCCGGAGGCGCAGGCCTCGTCGATCTTCGACCAGGTCGCCAAGTTCGCGGGCTACGGCTTCAACAAGTCACACGCGGCCGCGTATGCGCTGGTCGCCTATCAGACGGCGTATCTGAAGGCGAACTATCCGGTCGAGTTCCTGGCCGCGCTGATGACGTTCGACCTGGCGAACACGGACAAGCTCAACGTGTTCCGCCAGGAGTTGGACCGGCTCAAGATCACGCTGCTGCCGCCCGACATCAATCGCTCGCGGGCGGACTTCTCGGTCGAGTTCCCGGAAGGAGAGGAGCGCGGCGCGGTGCGCTATGCGCTCGCGGCGGCCAAGGGTGTCGGCTTTGCGGCGATGCAGGCGCTGGTCGCGGAGCGGGAACGGAACGGGCCGTTCAAGGACCTGACCGACTTTGCACGGCGTCTCGATACCAAGCAGATCAACAAACGCCAGCTCGAGGCGCTGGTGAAGGCCGGTGCGTTCGACTCGCTCGAACGCAACCGCGCCCGCGTCTTCGCCGCGATCGAGACCATCCTGCGCTTCGCTGCCGCTGCCGCCGACGAGCGCGCCAGCAGCCAGACCAGCCTTTTCGGCGGCGGATCGGCGCCGAAACTGTCGCTGCCGCAGATTCCGGACTGGCCGCTTCACGAGCGTCTGCAGAACGAGTTTGAGGCGCTCGGCTTCTATCTCTCGGCCCATCCGCTCGATGCATATGCCAAGGGGCTGCAGCGTCTGGGCGTGATCCGGTCGAGCGAGCTGGCGGGCCGCCTTGCCGCAGGCGGTGCGGCGCGCGTCAAGCTGGCCGGGACGGTGATCGGCAAGCAGGAGCGCACCTCGGCCAAGGGCAACCGCTTCGCCTTCGTGCAGCTTTCGGACGCGGGCGGCGTGTACGAGGTCACGCTCTTCTCCGAGGTCCTGGCGACCTCGCGCGAGCTGCTCAACTCCGGCAAGCCGCTGCTGATCTCGGCCGATGCCCGCATCGAGGAGGAGACGATCAAGCTCCTCGCGCAGTCGATCCAGTCGCTCGAGGACGCCGTGGCCCACGCGGCGGCGGGCCTCAAGATCGCGATCAACGACGCGA